>JANQRL010000045.1 GCA_028284605.1 Paracoccaceae bacterium | reverse complement strand
ACGAAGCGGCACTAGAAGCCGCCGCCGAGGCCACCGGCGGGCGCGTCGTCATTGCCCACGAGGCGGTGCGCACCGGCGGCTTCGCCGGGGAGATCGCCCTGCGGCTGCAAGAGCTCTGCGGCGACACGATCCCGCTTAAGATCCGCCGGGTCACCACCCCCGACATCCGCATGCCCGCCGCCGCGACGCTTCAGAAAGAAATCGTGCCGGGCCCCGACGACATCGCCGCGGCCGCCCGGGCGCTCGCGGCCAAGGTGGAGGTGTGACGCGATGACCCGATCCACGCCAGCCGGAGAGGAGCGCCTATGAGCCTGCTTCTGGACTCCGTCTTCATCGGCCTCCTGCAAGCCTCGCCGCTGATCCTCGCGGCGATGGGCTTCACGCTGATCTATTACCTGAACGGCTTCATGAACATCGCCTATGCGGAGAGCGTCACCTATGGCGCCTATTTCGCGATCCTGTTCAATGTGGTCCTGGGCGCCAATTTCTACGCCGCGATCGGCCCGTCGATGCTGCTGTCGGGCGTGATGAGCGTGGCGGTCTACCTGGCCATCTTCCGCCCGGCCCTCAATCGTGGCGTCGGGCCGACCGAGATGATCATCCTCTCCGTCGGGGTCTCGTTCCTTTTGCGCTACGGTCTCGTGCTCGTCGTCGGCACCGAGAACCTGTTCCTGAACGAGCCGCCGATCCGCTACATGACCTTCCTCGGCCTCGGCGCCACGAACCTGCAACTCGCCGCGCTGGTCCTCGTCTTCCTCGTCGCCGGGCTGCTCTACTGGATGATCTACAATACCGGTCTGGGTGAGCAGATGCGCGGGCTCGCCAACAACCAGGAACTGGCCATGGCCAGCGGGATCGACCCGCACCGGACCTCGGTGGCGATCTGGTTCATCGCCGGCTGCGCGGGCGGGCTTTCGGGCGTCTTCTCCGGCGTCTTCACCCAGGTGACGCCCTATATGGGCTGGAACGTGATCCTGATCACCATGCTGGTGACCATCGTGGCCGGGATCGGGTCGGTGCGCGGGGCGCTCGTCGCCTCGGTCGTCGCCGGCATCCTGACCGCCTTCATCACCCTCGTGACCAAGCCGCTCTACGCCGAGGTGGCGCTGCTTCTCGCGTTCATCGGGGTGCTCACCTATCGCGGCGCGAGGACGGCCTGATGGATTACCTGATCTTCTCGTTCTCGCTGATGCTGATCTATATCGGGCTGGCGCAGCTCCTGCACATCCAGTTCGGCCTCGCCGGCATCCCGAATTTCGGCGTCGTCGGGTTCTGGGGGCTCGGGCTCTACGGCACCGGGGTTCTCTACGTGAACTACGATGTGCCGCTGGTGCCGGCCATCGCCATCGCCGCGCTGATTGCGGCCGGCGCGGCCTATGTGCTGGCCCGGCTGATCCTGCAAAAGAGCGGGCAGGCGATCCTTGCCGCGACACTGGCCTTCGCCACCATCGTGGCGCTCCTCGTGATATCGGAGAAGCAGCTCACTGGCGGCGTGATCGGCCTCGGCACAATCGGCTATCCGTTCGGCGATTTCTCGGAACGCAACGTCGTCTATGGCGGCATCCTGATCGCGGTGGTCGCGGCGCTGATCTGGGTTTCCGCCAGGCTGCGCGACTCGCGCCTCGGCCGGGTCCTGATCGCGATCCGCGACAACGAGGAACTGGCCGCGAGCCTCGGCAAGGATACCGCCGCGACCAAGCGCATGATCTTCGTCGTCACCTGCGGGCTGATGGGCGTGCTGGGCGGGCTCTCGGCACCGCTGCACCAGTTCCTGGTCCCCTACCACCTCGCGCCCTCGCTCACCTTCGCGGTCTGGATCGCCCTGGTGCTCGGCGGCAAGGGCCACAATTTCGGCGCCATAATCGGCGTGTTCCTGACCTTCGGCCTCTTCGACATCCTGATCGAGACCTATGCCCCGGTGCCCACCGAACAGGCGATCCTGCTGCCGAACTTCAAGCTCTTCTGCTACGGGCTCCTGCTCGTCGGGATCATCATGTTCCGCCCCGCGGGCCTGCTTGGCGAGGACGGCCCCCATACCCGCTCCGGCCGCGACACCCCGCGCCCGGCGCCCGAACCGGCGCCGAAGGAGAGCTGAGCCATGCAGCTCCACGCCGAAACCCTGACCAAGAGCTATCACCAGCACGAGGTCGTCAATATCGAGAAGGTGACCTTCGGCGCCAAGGGCGTGGAGGGGCTGATCGGGCCCAATGGCGCCGGCAAGAGCACACTGATGGGCCTCCTGACCCGCCGCATCGCGCCCACGAGCGGGACGATCAAGCTCGACACCGACAAGGGCAGCACTGCGCTCAACCCGCTCCGGTCCCACGAGGTGGCGCGGATCGGGCTGATCAAGACCAATCAGCGCATCCAGGGCTTCGACAGCCTGACGATCCGCGATTCCCTGCGGCTGGCGGCCACGGCCCCCTCGGACGAAGGGATCGGCAGCATCTTCGGCGGCAAGCGCGACACCGACGAGATCGAAGACCAGGTCGCCACCTATCTCGAAGCCTTCCCGTTCAGCGACCGCAACGGCCATGCCCGCTCCGGCGGCGAGAAGAAGCTCGTCGACATCCTGCGCTGCCTGATCGCCCGGCCCCGGCTCCTTTTGATGGACGAGCCCACCGCCGGCCTGCCCGACGACATCACCCGGATCGTCATGGACATGGTCCGCGCCAAGGTTGCCGCCGGCGAAATGCGCGTGGTGGTGGTCGAACACGACCTGCCGCTGATCTGGGAATACTGCGACTACGTTCACTTCCTCTCTGAAGGCAGCATCCTCTTCGAGGGCGAGCCCGACGAGGTGAAGTCGAACCGCGTCGTCGCCGAAAAGTACATGGGGGTCTGAGAATGCTCGAGGCCCGCAACCTGCAATCCGGCTATGGTGAGATGGCGGTGCTCAAGGATCTGAGCTTCACCGTCGAGGACGAGATCTTCGCCGTCCTGGGCTCGAACGGCGCCGGCAAGACGACGCTCCTGAAGACGCTTGCGCGCCTTCTGCCGATGCAATCCGGCGACCTCTCGCTGCGGGGCGAAGACATCACCTCCGAGCCCGCCCATCACATGCCGGCCCACGGCGTCGCCTACGTGCCGCAGGAGGCCAATGTGTTCCCCGACCTCTCGGTGATGGAGAACCTCTCGATCGGCGGGCGCACCGGACACCGGCCCAAGGCGGAGAAGCTCGAAGAGGTCTTCGCGCTCTTTCCCCGGCTCAAGGAACGCCTCGGCCAGGCCGCGGGCAGCCTTTCCGGCGGCGAGGGCCAGATGCTGGCGGTCGGGCGCGCGCTGATGCAGGACCCGTCGATCCTTCTGCTCGACGAACCCTCGGCGGGGCTCTCGCCGATCTTCGTCGAGGCGCTCTTTTCCAGCATCGCCGACACCCGCCGCGAGCGTGGCGTGACCATCGTCCTGGCCGAGCAGAACGCGGTGAAGACGCTGGAAATCGCAGATCGCGTGATGGTGCTCTCCCTCGGCGAAATGCACCTGCTACGCGACACCGCCTCGCTGTCGATGGAGGAGATCACCGAGGCCTATCACATCTGAACGACAGAGAAGACCCAACGGAGGAGAAGACCAATGAAAAGGACGTATGTTGCCATGACGAGCGCCGCCGCGCTCGCGGCCGGTCTCGGGTTTGCGACGCCGGCACTTGCCGAGGACGAGATCGTCGTCGGCCATCTGACTTACCATACCGGTGAGTTCGGCGCTTGGGGGGCGTTCTTCGACGGCGTGGCCGAAGTGGCCATCGCCAAGATCAACGAGGACCCGCCGCTCGGCCGCACCCTGCGCGCGGTGCATCAGGATATCGGAACCGTGGGCGAGGCCCGCGCGGCGCGCAAGCTGGTGGACAGCGACGGGGTGCATATCCTGCTGAACCCGGCGCATTCCTACCTGTCCTATCGCGAGTTCATGCTCGAGACGATTGCCGAGAACAGCCTGCCGCTGATGCCGTCGGTCCATGGCGGCGCGATCGAGGGCAGCATCGGCGGCGTCGCTGAAGAGCCGCTTTTCCGCGGCTCGCCGATGGACACCGCCCAGGGCACCGCCGCGTTGCTCCACGCCCAGGCCGCGGGCAAGTCGAACGTGGTGATCATCGCCACCGAGACCGCCGGCGCCCAGCTTCAGAAGGAAGCGGCGCTGAGCACGGCGGACTCCCTCGGCCTCAACCTGCTCGACAATTTCGACATCCAGGCCGGCGAGGGCAACTACCGCTCCGTCGTGGCCCGGGTCAGCCGGCTGGAGCCTGAGGCGGTGGTGATCTTCTCGTCCCCGACCGTGGGCGGGACGCTGGTCAAGAACGCCGCCGAGGCGGGCGAATCCTGGTTCATCGTCGGTCCGAGCGACTGGCAGGAGACCGAATTCGTCGACACCGCGACCGAAAGCGCGCTGGGCCAGCATGAATCGGTCGTGATGGCCGCGTTCTCCCACGCCGAAGGGCCGGCCTGGGACGTCTACAAGCCCTTCGCCGAAGGCACCGAGTGGTTCGCCGATATCGGCGACGTGTCGAACTCCTACGCGATCCAGTACTACGACCTGATGATCGCGACGGCGCTGGCCATCGAAAAGACCGGCGAGCTCAACACGGCGAGCTGGACTCAGGCGATGTACGAGGTCACCGGCGGCGAGGGCGAGGTCGTGCACACCTATGAAGAGGGTCTTGCCGCGATCCGCGCCGGGCGCGAGATCAACTATGACGGCGTGACCGGGACGATGGAATACACCGATACCGGCATCGTCTCGGGCCTCTTCGGCATCTTCGAATGGCAGGACGGCGCGCTGGCGCTGGTCGGCAATGTCGATGGTGACGCGGTGCTGGAGCACGAGAGCTTCTGAGCCACTATGCGGGCCGGCGCTACGGTGCCGGCCCGACCAATCCGGCGGCGGGCTCCGTCCGCCGGGTGATGTCTGGGCCGGCATCTCTCCCGGTCCGGCCCGGGCATCCTTCCGGAGCCCCTGAACGGGTTGGCCGCGCTTCGCGCTGGCGGAGCGGTGGCGTTTGGTTGAACATGACAGTGATGACCCCGATAGCAGGCCAGAGACCGGGCCAGACACTGGGCCGCACCCGCGATCCGATTGCCGCGCTGCTCGCCGCGCCGGAGGGCGCGGTTCTGGCCGTGGTGGCCGGGGTGGAAGGGCCATCCTACCGGCCCGTGGGGGCGATGATGGCGGTGCTGGGCGAGACCGACCGCGCGGGATCTCTCTCTTCGGGCTGTATCGAGGCGGACATTTCGCTCCACGCAGTAGAGGCTGCTGAGAGCGGCCGTCCGCACGTCCTGCGCTATGGCCGTGGCTCGCCCTTTCCCGACATCGAGCTGCCCTGCGGCGGCGGGCTCGACATTCTCCTTCTGCCGCGCCCTGACCGGGAGGCCCTGGCCGAGATCGCCGCCCGCAAGGCCGCGCGCCGGGCCGCCACGCTCTCCATCGATATCGAGACCGGGGCGATGAATGTCGCCGAGACCGGCGAGACCGCCCGCCACGGCAACCGGCTCGATATCCGGTTCGAGCCGGACATCCGCTTTCTGGTCTTCGGCAAGGGGCCGGAGGCGAGCACCTTCGCCGCCCTCGTGCAGTCGGCGGGCTATCCGAACCTGCTTCTGTCGCCCGATGACGAGACGCGGGCGAACGCCGCAGCTATGGGCTGTCCAACCAGGGGCCTGGTCCGCGCGACGCTGCCCGGCGATCTGGAGGTCGATGACCGCACCGCTATGGTGCTCTTCTTCCATGACCACGAATGGGAGCCGCCGATCCTGGCCGAGGCGCTCGACACCCCGGCCTTCTATATCGGCGCCCAGGGCAGCCGGCGCGCGCGGGATGCCCGGATGCTGTCGCTTGAGGCGATGGGCGTCTCGGAGGCGGCGCGGACCCGGCTCATCGGTCCGGTCGGGCTGATCCCCTCGGCGCGGGACCCGGGGACCCTCGCGGTGTCGGTGCTGGCCGAGGTGCTGGCGATGGCGAAGACCCCATGATCCGCGCCGGCCTACTCCTCGCCGCCGGGCAATCGGCGCGGTTCGGGTCTGCCGACAAGCTCCGCGCGCCGCTTCGGGGCCGGCCTTTGGTTGCCCATGCGGCCGAGGCGCTGCGGGCGGCGGGCTGCGATCTGCTGATTGCCGCGACCCGCGATACGGAGGTCGCGGCGCTGCTCGACGAATTCGAGTCGATCCGGCCGGAGCAGGACGACCAATCCGCCAGCCTACGCGCCGGGACCGCCTATGCGGAGGATCGGGGCGCGGACCGGGTGCTCGTGGCGCTCGGTGACATGCCCCTGGTGACACCGGATCTGCTGCGCGCCATTGCGGAGCGCTGCACCGAAACCCGCGCCGCGGCAGCCACCGACGGGACCCGCGCCATGCCGCCTGCCTGCTTCCCGAGGCCGCTCTTCGCCGAGCTTCGGGCGCTCACAGGCGATCGCGGCGCCCGTGCGCTCCTCGACCGCCTACCCGAAGAGGCCCTTATCGCCGCCCCCGCCGGCACGCTCACCGATATCGACACCAAGGCCGACCTCGCGGCCCTCGACGCCGCGCGCGTCGGGGTGCCGTGACCGACGGCCCCGGACACCCAACCCGAACTCAGCAAGGACACTGCCATGAAGATCAGATGGTACGGACATGCCGCCTTTGGCCTCTTTCCCAAGGACGGCCCCTCGATCATCACCGACCCCTATCTGCCGGACCTGGTCGGCTACGCGCCGATCCCGGAAACCGCGGACCTGGTCATCACGTCGAGCGACGACGATGACGGCCATTGCCGCGCCGATCTGGTGCCCGGCACGCCGCAGGTTCTGAACGCGCTCGACCTCCTGAAGACCGGCGGCAAGGGGGAGATCGCGGGGCTCGAAATCACCGCGATGGAGGCGATGGAGTGGGAGCATCATCCGGATCACGAGATCCCGGGCCAGAACGCCATGTATCGTTTCACCCTCGACGGCATCCGCATCGCCCATATGGGCGATGTCGGCAACCGGCTCACCGACGAGCAGTTGGCGTTTTATGAGGATGTGGACGTGCTGCTCGCGCTCACCGGCGGCGGGCTGACGATCAAGCTGCCGGACCTGATGGAGATGATCCATATCCAGAAACCGAAGATTGTCATCCCGATGCATTTTCGGACGCTGACCTACAAGCCGCGCCGGTCGCACTGGGTCGAGGGATTCCTGGCGAACTTCCACGACGAGCAGGTGGATTTCGCGTTCGGCTACGACGCGGAGGTGACGAAGGAGAGCCTGCCGGAGAGCACGAGGGTGCTGGTGATGGACTACATGCGGTGAGGGGGACGGCCCGTCGACGGGCCGTAAGGACGCGATCGCGCGATCGCGTTCCCAAGCGCCGTCGACGGCGCTTCCTTAAGGCGCGTCGACGCGCCTTCCGCCCGGAGGCCGACCCGGAACGCTACCTTATCGGTCCGGTCGCCTTCCGGATCGCGGTCAGAAGCGCATCGCGTTCCGCCGCCAGCTCGGCCTGCGACCGGCCGCCATTGGCCGCGTCGATCCCCGCGATCAGGGTCTCGGCGACCTCCGGCGTCAGGCTGGGGGCCCCGAGATCGTCCCACCAGCCGTTGAACGTGTCGCTGAAATGGTCGCAGAAGGCCCGCAGGCCCCCCGGCCCGGCGCCGAGATTGAAGAGCGCCGTGGGTCCCATCGCGGCCCAGCGCAGGCCGGGGCCGGCCCAGACCGCCTTGTCCACGTCGCCGACGCTCGCCACGCCCTCCATCACCAGATGAATGGCCTCGCGCCAGACCGCCGCTTGCAGGCGGTTGGCGACATGGCCCGGCACCTCCTTCTCGAGCCGGATCGTGACCTTGCCGATATCGGCGTAGAACGCCTCGGCCCGCTCCAGCACGCCCGGCGCGGTGCGCTCGTTGGCGACGACCTCCACGAGCGGGATCAGATGCGGCGGGTTGAAGGGATGACCGAGGATCATCCGGGACGGGTCCCCCCAACCGCCCTGCATCTGGCTCAGCGTGAGCCCCGAGGCGGAGGAGGCCAGCACGGCACCCGGGGCCATCGCGCCTTCGATCCCGGCATAGAGCGCGTGTTTGATCGGCAGCCGTTCCGGCACGCTTTCCTGGATGAACCCGGCGCCGTCGACCGCCTCCGCGGCATTGGCGTGAAAACTCACCGCGTCCGGCGTGCCGCGCGCGGTCAGGCCCAGCTCCGTCATGGTCGGCCAGGCCGTCTCCACATAGTCCCGCACCAGACGCTCCGCCTCCGGGTTCGGATCGTAGACGGCGACGGAGCGGCCCGAGGCGAGGAAGAGCGCGGCCCAACTCGCGCCGATCACACCGGCGCCGAGAACCGCCGTATGGGAGCTCTCACGCATCAGAAGAGCCCCGGATTGAGCGGCGAGGCGGCGGTCAGGCCGCCATCGATTGTGAAGAGCTGGCCGGTGGCGAAGGCGGCCTCGTCGGAGGCGAGAAAGACGGCCATGGCGGCGATATCCTCCGGCCGGCCGAACCGGCCGGTCGCGTGACGGGCGCGGGCATCCTCCATGGCGCGCGCGGGGTCCTTGGCGAGCGCGAACCCGGCCTCCAGCATGCCCGTCTCGATCCAGCCCGGGCAGATCGCGTTGCAGCGGATATCCGGCCCGTGATCCACGGCGATGGAGCGGGTCAGCGCGTGGACGAAGGCTTTCGAGGCGCAGTAGAGCGCCATGGACGGGTCGGCGAGCTGGCCCGAGATGGAGCCCAGATTGACGATGGACCCCCCGCGGCGCATCCGGGGCAGGAAGGCCCGGCAGCTATTGAAGACGCCCCGCGCATTCGTGCCGACGACGAGGTCCCAGTCGGCATCGGTGCTTTCGATGACGGTCTTCTCGACCTGGATGCCGGCATTGTTCACGAGGATGTCGATCTCGCCGAAAGCCTCGGCCACCGCTTCGACCGCCGTGCCGTCACTGACATCGAGGCTGTGCCAGGGGCAGGGCAGGTCTTCCGGCGCCGCGCCGCGCCCGCAGGTCTCAACCTCTGCGCCCTCGGCCAGGAACGCCTCGACGATGGCCCGCCCGATCCCCTGCCGCCCGCCGGTGACGAAAGCGCGTTTGCCGAGAAGCCGCTTCAATGGGCCACCATGACGTGCCGGATCGAGGTATAGGCGTCGAGCGCATAGACGCTCATGTCGCAGCCGGTGCCCGAGCCCTTCATCGCCGCCCAGGGCATCTCCGGCGTGCCGACGCCGTGGGTGTTGACCCAGGTGAAGCCGTAGCGGAGGCGCGAGGTCATATCCATCGCTCGGCCCACATCTCGGGTCCAGACCGAGGAGGCGAGGCCGTAGCGGCCCGCATTGGCGATCCGCACCGCCTCATCGGCCTCGCTGAACCGCGAGAGGGTGACGACCGGGCCGAAGACCTCCTCCGTGGCGATCTCGGCGTCGTTGTCGACATTGGCCACGACGGTGGGCTCGTAGAAGAACCCGCCGCCCGCGCCTTCGGCCCCGCCGGTGACGATCTCGCAACCGGGCCGGGCGCGGTCGACGAAGGCGGCGACCCGGGCGCGCTGAGCCTCCGACACAACGGGACCCATCTCTGTTCCGTCATCCTTCGGGGCGCCGGTCCTGATCTCCTTCACTTGTGCTTCGACGGCGGCGACGAGTTTCTCGTAGACCCCGCCCTGAACCATCACCCGGCAGGGCTGGGCGCAATCCTGCCCGGCATTGAAGAAGCTGCCATAGCGGATGGTCTCGGCCACGGCATCGAGATCGGCGTCGTCGAAGACGATGACGGGGGCCTTGCCGCCCAGCTCCAGATGGACATGCCTGATCTGCTGGCCCGCAGCGCGCATCGCGGCCATGCCGGTGGCCGGGGAGCCGGTGACGGTGATCGCCTCCATCTGCGGGGCGTTGATCAGGCTGTCGCCGATGGTCGGGCCCCGCCCATGGATCACGTTCAGCACCCCCTTCGGCAGCACGTCCTTCAGCAGATCCGCCAGCCGCAGGGTCGAGAGCGGCGTGATCTCCGAGGGTTTCAGAACCACCGTGCAGCCCGCCGCGAGAGGGGCCGCGAGCTTCCATGCCGCCATCATCAGCGGATAGTTCCACGGCGCGATGGCGGCGACCGGCCCCACCGGATCGCGGCGGATCATCGAGGTGTGCCCGGCGACATACTCCCCCGCCGCGGAGCCGGTCATGGTCCGCGCCGCCCCGGCGAAGAACCGGAACGTGTCGATGGTCAGCGGAAACTCGTCGTCCCGGGCCGAGGGCCAGGGTTTTCCCACATCGAGGCTCTCCAGTTCCGCCAGTTCGTCCTGATGGGCCTCGATCACATCCGCGATCTGCAAGAGTAGCGCCGCACGCTCCGCCGGAGGTGTCAGGCGGAAGCTCTCGAACGCCTCCTCGGAAGAACGCACCGCGGCCTCGACCTGCTCGGCGCCTGCCTCGGTGACCGTCCCGATCTCCTCGCCCGTGGCCGGGTTGACCACCGGCAGGGCCTCGCCCGTGCCCGCCACCATCTCGCCACCGATCAGCATGTTCGTCTGCATCGCATCCTCCCTCAGAAATTCACCCGGTCCGCGCCCTTCAGCGCCAGCCGCGCCCGCGCCTCGGCCGGTGTCGCCACCTCAAGCCCGAGCGCCTCCACGATCCCTCTGATCTTGCGCACCTGCTGGGCGTTCGATGTGGCCAGCTCGCCCTTGCCGATGAAAAGGCTGTCCTCCAGCCCGACCCGGAGATTGCCGCCCAGAAGCGCGCTCTGCGTCGCGAAGGGCATCTGGTGCCGCCCCGCCGCCAGCACCGACCATTCGTAGTTCTCCGCCCCGAAGAGCCGGTCGGCGACCCCATGCATATGCATCAGGTTGTCGAGATCGGCGCCGACCCCGCCGAGGATGCCGAACACCATCTGGATGAAGAAGGGCGGCTCGATCAGCCCCTGATCGACGAAGTATTTGACGTTGTAGAGATGGCCGAGATCGTAGCACTCGAATTCGAACCGCGTGCCATGGCCCTTGCCCAGGGTCTCGATGGCGTAGCGGATCGTCTTGAATGTGTTGGGAAAAATGAAATCCTCGGTCATTTCGAGGAAGGGGCGCTCCCAATCGTGCGCGAACTCGGTGTATTTCCAGAGCATCGGGAAGATGCCGAAGTTGAGCGAGCCCATATTGAGCGAGGCCATCTCCGGGCTCGTCGCCGTGGCCGCGCGCATCCTGTCGTCCATGCTCATGCCGAGGCCGCCACCGGTGGAGACATTAAGCACCGCGTCGCTGGCCTGTTTGATGACCGGCATGAATTGCTGGAAGAGCTCGGGCCTCGGATCCGGCTGGCCGGTTTCCGGGTTACGGGCGTGGAGATGGATGATGGACGCGCCGGCCTCCGCCGCCTCGATGGAGGCGGTGGCGATTTCCGCGGGCGTGACCGGCAGATGCGGGCTCATCGACGGCGTGTGGATGCCGCCGGTGGGCGCGCAGGTGATGATGACGGATTTGGGCATGGCCTATTCCAGCCGGTCGGGCAGGCCGCGCCCGTTGTTCCACCAGCGGTGCGGGTTGTCGGAGTTGGGGTCGTAATTCGCCCGGCTGACCCAATCCTCGCGCACGAAGATCACCGGTTCCTCGTAATGGTGGACCGAGATGATCGCGTCCATGACCTTGGCCAGCACCGCCTTGTCGCGCTCCACTGAAATCTTCACTTCGACCATCGGATAGGTCTCGGTCGCGCCCGCCTCGAATCCTTCCACATGGGTCGTGGTGGTGGAGTTCGGATTGGGCCGCGCGGTTTCCCGCCCCGGCGCGGTGATCGAGGCGTTGCGGCGGTAATTGCCGTAGCCCAGGGGATGCACCTTGAGGATCTCGTCGAGGATGCGGTCGGTATCCTCCGGCAGGGTCTGCACCTCGATGGTGAAGACCGGAATGAGCCGCCCAGCTTTGCCTGGATAATCCTCCATACCGTCCTCCTACACTTTCATCTGCTGCACCTGGGCCGAGAGCCCGCCATCGAGCACCCAAAGCTGGCCCGAGGCGTAGCGCGCCTCGTCGGAGGCGAGCCAGGTGACAAGGTTGGCGATGTCCTCGGGCGTGCCGTAGCTGCGCAGGGGATGCACATCGCGCACCGCCTGTTGCAGGTCGCCGATGCTCTTGCCGCCGGCCCCGGACCCTTCTCCGGTGAAGAAGCTCTGGAGCATCGGCGTGTCGATGTAACCGGGGCAGATCGCGTTCACCCGGATACCCTCGGGCCCGTGATCGCAGGCCATGGCGCGGGTCAGGGCATGGACCGCGCCTTTGGTCGCGCAATAGGAGGCAAGGCCGGGATCGGCGATGAACCCGTCATAGGAGCCGAAATTGACGATGCTCGCCGAAGGGCCCTCCGCGGCGGCGGCGCGCAGGAGCGGCAGCGCGTGTTTCGAGGTCAGGAAGGTGCCGGTGACATTGACCGCGAAGGAGCGGTTCCATTCGTCGAGACTGGTCTCCTCGATCGTCTTTTCGATCTCGATCCCCGCGGCGTTGACGAGGATGTCGAGATGCCCGCTCTCCGCCCTCACCTGGGCCATGGCCGCGATGCATTCCGCCTCGTCGCTCACATCGAGCCGCAGGAATCGGCTGCCATCCGCGTCATGACGGTCGAGCGATCCGGCCTCGCTCAGATCGGCGGCATAGACCACGGCGCCCTCGCGGAGGAACCGGGCGACGACAGCGCGCCCGATCCCCCCGCGACCGCCGGTCACGAAGGCGATCTTGCCCTCAAGCCTCATCCGTCCCCTCTTTCACCGGCGGGTAGCGATAGCGCGCGGCGGCCACGGTCCAGTCCATATGGTTGCGGACATAGACTTGGCTCGCGTCATAGGGCGGCGCGTAATCCCAATGCTCCCCCGCTCCGGCCTCCATCGCCGCATGGAGCGCGCGGCGGGCCTTCTGGGTCGCGATGATGTCGGCGCGCATCTTCGCGCCGTCCCATCGCTCCGCGACCTCCGCGGCGAAGGCGGCGGCCGGTTCGGCGTAAGCCGGTTCGGTCGCGAGGTTCCGGGTCTCAAGGGGGTCCGCGACCACGTCGAAGAGGAGCGGCGGGTCGATATCGCAATGGATGTATTTCAACGGCCCGCGCCGGATCATCAGCACCGGATAGGGGGTCATCTCGGCGCAGTACTCGCCAATCGCCACATCCGCCGCATCGGCCTCGCCCCGCGCCAGCGGCATCAGCGACCGCCCGTCGATGGGCGCGCCGACCTGGTCTTCGCTGCCTCCCGCGATCTCCAGGAAGCTGGGCAGGAGATCGATCAGCGAACAGGCAGTCGGCGCGCTCCCCTGCGCCACCCCGGGCCCGGCCATGACGAGCGGCACCCGGGCGGAATGCTCGAAGAAGTTCATCTTATACCAGAGCCCGCGCTCGCCCAGCATATCGCCGTGATCGGCGGTCACGATGACAATCGTGTTCGCCAGATCGCCGGTCTCTTCCAGGGTCCGCAAGATCTCTCCGATCTTCGAATCGAAATAGCTGACATTGGCCAGATAGGCCCGCCGCGCCCGGCGCACCTCTTCCGCGCTCAACGGCACGAAAGACGCCTCAATTCCGTCCATCACCCGGCGCGAGAAGGGGTCGACCTCTTCGAGCGGCGGCACATAGGCCGGCATGTCGATTTCGTCGTCGGAATAAAGCTCCCACCATTCCGGCCGGGCGACGTAAGGATCGTGCGGGTGGATGAAACTCGCGACCAGCAGATAGGGCGATCTCTCTCCCGCCGCCCGATCCCGGGCCCGGTCGAAGAGCCAGCGGCGGGCGGCAAATCCCACCTCGTCGTCATAATCGATCTGGTAGGTGGCCTCGGCGACACCGCTTTCCTTGACCGTCTGCATGTTGTGATACCACTTGTCGATCCGCTCGTCCGGGGCCTCCCAATCCGGGGTCCAGGCGAAGTCGGACGGGTAGATGTCGGTGGTGATCCGGTCCTGAAAGCCGTGCTTCTGGTCCGGGCCGACGAAGTGCATCTTGCCGGAGAGGCAGGTGCGATAGCCGAGGGCGGTCAGGTAATGGGCGAAGGTCGGCACCGCGGCGGGAAACTCCGCGGCATTGTCCCAGGCGGCGATCCGGCTGATGAGTTGGCCGGACATGAAGGCGAAGCGCGACGGCGCACAGAGCGGTGAATTGCAATAGGCCGCGTCGAAACGCATGCCGCGCGCCGCGAGGGCGTCGAGATGGGGGGTCTTGGCTATGGGATGGCCATAGGCCCCGGTCCAGTGCGGGGCGAGCTGATCGGCCATGATGACGACGATATTGGGTCTGGTCATGATGCTGTCCTTTGAAACGGGAGTGACGGTTTCAAAGCGCCGCGGGGGGCGGCTGGTACTGCATCTGTTTGGTATGGTGGCGGGCGATCACCCACTGAGCTTGCCATAAGCATCGAGCACAAGCCCATGAAAATGATGCACCGCGTGTTCGGATTTTCCGGATCCGGTGGGGTCGTTCACGATCCGCCCCTGGGTAAAGGCCGGCGTGGCCATGCCGCGCTGGACGGATTCGACGAGGCCGATATCCTCGACCTGAAGCACCTCGTCGAGATAGCGGATCGCGTCCCTTTCCATCTCGTCGGGCTCTGGCGTTTCGAGGAAGAAATCGTAGGTCTCCAGCGTCCGGTCCGGGCCCATCGGGATCACGTTCAGCACGATCATCGAGGACCGGCCCGGATAGCGCATCAGGCAGGTCGTGGGCCAGAGCCACCAGACCGCATGGGTGCGTACCGTCGCATTGGAGACGTCATAGGCCGTGTTCGCGCCCTTTCCGGCCTCGGCCATATGGCTCGAATAGATGCCGTGGGTGGTCACCTTATAGGTGTCCATGTCCACGAGGTCGCAGAAATCCTTGTGCGCCGTGGGGCAGTGGTAGCATTCAAGAAAATTGTCGACGACGTTCTTCCAGTTCGAGCGGATATCGTAGGTCAGCCGGTGGCCGAAGGTGAGCTGGTCGATATCGGGCGCCCAATGGCGGATTTCGGTTTCGAGGTTGCCCGACTGGGCGGCGAGCGGCGCGGCGTCTGGGTCGAGATTGACGAAGACGAAGCCGCAGAACGCCTCGACCCGGACCTGATCGAGGCAGATGTCGCGCGGCTCGAACTCCGCCAGTCCTTCGGTTTCCGGCGCGCGGACGAGCTGGCCGTCGAGCCTGTAGACCCAGGCGTGGTAGGGGCACATGATCCGCGTCGTCTGGCCCTCGCCCGTGAGCAGCGCATGGGCGCGGTGCTTACAGACATTGTAGAAGGCGCGCAGCACCCCGTCGCGATCCCGGACCACGGCGACGGGATGTCCGGCGATCTCGACGGCGATGTAGCTGCCCGGCTCGCGGACCTTCTCGACATGGCAGACCCATTGCCAGGACCGGGCGAGGATTGCGCGTTGGTCGGCCTCGAACCAGGCGGTCTCGGTATAGGCATCGGCCTTCAGCGACAGGGATTTCGCCGGGTCCGAATCATAGCCGGTGGCGATGTCGCGGAGCGCCTCGGGCGATGGCGTCATGTCGTCCCTCCCGGATGCAGAGTCGCGACAGGGTGCCATGAGTCGGGGTTTAGAAATGAACTCAGAGCGACATGAAATGAACTATACCGGCCTTCAGGACTCCCGGACAGGCCGGTGCATCGGCCAGGCGCGGAACTCGAAGGGGATGCGCCCCTCCTGACGGTCGCGGCTGGGCGGCAGGCCGAACCGGGCCCGGTAGGCGCGGCTGAAATGGATCGGGCTGGCAAAGCCGGAGGCGAGCGCGATTTCCGCCATCGGCAATTCGGTCTGGGTGACGAGGCCCCGGGCCCGGTCGAGCCGGATATCGCGATAATACCCGGTCGGCGTCTGCCCCGCATGGTCGCGGAAGAGCCGGGCGATCTGCCGGGGCGACAGGCCCACACGTCGGGCCAGATCGGTGACCGGAAGGGGGTCCTCCAGATGCCGCTCCATCAGGGAGACGACCTCCTTCAGCTTCCGCGGCGCGGACCGGCCGAGCGGTTCCAGCGCCCCCGGATTCTGCCCGGTCTGCCCGGGCCGGACGCTCTCGTGAAAAAGATAGCGCGCGGCGGCATTGGCGAGCGCATCGCCCTTCATTCCCCGGATCATGGTGAGCGCGAAATCCGTCGCCGCAGAGCCGCCGCAGCAGGTGGCGAAGGGTCCGTCGAAGACAAAGAGGTCTTCGGTCACGTCGATCTCCGGATAGAGCTCTGCGAAGGCGTCGATGTGTTCGTAATGCACCGTCGCGCGGCGCCCGGTCAGCAGGTCCGCCATGGCGAGCAGAAAGGCCCCGGTATCGAGCGCGGCAATCGTAATGCCGCGGCGCGCGGTCTGCCGCAGGAAGCCGAGCAGGGCTGGGGTGCCGTAGTCCTCGGGCGACCAGCTTGCCGAGACGACGACAAGATCGGCAGGGTCCGTCACGGCGGTCTTGAGCGTGACGGTCTCGACCGTCACGCCATTGCTGGCGGTGCAGGTCCCGCCCTCGACCGAGGCGAGGGTCCAGCGGAAATAGGACTGTCCGTCGAGATAGTTCGCCGCCCGGAACGGGTCGAGAAAGGCCATCGTGGCGTTCATGTTGAAGCCCGGGCAGACGAGGACAAGGCAGTGGATCGGGGCGGAGGGGGACACGGGGCGCTCGTTTCGGGATTGGGCGGCTGACCGGCAGAGCGTCGCGCCGCACACTTGCCGGGTCAACTGGCGATCGAGGAATGAACGTGGTGGACCGGGTGCGGACGGTGCGGGACGGCCTTTCGAAAGGCCGTGGCGAC
>JANQRL010000058.1 GCA_028284605.1 Paracoccaceae bacterium | reverse complement strand
AGCTCAGGATGAGGGTGCGTTTGGCACAGTCGGTTCCCCAATCACCCTCATCCTGAGCTTGTCGAAGGGTGAGGCCGGCAACGCCAGTGCCCAGGCACTCGGGAGGAGTCCGATGCGTAAAGACATGTTCAAGGTGATCGTGGAAAGACCGCGATGCGGCGTCCGAGGTGCCCCGCGCGTCAAGTTGCGCCGCGACCCATTGCCCGACCGGACCAAGGCCGGGCTAAAGCGCTTCGCCGATCAACAGAACCGGCGTACCAAGGAGCTGAATGAAAACCTCGCTCCATTGCGGCGTTATCTGAGGAAACAGCGCGGCCGGCCGTGGTCGAAGGTCTACTCCGAGATCTGCGCCACCATCGACGCGCGCAGCACCGTCAAACAGCACGTCCTGCAGCACATCGAGGATCTGATCGTCGTCCGCGTATCCTATGCCAAGGACGGAAAGCGCCTCGGACACGGCTTCGGCGGCACACCATGGCCTCTGCACGAATCCCATCAGGAACTCTATGTCGATCCCAAGGACGGCATCGTGAAGGAGATCGCGGCCTTGCGCCGCAAGATGCGGTTGCCGGTTTCGCGACGGAAGGGGGCGCTGCGTCTTCGCCTGATCTAGACTGGGCGAAACCCGATGGGACACTCCCCATGATCGATCTCGAAACCGCCCGCAAATGGTACGCCGAAGGTCTGCGATTCCAGGCGCCGGCGCGGTCCGACGCGGTCATCGCCGCTTTCGCGGCGGTGCCGCGCGAGGCCTTCCTTGGCCCTCCTCCCTGGCAGATCCTCGCCGGCGGCCTCGATCACGGGCCGCTGGAGACCGACGATCCGCGGCACCTCTATCACGACATCCTGGTGGCTATCGATCCGGCGCGGGACCTGAACAACGGACAGCCCAGCCTGTGGGCCTATCTCTACGACCGGCTGGATCTGAATTCCGGTGAGCGGGTCTGCCATATCGGCGCCGGGACCGGCTACTACTCGGCGATCCTGGCGGAAATCGTCGGTCCGGGCGGGCATGTGGAGGCGGTGGAGTTCGACGGGCACTTGGCCGAACGGGCCCAGGCGAACCTGTCTGGCTGGCCTCAGGTCCGAGCCATTGCCGGAGATGGCCGCACCCATGACCCCGGCCAATGCGACGCGATCATCGTCAATGCCGGCGTGACCGCGATCGAGCCGCTCTGGCTGGACTCCCTGGCCGATGGCGGGCGGCTGCTGGTGCCGCTCACCGGCCAGGAGGGCTGGGGACAATTCCTGCTGGTCACCCGGCTTGGGGATCGCCACGGCGCCCGCTTCGTCGGCCGGACCGGCATCATCCACTGCGCCAGCGGCCGCGGTGCGGAGCAGGGCGAGAGGCTTGTCGCCGCCCTTCGTCGCCCGGGCCTGCTCGGCCCCAAGGCGGTCAGGTCGCTGCGCCGCGACCCGCACGAGCGCGGCAAAGGCTGCTGGCTGCACGAAGAGGAATACTGCCTTTCGACCCTGCCCGTCGAAGCGGCAACTCATTGAGGCAACCTATCGCAGCAGGCTGGAGCCGGTACGATGATCTCAGCCGACAGCGGATGTAATGCGCAGGATTTCGTCAGACCCCTCACCCCCGATCAAGCCGGGGGCAGGCTCTTCCCACGGCTCCGCCGCGGGCCCCTTCCTCTCCCGCAAGGGGAGAGGAGTCTGAACTGGACCGGCTGGGATTCCCTCTCCCCTCGTGGGAGAGGGCTAGGGTGAGGGGGCTTAGGTCACGTCCGCCTGCCGTTGAATCTAAGCAACCCAGAGGGCCGATTTGGTCACCGGCAGCGACCGGACCCGTTCTCCAGAGGCCGCGAAGATGGCGTTGGTGAGGGCCGGGATGGCCGGGGGCAGGCCCGGTTCGCCGACGCCGCCAGGGGGCTCCGCGCTCGGCACGATATGGGTCTCGATCGCCGGAGACTGCGCCATGCGCAGCATGTCGTAGTCGTAGAAGTTGGATTGCGCGACACGGCCCTCCTCGATGGTGATCTCGCCATAGAGCGCCGCGGTCAGGCCGAACAGGATCGAGCCTTCCATCTGCGCCTTGACGGTGTCGGGATTGATCACCGTGCCGCAATCCACCACGCAGACCACGCGGTCGATGGCCAGCGCGCCGTCCTCGGCCACGGTGACCTCGACCACCTCGCCGACGATCGAGCGGAAGGATTCGTGCAGCGCCACACCGCGCCCGCGCCCGGCCGGCAGCGGCTCGCCCCACCCGGCCTTCTCCGCCAGCAGGTCCAGCACCGCGCGGTGGCGCGGGCTGTCGGCCAGCAGGCGGCGGCGATAGGCGACCGGGTCGGTCCCGGCGGCGTGGGCGCATTCGTCGATGAAGCTCTCGACGAAGAAGGCGTTGTTGGAATGCCCTACGCTGCGCCAGAAGCCGACCGGCACCGGCGTCGGATAATCGACCAGGTCGACCCGCGCCTTGGGGATCGCGTAGGCGAGGTGGGCCGCGCCCTCGATGGAGAGCTGGTCCTTGGCCCCGTTGCCGCCGCCCCAGGGCAGGTTGCGCTCGCCGAAGGAGTGCTCGATCGACTGGGTGACGACTCGGTGGTCCCAGGCTTCGGGATGGCCGTCCGAGTCGAGGGCCGCACGGAAACGGCTGACGGCGGGCGGCCGGTACATGTCGTGCTGGATGTCCTCCTCGCGCGACCAGACCAGCTTGACCGGGCGGCCCGGCACCGAGGCGGCAAGCGCCACGGCCTGCTTGGACAGGTCGAGATCGGCGCGCCGGCCGAAGCCGCCGCCGGTGAGGGTGACATGGTTGGTGACCGGCTCGGTCACCTCCGCACCGACCAGCTCGGCGCCGCGCTGGGCGCCCCAGCGGCCGGTCAGCGGCGACTGGGAGCTCATCCAGATCTCCGCCTTGCCGTTCTCGAACAGGGCGGTGCAGTTCATCGGTTCCATGCAGGCATGAGCCAGGAACGGCGTCT
>JANQRL010000047.1 GCA_028284605.1 Paracoccaceae bacterium | reverse complement strand
CCTCTTCCGGCGCGAGGCCCGGCACGTCGAACATCACCGGCGCGTCGATCCCGGTCTCGGGCCGGACCGCCTGCATCCCGGCCTCGATCCGCGCCATCTCGGCCCGCGCCCGGGCCTCCCATTCCGCCGTGCTCTCGCCCGGAATGATCCGCAAGGTCATCGCGAACCGGCAATCCTTGGCGGTGATGTTATGGGCCGTGCCGCCCTCGATCCGGCCGACATGGAGCGAGGTCCAGGGCGGGTCGAACTGCGCGGCAACCGGGCCCGGCGGCGTGGCCGCGGCGGCGGCGTTGGTCTCGTTGACCCAATGGATCAGCTCGGCCCCGGAATGGATCGCGCTGACCCCGCGGTCGATCAGTGAGGAATGCACCTCGAAACCCCGCACATGCACGTCGAAGCCGAACCCGCCCTTATGGCCCGTGACCACCTTCATGTTCGAGGGCTCGCCCACGATCACCATCTCGGGGCGCGGCAGGCCACTGGCCTGCATATGGTCGATCAGCGGCGGGGCGCCGGTGCAGCCGATCTCCTCGTCATAGCTCAGCGCGATCTGGAGCGGTCGCTTCACCCCGCGCTCCAGCGCCAGGGGCAAAGCGGCCAGAGCGAGGGCGTCAAAGCCCTTCATATCGCAGGTGCCGCGCCCGTAGAGCCGCCCGCCCTCCTCCGCGACGGTGAACGGATCGCGCGTCCAGTCCTGCCCGTCCACCGGGACCACATCGGTATGGCCAGAGAGCACGACGCCGCCCGGCCCATCGGGGCCGACACTGGCATAGAGCGCCGCCTTGGTGCCGTCCTCGTTCGGCATGATCGACGGCTCGATCCCCCAGGACCGCAGATACCCGGCCACGAACTCGACCAGATCGAGGTTGCTGTCCCGGCTGACGGTGGGAAACGCCACCAGCCGGTCGAGCAACTCACGTGGCGTCAGCGTCTCGGGCATGGGACCCCTAGTACCCGCTATCGATGCTGAGCACGAAATGGCCCGGCTCCACCTCGTCATAGGCGGAAGCGTCCGGCACATGGTCGAGGGCATGGATCGGCGAGCTGATCGGCTTGAAATTCAGGTCCTTGGCGGATTTGCGCCGGCGCGGATCGGCGATCGGCACGGCGCTCAAGAGCGCCTTGGTATAGGCATGTTGCGGGTTGCCGAAGACCGAGGCGCGGGGCCCGCGCTCCACGATCCGGCCGAGATACATCACGCCGACATCGTGGCTCACCCGCTCCACCACCGCCATGTCGTGAGAGATGAAGAGGTAGCTGACGCCCAGCTCGGCCTGAAGCTCCATCATCAGGTTGAGCACCTGGGCCTGGACCGACACATCGAGGGCCGAGACCGCCTCGTCGGCAACGATGAGCTTCGGATTCAGAGCCAGGGCCCGGGCGATGGCGACGCGCTGGCGCTGGCCGCCGGAGAGCTCGTGCGGATAGCGCCGCAGAAAGCTGCGCGGCAGTTCCACCCGGTCGAAGAGATGTGCAACCCGGTCATTGAGCTCCGATCCCGAGGCGATGCCGTAATTGCGCAAGGGTTCGGAGACCTGATCGACAAGCTGGACCTGGGGATTGAGCGAGGCGAACGGGTCCTGGAACACCATCTGCATGTCGCGCCGCGCCTTGCGCAGACCTTCGGTCCCAAGCGCCATGACATCGGTGCCGTCGAGGTCGATCCGGCCCGATTCCGGCTCCACCAGCCGCAGGATCGAGCGTCCGGCGGTGGACTTGCCGCACCCCGATTCGCCCACCAGCGAGAGCGTCCGGCCCCGGTTCAGGGTGAACGAGATATCCTCCACGGCGTGGACATTGGCCTGGATGCGGCGCAGGAGCCCGCCGCGAACCGGGAACCGCGTGGTCAGATTGTCGACCTTCAGCAGGCATTCCTCGGTGCCGGGGATCGGCTTGATCTCCTGCCCGTCGACGCCGAAGAGCTTCATCGGCTCGGGCAGCGGCTTGCCTTCCATCTCGCCGAGCTTGGGCACGGCGGCGAGGAGCGCCCTGGTGTAGTCGTGGGTCGGCGCCTCGAAAATCTGTTCGACCGGCCCCTCCTCGACCTTGCGGCCGCGATACATCACCACCACCCGGTCGGCCATCTGCGCCACCACCGCCATGTCATGGGTGATGAACATCACCGCGGTGCCGATCTCACGCTTGAGCTGGTCCATCAGCGCGAGAATTTCGGCCTGGATGGTGACGTCGAGCGCGGTGGTCGGTTCGTCGGCGATCAGCAGTCGCGGCCGGCAGGCCAAAGCCATGGCGATCACGACGCGCTGGCGCATGCCGCCGGAAAGCTCGTGCGGATACTGGTCGAGCCGGCGCTCGGGCTCGGGGATGCGCACCTGCTTGAGCAGGTCGAGCGCCTGGGCCCGCGCCTCGGCGTTGCTCATCTTGCGGTGCAGGCGCAGCCCCTCGGTGAGCTGCCGGGCGACGGTGAAGACCGGATTGAGCGCCGTCATCGGCTCCTGAAAGATCATCCCGATCTCGTTGCCGCGGATCGTGCGCATCAGCGACTGCTCGGTCTTGGCGATATCGACCTCGCCGCCCGCGCGCCGGTCGAAGAGGAGCTGACCGCCGGCGATGGTGCCGCCGCCATATTCGACAAGCCGCATCAGCGAGAGCGAGGAAACCGATTTGCCCGATCCCGATTCGCCCACGATGCAGACCGTCTCGCCGGGATTGACGTCGAAAGAGACATCCTCGACCCCGACGACAGTGCCGTCCTTGGTCTGGAATTCGACCCGCAGATTGCGGACCGAGGCGAGCGGCTTGGGGGAGGTCTGGTCGAGCACGGGGCGATGGGTCCCTTTCGGATCGAGGCCGGATCGAGGCCGGAGCGAGGCCGGAGCGCGCGGGACGCGCACCGCTCGACGCTAGTCGGCACTGCCGCGCCCGTCAAACCGGGGAGACCCGCTATGGCCGGGCCAAGACTCACGCAGTGCTTGCGTTTTAGGCAGAACCGGCCTCAGATGATGCAATTGCGGGGGTTAAACGGCCTCGGCGATGGGGGGAACTCACGGAAATCCTGTCGCAGCGCCCGCAGCGCAACAACAATTGGGGCCAGGGGCGGTCCGGTCGTGCCGGGCGGGCCTATCGGAATCGAATGAACAGGGAGTTCACCAATGAAAACCAAGTCGCTACTTCTCTGCGCGACGGCCCTGACGGTGTTTTCGACCGCCGTCGCGGCCGATCACCATGAGGGCGAGCGCGGCCGAGACGGCCAGCTCAGCATCATCTACTGGCAGGCGCCGTCGACGCTGAACCCGTATCTCTCGGGCGGCACCAAGGAGGTGGAAAGCGCCAGCCTCGTCCTGGAGAGCCTCGCGCGCTTCTCCAACACCGGCGAGATCACCCCCTGGCTCGCGGAGAGCATCCCGACCGTCGAGAATGGCGGCGTGGCCGAGGACCTGACGTCGATCACCTGGACGCTGAAGGAAGGCGTGATGTGGTCGGATGGCACGGCGCTCACCGCCAATGACGCGGTCTTCACCTGGCAGTACTGCACCGCCGAGGGCGGCGGCTGCGCCCAGGCCAGCTATTTCGACGGGGTGGAGAGCGTGGTGGCGGTCGATGACCGGACCGTGCAGATCAACTTCGACGCGCCGAAGCCGTTCCCCTACACGGCGCTCGTCGGCTCCGAGAGCCCGATCCTCCAGGCCGCGCAATTCGCCGATTGCCTGGGCGCCGCCGCGCCGACCTGCGTCGACGCGAATTTCGGCCCCATCGGCACCGGTCCTTTCGTGGTGACCGAGTTCCGCGCCAATGACGTGATCCAGTTCGAGGCCAACGAAAACTTCCGCGAGGCCGGCAAGCCTGCCTTCTCCACCGTGCTCTTCAAGGGCGGCGGCGATGCGGCCGCGGCGGCGCGTTCGGTGCTGGAGACCGGCGAGTTCGACTATGCCTGGAACCTGCAGATCGACCCCACGGTCCTCTCCGACATGGAGGCCCGCGGCCTCGGCACCGTCGTGACCGCCTTCGGCACCTCGGTCGAGCGTCTGCACCTCAACCAGTTCAACCCCGATCCGGCCCTGGGCGACACCCGCTCCACCGCCGAGGCCGGGCCGCACCCGTTCCTCACCGACCCGATTGTCGGTCAGGCTCTGTCGATGGCGATCGACCGGCAGCTTCTGGTCGATATCGGCTACGGCGCGGGCGGTCAGGTGACCTGCAACGTGCTGCCGGCCCCGGAAATCTACGCCTCCACGGCCAATGATGCCTGCAAGACCCAGGACATCGCGGGCGCCATCGCGCTTCTCGACGGGGCCGGCATCGTCGACAGCGACGGCGACGGCATCCGGGAATACGAAGGCACCCCGATGGTCGTCCTCTACCAGACATCCACCAACGCCGTCCGCCAGGACACCCAGGCGCTGGTGAAGCAGTGGTGGAGCGAGATCGGGGTCGAGGCGGAACTCCGCAATATCGACGCCAGCGTGTTCTTCGGCGGCGATCCGGCGAGCCCGGACACGTTCCAGAAGTTCTATGCCGATATCGAGATGTACACCAACAACTTCGCCGGTGTGGATCCCGAAGCCTACATGGCGAACTGGAAATGCGACGAGATCCCGAGCCCCGAGACCCAGTGGCAGGGCTCCAACATTCAGCGGTTCTGCACCGCCGAGTATGACGCACTCGTCGACGAGTTCGCCACCACCGCCGGCATCGAGGCCCGGGCCGACATCGCCAAGCGGATGAACGACATGATCATGCAGAGCTACTCGATCATCCCGCTGATCCACCGCGGCGGCGTCTCGGCCCATGCCAACAGCCTGGGCGGCGTTCTGATCTCCGACTGGGACACCGAGCTCTGGAACATCAAGGACTGGTATCGCGTCGCCCAGTGACGCCTGCCGACCGGGGCGGGCCCGACGGAGCGGCCCGCCCCACCCCGCTTTCCCAAGGACATGACCGGCGATGCTGACCTACACGATCAGACGGCTGCTGATGGCGATTCCGACGCTGATCTTCATCTCACTGATCATCTTCCTGCTGCTCGACCTCGCCCCGGGCGATCCCACGGCGCAACTGCCGCTGACGATCCCGCCGGAAGTGCGCGAGCAGATCCGAATATCCCTCGGCCTCGGCGAGCCGGTCCATGTCCGTTACCTGCTCTGGCTGCGTCAGATGCTGTGGATCGAGCCGGTGCATTACTTCGCCGTCTGGACCGGCTGGGAGGCCATCGACCCGGAGGGCGCGCGGCTGCTCAGCTGGCAGTCCCGGGCGCCGGTCTTCGACACGATCGGCGAGCGGCTGCCGCAGACGCTCTGGGTCGTGGGGTTGGCCTATGTCGTCGGCGTGCTGATCGCCCTGCCGATCGGCATCATCTCCGCCTACCGGCAATATTCCGTCTTCGACCAGGCCGGTACGCTGATCTCCATGGTCGGCTATTCGATCCCGCCGTTCTTTTCCGGCGTCCTCGTGATCGTGGTCTTCTCGGTGATGGTGCCTCAGGACAGTTTCTGGTGGATCCCGTCGAAATACGACACCCTGCTTGAGGTCGTGGACTGGGAGAGCTTCAAGACCCAGGTCAATCAGATGATCGCGCCGGTGATGGTGCTGGCCTTGCAGACCACGGCGCAGATCAGCCGGTTCATGCGCGCCTCGATGCTCGACAACCTGAGCCAGGATTACGTGCGCACCGCCCGGGCCAAGGGGCTCTCCGAAAGCGTCGTCGTCATGGTCCATGTCCTGCGCAACTCGATGATCCCGGTCGTCACCATCATCGCGCTCGGGGTACCGTCGATCTTCGGCGGCGCGATCATCACCGAGCAGGTCTTCGGAGTGAACGGGATCGGCCAGTACCTGATCACCTCGATCCAGGCGTCCGACTGGCCCACGGTACAGACCATCACCTTCATCTTCGCGGTGCTGATCGTGCTCTTCAACCTGATCGCCGATATCCTCTATGGCGTGCTGGACCCGAGGATCCGCTATGACTGACCCGGCCACCACCCCGCCGAGCGCCGCGGCCGCCGCCGCCGATGCCCAGGCCGCGGAGCTTCAGAACCTGCCGCCGGTGCGCAACCAATGGTGGGACGTCTGGGACCAGTTCCGCAGCCACCGGGGCGCGATGATCGGGGCGGCGTTCTTTCTCTTCATCATCTTGGCGGTGTTCCTCGGACCTTACGTCTGGCGTATCGATCCCGAATTCATCAATGTGCGGGTCCGCAACCAGGGCCCGAGCTGGGCGCATCCCTTCGGCACCGACCAGCTCGGCCGGGACATGCTGGCGCGGATGCTGGCGGGCGGGCAGGTCTCGATCTCGGTCGGGTTGACCGCGATGGCCCTCGCCATCCTGCTCGGCACGCTTGTCGGCATCACCTCAGGCTATTTCCGGGCGCTGGACGGCGTGCTGATGCGACTGACCGATCTCTTTCTCGCCCTGCCGCTGCTGCCGCTGCTGCTTGTCATGGTGATGCTGTTCCGTCAGCCCCTCGCCGCCACCTTCGGGCCGGAACAGGGGACCTTCATCCTCGTCGTGGTGGCCATAGGGATCACCAGTTGGATGCCCACCGCACGGGTCGTGCGCGGCGATGTGCTGGCGCTCAAGGAACGGGAGTTCGTTCTTGCCGCCCGCTCCATCGGGACCCGGCCGGCAAAGCTGATCCTGCGCCATATCCTGCCCAATGTGATGTCGCCGATCATGGTCTCGGCCACCCTCGGCATCGCCGTGGCGATCATCACCGAAAGCGCGCTCAGCTTCCTCGGCCTCGGCTTCCCGCCGGACTATCCGACCTGGGGGCGGCTGCTGAACGATGGACGCGACTTCATGCAGCAGCATCCCGAACGGGTGATCTGGCCCGGCCTTGCGATCTCGCTCACCGTGCTCAGCGTGAACTACATGGGCGACGGGCTGCGCGACGCCCTCGACCCGCGCATCCGGGGGCAGTGAGCGTCAGGGTCCATCCCGCCGATGCGTCGCGCTGGGCCGATCTGGAGGCGCTGTTCGAGAGCGCCTCGGCGACCCGGAACTGCTGGTGCATGTGGTGGCGGATCGCCGGGAATGCCTGGCGCGAGACCACCAAGGCCAGCCGGCGCGCCGATTTCAAGGCGCTTGCGAGCAAGGCGATTGCCCCCGGGCTTCTCGCCTATGACGAGGACCAACCGGTGGGCTGGGTCCAGGTCACGCCCCGCAGTGCCGTGCCGCGGTTCAATGCCGGGCGCACGGGCAAACCCGAGCCGGGCGCTGATCTCGACAAGGTCTGGGTTCTCACCTGCTTCTTCACCGCCAAGAGCCACCGCCGGCAGGGCCTGATGGAGGCCCTTGCCCGCGCCGCCTGTACCTTCGCCGCCGAGCACGGGGCGACCGCCGTCGAGGCCGCGCCGCTGACCTCCGGCCGGGCGCTGCAATGGTCCGATGGCTATGTCGGTCTGCCGGGCCCCTTGGAGCGGGCGGGCTTTGAGACCGTCGCCGCCCGCGGCAAGGCCCGGGCCCTGATGCGCTCGGAGCCGCCGAAATAAGGACCGGCGCCCAGCCGGCCCGGATCGGGCCGAACGGGCGCTGTGCGCGGCGCGGCGGTTCGGAACATCCGTTCCGGATCGCCGCGCCCGCCGGAACATGCGTTCCGGCGCCGCCGTATGAGATGCCGGTGCCGGAGATTGATTTTCCCTCCTCCTCGGCCCAGATGCCCAGACCTGCTGACCGGGAGCCCCACCATGTTCGAGTCCTTCGGTTTCGAGACCCTCACCGCCCCTCAGGCCGTGCTCTGGTTCGGCCTCGCCCTCGGGCTCGCCTTCGGCGCCCTGGCCGAGATCACCAAGCTCTGCCTGCGCCGCGCCGTCGCCGGCGAGGCCGCCGAACGCGGCCCGGCCCTCGGTGTCTGGCTTGCCGCCCTGGCCGCCGCCCTGATCGGCACCCAGGCCATTGTCGCCACCGGCCTCGTCAGCTTCGACGCCCACCGGTTCTTCGCCGCCGACCTGCCGGTCCTGGCCATCGTGCTCGGCGGGCTGATGTTCGGCATCGGCATGGTCCTGACCCGGGGCTGCGTCTCCCGCCTGACGGTGCTGACCGCCTCCGGCAACCTGCGCGCGCTCTTCGTCCTTCTGGTCTTCGCGATCACCGCCCATGCGACCCTGGTGGGTGTTCTGGCGCCGGCCCGCGTGGCCCTCGGCGGGGTCACGGTGCCACTGGGCGAGATGACCAGCCTCGCCGCCCTGCCCGGCGGTGCGCTGGTCTGGACCGCCGCGCTTGCCGCCGCCGCGCTGGTCATCGCCGCCCGCGCCGGCGCCCGCCCGCTGCATCTGGGCCTCGCCCTGCTGCTCGGCCTTCTGGTCCCCCTCGGCTGGGCCGGCACCGGTTACATCTTCTATGACGATTTCGACCCGGTGGCCCTGGAAAGCCTGTCCTTCACCGCCCCGGTGGCCGACACGCTCTTCTGGACCATCGCCTCGACCTCGATCTCCCCGGGCTTCGGCGTGGGTCTGATCGGCGGGACCTTCGCCGGGGCGCTGCTCGCGGCTGTGCTCGGCGGCCGGTTCCGGTGGCAGAGCTTCGAGGCCGCCGCCCAGACCGGCCGCTACGGCGCCGGCGCGGTGCTGATGGGCGCCGGCGGGGTGCTGGCTGGCGGCTGCACCATCGGCGCCGGTCTGGCCGGTGTGCCGACGCTCTCGGTCGCCGCACTGCTGGCCCTCGCCTCCATCGTGGCCGGCGGCTGGATCGCCGGCCGTCTTGATCGGCGGGCCGCGGTGCCGCAGGCGGTGCCGGCGGAGTAGCATCCTTCCTCGACGTTAGACCTGGCACGAGCGTCTAACCCGGGCCGCACCCGGCCGAAACCGAGCAGGCGCCGGGCATCGACAGACCGGGGGATGGCGATCCGCTCTCTGAGCGACAGCGATTCATGGCAGCCAAGCACCTCCCCCGCTCCGAACTCCGCGCTCACGATAACCCAATCGCCAGCCCGCCGGACCGGTCTGTCGATGCACGGCGCCTTCGGCGCTATTCGGGCGGGCGGAGGAGAAGCGTCGTGCCCGGAAGGACGGGGCCCTCATCGCGAGGCCATTCGCTACTCCACCGACCGCCTGATCCGCCTGACCGACAGCGCGACCCTCAGGATCATCGGAGCGATGGCTATACAGGGCTGGCCCAGGCGCTGGCCAAAGCCGGATTTGCCGAGACCGGCCAGCGGCAAGGCAAACGGGTGCTGATGCGCCGGACATCAGGGAGAGGTGCGGCCAGATTGATCTGATCGACCTTGCAGAGGCCACACCCTCGACGGGCCGGCTTTCATCCTCCGGCAGATCGGACTGAACCGGGGCGGCGGATCGGACACCGTTTCCTGACACCAGACAACAAGCACGCACCCGCCGGATTGACGAAGCACGCTCCACAATCCTCAGTAACGCGTTGTCTCACGGCGGATTCTGCCACATCATTGTCCGAGTTCGTGTCCAGTTTTCGCCTTTCATGCGCCCGTAGGTTCGGGGCATCGCATGACAAGGTCAGCGTCGTGAGTGAGTTCTGATATGACGAGTTTGAGAGATGTCGGCGTCGGGTCTAGCGGCACGTTTACCGACGCCATCGGCAATACCATCTCCTGGAATTCAAGCCACGTCTATGGAACGTCGATCGTCAACTATGGCGTGACGATGGCTGAAAATCGTCTCCCCTGGCAGCCGCACATCATCAACTTCAACGACGGATCCGGCGGCGGCGCAGTCGGCCTCACAATCTCGATCGGCAGCCTTTCGACGCTTGCTCCGCCGGCAAGGAGCGAAACCGTAGATGTTTGGGTCAACGGTGTCGATGTGAACCTCAACACAATGGTCAGTTCGGGCGATGCGACGGTTATTCCACGCTCTGACTGGCCGTCTGTCATCAATCAGGACGACGGCAGCATCAATGCCGCTGGGGATCTGGCCAGCGACGGGTCCGGTCTGCAGGATTTCATGGTTGTCCGGTTCAACATACCGGTCACCAACCTTCGGCTCATCCACAGCGGCACCCAGTGGTCGACCAGCGATATCTATATCGACGACGACTTCGTGTGCTTCGCCGCCGGCACCCGGATCGTAACCTGTGGGAGAGAAGTTGCGGTCGAAGACCTCTCGGTGGGTGATGCGGTCTTCACGATGGATAACGGCTTCCAGACCATCCGCTGGATCGGGTCCAAGCGGCTGGGCGCCGATGCGCTGGCCCGGAACCCGAAGCTGCGCCCGATCCGGATCGCGGCCGGGGCCCTGGGCGAGGGCCTGCCGGAGCAGGACCTCACCGTCAGCCCCCAGCACCGCCTGCTTCTGCGCTCGAAGGTCGCCGCCCGCATGTTCGGCGGCCACGAGGTTCTGGTGCCGGCCATCAAGCTGGTCGGTCTGCCGGGGATCGAACAGCTGACCGGGTGTACCGAGGTCACCTACTGGCATTTCCTGCTTGACCGGCACGAAGTTGTTCTTGCCAACGGCGCACCGACCGAGAGCCTGTTTACCGGGCCGGAGGCGCTGAAGGCCGTGTCACCGGAAGCGCGGGCGGAGATCGAAGCACTTTTCCCCGAGATCGCGGAGGCGGGCTATCGCCCGGTTCCGGCGCGCCCCATTCCGAAGACGGGGAAACAGGTCAGTCAACTCGTCGCGCGCCACGTCAAGAACGACATGGCCCTGGTGGACAGCCGGGCAGGTTAGCCGGCTCTTGCCGCCTATTCCAGCGACCGGCGGATGCGGCGCACCAGCGTCCAGACCAGCAGCACGACCGGCACGGTCAGGATCGCCAGCAATTCGCCCCGGCTCAGGCCGGTGACCTCGGCCAGCGGATAGATCAGGTACCCCGTAAGCGACACCGCATAATAGCTGATCGCCACCACCGAGAGCCCCTCGACCGTCCGTTGCAGCCTGAGCTGCAAATCCGACCGCCGGTCCATGCTCTCCAGGAGCGACTGGTTCTGCGCCGAGCGCGCCACATCCACCTTGGTCCGAAGCAAATTCGCGGCCCGCAAAGCCCGGTCCGACATCGCCTTCAGCCGCAGCTCCGTCGATTTCACCGTCCGCATCGCCGGATCGAAGCGCCGGGTCATGAACTCGCGAAAGGTCTGCCCGCCGGCGAACCGCTCTTCCCGGAGCACGTCGATCCGCTGGTTGACGATCGCCTCATAGGCCCCCGTAGCGCTGAGCCGGAAAGACGCCTGCGCCGCCAGACTCTCCACCTCCGCTGAAATCGCCAGAAGCTCCTGCAGCGTCTCCTCGGGCTGCTGCAAGGGCCCCGCCATACCCGCGACCAGTTCCCGCAGGCGGGTGTCGAGCGGCGCCATCGCCCCGCTCAGCTCACGGGCGCGAAAAAGCCCCAGCATCGCCATCGCCTTGTAGGTCTCGATCTCGCAGAGCCGCTGCACCACCCGACCCACACGCCGCGCCCCCGTCCCCTCCCGCGCGAAGACGGCAAAGCGCATATGCCCGCCCGGATCGATCCGGAAATCCCCCGCCACGACGAGCTGATCGTCGATCACCCGGCTCTGCGCCACGCTTTCCGGCACGAACCAGTCGCGCAGCTTCGCGGGAATCTCATCGTCCGGCGTCCCCGACTCGATGCGGATCAGGGCCGAGGTCACTCGCGTCCCCGGCGCCTCGGCCAGCCAGTCGGCGGGAAAGACCTGGAACGTGCCCGCATCGAAGGGCCGCTCCGCCACGCCCTCGCCGAAGATTGTGAAGGTGACGAACTCGGTATGGCTCTCCCATTTCAGGCGGTGCTTGCCGATCTCGCCGAAATAATGCGTGGCCCCGGGCTGCGGATGGGCGGCGCCGAACCGGTCGAGGAGCTTGATCAGATGCGCCCGGTCCGCCTCACGGTCGCGCCCGGCGGCGTTCTGCGCCGGCTTCAGCGCCAGATAGGCCGCCCGCCCCGGCGCCTCGACCGAAGGGAACGGGCGGGCATGAAGCTCGTTGGCGATCTGGTAGCGCAGGGGGTGGTCGTCGATCGGGTCCATCGCGGGGCCTTGGAAGGTCTGCGGCCAAGCTAGAGGAAACTCCGGCGGAGTAAACGGAAAAACTCCCGCCCGCTCAGCGCGTTAGCCGCACACAATGGCATACGATGGCGATTGCGTCACAGGCCGATCCCGGTCAGGGTCGGGGCGAAGCGGGAGGGCACGCCATGAAGACCGGGTTCATCGGGCTGGGGAATGTGGGCGGCAAGCTGGCTGGGACGCTGCTCAGGAACGGCATCGATCTGACGGTGCGGGACCTCGATCCGGGGGCGATGGCCCGCTTTGTCGAGGGCGGGGCCACGGCGAGCGAAAGCCCCGCGTCGATGGCCCGGGCCTGCGATACCGTCATCACCTGCCTGCCCTCGCCCGCCGCCTGTGCCGAGGTGGTGGAGGGGCCGGACGGCCTGCTCGCCGGGCTCGGCCCCGGCACGATCTGGGCCGAGATGTCGACGACCGACGCGGCGGAGGTCCGGCGTCTCGGCGCCCGTGTGGTGAAGACCGGCGCCGAGGCCGCCGATTGCCCGGTCTCCGGCGGCTGCCACCGCGCCGCCACCGGCAATATCTCGATCTTCGCCGGCTGCGACCGGGCCACCTTCGAGGCGCTGCTGCCGGTCCTCACCCTGCTCGGCCGCCGCGTCCTCCATACCGGGGCGCTCGGCAGCGCCTCGGAGCTGAAGGTGATGACGAACTACCTCGCCACCGCGAACCTGCTCAGCCTCTGCGAGGCGCTCACGACCATGGCCGCCGCGGGCCACGATCTGGCCACCACCTACGAGGCGATCCGCATCTCGTCAGGCAATTCCTTCGTCCACGAGACCGAGAGCCAGGTGATCCTGAACGGCTCCCGCGATATCGGCTTCACCCTCGATCTGGTGAACAAGGATATCGGGCTCTTCCAGGCCCTGGCCGAGGCCCATGGCCTCGATCTGACGCTGTCGCCGCTTCTGGTGGAGACGTTCCGGCAGGCCGAGGCGGCCTTCGGCGCCCGCGCCCAGTCCGACGAGATCATCCGTCGCTATGAGGCGCCCACCGGCCTCGACATCCGCGCGCCCGGATTTCCGGCGGAGATGGTGGACGACGAGCCCGAGGAACGCGGCGCGGAGGTGCGCCGGGGGTGACCCGCCTGATCCTCTTCAACAAGCCGTTCGGGGTGCTGTCGCAGTTCACCGACACCAAGAGCCCCTCGCCCCGCCCCACCCTCTCGGATTTCATCGACCTGCCCGGGGTCTACCCGGCGGGCCGGCTCGACCGGGACAGCGAGGGGCTGCTGGTGCTGACCGACAATGGCCGGCTCCAGGCGCGGATCGCGGACCCGAAACGGCGGATGGAGAAGACCTATCTGGCGCAGGTCGAGGGCGCGCCGCAGGAGGCCGATCTGGAGCCTTTGCGGCAGGGGCTGACGCTCAAGGACGGCCCGACCCGGCCCGCGACGGCCCGGCTGATCGCTCCGCCCGACCTCTGGCCCCGCGACCCCCCGGTGCGGGCCCGCAAGACGGTGCCGGATCGCTGGATCGAGGTGACCCTGACCGAAGGCCGCAACCGTCAGGTGCGCCGGATGACGGCGGCGCTCGGCTTTCCGACGCTCCGGCTCGTGCGCTGGCGGGTCGGAGCGTGGACATTGGACGGGCTCGGACCCGGGGCGTGGCGCGAGGGGTGACCTGAGACCCGGCATCGACCAAGATCTCCGCCTGGGCAACGGACCACCGCACGGCCACTGAATGCCGCCCACAGAGCCCAGTTTGACCGATGCTGCGCGGCGCACGAAAGTCAGCTATCGGCTTTCTACGGTCAGTTGTTTCACCAGAACCAAGGACAGTATCACAGCAATGAAAAGAAACACCGCGCCGACAATCCACGCGACAGGTGTGGAGTAGACATCGGCGATGGCGCCCGCCAGAATCAGACCCAATGCGCCCCCGAGTTGCTGCATCAGCGACCTCAGAGACAGCATCGTGGATCGCTGCCGGTCTTCCACGCATCGATGAAGAATAGAGCTGGCTGGCGTTTCCGAGATACCAAGGACAACAGAATACAGGATGAAGACCGTCACGAAGCCGACGATGCTGCCTTGTAGTGCTAATGCGATCTGAATGCCCGCGAGGCAGGTAAAACTCGCCGCAAGCGTCTTTGCGTGCCGTCGTTTGAAAATCCGACTGATGCGCGGAGACAGCCACGCGCCGAATGCGATTGAGAAGAAATAAGTCGCGGTCAGGACACCGATGATGGTGTTTGCAGTGCCGTCCTCCAGCATCGGTTTTGCATGGGTCGGCCAGATCACCTCGACCGGGTTGGTCGCCATGAGGAACAACGCCAGCGCAGCCAAGAGCACTGACAACTCGGGACGTCTCAGGGCGAGGAGGCCGGCGTCTTTGATCACCAACGGGACTGTGGTGAACCCCTGTTTTAGAGCTTGCGCGTTCAGCGGACGCGGCTTCTCTATGATGACAAACAGGGTGTAGGCGAACACGCCGATCATCACCGCAAAGCTCGCCGCGTAGGAAACATCATAGATACTGACCCCGAGCGCCTCCGCCGCCGGGCCGAAGACATCGGGAAGAAGACCTCCCAGAACGGCTCCAACAGCCAAACCCATCGCATTGGCCCACTGCGCTCTTGCCAGGGCGGGCTGTACGTCCACGTTTGGTGCCGCAGCTTTGAAGGTTTCAACGAACCAGGCATCGAGCGTGCCTGACCTGAGCGCGCGCCCGAAGCCTATGAATGCGAAGGAGAGCGCGAGAACATGGAAATCGCTCGTGGACAGAAACAGGGCCAGCGAGATGAGGCTCGCGACGACGGCTGCCAGAAAGACAGGCTTGCGCCCTATATTGTCCGCCAATCCGCCGAATGGGAGTTCCATCGTCATTGTCGTGACGGAATAGACCCCGAATAGAAGCGAGATTTGGAGGAGGTCCATGCCCCGGTCGGTCAAAGCCAGCGCGACAACCGCGACCGTCAAACCCATCGCGAAGCGATCGAGAAACTGGTGGACCTGAAACACCCGAATGTGCCGTCGCGCAGAACCCGTCAACGATGCGAAAGAGAAACCTGTCTCAGATGCCATAGCCGGAGCATCGGCGTTGCCGCCGGCATGCACAACATCTTAGGGCGGGCCGGGACCGACCCCGCACGTGCCAAAGCGGTCGGTCGAACGGTTGCAGCGAAGGCCGCCTTCGTCTCGCAAAGCCGACATCCCACCGCGCGCCCGCCCGCGACAATTGAGGCTTTGACATTCGGGGCTTGAGTACACAGGTTTTGCCCGACAGCGCATCTGGAGCCCGCATGCCGAAGGTCCCCTCTCCCTGCATCGACGTCTGCAAGTACAAGCGCGGCGGCCATTGCATCGGCTGCTCGATGACGAAGCCGCAAAAGAAGCTCTTCAAGGCCCTCAAGAAACCGGAGCACAAGCAGGCTTTCGTCGAGATGCTGATGCTGCAACAGGACGCGCTGGGCAAATACGGCCACTGGGCCAAGGCCTATCAGCGCAAATGCGCGAAGAAGAAAGTCCCGGTGCCGTTCTGAGGGCCTCTGTGCCGGCGGCGGCCAGACGGCATCTCCGCATCGCAGCCCTCCCGCGTCGGCCTCACAATCGGCGGCACGCCGGGCCCCATCGAGACCTCACTCCAGCGTCAGCGTGTAGGTCGTGTTCGCGCTCACCCAGATCAACTGATTGAACAACTGAAGATATTCGTCGCTCCGGCAGGTCTTCAGCGCGGTGTCGCTGGTCGCGCGCCGCTCGAAGGGGTCATCGCTGACGCAGAAGAATTCCTCGGTCGCGTAGGAGGCGCTGCGCCAGAACCGACTCGGAATGTCATCCACACCGTAGTCGAGAATACGCCGCCCCTCCTCCTCATCCGCGGTGACCGACAATATGAACAGGGCCCCTCCGGTCCGGTTCCATCTCTGACAGCGTCCGGCCGGAACCTCGAACCAGCCGACGCTCTCCCAGCGGTGTTGCAGGAAGAGGAACTCCCGCGAAATCACGGCGATCCGAAACGGACGCGGATCGCGGTTGCAGACCTCGAGCGTCGCACGGTCCACCGCCGCGGCCTGTCCCGGTACGGCAACGGCGAAAAGCACCGCCGCGATCAAGGCCCCCAGCCTCATTGCGGGCACCCGTAATCCGGCGCTTCGTCCTCGGGGACCAGCCGTCCGTCCGAACGGAACCAGAATTGCCCGTCGCGGGTGTTGTAGATCAACCGGCCATCCGCGCCCTCGGTGCAGCCACGATTGCAGAGCGCGATCTGCAAGGCGCAGCGCTCGGCGTCCAGCTCCGCCAGCCGCCGCGCCCGTTCCTGCCGCTGGCGCACCAGATCCGCCGCCTCACCGGCCGAAGCGACACCCGCGGCGGCCGCCTTGTCCAGCAAGGCAAGACCGCGACCCACGTCGCGCGCGATGCCGCTGCCCTCGGTCAGCCGCAGCCCGAGCATCGCCATGGCGCGCGGATGCTCTCTCGCCGCCGCCCGCTCCAGATAGGCGACCGCCGCGCGGTCGTCGCGAAACTCCGCCGCACCGTTGCGCCCGCCAAGGATCGACGCCGCGTCGACCTGGGCCTGCACGACGCCAGCATCCGCCGCCGCGCGGATCAGCGAAAGGCCGCCCGGGCGGTCCTGGGCCACGCCGTTGCCGCTCCAGGCCAGCAGGCCGCGGACATGCTGCGCGGCGGGTTCATCGCCGGACTGCTCGATCAGAGCCAGAGCACCCGGCAGATCCGTCGGCCCGCCGAGCCCGAGGACCAGGAACCGCGCCATCCAGGCCCGCGCCTCGGCATTGCCCGCCTCCGCCAGCGGTGCCAGCAGCGCCCGGGCCCGGGCCGGATCGGCCGGCAGCCCGCGCCCCTCCGCCAACATCTTGGCGAGGGACACGGTGCCATTCTGCTCTCCCGCCTCCGCGGCCTCCTCGTAGCGCTTGGCGGCGGTGGCAAGGTCGCGGCCGACACCCAGCCCGCGCTCCAGCGCGAACCCGGCGAGGTAGGCCGCGAAACCGTTCCCCTGGTCGGCGGCCCTTACGGCCAGGCGGTAGCCTTCGGCGTCGTCCTCCGCCACCCCGGCGCCGCGCATGAATCGAGAGGCCATCTCTGCCTGGGCGGCGGCAACGCCGGCCTCCGCCGCCTCCCGGTAATAGGCGACGGCCCGAGCCTCGTCTGCCGGCACCGCCACGCCGTTGAGATGGAACCAGGCGAGGTCCATCGTCGCGTAGGCAAATCCCAGGTCGTGGGCTCTCTCGAAAGCCTCCAAGGCCCGCGCCGGATCCTCCGGCACCCCCCAGCCGTTGAGATAGGAGAGCCCCAGCGCCAGCACCGCCACCGGATAGTCCGCCTCCGCGGCGCGCCTGATATGCGGTAACGCCGAGGCATGGGTCCCGGCGGCCAGGTAAGACCGGCCGAGGCGAAAGGAGCTCTCGATGTCGTCGGGATCCGCCAGGACGACAGCGCGGCACGCCGCGATCGCGCGTCGCGGAGAGATGTCGTCGAAGGCGACACCGACACCGCCCGTCACCCGCGGGTCGCCGGCAAGCCGGGCACAAGTTTCCCGATCGGCGGCTGCCTCCGCCGCCCAAAACGCCGCGGCCGCGACTGAAACCAGAACCGAGATAGCCCGACGCGACATCGCCCCTCCTGCGGTGCCGAGAAGCTAGGCGCGCGTCGCTCGGATCGTCAAGCCCGCCCGCGGGGGTCTCAGCGCAGGACCGCGGCCGCCACGATCTCCCCGGGGCCCGGGCGCTGGACGATCACCGCGGTCTCGTCACTGCCGGAGAGCTGCACCTGGGCGCGCCAGTCGTCCTGGCCGGGCCAGTCCGCGATCACCCGCCATTCGGTGACCACATTGGCATAGCTCAGTGTGCGGCCGGCATTCTCGCCGCGGCTGATCGACACCGTCCGCTCTGGGTCGAAGCGGACGAGCTGGATCATGAACGGCCCCGCCACGCTGTCCTCGGCGGAGGCCGCGATGGTCAGCCGACCGCCGCTCTGCCGCAGCTCCACCCGGACACCGCTGCGGGCACTTTGATGCTCACGGATCGTGTCCGCCACGGTCATCGGCTTGTTGCCCACCACATGGTCGCGCCCGCCGATCACCATCTGCGGCGTGTAGACCATCCGGTCGCCGGCGACGCTGGCATAGTTCTTCTGCCGCGCGCCATGGGCCGGATCGGCGAACTCGTCGGTCCAGCCGATATAGTCCCAGTAATCGACATGGAGGGCGAGGGCGATGACATCGTCGCGGGTCGCGAGCTCGTGCATCATCGCATCCGCCGGCGGGCAGGAGGAACAGCCCTGGGACGTGTAAAGCTCCACCACGACGGGGTTCCCTTGCGCCGCCGCGAGGCTGGCGCAGCTCATCCCCAGCGCTGCAATCAGAACCGCCAGTTTCCGCCGCATCATCCATCCCATCTCTATCCCAGCAGAGAGGTACTCGGCGCAGACCTCCTTGGCCAATCAAGGATTTGAGATGGAATGTGACATCAGCATTCACCATCGGGTGAGCAAGGGTTTTCGAAAACCCTTGCAAATCGCTTCGAAGCGATTTGGCCCGTGCTTGAGGCGGGCGCGCGGCATGAGCGGCCATCTGACCGCTTGCGGATCATTGTGTGCAATGGTATACAAATGGCGATTTGTCGCCTTGCCCGCCGCGCATGCGTCAGGCAGGACCGCAGAGACGTCCGCACATCCGCCACCAAAGGGAGCGCCATCATGCCGATCACCGTTGGCCACGACAGCTCAGCGACCCGCAAGACCCTCACCGTGGGCGACAAATCCGTCGCCTATTACTCGATCCCCGCCGCCGAGGCCGCGGGTCTCGGCGCCTTCTCGAAGCTGCCCGCGGCCCTGAAGGTCGTGCTGGAAAACATGCTCCGCTTCGAGGACGGCAAGACGGTGAGTGTGGACGACATCCGGGCCTTCGGCGAGTGGGCCGAGAATGGCGGCCAGAGCCCGCGCGAGATCGCCTACCGCCCGGCCCGGGTGTTGATGCAGGATTTCACCGGGGTGCCGGCGGTCGTGGACCTCGCGGCCATGCGGGACGGGATCGTGGCGCTCGGCGGCGACGCGCAGCAGATCAACCCGCTGAACCCCGTCGATCTCGTGATCGACCACTCGGTGATGATCGACGAATTCGGCAACCCGCGCGCCTTCCAGCTCAATGTCGACCGCGAATACGAGCGCAATATGGAGCGCTACACGTTCCTCAAATGGGGCCAGACCGCCTTCGACAATTTCCGCGTCGTGCCGCCGGGGACCGGCATCTGCCATCAGGTGAACCTCGAATATCTGGCCCAGACCGTCTGGACCGATACCGACCAGACGGGCGAGATTGTGGCCTACCCCGATACGCTCGTCGGCACCGACAGCCACACGACCATGGTCAACGGCGCCGCGGTTCTGGGCTGGGGCGTTGGCGGGATCGAGGCGGAGGCCGCGATGCTCGGCCAGCCGATCTCGATGCTGATTCCCGAAGTCGTGGGCTTTGAACTGACCGGCAAGATGGTCGAGGGGACCACCGGCACCGACCTGGTGCTGAAGGTCGTCGAAATGCTGCGCGCGAAAGGCGTGGTGGGCAAGTTCGTCGAATTCTACGGTGCCGGCCTCGACACCCTGCCGCTCGCCGACCGCGCCACCATTGCCAACATGGCCCCGGAATACGGCGCCACCTGCGGCTTCTTCCCGATCGATGGCGAGACCCTGCGCTACCTGCGTCAGACCGGGCGGGACGAAGCGACGCTTGCCCTGGTCGAAGCCTATGCCAAGGAAAACGGCATGTGGCGCGATCCGGGCTACGCGCCGGTCTATACCGACACGCTCAGCCTCGACATGGGCACCGTGGTGCCGGCGATCTCGGGGCCGAAACGCCCGCAGGACCACATTCCCCTCGATCAGGCGGCAAAGGCGTTCCACGCTTATGTGAAGGGCGAACATGCCGGCGACACGCCGGGCGAGAAATACGAGGCCCGCTGGGAGGGCGAAGGCGGCGCGCCCGAGCCAGTCGATATCCCCGGCGACGAGGGCCACCATGCCCGCGGCTATGTCGATGACGGCGCGGGGGGCTATCAGCTCCACGACGGCTCCGTCGTGATCGCCTCGATCACCTCCTGCACCAACACCTCCAATCCTTACGTGATGATCGGCGCCGGGCTGGTGGCGCGGAAGGCCCGCGCCCTGGGTCTCGACCGCAAGCCCTGGGTCAAGACCTCCCTCGCGCCGGGCTCCCAGGTCGTCTCCGCCTATCTGGAGGCGGCCGGACTTCAGGAGGACCTCGACGCCATCGGCTTCAACCTGGTCGGATACGGCTGCACGACCTGCATCGGCAATTCCGGTCCGCTGGCGCCCGAGATCTCCAAATGCATCAACGACAGCGATCTGATCGGGGTCTCGGTGCTCTCCGGCAACCGCAATTTCGAGGGCCGGATCAGCCCGGATGTGCGCGCGAACTACCTCGCGTCGCCGCCCCTCGTCGTGGCCTATGCCCTCGCGGGCGACATGAATATCGACATCGCCAATGACCCGATCGCGCAGACACCCGACGGCAAGGATGTCTATCTGAAGGACCTGTGGCCGAGCCAGCAGGAGATCGCGGAGCTCGTGGAGAAGACCGTAACGCGGGAGGCGTTCATCGAGAAATACGCCGATGTCTTCAAGGGCGACGAAAAGTGGCAATCGGTGGAGGTCTCGGGCGGCGAAACCTACGATTGGCCGCCGACCTCAACCTACGTCCAGAACCCGCCCTATTTCCAGGGCATGGGGGCGGAGCCCGGCACGATCTCGAACATCTCGGGCGCCCGTATCCTCGCGCTTCTGGGCGACATGATCACCACCGACCACATCTCGCCCGCCGGTTCCTTCAAGGACACCACGCCTGCGGGGCGCTATCTGGTGGAGCGGCAGGTGCCGGTGCGCGAGTTCAACTCCTACGGCTCGCGGCGCGGCAATCACGAGGTGATGATGCGCGGCACCTTCGCCAATATCAGGATCAAGAACGAGATGCTCGATGACGTCGAGGGCGGCTACACGCTCGGGCCGGACGGGGAACAAACCTCGATCTTCGAGGCGGCGATGGCCTATCAGGCCGAGGGCACGCCGCTCGTCGTGATCGGCGGTGAGCAATACGGCGCCGGCTCCTCGCGGGACTGGGCCGCGAAGGGCACGGCGCTCCTCGGGGTCAAGGCGGTGATCGCCGAGAGCTTCGAGCGCATCCACCGCTCCAACCTCGTCGGCATGGGGGTGATCCCCTTCGAGTTCACCGGTGGCGACACCCGCAAGTCCCTGGGCCTGACCGGCGCGGAGACGGTGTCCATCGACGGCCTCGACGCGGTGGAACCGCTTCAGGAGGTGGCCTGCACCATCGGCTACCCGGACGGGACGTCGAAGGACATCACCCTGAAATGCCGGATCGATACCGCCATCGAAATCGAGTACATTGAACATGGCGGCGTGCTGCATTACGTGCTGCGGAACCTCGCGAGCCAGTCGGCCGTCGCGGCGGAGTAAACAACGGCGCCCCGAGCCCGGCCAAGGCCGGAACCGGGGCGGTTCTGCGCCCGAAGGGCGCGGGCTCGCCCCGCCGGGCCAGGGCTTTCGAAAGCCCTGGGCCAAATCGCTTCGAAGCGATTTGGCCCCCGGGATCCGCCGGTCGGTACCGATGGCGCGGATCGCGGCGCACCTAATAATCTAGAGACGGCGGAGCGCATTCCTGCCGACGACAAGGGCTTTCGAAAGCCCTTACAAATCGCTTCGAAGCGATTTGGCTCCGCGAACCACAGGTCGCAGCGTCCATAAGTGGCAGGTCCAAGCCCAACATTAGCCGGGCATGGACAGACCGGGGGATGGCGATCCTCCGTCTGAGCTACGTTGCTTTATGGCAGCCAGACACATCCGTCGCTCCGAGCTCCGCGCCCTGCCCGACTACCCGCCCGTCGCCGCCCGCGCCTCCGCCAAAGCGGGCCGGATCACGGTGTCCATGACACCGTGGATCGGCCCGGGGAACTTCAGCACCACCCGCCCCTCGCCGTCGAGGACGAAGGTTTCGGGCAGCGCCACCACCCCCCATTCGATGCTCTGGCGGCCATTGGCGTCCACCGTCACCGCTCGGTAGGGATTGCCGAGTTCCTCCAGGAAGCCGAGCGCATCGCCGCCCCGATCCTTGTTGTTCACCCCGTAGATCGGGATGCCCTCCTCGGCCAGTTCCACCAGTGCGGGATGCTCGGCCCGGCAGGGCGGGCACCAGGAGGCCCAGAAATTCACGATCTTCACCTCGCCATCGCTCAAGAGGTCCTCTCCGGCGAAGGTCGGCAGGTCGGCGAGCGCCACCGCCTCGATGGGCGGCGCCGGCTGGCCGATGAAGGTGGAGGGCAGATCGCCCGGATTCTCCCGCTGCATGCCGACATAGAAGAGCGCGGCCAAAGCGACGAAGATCACCGGCGGGATGAAGAGAAGCGGCCTAGCCATCGCGGCCCTCGACTTCTTCGAGGGCCTTGCGCACCTTCGCGGCCCGCCGAAAACTGACCCAGACGATCCAGCCCAGAAGCAGCAGCGACACCCCATAGGCGCCCAGTACGTAGCGGCTGTATTCCCCCAGATCGACCATCATGCCCGGGCCCTCGCGGCGCGAATCTCGAGGGCCCGCATCCGGCGCAGCCTGATCTCGGTATGGGTGCGGAGCAGCACCAGCGCCACGAAGAGCAGGACGAATCCCGCCAGGCAGACGAGCAGCGGATACCAGAAGACGTCATGCACATTCTCCTCCGCATCGAGGCTGAGCGAAGCGCCCTGATGCAGGCCCTGGTTCCAGAACAGCACGGCGTAGCGGCTGAGCAGCGCGAAGACCGAGCCGACGATGCAGAGGACCGAGGTCAGGTCGGCGGCAGTGTCTGGGTCCTCGATCGCCTCCCAAAGCGCGACATAACCGAGATAGAACAGGAACAGGATCAGGAACGAGGTCAGCCGCGGGTCCCAGACCCACCAGGTGCCCCACATCGGCTCGCCCCAGATCGCCCCGGTCCAGAGCGCGATCATGGTCATCACGATCCCGATGGGCGCCGCCGCCCGCGCGGCGAGGGCGCTCACATGGTGGCGCCGGATCAGCCAGATCAGCGAGGTCACCAGCATCATGATCCAGATATTGATCGCCATGAAGGCCGAGGGCACGTGGAGATAGATGATCTTGACCGTGGAGCCTTGACGGAAATCGTCCGGCGTGAAGAAGAACCCCCAGATCAGGCCGACCGAAAGGCAGAGCCCCGCCGCGCCGAAGAGCCAGGGCAGGGCCGGCCCGGTCGTGGCGATGAACTTCTTGGGGTTGGCGTATTCCCAGATCGACATGTTTCGTCCTCTACCGGGCGCGGCGCCGCGCCTCAATCCCCTCTCACCGCAGGTTGATCCTGAGCGCCGCGGCGGCGGCGAAGGGCAGGAGCGCGAGGCAGCCCAGGGTGATCCCGGCCAGGAGCAGGATCGGCGTGGTCGGATCGAGGCCCTCGGCTCCGCGCCGCACCACCTCGGCCCCGAAGATCAGCGTCGGGACATAAAGCGGGAGCACGAGGAGCGAGAGCAAGAGGCTCCCGCGTCGCAGCCCCACGGTCAGCGCCGCGCCGAAGGTCCCGATGACCGAAAGCGCCGGGGTGCCGAGCGCGAGACTGGCGAGGAGCCAGGACGTGGCGGTGGGCGCGAGGCTGAGCAGAATGCCGAGCACCGGCGCCGCGAGGGTCAGCGGCAGGCCGGTGGTGATCCAATGCGCCAGGGCCTTGGCGAGCGCCACGCCTTCGAGGGGCAGCGGCGAGGTGGCGAGCAAGGGCAGCGCGCCGTCCTCCCAATCCAGCGCGAAGATGCGGTCGAGGGAGAGGAGCGCGGCCAGCAGCGCCGCCACCCAGAGGATGCCGGGCGCGATCCGCGACAGGATGCTGGTCTCGGCGCCCACGCCGAAGGGGACCAGCACCACGACGATCAGGAAGAACGCCAGCGCCAGCCCGAACCCGCCCCCGGCCCGCACCGCAAGCCGCAGGTCCCGCAGGAGAAGCGCCCTCACGAAGTGCCCCCGAACCGTCTTCGACGAACCGGGGGCCACGGCGCACCCATGCGAGGCGGGCAACAGGGTGCCGTCGAGACGGGCCGCCCGGCGCCGGTTCGCCGCAGGCGGTTCGGCGCCGCCCCCCTCACAGAAACGCCTCATCACTGCCGCCAACGGCGCTCGGCACCGCCTTGAACGGCGTCAGGTCAAGCTCCGGCGCCTCCAGCCCGAGATCGATATGGGTGGCGATCACCGCGATCCCGCCCTGGGCCAGGTACCGCTCTTTCAGAAAGTCCGCAAAGAGCCGCACAGAGCCCCGGTCGAGCGACACGGTGGGCTCATCAAGCAGCAGCACCGGCCGCCCGATCACCCCGAGCCGCGCCAGCCCCGTGCGCCGCTTCTGCCCGGCGCTCAGCGTCCCGGCGAGGCGGTCGCGCAGGTCGGTCAGATCGAACGTCTCATAGATATCCGCCGGCAGATCGACCCCATGGACCTCCGCCCAGAAGGCCAGGTTCTCTGCCACGGTCAGCTGCGCCTTGATCCCATCGGCATGACTGGCATAGGCGGCCTCCCCCATCTCGACGGACCCCGCCAGCGGCGGTTGCAGCCCTGCGAGGGTGCGCAGGAGCGTCGTCTTGCCGACCCCGTTCGGCCCGCGCAGGATCAAAGCCTCGCCGGGCGCCAGCGCGAAGGACACCCCCTGCAGCACCGGCAGCCCGCCCCGGGCGCAGCAGAGATCGGTGACGGTCAGGCTCATGGCGCCCGGCTTATCCCATGGAGCACAAAGGCGAAAGTCAGACCGGCAGCAGGGCGAGCCCGACCCGGCGGCCCTCGGAGAGGAGCACGTTATAGGTCCGGCAGGCCGCAGGCGACGCCATCACCTCGACCCCGAGCCCGGCCTCTTCCAGGGTCCGGCGCAGATCGGCCGGGATATGGGCGATCTCCGCCCCGGTGCCGATGAAGAGCACGTCAAGGGCGTCGGCGGCCCCCAGCAGCGTCCCGGCATCCTCGATCCCGCCCCAGGGGTGGATGCCCGAGGGCAGGACGGCAAGCGGCGCCCCATGGGCCTCGCCGCCGATGCGGAAGAAGCCCGGCCCGTAGCCGTCGATGGGCACCGCATCGGTATAGACGATCTCGTTCAGACGCATCCCGCCTCCTCAGCCCCAGACCGGCAATCCGAGGATCGCCGCGGCGCCCACTATGACATAGGCGACCGAGCGGTAAAGCCCGGCCCGGCCCGGATCGAAAAGCCGCCGCCCGATCCAGCCACCCAAGGCATAGATCGGCACGAGCGCGAGACCGGCCAGCACTGCCTCCCGCGCCAGCACCCCCTGAAGCGCCATCACCGGCAGGAGCGCGAGGCCGGAGAGCGTGAGCACCACGATGGTATTGGCACGGCTGCGCTCGGCGCTGTCGGAGCCGCTGAGCTGAAACAGCACCAGGACCGGCCCGTTGAGCCCGGTGGAACCGCCGAGAAACCCGACCCCGGCGCCGACCGCGAGCCAGGCCGGCACCCCGGGCGTCCGGCGCAGGCGAAATCCGGCCAGCATCGCCACAAGCGTCACCAGCACGATCCCCGACACCGCCCAGCGCAACAGGTCCGGGTCGGTGCTGCGCAGGGCCAGCACGCCGAACGGCAAAGCCAGAACCGCCGCGCCGAGCATGATGCCGCTCGCGCGCAGATCTGCCTGCGGCCAGGCTCTCGGCAGCACCGTGAAGATCGACCCAAGCGCCATGATCGCCATCACCGCCACCGCCGCCACCGGCCCGATCAGCGCCGCCGCGACCGGCATGAAGATCAGCGCCGCGCCGAACCCCGCAAACCCGTAGATCAGGCCGGCCAGCCCACCCCAGAACGCCAGAAAGAGATATTCAAGGCCCACGCCCCCGCCCCTTCATTTGGCCGAAAATACTCCCGCCGGAGGCGCCGGATCTTCGTCGAAAATCCGCCCCCGCTCAGGGATCGGGCTTGCCGAACTGGGCCCCCGTCGCGTTCGGGTCGGGCTTAGACCAGTCGCGCTTTACGCCCAAGACCAGCAGGATCGCCGAGGCCACGAAGATCGAGGAATAGGTGCCAACGATCACCCCCCAGATCATCGCGAAGACGAAGCCGCGGATCACGTCGCCGCCCAGCACATAAAGCGAGATCAGCGCCAGAAGCGTCGTCACCGAGGTCATGAAGGTCCGGCTCAGGGTCTCGTTGATCGAGATGTTGAGCACCTCCTTCAGGGGTTTCTTCTTGTACTTCCTGAGGTTCTCCCGCACCCGGTCGAAGACCACGACGGTGTCGTTCAGCGAATAGCCGACGATGGTCAGCAGCGCGGCGATGATCGCCAGATCGAACCGGATCTGAAGCTCCGAGAAGATGCCGATGGTCAGCACCACGTCATGGACCAGCGCCGCCACGGCGCCCAATGCGAACTGCCACTCGAACCTGAGCCAGATATAGATCAGCACCGCCCCGATCGCGAGGCTCACGGCGACGATCGCGGCCACGATCAGCTCGCCCGAGACCGTGGGGCCGACGGATTCCACCGAGGAGAACGGCAATTGCAGCCCCGGATCGACCACCTGGAGCGCCTGCCCCACCGCGGCGATGATCTCGGCGCCGACACTCTCCTGCCCCTCCTGGGCCTGGATCGAGATCGACACGACATGCTGGTCCGGCCCGAAGGTCGGATCGAAGACCTCCATGAGCGTGACATCGCCAAGCTCCAGCGGCGCCAGCGCCTGCCGGTAGGTGCCGACATCGATGTCCTGCGTGCTCTCCGCCCGGATCGTCGTGCCGCCGGAAAAGTCGATGCCGTAGTTCAGCCCCTGGATCAGGAACGAGGCGAAGGCGGCGAGGATCAGAATCCCGGAAATCCCCAGCCACAGCCGCGCGCGGGAGAAGAAATCCCAGTTGGTCTTCTCGGGAACCAGGCGCAGGCGCATCTCAGACCTCGATCGTCTTGGGGCGGCGGCGCTCGAACCAGAACACCACCAGAAGGCGCGTCACGAAGATCGCCGTGAAGACCGAGGTCAGGATGCCGAGGCCGAGTGTGATGGCAAAGCCGCGCACCGGGCCGGAGCCCATGGCGAAGAGGATCGAGGCGGTGATGAAGGTGGTGATATTGGCGTCGATGATCGCCGACAGCGCCTTTTCATAGCCCAGCTCGATGGCCCGCGCCGGGCCCTTCGCGGTCTTCAATTCCTCCCGTATGCGCTCGAAGATCAGCACATTGGCATCGACCGCCATGCCGACCGTGAGCACGATCCCGGCGATGCCCGGCAGGGTCAGGGTCGCGCCGATGAGGCTCAGAAGCCCGAAGAGAAGCCCGATATTGATGATGAGCGCCACATTGGCAAAGAGCCCGAAGAGCCCGTAGCTGAGGCCCATGAAGACCAGCACTGCGGCAAAGGCCACAATGGTCGCCACCTGCCCCGCCTCGATGGAATCCTGTCCAAGCTCCGGCCCGATGGTGCGCTCTTCGAGAAAGACCAGTTCGGCAGGCAGCGCCCCGGCCCTGAGCAGCACGGCGAGATCGGTGGATTCCTCCACCGTGAAGCGCCCGGTGATGATGCCCGACCCGCCCGGAATATGGCTCTGGATCGTCGGCGCCGAGATCACCTCGTCATCGAGCACGATGGCGAAAGGCGAGCCGATATTGGCCGCCGTGTAATCGCCGAACTTGCGCGCGCCCGAGGGATTGAACCGGAAATTCACCGCCGGCGAGCCGTTCTGGTCGAAGGAGGGCTGGGCATCCACCAGTTCCTCCCCGGTTACAACCGGCGAGCGCTCAAGGATATAGTAGATGCCCGGCTCGTCGAGCGACGGCACGATCTCGTTGCCGACCCCGGGCGAGGTGCCGCCATCATCGGTCCGCGCGATGACCGGCTGAAAGGTGAGCTGCGCGGTGGTCCCGATGATGTCCTTGACCTCCTGCGCCGAGCCCACCCCCGGCACCTGCACCAGAATGCGCACGGCCCCCTGCCGCTGGATCGACGGCTCCCGGGTGCCGACCTCGTCGATCCGCCGCCGGATGATCTCAAGGGCCTGCTGCACGGTGCGGTCGTCGGTGGCGCGGCGCTCCTCCTCCGAGAGCGTCACGACGATCACGCCGTTCTCCGCCCGCACATCGATATCCGAGGCCCCGGCCCCGGTCAGCGTCACGATGGGCCGCGCAAGACCGCGCACCAATTCGAGGGCCCGGGCGATGTTCTCCGGCTGGGAAATCTGCACCCGGAGTTCGTCGGGGGCCGACGGCGCCTGGGTCACGAAGCCGAGCGTATCGCGTTCCGCCGCGAGGGTGTCCCGCACCTCGGGCCAGAGCGCCTCCATCCGGCTCTGATAGACGTCCTCGACCTGCACCTCGGCCAGAAGATGCGCCCCGCCCCGCAGGTCAAGCCCGAGATTAACGAGCCCATCGGGCAGGAACCCCGGCCATTGCCCCGCCGCGGCCTCCAGCTCGGCATCCGAGATGCCCTGTTCGATCACCGCCTCGGCGTCGTTCGACTGCTCGACCCGGGTGTAAAAGAGGTTCGGCATCGCCAAAGCGAGGCCCACCAGCACCGTCAGGATAATGGTGATCCGCTTCCAGAGGTCGATCTGTAGCATCGCGGCCCCCTCGGCCCCCGGGCCTTAGCTGTCCGCCGGCTCGGTCTTGTTCACCACATTGGCGATGGTAGAGCGCACCACGCGGACCGTGACGCCCGAGGCCACCTCGACCTCCACCTCGCTGTCATCCTTGACCTTGGTGACCTTGCCAATGAGCCCGCCCTGGGTGACCACCTGATCGCCCCGGCGCAGCGCGGCAACCATCGCCTGATGTTCCCGCACCCGTTTCTGCTGCGGCCGGATCAGCAGGAAATACATGATCGCGAAGATCAGGATAAGCGGGATGAACTGGGCGAATGCGCCACCTTCCATGGGATGTCCTCTTCGTCATCTGTCGCGCGCGTCGCCACCCCAGGGGACCCCGGCCCCGCGCCTTGGGCTATATAGAAGCCCCCCTTGCCAAGCGAAAGGCCCGAAAGCGCCCTTTCGCGGGGCGGCGGCTTGCGGCATATCACGCACCGGAGAGACCAGCCGGGGACCCGACCCATGCACGACATCCGCGCCATCCGTGACGATCCGGCGGCTTTCGATGCCGCCCTGACCCGCCGTCCCGGGGAGGCGCCGGTCTCTGGGTCGCTCTTGGCCCTCGACGAGGCGCGGCGCGCCAAGATCCTCGCCGCCGAGACCGCCCAGGCGGAGCAGAACACCGCGTCGAAAGAGGTCGGCGCGGCCAAGGCCAGGGGCGACGAGGCGGAGTTCGAGCGGCTCCGCGCGCTGGTGGGCGAGAAGAAGGCCGAAATCGCCCGGCTCCAGGACGAGGCCAAGGCGGAGGATGCCCGGCTCCACGACGCGCTCATGGCGCTCCCCAACCTGCCCCTCCCCGACGTCCCCGAAGGCGACAGCGAGGACGACAATGTGGAGCTGCACCGCTGGGGCACCCCGCGCGATTTCGACTTCCCCCCGAAGGAGCATTACGAGATCGAGGCCGCCACCCATGGCCTCGATTTCGAGACCGCGGCGAAGCTCTCGGGCTCGCGCTTCGTCATGCTCACCGGTGCCATCGCCCGGCTCCACCGCGCGCTCGCCCAGTTCATGCTCGACACCCATATCGGCGAAAACGGCCTCGCCGAGGTCAACGCGCCGGTGCTGGTGCGCGAGGAGATGATGCTGGGCACCGGGCAGCTGCCGAAGTTCGGCGAGGACAGCTATCAGACCCGCGAGGGCTGGTGGCTCATTCCGACCTCGGAGGTGACGCTCACCAATATCGTCGCGGGCCACATCCTCGACGAAAGCTACCTGCCCCGCCGCTACACCGCCCATTCGCTCTGCTTCCGCTCCGAGGCGGGCTCGGCGGGCAAGGATACGGCGGGGATGCTCCGCCAGCACCAGTTCGAGAAGGTGGAGATGGTGTCGGTCGTACATCCCGAGAACGGCCGCGCCGAACTCGATCGGATGACGCGCTGCGCCGAGGGCATCCTCGAAAAGCTCGGCCTGCCCTACCGGACCCTCGTGCTCTGCACCGGCGATATGGGGTTCGGCGCCCGGCGCACCCATGACATCGAGGTCTGGCTGCCCGGGCAGGACAAATACCGCGAGATCAGCTCGGTCTCGCTCTGCGGCGCGTTCCAGGCAAGGCGGATGAACGCCCGCTTCCGCCCCGAGGGTGGCGGCAAGCCGGATTTCGTCCATACCCTGAACGGCTCCGGGCTCGCCGTGGGCCGCTGCCTGATCGCGGTCTTGGAGAACGGCCAGCAGGCGGACGGGTCGGTGGACCTGCCCGAGGTCCTGGCCCCCTGGCTCGGCGGCGCGCGTCGGATCGACGCGAACGGGGCGCTGGCCTGAGCCCGGCGGTGGAGGTCGCGGCCTACACGGCGGATCGGCGGGCGGAGGCCATCGCGCTCGCCCTCCGCACCTGGGCGCCCATTTTCCCGAAGACCGCCGCCGAGGTGCCCCGCTTCGTCTACGACGCCTTCTACCCGGACGGCTGGGAGGCGCGGCAGGCGAGCGATGTCGGTGCGATGTTCGACGACGCCGAAACCGAGTGCTGGCTGGCGCTCTCGGGCGATGCCCTGATCGGCCTCCTCGGCCTGCGGCTCCACCCCGAGGACCGGATGGGCGAGATTTATCTGATCGCCGTCGATCCCGCGCATCAGGGCCAAGGGATCGGCCGGCGCCTCCTGACCTTCGGCGAGGCGCGGATCCGGGAGGCCGGGATGGCGATGGTCATGGTCGAGACCGTCGGCGACAGCGGCCACGCCCCGGCAAGGTGCGCCTATGAGGCCGCGGGCTATGAACCCTGGCCGGTGGCCCGCTACTTCAAACCGCTCTGACCCCAAAGGGTCCGGAATGCCCGACTTGACGCAAGGCCGGCGCCCCGCGCAGCATCACCGCGCATTTCCGAAAGGCCAGAGCATTGAAACGCATCGCCATTTTCATCGACGGCACCTGGAACCGCCCGGATGCCGAACATCCCACCAATGTCGTCCGCCTGTCCCGCTGCGTCTTCCATACCGACGCCCAGGGCGCGCCACAGCAGGTGATCTATTCGCCGGGTGTCGGCGCCGGCCGGGGCAACAACCGGCTCGCGCGGCGGATGGACCGGCTCCTCGGCGGCGCCCTCGGCTGGGGGCTCACCGACATCATCGAGGAGGTCTACCGCAATCTCGTTTTCGCCTATGAACCGGGGGACGAGATCTACATCTTCGGCTTCTCCCGGGGCGGCTTCGCGGCGCGGTCCCTCGCCGGGCTGATCCGCTCCTGCGGCATCCCCCCGCGCCGGCATCTGGCCCGCATCCCCGAGGCCATGGCCCGCTATATCAGCCGCGACGAGACCACTCATCCCGAGGACCCGTCGAGCTACGAATTCCGCGCCGATTTCGCGCCCGATACCGCCACCAGCGAGGGCGAGTTCAACTGGCGGCGCAAGCGCGGCGACGGGGCGATCCGGCTGACCCTCGCTTACTTGGGTATCTGGGACACGGTCAGCGCCCTCGGCCTGCCGCATTTCGTGCCCATGGCCGAGCGGTTCAACGCCCAGTACCGGTTCCACGACGCGAAGCTCAGCTCCTCGGTCATGGCCGCGCGCCACGCCATCGCCATCGACGAATACCGCAAGACCTTTCCCGCCTTCCCGTGGGAGAATGTGGAGCCCCTGAACGCCGAACGGCGCCGGGACTGGGAGGCGCAGCATGGCTCGGCGGAGGGGTTCCGCGAGCCGGTGCTGCAACAGTGGTTCCCCGGCGATCACGGCTCGGTCGGCGGCGGCGGGGGCCGGGTCGGGCTCTCCTCGATCACGCTACACTGGATCGCCATGGGGGCCCAGGAGGCCGGGCTCAGGCTTTCCTGGGAGGAGTTCGACCGGGTTGCCTGGCGGTTCGATGTCGACGAAGCGCTGACCAACAAGTTCGGGCCGGTGGGCCTCTCGGGGATGCTGCTGAATACGGTGAAGGACCGCCGCGACGGGCCGCGGGAGGTGCAGGACACGGCGCTCGCCACGCTCGACCGGGTGGACCGGGATGCGGGCTATCGGCCGGAGCAGCTCAACTTCGTGCTCGACGATCTGCTGGAGAAGCCGGCCGAGGAGGTCGCGGCGATGCGGGCCCGGATGATCGCCCGCGATGGCGGCCCGACCCATGAGACGGAGAGCCATCTGCGGCCGCGACCAGAGTAGGGCTAACGGCGGCGCAAGCGTATCCGCAATCGATGCTTAGCCGAGCCGGGTCGCTCTTCTTCCCCGCCCGAATAGCGCCGAAGGCGCCGGGCATCGCCAGACCGTCCGGGCGGGCTGGCGATTTGTTTGGGCTGGGCGCGAAGCTCGGAGCAGGGGACGTGCTTGGCTGCCATTAAGCGCTGCCGCTCAACCGCCGGATCGCCATCCCCCGGTCTGTCGATGCCCGGCTCCCGTTGGCAAAGATCGCCACCGACCTGCCAAGGCCGTCACCCCCTATCCAGGTGCTTCCTGAGCCGCGACGGCGTCGACTTCTTCCGCCCTTTATACGGGTTCTTGTCGGCCTGGGACCTCAGTGTCAGCCGGATCGGCGTCCCCGGCATGTCGAAATCCTCCCTGAGCCCGTTGACCAGATAGCGCACATAGCTCTCCGGCACCTTGTCGGGGTGGGAGCACATCACCACGAAGCCCGGGGGCCGCGTCTTCGCCTGGGTCGCGTAGCGCAGCTTGATCCGCCGCCCGCCCGGCGCCGGGGGCGGATGCGCCTCCACCATCTCGCCGAGCCAGCGGTTCAGCGCCGCCGTGGGCACCCGCCGGTTCCAGACCTCATGGGCCTTCAGCACCGCCGCGCGAAGCCGGTCGAGCCCCCGCCCGGTCTTCGCCGAGACGGTCACCAGCGGCGCGCCGCGCAACTGCGGCAGAAGCCGCTCGAACGCCTCCTTGAGCCCGGTCAGCTTGGCCTGCTTCTCCGGCTCCAGATCCCACTTGTTCACCGCCACCACCACCGCGCGCCCCTCGCGCTCGGCCAGATCGGCGATCCGCAAATCCTGCTGTTCGAAGGGGATGTCGGCATCGAGCAGCACCACGACGACCTCCGCGAACTTCACCGCGCGGAGCCCGTCACTCACCGAGAGCCTCTCCAGCTTGTCCTGCACCCGCGCCTTCTTGCGCATCCCCGCCGTGTCGAAGATCCGCACCGGGATCCCGTCCCAATCGAGGGTGAGCGAAATCGCATCCCGCGTGATCCCCGCCTCGGGGCCGGTCAGCAGGCGGTCCTCGCCGAGGATGCGGTTGATCAGCGTCGATTTGCCCGCATTCGGCCGCCCCACGACGGCGATCTGCAACGGCCGGTCTTCCGGTGCGTCATCGACCGCGACATCCGTCTGCGGCAGGTCGGCCCCGGCCTCCGCCGCCTCGATCAGCGGGCGCAACACCGCCGCCAGCTCCGCCATCCCCTCGCCATGCTCCGCCGAGAGCGCCAGGGGCTCGCCGAGACCCAGGGAATAGGCGTCGAGGATCCCCGCCTCCGCCGCCCGCCCCTCGGCCTTGTTGGCGCCGAGGATCACCTCGGTGCCGGACTTGCGCAGGAGCCCGGCCAGTTCCTGCTCCACCGGCGTCACCCCGGCCCGGGCGTCGATCAGGAAGAGGCTGGCATCCGACATCGCAATGGCCCGCTCGGTCAGCCGCCGCATCCGGCCTTCCAGGCTGTCATCGGTGGCGTCCTCCAGCCCCGCCGTGTCGATCACCGTGAAGCGCAGATCGCCAAGCCGCGCCTCCCCCTCGCGCAGATCGCGCGTCACCCCGGGCCGGTCGTCCACGAGCGCCAGCTTCCGGCCGACAAGCCGGTTAAAGAGCGTCGATTTCCCGACATTGGGGCGGCCGATCAGGGCCAGGGTGAAGGACATGTGCGTCTCCGGCAGATGCCTCAGGCAGGCGAAAGCCGCCCCCTACACCGCGCGCTAGCGGAACGCCAGAAGCTCGCCGCGTCCGTTGACGACATAGAGCGTGCCGCCCGCCACCGCCGGCGAACTCGCGGCGCCGCCCGGAAGCTCGGACTGGCCGATGAGCGCGCCTGAGACCGGATCGAACTGCCGCAACACGCCATCGGCGGAGGCCACGATCAGCCGCCCGCCGGCCAGCACCGGGCCGTAATGCGCCACGCGGGTCTTCTGCCGCCGCGCGCGGTTTTCGACAAAGCCCGGCAGCCGGGTCCGCCAGATCACCGCGCCGTCGTTCCGATCCAGTCGAAGAAGCTCTCCCAGATCGTTGAGAAGAAAGACGGAATCCCCCTCGGGCCAGACCGGCCCAACGGCCCCCTCTGTGGCCGTCCAGAGCCGCTCGCCATCCCCCAGCGTCAACGCCGCGACCCGGCCCGAGACATTGCCGACATAGACCCGGTCGCCGTCGATCACCGGATCGCCGGCGATATCGCCCACAGTCGCCGCGGCGCTGCCGTCGCGCTGACCGGTCACCACGGTGGACCAGCGCCGCAGCCCGCCTTCCGGGAACGCCGCCAGCACCTCGCCCGAGGAGAACGGGAAGATCGCGATCCCCCCCGCCACCGCCGCCCCGGCCCCGCCGGAGAAGCCCGAGGGCGACGGCACCGCGTTCAGGGTCCAGCGGATGCGGCCATTGCTGGTGTCGAGCGCCCAGGCCCGGTTGTCCCGCGATACGACATAGACCAGATCGCCCCGCACCGTGGGCGCGGCGGTCCCCGGCGCGTCGAGGTCCTGGACCCAGAGCGTCCGGCCACTCGCCGCGTCGAGCGCCGTGATCTCGCCGAAGCCGGTGGTGACAAAGAGCTGATCACCGCCCGCCGCAAGCCCGCCACCCGACGCGTCGCGGCCATTCTCGCCGCCCGGGGTCAGATCGCGGAACCAGAGCGCCGCGCCACCGGTGGAATGGGCGGCGACCCGGGCCCGGGCGTCGAGGGTGAAGACCCGGCCCCCGGCAACCACCGGATCGGCGGTGATCCGGGCCCGCCGGCTCTCGCCCTCGCCGATATTGGACCGGAAGGCGAGGCTGAGAGCCGGGGACAGGGCGGGATGGGAGAGCCGGTGACTGGCGCTCCCGGCGCGATGGGTCCAGTCGGCATTGCTGGTCTGAGCGGGGAGGGAAATCGGGCGGCTGCCCTCGACCGTCGCCGCCTCGGCGGGGCGGATGTCGAGCCGCTCGCCCGGCAGGATCACGTCCTGTTCGCCACAGGCCGCAAGCAGACCGCAGCCCAGCACCAAGGCGAGAATCGTCTTCGCTGTCACCTCTGCCCCCTCTTCGGGCCTATTGCCCGGCGCCGGGCAGGAGCGCGTCGCTCTCCGCCCCGATCTCCCCGCCCAGCGCCACCATCAGGTTTTGCGCCCGCTCGCGCAAGCCCGGACGCAGTTCGGCATCGTCGAGGATCGCGTCGAGCCCCGCCATCGCCGCTTCGGTCTCCCCGGCGGCGAGATCGGCATAGACGATCTGCTCGGCGGCCAGCAGCCGGAACGGCGCGCCCGGCTGCGCCAGCGGGCCGAGCGCGTCCTTGAGCGCCCCGGGGTCCATATCCGGGGCCCGCAGCATCAGGGATTTCAGCAACGCGACGTCGGGGTAGAGCGGCGGCGTAGTGGCCGCATTCGCCACCGCCTCGAGCCGGTCCGCGGCAGCGGCGGTCTGGCCCGCCGCCTGCAACTCCCCGGCCTCCAGCAGGGCCGCGATCACCGCCGCCTCGCTCTCGGCGCCGAGCCCGGAGAGCGCCCCCGCCCGGCCCGCGGCATCGTCGGTCTCGAGCGCTGCGAACATCGCGTCGCCCAGCGCCTGCGCGTCGGCCTCGGCCTGCGCCTTGCGGTATTCGTTGACCGCCGCGCCGCCAACCAGGACGAGGACCGCCAGCACCGCGATCCAGCCATAGCGCCGCAGGTAGCCATAAAGCCTGTCGCGCTGGACCTCCTCGGTCACCTCATTTATGAAACTGTCGCTCTCGCTCACGATCAGAGACCCCGGATGAGCCTTCTTGTCGGCCTTTGCCGGACCTCATATCGCGAAGCCCGACAGAATGCCAAGTCCCGCTGCCGTGAGGGCCTCCAGTACGCTTGTATCCAGGCCAAGAATCTTTAATCTGAACTGATCGGTTCAGTGTATAAGAGCCAATGTTGGACGGGCCGCACGAGGTCCGCCCGGCGGTGATGACCGAACGACGCTCCGGGATCGCGGCCCCGATCGCGACAGACGGGCGAAACGAGGAACGAAGGACGACCAGATGCGCCTGATGCCGATCCTGACCGCCATCATCGTCTCGGCGGCCCTTTATGCCTTTGTGTTCGAGCGCGACAGGCTTCTGGCACTGGCCCAGGCCGCACCGCAGGACGAGACCGGCATCGAGGCCGTCGAGGACCGGCCACTGGTTCAGGTCGTCGCCATGCGCTCGGAACCGCAGCGGGTCGACAATGCGGTGATCCTGCGCGGCCGCACCGAGGCGGCGCGCCAGGTCGAGCTCAGGGCCGAGACCTCGGGCCAGGTGATCTCCGAACCTCTGCGCAAGGGTGCTTTTGTCGGGGCCGGCGACGAGATGTGCCGCCTCGACCCCGGTACGCGGCAATCCTCTCTTGACGAGGCCGAGGCGCGGCTGTCGGAGGCCAGCGCACGGCTGCCCGAAGCGCTCGCCCGGGTACCGGAGGCCGAAGCGCGGATGGCAGAGGCCGCAACCCGGGTCGCCGAAGCCGAGGCGCGGCTGACCGAGGCCGAGGCCCGGCTGGTGGAGGCCGAGATCAACTTCAACGCCGCCGCCCGGCTCTCCGAGGGCGGATTTGCCTCCGAAACCCGGCTCGCAAATGCCGAGGCGACGCTGTCCTCGGCGCGGGCCGGAGTCACGTCCGCACAGGCCGCAGTGGAAGGCGCCCTGGCCGGGATCGTCGGCGCCGAAGCCGGGGTGGAAAGCGCAGAGGCCCAGGTCGAGGGCGCCCGCGCCGGCATCCAGTCGGCCAATGCCGCCGTCGCTGCCGCGGCGCGTGAGTTGCAGCGGCTGACCATCACCGCGCCCTTTGCCGGGCTGCTGGAAACCGACAGCGCCGAGCTTGGCAGCCTGCTGCAACCCGGCTCGCTCTGCGCCACGGTCATCCAACTCGATCCGATCAAGCTGATCGGCTTCGTCCCCGAGGCCGATGTCGGCAAGATCGAGACCGGCGCCCCGGCCGGCGCCCGGCTCGCCTCCGGCGCCGAGGTGCAGGGACGTGTGACCTTCCTGTCGCGCTCCGCCGACGAGACCACGCGGACCTTTCGCGTCGAGGTGGAGGTGGCCAATGCCGATCTGGCGATCCGCGACGGTCAGACCGCGGAGATCCTCGTCGCCGCGGACGGTCAGATGGCGCATCTGCTGCCGGCCTCGGCGCTGACCCTCGACGATGACGGCAATCTCGGCATCCGTATCGTCGGGACCGGCAACGTCACCGGCTTCGTGCCGGTCTCGGTGCTCCGCGACACGCCCGGCGGCATCTGGGTCACCGGTCCGGAGTCCGCGCTGGACGTGATCGTAGTGGGGCAGGAATTCGTAACCGAGGGCGTGCCCGTCGCGCCCACATTCCGGGAGGCAGACGGATGACCGGTATCGTCGATTGGGCCGCGTCAAGGGCGCGGATGATCCTCGCCTTCATTACGCTCTCACTGCTCGCTGGCGCCTTCGCCTATGTCGGTCTGCCCAAGGAGGGCGAGCCGGATATCGAAATCCCCGCGCTCTTCGTCTCGGTGCCGTTCCCGGGCATTTCCGCCGAGGACAGCGAGACGCTGCTTGTCAAGCCGATGGAGACGGAGTTCGCCGATCTCGACGGGCTCGAAACGATGTCGGCCACCGCTGCCGAGGGCTATGCCGGGATCGCGCTCGAGTTCGAGTTCGGCTGGGACAAGTCGCGGGTGATGGCCGATGTCCGCGATGCGATGAACAATGCCGAGGCGGAGTTTCCCGACGGCGCCGAGCAATATTCGATCAACGAGTTCAACTTCTCGGAGTTCCCGATCCTGATCGTCAACCTGACCGGCGACGTGCCGGAGCGGACTCTGGTGCGGATCGCGAAGGACCTGCAAGACGACATCGAGGCGCTCGACGCGGTGCTTGAGGCCGGGCTCGCCGGCCAGCGTGACGAAATGCTCGAGGTGGTGATCGATCCTCTCCGGCTCGAAGCCTATGACGTGACCGCCGGAGAACTGATCGATGTGGTCACCAGCAACAACCTGCTGATCGCCGCCGGCGATGTCGGCGACGGCGCCTTCGGGGTCAAGATTCCATCGTCCTTCGACGACGAAACCGATGTCTACAACCTGCCGGTCAAGACCAATGGCGACCGGGTCGTCACGCTCGGCGATCTCGCGGAGATCCGGCTGACCTTCGAGGATCGCGAGGGCACCGCGCGGTTCAACGGGATCAACACGGTCGCGCTTCAGGTGGTGAAGCGCAAGGGGTTCAACATCATCGACACCGCCGCCCTGGTCCGCGAAACGGTCGAGGAGTCGCGGCAATCCTGGCCGCCGGAGCTTCAGGCCGCGGTCGAGGTCGGCACCTCGAACGACCAGAGCCGCAACGTGGCCTCGATGGTCAGCCAGCTCGAAGGTTCGGTGCTGACCGCGATCTGCCTCGTCATGATCGTGGTGCTCGCCGCGCTGGGCACCCGGCCCGCGCTCCTGGTCGGTTTCGCGATCCCGACCTCGTTTCTCCTCTGCTTCGTGCTCTTCGGAATGATGGGGGTCGCGGTCTCCAATATCGTGATGTTCGGCCTGATCCTGTCCGTCGGCATCCTCGTCGACGGCGCCGTCGTGGTGGTGGAATATGCCGACAAGCGCATCAAGGCCGGCACCGGCCCGATGCATGCCTATATCGAGGCGGCGAAGCGGATGTTCTGGCCCATCGTCAGCTCCACCGCGACGACGCTCTGCGCGTTCCTGCCGATGCTGTTCTGGCCCGGGGTGCCGGGCGAGTTCATGGGCATGCTGCCGGTCACCCTGATCTTCGTGCTCTCCGCCTCGCTGATCGTCGTGATGGTCTACCTGCCGGTGATGGGCGGCGTCTCGGGCCGGATCGGCCGCAAGTTCGGTTTCGCCGCCGACGCGCTGCGCGGCCGGTTCCCCTGGATCGTCCGTGCCGCGCTGGTGCCGGTCTCGATCATGGTGGTGTTCACCGGGGCGATGCTGACGCTGAACCCGGGCTATCTCTCCGGCGAGGCGGTGCAGACGGACGGGCTCTGGGCGTCGCGCTGGGGCATCCTGCTGTTCTTCGTCGGCGCCATCGCCACCTCGATCACCGTCACCGCCGCCCGGATCGAGCGGAGGGCACGCCGGATCGAGAGCGGCTACCGCCGCAGCCCGTTCGGCTGGCTGATCAACCTGATCGCCGGCAATCCGGTGATGCCGCTGGTCGCCATCGGCGCCGTCGGCTTCTTCGTGGTGTCGGTGTTCATGTATTTCGGCCAGAACAACAACGGCGTGGAGTTCTTCGTCGAAAGCGAGCCGGAACAGGCCATCGTCTATGTCCGCGCCCGCGGCAATCTCTCGATCGGCGAAAAGGACGCGCTGGTGGCCCAGGTCGAGGAGGTGGTGCTGGCCCATCCCGGAGTGATCAACGCCTTCGCCTTCGCCGGGGATGGCGGGCTCGACCTCGACGCCTCCGGCGCCGGCACTCCGCGCGACACGATCGGCCAGGTGCAGCTCGAGACGATCCCCTGGGAGGATCGCAGCGACCGGCCCGACCTCGACGGCGACATCGTGATCGACGAGTTGCAGGAACAGCTCGCCGAGATTCCCGGAATCCAGACCGAAATCCTGATCCAGGCCCGCGGTCCGGCGAGCGGCAAGCCGGTGCATCTGCGGATCAAGGGCGACGACTGGGAAGAACTTCAGGCCGCCGTGGTCACGGCGCGGACCCAGTTCGAGGCGACGCCCGGGCTGGAGCTGATCGAGGACACCCTGCCGCTGCCCGGGATCGACTGGCAGATCGATGTCGATGTCGAGAAGGCCGGCCGCTACGGCGCCAACGTGGCCTCGGTCGGCGCCATGGTGCAGCTCGTCACCCGCGGCATCCTGCTCGACACCTACACGCCCGACAATGGCGACGAGGAGATCGAGATCCGCGTCCGCCTGCCCGAGGAAGACCGGGTGCTGTCGACCCTCGACAGCCTGCGGGTCCGTACCAATCAGGGCCTGGTGCCGCTGTCGAACTTCATCACCCGGAGCGCGGTGCCCACGCTGGCGCAGATCGACCGGATCGACCAGCAGCGCTATTTCGACCTGAAGGCCGATGTCGAGGACAATCTCGTCACCCTGCAATCGGGCACCATGGCGGAGCGGGAGATACGCGCCACCGCCAGGATGCTGGTCGCGGGCGAGACGGCGCGCGGCGCCACGCTCACCGGTTCGGACGGCACGCTCTACGACCTCGTCGCCATCGCCGAGGGGGAGAACGCCGACAGCCTTCAGGCCGCGCTCGACGCCGGCGAGATCTCCGCCGCGCCGGTCAATGCCAACGAGCGGATCGGATTGCTGACCGAGTGGCTGGCGAGTTCGCCCCTGGCACCCGGGATCGACTGGGAATGGACCGGCGATCAGGAGGATCAGGCCGAGAGCCAGGCGTTCCTGGTCACCGCATTCGGCGCCGCGCTCGGGCTGATGTTCATCATCCTGCTGACGCAGTTCAATTCGTTCTACAACGCGGTGCTGGTGCTGCTCGCGGTGATCCTGTCGACCACCGGCGTGCTGATCGGGATGCTGGTGATGGATCAGACCTTCTCGATCATCATGACCGGAACCGGGATCGTGGCGCTGGCCGGGATCGTGGTGAACAACAACATCGTGCTGATCGACACCTATCAGGAATATGCCCGCTACATGCCCCGGGTGGAGGCGATCACCCGGACCGCCGAGGCGCGCATCCGCCCGGTTCTGCTGACCACGATCACCACCATGGCGGGCCTGACCCCGATGATGTTCGGGCTCAGCCTCGACTTCATGAATGGCGGCTATTCGATCGACAGCCCGACCGCGCTCTGGTGGAAGCAACTGGCGACCGCGGTGGTCTTCGGCCTCGGCATCGCGACGGTGCTGACGCTGATCTTCACCCCGTCGATGCTTGCCGTCCGGGTCTGGGTGACGACCTATGCGGAATGGCTGGCGCAGCTTCTGGCCAAGCTCTCCATGGGCCGGTCGAGTCGCGCGGCGCGGGACTGGGCACTGGCCAAGGCCGCGGCCCGGGTGAAGGCGCCGGAAATCCTCTGGACCGACCCCGACCCCCTGCCCGGCGCCGAGGCAAGCCCGTCGACACCGCTGAAGGCCGCAGAGTAGCGCGCGCCGGCGGGGGCAAAACTCTTCGAAGAGTTTTGTCAGACCCTTCGAAGGGTCTGCGGCGCCAATGGACGCGGAGCGCTGGAACTGGAGGATGCAGGCCGCGCCGGCGGTCGGGGCGAAAAACTCTTCGAAGAGTTTTTCCAGACCCTTCGAAGGGTCTGGCGCTGCCCAATCGGTCAGCCGCCCAGGTTCATGTCGACGAGCGGCTTCACGTTCCTGGCGTGCCGGACCATCAGCCGCCTCACCTGGCGGCGTTTCGCGACAATCGGGCGGGCCGGGGCCGGCCGATAGCCGCGTGCGCCAAGCTCGGGGAAGAGCGCGATGATCTCTGCCCGGCCGTCCTCCGGCATTGCCTCCATCGTCTGCGGTCTGACGAACAGGCTCTCGCTCACCGCGCCGTTGGCGGTGACGAGCTGATGATCGTCGAGCAGGAAATGCCAGTAGGTGACGCCGTCTTCGCCCGACACCCGCTCAACGCCCGCCCAGTCGAGCAGCTTCAGCGCGGGCACCAGAATCTCGGACGCGCCGAACATCCGCTCGGCAATCGCTGAACGGATCAGCATCCGGTGCTGCGGACTGACAATGAGGTCGCGCTCCGGCGAGCCGTCGCCCAGTGCACCGGCCGCGATCCGGATCGGGCGCAGCTTCGGAAAGAGCGCCAGTTCAACCGCGCTCAGAGACCGCGACCCGATCCAGCGGATCGGCTGTTCGCCGTGGTCGAGCGTCATGACCGGATCGCCCACTTCCAGCTCTTCGACCGCGATCTCGCCGGCCTTCTGGCGGATCATCGTGCCCGACGTGAAGCAGACGAGAAGCGCGTAAGGGACCGCACCGTGATAGAAGGCACCGCCGCTCCCCTGGAACCCAACGGGCGGCGAACTGTCGAAGGAATAGGTAACGCCTTCCTGCAAGGGCGCCGTTGTCGCGACTATCCCATGCGCATTCCCCCAGGGCGGGGAAGTATGTGTCGTCCCCGAAAACAGCTGGAATGCCAGGAACTGACTGCCATCCGAGCCGGTCACAGCGAAATGAGACGCCGACATCAGGTAATCGCCGTTCGCGGATGGGTTGAGCGTGTTCGTCAGGACTCTCTGATCCGCGCCCGGGTCCCAGACATGGGTATAGTTAGCCACGGGGAGGGTATACAAATATCCGCTGTTGTCGTGCAGGATATTGTCGTTGTCGGTAACGGTGATCGTGCCGGTGGGGATCGTCGCACTGGAATAGGTGAAGGTCGTCACTGCCGGGAACGATCCGCTGGATCCGTTCAACGGCGTGTCATAGATCAAGAAGGTGTGCTGCGCCATGAAACGTCTTCCAACCATTTACTACACTGCGCGCGACCGAGATCGGGAGCCTGCACCATCGCTCCCGCGGCCCTGACCGCGCCCGACGGCGCGTGCCGCGCGTCCCGCCGAACGGAGCAAGACGATTGGACAGAACGGTGTCAGAAACCAGCCGAGTCTTGGGCGACCTCTCATCTCGAGCCTGCCGGTGCCAAGGCGTGACCGCGCGGGCACTCAGGATCGCTCCTCAGCCGACCGGTACCGCCGTCCGCGCGAGAGGGGACCGGCGGTGCGCCCCCATTCAGGAGAGCCGGGCAGGCCGTGTCGACGGATCGGCCGCCTGAGATCGCCGCGCCGCCGAGCTAGGCCGAGGGCCGGAACAGCACCTCGAACCCGCCAAAGATCATCCGCCCGGGATCGAGCACCGAGCGGTCGAACTCGTAGCCCGCGAGCCGGGGATCCTCGAACACCGCCCTGTTGCCCGCATCCCGCGTCGCCTTGTCCGGCCATTCGATCCAGGAGAAGACGACGACCTCACCCGCCTCCCGCCTGACCGCCTTCGGAAAGGACGTCACCTCCCCCTCCGGCACGTCGTCCTGCCAGCATTCCGAAGTGGCCAGCGCGCCGTGGTCGCGGAAGATCGGCCACATCATCTCCGCAATCTCGCGATAGGCGTCCTTCCGGTCGGCCTTCACCGCCAGCAGAAATCCGTCGATGTAGGCCATGGCACCCTCCCTCTGACGGTCAGGCCGCCTCCTCCGCCGCCTGACGCTGCCAGAGAGAATAATACCGCCCACCCCGCGCGAGAAGCTCCTCATGGGTGCCGCGCTCGACGATCTCGCCATCCTGAAGCACCACGATCAGGTCCGCCTCCACGATGGTCGAGAGCCGGTGCGCGATGGTCAGCACCGTGCGCCCCTGCCCCATCGCCTTCAGCTCGCCCTGGATCGACTGCTCGGTCTCGGTATCGAGCGCGCTCGTCGCCTCATCGAGCAGCAGGATCGGCGGGTCCTTCAGGAGCGTCCGGGCAATCCCGACGCGCTGCTTCTCGCCGCCGGAGAGCTTCAACCCGCGTTCCCCGACCTGGGTCTGATAGCCCTCGGGCAGGCTGTCGATGAAATCGTGGATCCGCGCCGCCCTGGCCGCGGCGACGACCTCGGAATGGCTGGCGTCATCCCGGCCATAGGCGATGTTGTAGAAGATCGTGTCGTTGAAGAGCACCGTGTCCTGGGGCACCACGCCGATGGCGCCATGGAGGCTGTCCTGGGTGATATCGCGCACGTCCTGCCCATCGATCCGAAGCGCCCCGTGCGACACATCGTAGAACCGGAAGAGAAGCCGCCCGATGGTGGACTTGCCCGAGCCCGAGGGCCCGACCAGCGCCACCGACTGGCCCGGCTCCACGTCGAGCGAAATGCCCTTCAGGATCGGCCGGGCGGCATCGTAGCCGAAGACCACGTCGTCGAATTCGATCCGCCCGCCGTCGATCCTGAGACCGGGAGCCCCTGGCTTGTCGGAGACCTCCCGGGGCTGTTCGAGGAGGTCGAACATCTCGCCCATATCGATCAGCGCCTGCCGGATCTCGCGATAGACCGTGCCGAGGAAATTGAGCGGCATGGTGATCTGGATCATGTAGGCGTTGACCATCACGAAATCGCCGACGGTGAGCGCGCCGTTCTGGACACCAATGGCCGCCATCACCATCACCGCGACAAGCCCGCCGGTGATCAGGATCGACTGGCCGAAGTTCAGGAAGGCCAGCGAATAGGAGGTCTTCAGCGCCGCATCGACATAGCGCTCCATGGCGCCGTCATAGCGCGTCGCCTCCCGCTCCTCGGCCCCGAAATACTTCACCGTCTCGAAATTCAGCAGGCTGTCGATGGCCTTCTGGTTGGCGTCGGTGTCCTGGTCGTTCATCTCGCGGCGGATGCGGACGCGCCATTCGGTGACCTTGAAGGTGAACCAGATATAGGCGGCGATGACCCCGGCCACGACGGCGAGGTAGCTGACATCGAAGAGCACGAAGAGCACCACCGCGATCATCAGAAGTTCGAGCAGCAGCGGCCCGATGCTGAAGAGCAGGAAGCGCAGCAGGAACTCGACGCCCTTCACACCGCGCTCGATGATGCGGCTGAGCCCGCCGGTCTTGCGCTCGATATGGTAGCGCAGCGACAGGCGGTGGATATGGGTGAAGGTCTCGAGCGCGAGCGCCCGCAGCGCGCGCTGGCCCACAGCGGCGAAGATCACGTCGCGGAGCTGCTGGAAGCCCACATTCATCAGCCGCGCCATGCCGTAGGCCACGGTCAGCCCCACCGCACCCACCGCCAGCATCATCGCACTCCCCTCGCCGGCCAGCGCATCGACGGCGCCCTTGTAGAGCAGCGGCGTGCCCACGGCGATGAGCTTGGCGACGAAGAGCACGGCCAGGGCGAGGACCACGCGGCGCTTCACCCAGGGCTCGTCCTCGGGCCAGAGATAGGGCGCGACCTTGGCGATGACGCGCCAGCCGCTCTCGCGGTTCTGCGCGTCTTCGTCGGCCGTGCTGGCGATGGCTTGCATGGGCGCTCCTGTTCCGGAGGGCAGACATAGGCGGGCGGGGCCGGGAAAACCAGTGCGCGGGACCCGGGCGCGGCCCCCGAGCCCGTCCGCGGGGGCGGCCGGAACCGGGGCCTCTCGCGGACGGTTCGGAGCCCCCGGGGCTCCGGCTCGTCCGCCCTTCCCGCCGGGCCGAAGGGCTTTCGAAAGCCCTTGCAAATCGCTTCGAAGCGATTTCGGCCGGCCGGGGGCGGCGGTTCCGATTGACCCTGTTCTCGCCCCTCGCCGACGCGCGCCGCCGAGGGTTTTCGAAAACCCTCGCAAATCGCTTCGAAGCGATTTGCCCCCCGAGGGCGCCGGACAGGCTACTGGCCGCCCGCCGCGATCTCCTCCGGGGTCAACTCAGGCAACCGAAAAATCTGACCCGGATAGATCAGGTCCGGGTTGCGGATCAGATCGCGGTTCGCCGCGAAGACCTCCACATACATGATCCCCCTTCCATAGCGCTCGCGGCTGATCGCCCAGAGCGTGTTGCCCGGCTGAACGGTGCGCACCGCGACCTGAAAGTCCGGATCGGCGGTCTCCTCGGCCATGGTCTCGGCCACCACCCCCGGTTCCTCGCGGCGGAATGGGGTTTCGAGCCGGCTGACCACCTCGCCTTCTTCGCTCACCTCGTCGATCCTGAGCGTGTAGACCCCGGTATCGACCGTCGGCAGGCCGGTGCGCCAATTGCCGTCCTCGGCGATCCGCGAGGTCGTAACCGGCGCGTTGTCGAGATAAACCTGGACGAAACCGCGGCCCGGTGCGCGGCCCGACAGCGTCACATCCCCGTCGAGGTCGTAGGTGATCGCGTCGAGAAGCACATTCGACATCACCTCCGGCGGTGCATCGGCAGCATCCTGGATCACCCGCACGCCGGTGGCATCGGCGGCCAACACCGGCGGCGCGGCGGTCTCTTCGGTGGCGTCTGCGGCAGCGGCGTCCGCGGCGTCTTGGACGACGGCGCCGGGCGGTGGATCGGCGGTTTCCGCCGCCGGCGTTCCGGCGCTCTCCTCGAACCCCTCGGACACCGCGATCCGCCCCCCCTCGCCCGATGCGGCGCCATCGAGCGTGCCCGATGCCGCTGTTTCCGCCGACGCGAGGTCTTCGGCAACCGGCACCATCGCGCTCTCGGGGTCCGGCGCCTGCGCGGTCTCGACCGGCTCCGGCGCCGGGGTTTCCTCGGCGGACGCTTCAGCTATGGCAATGTCGCTCGGGGCGATGAGCATGCTCTCCTCGGACCGGGTCGCCGCGCCATCGGGATCGGAGAGAAGCGACAGCATCCGCGCCTCCTCCGACGGCGCGATGTCGAGAAAGATGGTGAACGCCCCGGCGGCATCCGCCCGGCCCCGCGCCACCCCCTGGTCGCCGATCAGCACCGCGACATCCCGCGACGGCGCCGACTGCCCGGCGATCAGCGCGGCGCCATCGGTCGGCAGACGAAACAGATCGATTTTCGGAGCGAGGAACGGCGCGGCCGCCAGAGCATCCGGCTCCCCCGTCCCCTCGGTCTCCGGGAGCGGATCGACCTCCCCGCCTCCGGTTTCCGGCACGGGCTCCGGGTCAGGCTCGGTCGCCGCCAATTCTCGAACCGGCTCTTCCGGGACCGGGTCTTCCGGCGCGGCGGTCTGCGGCGCGGCGGCGACCGTCTCCGCCGGGGTGGCGGTCTCTGTGTCTTGCAAGGCCGGGATGCCATAGACCACGGCCAGGACCGTCGCCGCGGCCGCCCCGCCCAGCCCGATCACAAAGCGCAGATTGCCCACGGCGCCGGCACCTTTCCCCCGATATCCCCATCCGCGCGGCACCCGGTTGCATCCGCCCGCGGTTGAGGGACGATATCAACGCCGCTAAGACCGGTCAAAACAAAGCCCCGAGAGCCCCATGCACGAGGCGTCCATGCCACACATCCCCGCCTCGATCTGCGTCTATTGCGGCTCCCGTCCCGGCGCCCGTCCGGCCTATCTGGCCGCGGCCGAGGCGACCGGCGCGATGCTCGCGCGCAACGGCTGGCGGCTGGTCTACGGCGCCGGCGATATCGGCCTGATGGGTGCGGTGGCGCGGAGCACCCAGGCCGCCGGCGGCGAGACCTTCGGGGTGATCCCGGTGCATTTGCTCGACCGCGAGGTCGGCAAGCGCGATCTCGACCGCTTCGTGATCACCGAGACAATGCACGAGCGCAAGAAAGTGATGTTCATGAATGCCGATGCCGTCGTCGTGCTGCCGGGCGGCGCGGGCTCGCTCGACGAGTTCTTCGAGGCCCTGACCTGGCGCCAGCTCGGCCTGCATTCCAAGCCCATTTTTCTTCTCGATACAGAAGGATACTGGTCGAAGCTCATCTCTCTTGTCGACCACGTGATCGACGAGGGCTTCGCTGACGCCTCGCTGAAACATTTCGTCACGCCGGTCGCGGATGTGGCCGCGCTGGAGACCCGGCTGGCCGCGGCTCTCGGCCGATGATCCGCCGCCTGATCCGCATGATCCTCTTTCTCTGCCTCGCGCTTCTGCTCCTCGCCTGCGGGCTCTACGTCGCCAATTCAGGCCGCAGCCCGGTCACCGACCCGGCCCCGGAGAGCCTGCGACTGGCGACCTTCAACGTCCACTGGATCGCGCTCCGCCGCGCCGAGGGCCCCTGGTCGGTCGCCGACTGGGAGCGCCGCCGCGGCCCGATGGCGGCCGCGATCCGCCGTATCGCGCCCGACCTTCTGGCGCTGCAAGAGGCCGAGAGCTTCCCGGCCACCAATCGCGACGGCACGAATCTCGTCGTCGAGCACCTGACCGGCTCCTTTCCGGAATTCGGCCTGGCCGCGAGCGGGCCGCCCGACGCTTTCCCCCCGACCCAGCCGATCCTCTACCGGACCGACCGCCTGCGCCTCCTCGATCAGGGCTGGTTCTTCTTCTCCGAGACGCCGGACGTGCTCTATGCCCGGACCTTCAACGGCTCGTTCCCGGCCTTCGCAAGCTGGGCGGAGTTCGTGCCCGCCGGCGGCGGCGCCGCCTTCCAGGTGGTCAACATCCACACCGACTTCGCCAGCCGCAGCAACCGGCGCCGCTCCGCCGACCTGATCCGCGACCGCATCGCGCCCTGGATCGCCGACGACATGACCGTCTTCGTCGTCGGCGACATGAACGCGTTCCGCGGCTCCTACACCTTGCGCAGCATCGAGGAGGCCGGGGTGGCCTTCCTCCGAGTCCCCGGTGCCACGGTGCATTTCAACCGCGGGATCAACCTCTTCGGCGCGATCGACCATATCGGCCACAGCCCGGGCCCGCGCCTGACTGACGGGCCGGTCGTGGTGCGCGAGAGGTTCGAGGGCGAGTGGCCGTCCGACCACTACCCGGTCTTCGCCGACTTCGAACTGGAGTGAGCCGACCGGCGACAATCCGGGCACAGACCGTGCCGCCCGGCTTTGCCCTTGCACACCACGGCCCGCTCCGACACAGCCCGGCCTTGGGTCAGAACCGCCGATCTGTTTCGCCATCCTGAACAATTCTCCGCAAGAAGCGGTATTGTTTAGGTGGGGCGTGAGGAGAGGCAGGTTTCGGCTTAGCGTGAGGCGAAGCCGGGTCCGTCAACATAATCCATGGTAGAGTGCCCCGGATGTATTGTTAGGAGCCAGACATGGTCCTCCGCAGATTCGCCGCCTTCGACAACGAAGCCTTCGTCGTCGACGCCTCCTCGCCCAGCCTCGTCCCGGGCAGCCCGATCATCAACGATTCCGACACGCCCGTGGGGACGATTTTCCGCTTCGCCGACGGCTTCCCCTACCAGACCGTCGAACTCGACGACACCAGCGGCGATCCGGACGTGTTCGAGGATGACCAGCAGGGCGGCCACATCATCACCGAGGGCCGTGGCCTCGTCGCCAACGGCACCCAGGTCGAATCGGAGAGCTACCATTTCGTCCGCGCCCTCGATGCTAGCGGCAACGAGACCGGCCCGGTCATCACCATCAACGTCTTCTCGCAAGGCGGCGTCACCCAGGACATCTGGGGCATGGCCGCCGATGCCCGGCTCGAGGACGGCGTGCGCTATGTGAAGGTCGATGGCAGCGTCTTCGGCGACTCGGTCTATTCCACCTTCGTGCCCTGCTTCACCGCCGGCGCCCTGATCGCCACCCGCACCGGCCTGCGCCCGATCGAGGAGATCGCGGCCGGCGACGCGGTGATGACCCGCGACAACGGCTTTCAGACCGTACACTGGGCCGGGCGGCGCGACCTGGGCGCGGCCGAACTCGCCGCCGATCCCCGGTTCTGTCCGGTGCGCATCCGCGCCGATGCGCTGGGGCGCGGCGGGCCGGACCGGGACATCCTGCTCTCACCCAATCACCGGGTGCTCCTCACCGGGGCCAAGGTGGCGCTGAACTGCGGCACGCCGGAGGTGCTCGTGGCGGCCAAGCACCTGGTCGGCCTGCCCGGGGTGGAACGCCTCGCACCGCGTCCGGTGAGCTATGTCCACCTGCTGTTCCAACGCCATGAGATCGTGTCGGTCGATACTCTCTGGTCAGAGAGCTTCCTGCCCGGCGAGGTCGCCCTGCGCGGCATGGGCAATGCCCAGACCGAGGAAATCCTCGCGCTCTTCCCCGAACTCGCCACGGCGCGCCCCGGCGGCCGCTACAGCGCCGCGCGGTCGATCCTCAAGCGCCACGAAGCGGTGCTGGCCCGGCGGACACTGGCCGCCTGATCCCACAACCTTGGCAAGAATTGGCCCATTCCGGCGCAAGTCTGCGATGAGCCCCGCCGCGCCCGCCGATTCGGTGTATACAGGCACGCGGGACGGGTCGCGGCGTATTGAGTGACCCTGCCCGGATTTTGAAAGCTCATTTTGGAAAGGGCCCTCCCATGGAAGAGGACAAGCGCGGTATTGAGTTGCGCCGCACGTTCAAACGGCAACTCCTGACCAACCCCAACTACTTCGGCAACCTCACCGACCTGAAGCTCCCCGATCTGCCCGAGGCGCAGGCGGATATCGTGTCGAACACGACCTATGAGGAGCTGACCTGTGTCGGGCTCAACCCCGATACCGACATGCTCACCGCGATCGTGCAGATCAAGCGCGCGGCGGGCTATCTCGGCGATATCTGCGAGGGCGGCAGCCGGGAATATGTCCGGTTCTACCTCGATTACGGCGACGGGACTTGGGTCGATAGCGGGCTGGCGAGCTTCGAGGCGCACGATCTCGGCTTCGACGAGGACCTCTGCTACGCGGTCTCGGTCGCGCTCGACCCCGAACGCCGCACCTGCTGCGACCGGGAGCCGGTCCTGCCGGAGGTCCGGGCGATCCTGTCCTGGAACATTGCGCCGCCGGCGAATACGCCGAACTGGCTGCCGGTCTGGGGCAACCGGATCGAGCGCCATGTGCAGATCGACCCGCGCCCGCCCTGGCAGTGCTGGATTCTGGAGCCGTTCGAGGCGGGAACCCTGAAGATCGACCCGTCGATCCTAGAGCTTCTGCAAAAGCAGATCACCCAGATCCCGAAACCGCCGCTACCACCGCAGCCGCTTCAGGAGCTGGTGCAGATCGCCAGGAAGGCCGACGACAAGCTCGGGCCGATGCGCGCGGTCTTCCCCATCGTGGCCAAGCTCGCCGAGGACGACACCGACATCGCCGCCCATCAGGCGCTGAAGGCCCTCGCACCCCTGGAGATCGAGCTCAGTCAGTTCAACGAGTTCCTGCTGACGCCGAATTTCAACACGACCTATGAGGAACTGCACTGCGTCGGGCTCGACCGCGACATGACCACGCTCCATGGCGTCGTGCAGGTGAAGCGGCCCTCGGGCTATTCCGGCAATCTCTGTAGCCAGGGCAGCCGGCAATACATCGCCTTCTACCTCGATTTCGGCTCGGGCTGGGAATACCAGGGCACGACCTGGGTCCAGGTCCACGACATCCAGCCGATGCCGCAAGGCGGGCTCTGGTATCAGGCCCAGCTCAAGGTCGATCTCGACGCTGAGCGCAGGGAATGGTGCGAGGCCGGACTGGCGCGGATCCGGGGCATCCTCTCGTGGTCGGTGCCGCCCACGCCGAACCAGCCCAACTTCATCCCCCATTGGGGCGACCGCGAGGACTGCCATATCGAGGTCCGGCCCCTGCCCGAGGGTGTCCCGGGCGGCGTGCTGACCCCGGTCCTGCAATCCATCGGCTCGATGCCGGTGAACCTGATCGACGGCACAGGCTTCGCGACCGGTCCGGGGATCGTCGCCTCGATCAATGCCGAGGACAGCCCGTTCGGCGGTACCATCAACCTCGCCGGCGAGGTCTTCTCCACCGGCGGCGCGGCGCTCGAATACCGGGTCATGGTGCGCGGGCCGTCGGATGCGGCGTTCAGCGCGGCGACGACCTCCTTCGGCGTTGTGGTGAACACGGTGACCGGCGGCTCCTCGACCTTCGCCAATGTCACCCAGACCCCGAACGGCGACTGGTTCCCCTACATTCCGCAATCGGGAGCGGTGTCGCAGAGCGTGGTGGGCGACCTGCTCTATCCGTTCCGCGCCACCGAGGACGGGCTCCATCGGGTCTATGTCCAGGTCCGCAATGCCGGGGTGATGCCGCCCATCGCGACCAGCGCGCTGGAGGTGTTCTACGTCAACAACACGCGGCCCAGCGTGGATGTGGAGATCACCAGCGGCGCCGGCAATTGCGGCAAGTTCGGCGTCGGTGAAGTGGTGTCGGGGTCGTTCTCCATGAATGCGGATTTCGCCGATTTCCTGACCATCAGCGTGACCCCGGGGCCGGAGGCCGGCGGCGGCACTCTGGTGATCCCCTCGGCGGTGCCGGCGGGTCCGGCGGCGGTGTTCCCGATCACGGATCTGTCCGGCACCTCGACCGCCGTCACCATGCGCTACCGCACCGGCGTGCTCGACACGACCGGCGTCGCGGCGGGCGCCTGGGAGCTCGACACGACGGGCATGGAGCCCTGCGGCTACAACATCCGCATCTATGCCGAGGACCGGACCATCGTGAACAGCGCGAATATCGGCTGGCCCGCGAGCGATATCGAAGGGTTCTGCGTGGACGGCTGAACCTTCGCCCATGAACCGGAAAGGGCGCCCGGAGCGGCGCCCTTTCTCCGTGGTGCCTTGAAAGGGCCGGCGCGGACCCAATCCAACCGGTGCTCCGGCTCGAACGGCCGCCGCGACGCCTGGCGATCTCCACCGTCTTGACATGGGCCGATACTGAGGCCGGGCGCATCGCGGTCCGGGCGGCCCGCACCGCGCGGGAGACGCGGCGCGTCGCGCATCCGCCGGCACCGGGGCCTCAGGCAGGACGGCCGCTATTGCCCACCGTGAGCCCAGCGGTCTGCGCCCAGTCGAGGAAGTCCCGGCGCCGGGTCTGGGCCACTGTGAAGGTCTCGCCATCGTTTGTCGTCACTTCCAGCACGCCGGATTCGCTGGCGATCCGGGTGATCGCGTCGCGCGCCACCCAGTAGGACCGATGCAGCCGATAGCCGAGATCGGGCGGCAGCTGCGCCACCACGTCCTGAAGTCGGGCGCGGAGGAACTCGGTGTTGCTGTCATGCCGGATCCGGACGAAATGCTCCTCGGCGCGGATCCAGCGGATGGTGCCCGGCGCGATCGCCACACCGGCGACATGGATCAGCCGGGCCGGCGCCTCGGCCTCCTCGGCGTCGTCGTCCTCAGCGGCCCCGACTTCGGACGGCGCCGCCTCTCGACCGGCCAGGGCCTCGACGACCGAGAGTCGGCGCTCCGGGTGCAGGTGCAGGTCGCTGTCCCTGTAGTCGATCCGGATCAGCGGATAGACGAACAGGAAATAGAGCGTCTCGAAGATCTGCGCGACGACAAAATAGGCGATCATCTCGTTCGCCGGCCGAAACCCGAGGGCGAAGGTGCCGTCGCGCAGATAGGTCACCAGAATGTCGCCGACAAACGAGCAGATCAACACGTTCACGACGCCGATAAGCGGCAGGTAGACCACCAGCGAGGTCCAGATCGTCGAGAGCGCGGCAATGAGCGTCAGCACCAGCAGCAGCAAGCTCAGATAGAGCAGGCTGATCCCGAGCCAGAACAGGATCAGCCCTTCGAACGGCACCACGCCGCGCAGCATCACCGGATCGCTGACCACCATCAGCGCAACGAACATCGCCAGCAGCGCGAAGAAGTGCCGCGAATAGATGCAGGCCGCCAGTTCTCGGATGGTGAAGTGAGTCCGACGCAGATTGGCCGTGTAAACTGTTAACTCCGCCGTAAAGCGGTTCACTGGTCTTGTCACAATCCTCACTCCTGAGTTGCGCCAGAACTGGGGTTTCTTGCGGCACCGGTCAAGCCGCGCGCTGGCGCCAGCCCGGCTCCGGTCCCGGAGACTGCTGTGGGAACGGTCCGCAAGCCGCTCAAATGCAAACAATTTTAGTCTATTTTCACTTTTTGCAGGGAGGGTTTCAGCGACCGGCCGATTCCCACCCCGGCGCGAAACCAATACCGTCGAAGGCGACGGATTGTCGGCCATTTCACGTCACATGAACACGCGGCCACGGTGTTCATGACGTGATTCCTTAAACTCATGATTGTGGCCTTCCGAAACCGCGCGCATATCGCCACCCTCTGTCAGTACCCGCCCGGCACGTGGTTTCTGTCACCACTCCGATCCCCATTAACGAGTGCGTGTCGGGCGGGTACCTTGCATTCCACCGGCCGGTACGGCGTCGCTTCGCGGCACCGTGCCGGCCACCCTGCAAGGCGCAGCGTGCGAGGCGGCGATCGCCAGTCCGGAGATCGGCGGCGCCACGGGCGCGCTACATCCGGCTCGCGACGTTTTCCCAGTTCACCAGGTTGTCGAGGAAGTTCGTCAGATAGGCCGGCCGCTTGTTGCGGAAATCGATGTAGTAGCTGTGCTCCCACACATCGCAGCCCAGAAGCGCGGTCTGGCCGAAGCAGAGCGGATTGACGCCGTTCTCGGTCTTGGTGACCTTGAGCGACCCGTCACTGTCCTTCACCAGCCAGCACCAGCCGGAGCCGAACTGACCCGCGCCCGCGGCCGAGAACTGCGCCTTGAACTCGTCGACCGAGCCGAAGCTCTCGGTCAGCGCGGCCTCCAGCTCTCCGGGCATCGCACTCGCGCCCGGGCCCATCATCTCCCAGAACTGGTTGTGGTTCCAAAGCTGGCTGATGTTGTTGAAAATGCCGTTCTGGGCCACCGCACCGGCATCGTAGGTGCCCACGATGATCTCCTCGAGCGACTTGCCGTCCCATTCGGTGCCGGCGATCAGTTTGTTGCCGTTGTCGACATAGGCTTTGTGGTGCAGGTCATGGTGGTATTCCAGCGTCTCCTTCGACATGCCGCTATCGGCGAGCGCGTCATGGGCATAGGGCAGGTCGGGAAGGTCGAAAGCCATGGGAAAATCCCCCTCTTGGTTGGGCTGGTGGTCGCCTCGTAACAAAGCGTTTCCCGCCCTGTCGTCAAGGACGATCGGCGACACCCGGGTCGGCAGGTCGGTGGACTTTCACGGCATCTTAGTTATGCTGCGCGATGCAGAGCCGGACAAACGGCTGGGCCGGCGGCAGCCGGCCGTCAGAGGCGAAACGAGCGGTCCTCGGGGCCGGAGCAAGGCGGATTGCGCATGCCGAGTATGAGTACGGACCCGCGCCGGGGAAGCCCCGCATGAGCCCCAGGCACAGCTACACGATCCTGTCGATGATGAAGGATGAGGGCCATTCGCTGGTCGAATGGGTCGCCTATCACCGCCATATCGGCTTCGACAATATCTGCGTCTACACCAACGACTGCTCCGACGGCACCGACGACATGCTGATCCGGCTCCAGGAGATGGGCTGGGTCCGGCATTTCCGCAACGATGTCCCCGACGGCAAGCGCCCGCAGCCCAACGCGCTCAGCCTCGCGACTGCCAACCGGCAGGTGATGGACAGCGAGTGGGTCCTGGTGATGGACGCCGACGAGTTCCTGTCGATCAAGTGCGGCCGCGGCACGATCCGCGATCTGGCAGCGCGTATCCCGCCCGAGGCGCAGGCCATGGCGATCACCTGGCGCTTTTTCGGATCGAGTGGGATTACGGAATGGAATCCGGGACTTGTCATCGAAAGCTATACCAAGGCGGCGCCGGATCAGTTCAAGAAGGGCTGGGGGGTCAAGACGCTCTTCAAGCCCTATCGCGACATCAAGCTCGGGATCCACCGCCCCTCGATCAAGAAGGCCAGGCAGGAGCCGGCCAATGCCAAGCTGATGTTCGATCAGATCTGGGTCAACGGTTCGGGCCAGAAGATGCCGGACGAATTCTCGCTCTCCGGCTGGCGCTCGACGAAGCCGACCCTGGGCTACAAGCTCGCCGAGCTGAACCACTACGCGGTCAAGAGCTACGAAGCCTATCTGCTGCGGCGCATGCGCGGCAATGTCAACAACAAGGAAGACAAGTACAACGCCGCCTATTTCGCGCTCTTCGACCGCAACGAGATCGAGGCGACGAACGCCCTGCGCCACGCCCGCGGCACCAAAAAGAAGATGGCGGAGATCCTCTCGGACCCGGTGATGCGCCAGCTCCAGGACGAGGCCCTGGCCTACCATGCCGCGAAGGTCGAAAAGCTGCGCGGCACGCCGGACTACAAGACCTGGCTCGACGAGCTGAAGGCCGCCTCCGGGACCTCGATCGACCAGCTCGACGAGGTGCTCTTCATCCAGCACCTGCCGAAGAAATGGCAGGAGAAGGTCAAGGAGATGCAGGCCCAGGGCGTGCCCGACAAGACCATCGCCAAGATGATCGCCCAGACCCAGACCGCCAAGAAGGGCGAGACCCGCTCGGCGCTGATGCAGGCCGCCGGGGTGGCGCCCGCCAGAACCGCCGATCCCGAGGCGCGCGAGGCCCGGACCGAAGAGGCGATGACGCTCACGGACAATCCGTTCATGAACACGCCCGAGGCGCGCGCGCTCGGCGTGCCGCTGCTCCAGGAACGTGCCCAGAAGATGCGGCTCGCCGCGGCGGCGGCGAGCGAAGCCGCTGACGACAGCAAACCGGACGACACCCGCACCGGGACGGAGGATTAGATGACCCGCATCGTCCTGGTCTCGACGATGAAGAACGAGGGGCCGTACCTGCTCGAATGGCTGGCCTATCACCGCTCGATCGGGATCGAGGAGTTCTGCATCTTCTCCAACGACTGCACCGACGGGACCAACCTGATCCTGAACCGGCTCGACCAGATGGGGGTGATCCGGCATTTCGACAATCCGCTCGGGCCCCGCATGGACCCGCAGCGCGCCGCCTATTCCCGCGCCAACCGGATGGAGTGGGTCAGGTCGGCCGACTGGGTGCTGGTCATCGACGCCGACGAGTTCCTGAACGTCCATACCGGCGACCGCTCTGTCCAGGCCCTGATCGATGCCTGCCCCGGGGCCCATGCGATCTCGCTGAACTGGCGGCTGATGGGATCGAACGGGCACGCCCACATGTCCGACGACCTGATCACCGAACGGTTCACCCGCGGCTCCAGCTTCGAAACGCCCGAGAACGGCCTGGTCTGGGGCTTCAAGACGCTCTTCCAGCCGGCCAGGTTCGACTATTTCGGCGTCCACCGGCCGAGATTTCGCAAGGTCGAGAAGATCGATCCCGAGAGCATCGTCTGGGTCAACGGCGACGGCAAGCGCGTCGGATCGCACATCCTCGCCAAGGGCTGGCGCTCGCGGCCCGAGACGGTCGGCTACTCCCTCGCCCAGGTCAATCACTACGCGATCAAGAGCCGCGAGGACTTCCTGCTCAAGCGCCTGCGCGGCACGGCCAATTCCAAGAACAAAGACCGGATCGATATGGGGTACTGGGGCAAATACGACATCAACACCCTGCCCGACGCCACGATCCCCACCGCCGGCATCCGCCCGATCGTCGAGGAATGGCTGAAGGATGCTGACCTCGCCGCCCTGATGCGGGCCTGCGCCGACTGCACCCGCCGGGTGCTGGACTATCAGTTTCAGGTCGCGGAGTACCGCACATTCGTCGACACCGGCACCTGGCCGGAGCCGGCCGCGGCGGAAGCGGCCGCCAAATGACTGCACCGCGGATCATGGCGGTGGGAACGCATCACAAGACCGGCACGGTCTGGATGCGCCGCACCTTTCATCGCTATGCGTCCGACCGGGGCTATCCGGTGGTCCGGATGAACCGGCCGTCTTCGGTCGAGGAGATACCCGGCGCCGGCCCCGCGCTCTGCGTCAACTGGGCCTCGCACTTCCCCGCCGGCTTTCTGGACCGGGCGGATGTCCGCGCGGTCCATGTCATCCGCGACCCCCGCGACGTGCTCCTGTCCGGCCAGCGCTACCACCTGACCGCCAAGACCGGCAACGAGAAGTGGCTCGCTCGCCCGCGCCGGGCTTTCGGCGGGCGCAGCTATCAGGAGGCGATCCGCGCCTTGCCGACCCGCGTCGAACAGCTCCTCTTCGAGATGCGCGGCAAACATGCCGAGACCGTCGCGGAGATGCTGGCCTGGCCCTATGGCCACCGGCATGCCATCGATCTGCGGTTCGAGACCCTGGTGACCGACACCGATTGCACAATGTTTCGCGCCGCCCTCGACCGGGCCGGGGTCACCGGCTTCGGGCCCGATGAGGTGACGGAGTATTACTGGCGCCACGCACTCTTTGGCGGGCTCGCCGATCCGGCGGCGCGCAAGGGGCTGGTGAAGGCGCATGTGAAGTCCGGCGCCGTGGCGCAATGGCGCGAACGGCTGCCGCGGGAGGTGGCGGAGCTTTATGCCGCCGAGTTCGGCGCCGCCCTGATCACCCTCGGCTATGCCGAGGATATGCGCTGGGTCGAAGAGTGCCGGCCCGAGGCGGATCTCGCCGCGGCCGCCGGCTAGGGCGCGGCGGTCGCAGGCTCCGCGCCACCAACCGGATGACGCCGCCGAAAGCGGCCGACCTGCTGAAAGAGCGTCTGGGCCTGCGGGCTCTGCCGCAATTCCTCGATCTGTGCCCGGGCGCCATCGACCGCGGCGCGGTGCAGCCGGCCCAGTTCCGGATCGCTTAGCAACTCGTCGCGATAGGCCGCCACATCGGCGCTCCAGCGGTCGATGCTCGCATCCTCGGCATCATTGTGATCGTAGAGCCGCCAATAGCCGAAATCGTATTCCGCATCGGCGTGATTGGCATTGCCGCGGGCCGATTTCAGCAGGAACGCCTCGGTCGACTTCAGCACGTAATGGTTGAGCTGGATCAGATCGAACCCGTAGTGCGGCGCCGTCAGGCTCTTGATATCCTTTGTGAAATCCTGGTCACTCAGCACGGCGCCGCTGCCATTGACGCAGCGCACGCCGCCGACATCGCGGGGATGGAAGATCGGCGAATGGTTGTGCCATTCCTTCGGCTTGGACGACCGGTGGGTGAGCGTCTTTGTCCCGCGCCGGTCGATGCGCCGGTGATAGGGTCCGGTCGTGGCCCAGGCATGGTGGAACTGATCGATCAGCAATCGGTCCTCGAACCGGTCGCGCCCGCCGGAGCCGAAATTGCGCTGGTTCATGACGATCATGTTGGCGTCCGGAACCGCCTCGAAGAGGTCCGCGAGCCGCCCCTGCCCCGCCTTCACGCAGATGTATTCGTCCACGTCGAAACTCGCCACCCAGTCGGAGCGCCGGAGCCGCGGCAGGGCGTTGATGTAGCGGATCATCTGGAGGTGATGCTTGGGCGAGCCGGTGATCGCGGTCGGGTTGGCGTAGTGCCGGACCAGCCCCATCTCGTCGAGCCGTTCGAGCATCTGGTCGGTGCCGTCGGTGCAGTCGTTGCTAACCACAAGGATGTCGTTGACCCCGATCAAACGGTGATACGCGACCCATTCCAGGAGGAAGGGGGCCTCGTTCTTCATCGGTGTGACGGAGGTGATGCGCATGGTCTGCCCGTTTTGTGCGGAGTCTAGGCGGCGCCGGGCCGCAGGTCCAGCACCGTCAGTCAGGCCGCGGGCCAATCGGCCCGGCCGCCGCCGCGTTCTCCAAAAGATCGCGGACATAGTCCCCGACCGACCGAAAGCAGAGCAGCTCGGCCACCTGCGCCTCCGGCAGCCAGAACGCCGCGGCCACCTGGGCGAGACGGGTGCGGCGAAAGACGCCGGCGCCGAACGCGGCGGGCCGCAGATCGGCCGGGGTGAGCCGGGCCAGCACATCGCGCCATCCCGGCCCGTTGAGCCGGAAGATCACCCGGGCGTCGGAGACATCCACAGCGAGCGCATGGTGCTCGGCCAGCGCGGCATTGAGGGCGCCCAGAACCTCCGCCAGTTCGTCCGGCGGCAACATCAGCAGCGCCTCGTCCGGCGACATCCAGGCAAAGGCCCGCGCGCCGGCGCTCTCCACCCGGCCGGTGGCCGGAACCGCCGTCCCGGCGATCCCGGCCACGATCCGGCCGATCTCCCCAAGGTCGCCCCGGATCGTGACCATGCCGCGCGGGCCGGCCTCACTGACGGTGACCTCAGACATTCTGCTTCTCCCCGTCGGGATCGTAGAAAACCGGATTGACGATCCGCGCCGCCACCGGCGCCCCGCCGATCGTGGGGAACGCGATCACCTCGCCGATCCGGTCCGGCCCGTTCAGGACGAGGCCCATGGCAATCCCCCTGTCGAGCGTCGGCGAATAATAGGTCGAGGTCACCCGCCCCTGCACATTCCTCTGCCCGGTCGCATTCAGCCCCTCCGCAACGGCATAGGCGCCGTCCGGCAGGACGGAGCCGTCGACCGTCTCGAGCCCGACGAGCCGCCACCGCGCAGGGTCGGTCATGTGTGACCGTTCCTGCGCGCGCTTGCCCAGAAAATCGTCCTTCTTCTTCGAGATCGCCCAATGGAGCCCGAGATCCTGCGGGATCACCGTCCCGTCGGTCTCGTCCCCGATCATGATGAAGCCTTTCTCGGCCCGCATCACATGAAGCGCCTCGGTCCCGTAGGGCATCACGCCGAATTCCGCGCCGGCCTCCAGAAGCCTTTCCCAGAACTCCAGCCCCCGCCCCGCCGGCACCGCGATCTCAAAACTCAGCTCCCCGGAGAAGGAAATCCGGAACACCCGCGCCGGGATACCGCCCAGCTCCCCCTCGGCCCAGCCCATGAAGCTCAGCGCCTCGGCGCTCACATCCATGCCGCCGAGTTTTTCGAGCGCCTTCCGCGCATTCGGACCCACCACCGCGATCTGGGCGTACTGCTCGGTCAGGTTCACGGTCCAGACCTTCCAGTCCCACCATTCGGTCTGGAGCCATTCCTCCATATGCCCGTGGATCCGATCCGCCCCGCCGGTCGTGGTGTGACAGAGAAAGGCATCGTCCGAGAGCCGCGCCACCACGCCGTCATCGATCAGGAACCCGTTCTCGGAGCACATGAGGCCATAGCGGCAGCGCCCGGGTTTCAGGCTCGACATCATGTTGGTGTAGAGCATATCCAGGAACCGCCCCGCATCGGGCCCCTGGACGAGGATCTTGCCCAGGGTCGAGGCATCGAGCAGGCCGAGACTGTCCCGCGTCTGCCGGATTTCCCGGGTCACCGCGTCCGCGACGCTCTCGCCGTCGCGCGGGAAGCAATAGGGCCGCCGCCAATGGCCCACCGGCTCCCAATGGGCGCCATGCGCCTCGTGCCAGCCATGGATCGGCGTGCGGCGCAGCGGCTGGAACAACTCGCCCCGCGCCTCCCCGCCAATGGCCCCCATGGAGATCGGCGTATAGGGCGGCCGGAACGTCGTGGTGCCGACATTCGGAATGTCCTCGCCGAGCGCCTGTGACAGCACCGCAAGACCGTTGATATTGCTGAGCTTCCCCTGATCCGTCGCCATCCCGAGCGTGGTGTAGCGCTTGGTGTGTTCGACGCTCTCGAAGCCTTCGCGGGCGGCCAGTTCCACGTCCGAGACCTTCACATCGTTCTGATAGTCGAGCCAGGCCTTGCGCCGGAGCGCCGCCGACGCCCCCTCCGGCATCATCCAGACCGGTTGCAGCGGCTCCTCCTCCGGAGCCTCCGCCGTGGCGGCCTTCCCCGGATCGCCGGTCGCCCCGACCTCAGCGGCGGCGCGGGCGCCCGCCTCGAAGGCATCGGCCAGGACGGCAGACGCCTCGAACGCGCCGTTGGCGCAACCCGAGGCGATCACAAACCCCGCCCCGTCCGCGCCTGTCGGCGCGCGCGCAGCGTCCGGGCGGAAGGCGGCGCTGGCATCGTCCCAGATCAGCTTGCCGCCGGCATGGGACCAGAGATGCACGACCGGCGACCAGCCCCCCGACATCGCCACCACATCGCAGGGGATCTCGGCCAGCACCGCCCCCTCGCCGGCCTGGGCCGAAAGCGCGACCCCGGTCACCCGGCGCATCCCCTTGACCTTGGCCACCGCCCGGCCCGCATGAATCGCGATCCCCGCCTCCTGCGCGGCCTGCACCAGCGGCCCCTCGGGCGCGGCCCGGGCATCGACGATCCCCGAAACCGTCAGCCCTGCCTCGTGAACCGCCAGCGCCGTGCGGTAGGCGTCGTCGTTGTTCGTCACCAGCACTGTGCGGTCGCCGGGGCTGACCCCATAATTCACGATGTAGTCGCGCACGGCGGAGGCCAGCATCACGCCCGGCAGATCGTTCCCGGCAAAGCTCAGGGGCCGCTCGATGGCCCCCGTGGCCGTCACCACCCGCCCCGTGCGGACCCGCCAGAGCCGGTGCCGGGGGCCCTCCGCATCGGGGTCATGGTCCGTCAGCCGCTCGTAGCAGAGCACATAGCCGTGGTCATAGATCCCGGCCCCCATGCAGCGGTCGCGGAGCGTGACATTCGTCATCTTACCAAGGGCTTGCAGGGCGTCATTCACCCAATCCCCGGCCTCTTCGCCGTCGATCATCACCCCGTCCACCGGCGCCCGCCCGCCCCAATGGGGGCTCTGCTCGATCAGCAGCACCTCCGCCCCGGCGCGGCCCGCCGCCAGAGCCGCCTGAAGCCCGGCGATGCCGCCGCCCACGACCAGCACATCGACATGGGCATAGAGATGCTCATAGCCATCCGCATCCGGCTCTTTCGGCGCCTGGCCGAGCCCCGCCGATTGCCGGATAAACGGCTCGTAGAGGTGCTTCCAGAGCGGGCGCGGATGGATGAACATCTTGTAGTAGAAGCCCGCGGGCAGGAAACGCGAGAGCCGGGCATTGATCACACCCACATCGAATTCAAGGCTCGGCCAGTGGTTCTGCGACCGCGCCACCAGCCCGTCGAACAATTCCGTCGTGGTCGCCCGCTGGTTCGGCTCGAACCGCGCGCCGGCGCCGAGATTGACCAGTGCGTTGGGCTCTTCAGGCCCGGAAGCCACGATCCCCCGGGGCCGGTGATACTTGAAGGACCGCCCGACCAGCATCTGCCCGTTGGCCAGCAAAGCGGAGGCCAGGGTATCCCCCTCCACCCCCTGCAACCGCTTGCCGTTAAAGCGGAATTCGAGGCGCTTCGACGGGTTGGTGAAGCGCCCGCCATGGGAGAGACGGCTGCTCATGCCCCGCCCTCCGGCACCTGCCAGTCCGGGTGCCGCTCCCGGACCTTCGCGACGATCTCCTCGGGCGGCCCGTAGGTCTGGGCCGGATAGGTCCCAAAGACTTCCATCGTCACCGTGTCGCGCACCGCGTGGAACCACTTGCCGCAGCCCATCGCGTGGCGCCAGCGCTCGATATGCACGCCATGGGGGTTCTGGCGCAGGAACAGGTAGGCTTCGAAATCCGCATCCGAACTCCCCGGCCCGAACCGCTCCAGATGCGCCTCGCCGCCCGGGGCCAGCTCGGTCTCGCAGGCTGCCACACCGCAATAGGGGCAGGTCAGCGTCAGCATGGCCTGCCCCCTGCCGCGCGCCCTGCGGGGACGGGCGCCGCGAAGCACCCGTCCCGGGAAGGCGTGGTCCTATTCGGCGCCAGGCACCGCCGGCAGTGGGTCGGCTGGGGCCGCGTCAGCCGGCACGGGGACGGCATTCTCCGCCGGACCGCCGGCGGTCGCGACGAGATAGGCGATCCCCAGCACGATGATCCCGGCGATGACAAGGACACCGAAGCTGCCGGCGCCGGAACGGGTCGTCTTCGTTGTGAATTCGGCCATGGCTGGTCCTCCTTTGAGCGGAAGAACCATCGGGCAACGCCGGGGCCGCGCTCAAGATCGGCGGAAATCCCCGGACGGATTGGGCCAGCCTCGGCCGTTTGAGCCGCTCCGCCTGAGCGGGCCGTCGCCAGAACGGCGGGGCGGGGCCTGCGGGGACGGATCATTCGCAGGTCCGCCAACCGCTGCCGTGAGACCAGCAATGAAAGAGATCGCCATAGCCCCATTGCAGGGTGCTGAGCACGACCAGACCGATCTCCGCCAGCATCAGATCGTCCATGCGGCGCAGCGACCGCCCGCGCTTCATCCGGCTGACCCGGTCGAAGCCGAACATCAGCACCGCCACGGCCACGCCCACCGAGCCAAAGCGCTGAAAGCCCGCGGGCGTGGCCCACCACCAGACCGCCAGATTGGCGATCAGAAAGAGAAGCGGCAGGGCGTTGAGCAAAAACCATCGTCGTTCCCCCGGCGTCACTGCGCCGCCTCCACCGGATGCCGGGCCTGTTCGAGGAAAGCCTGCATCACGCAGAGCTGGCGGAAATGCAGGCGCGCAACCTCGTCGCTCTGCGCGTCGGTGACCTCGACATAGCCCTCCTCGGTCCGGGCCTCCACCGGCCAGCCGAGGATGCGATGAACGTCGAGGTCGAAGAAGGACATGTCGCCATAGGGCCGCTTCGGATCGACCGTGGGGCCCGCCACCTCGCCCGCCTCGAAGGCCCGGTGCATGTCATCCTCGTCCGGCCATTGCCACTGCGCGTTGCGCACCAGCGCGATGTCGTCGGCGGTGACCTCGATCTCCATCTCCGGCGTGAGCCCGATGCCGTCCGGCCAATCCCGGGTCCATCCGAGTTCCGCCTCCACCGCCACGTAATCGAGATTGCCGATCCGGTAGCGCCCGGGGTCGAGCGCGGCGGAATGGCAGAAGGCGCGCAGAGCAGCGGGGCGCTGATGGAGGAAGGCGACGTTGGCCTCCTCCCCCGCCTCAGGGCCCAGCGCTTCGGCCAAAAGGTCCAGCGTGCCGGCCCCCGCGAAGGGGCGTTTGGGGTCCTGCTGGACCGCCCCGGTCTCGGTCCCGTTCCAGCCCAGCCGCATCCGGCGGATCAGCCGCACGTCATCGGGGCCGAGCGTGAAGCTCTCCGGATAGAGGGCGTCGGTGCTAGGGTCGTAAAGCGCCTCGAGCGCGGACTGAGAGAGGTCGATCTTCGGCATCCAGCGATCCGGGTCCTCACCGGCAAGCTCGACAACCTTGCGCGTCATCGCATCGGCCATCTCGGCCTCGCTGATCCGGCCCTGTCGCAGCGCCCGCGTCTGCCGCATCGCCTCCAAGAAGAGCTTCAGACGCTCAAACATCAATGCGCCACCCCCGCCGCCACGCTCTCATCAATGAACCGCCCCTCCCGGAACCGCCCGAGCGAGAACGGATCGGCCAGCGGCGAAGCGCCCGTCGCCATCAGCTCCGCCATCGCCCAGCCCGAGCCCGGGATCGCCTTGAACCCGCCGGTGCCCCAGCCGCAATTGATGAACACCCCCTCGACCGGCGTCTTCGACAGGATCGGCGAGCGGTCCCCGGTCATGTCCACGATCCCGCCCCATTGCCGCAGCATCTTCAGCCGCGAGAGCATCGGGAAGGTCTCGATCAGCGCCCGCACGGTCTCTTCGATATGATGGAACGAGCCGCGCTGGGTGTAGTTGTTATACCCGTCCGCGCCGCCGCCGATCACCATCTCGCCCTTGTCGGACTGGCTCATATAGCCGTGGACGGTGTTGGCCATGACGACCACGTCCATGCAGGGCTTGATCGGCTCGGAGACAAGCGCCTGCAAGGCCACCGACTCGATGGGCAGCCGGAACCCCGCCATGTCGGCCAGCACGCCCGAATGCCCCGCCACGACGACGCCGAGCTTATCGCAGCCGATCGGGCCGCGCGTCGTCTCCACCCCCACCACCCGGTCCCCGGCCCGGCGCACGCCGGTCACCGCGCATTTCTGGAGGATATGCATCCCCATATCGGAACAGGCCCGCGCCAGCCCCCAGGCCACCGCATCGTGCCGCGCCGTCCCGCCGCGCGGCTGCCAGAGCGCGCCGAGCACCGGATAGCGCGGCCCCTCGATGCGGATGATCGGGCACAGCTCCTTGACCCGCTCCGGCCCGATATACTCCGTCGACACCCCCTGAAGCGCGTTCGCGTGCGCCGTCCGCTTATAGCCCCGCACCTCATGCTCGGTCTGCGCCAGCATCATCACGCCGCGCGGGCTGAACATCACGTTGTAGTTCAGGTCCTGGCTCAGCGTCTCGTAAAGACTGCGCGCCTTCTCATAGATCGCCGCCGACGGGTCCTGAAGGTAGTTCGACCGGATGATCGTCGTGTTCCGGCCCGTATTGCCGCCGCCGAGCCAGCCCTTTTCCAGCACCGCGACATTGGTGATCCCGTGGTTCTTGCCGAGGTAATAGGCCGTGGCGAGCCCGTGCCCGCCGGCGCCCACGATGATCACGTCGTAGCGCTCCCGCGGCTCCGGGTTCGCCCAGGCCCGTTCCCAGCCGAGATGGCCGCGGATCGCCTCGCGGGCGATGGCAAAGGCGGAATAGCGTTTCATGGGCCGGGCGGGACCTTTCAGAGGGCTTGAGACGTTCTGGCCGAGGATCGGCCCGGCGAGGATACTGCGGGCGGCGCTTGGCGCCGAAAATGCGACATGGAGGCCCCGCGCGACCTTTCTCCCTTTTTTCCGGGGGCCTGCCGGATTAGATGAGGCCCGTTAGGGAGGTTCCATGCTGTTCTGGATCATCTGCGGTATCCTGGCGCTCCTGGTCGCCGGTTCGCTCATTCTGCCGCTTCTGCGCGGCGGGGCGGAGCGCGAACTGCCGCAGACCGAGGTGGAGATCTACAAGGCGCAACTGGCGGAAGTCGACCGCGACCTGGCGCGCGGCGTCCTAGACGCCGAAGAGGCCGAACGCGCCCGGACCGAGATCGCCCGGCGCCTCCTCGCCGCCGACAAGGCCGCGCCGACCCAGGTCGGCGACGCGCCCCGAGGGCTGACAACCGGCGTCGCGGCGGTCACGGCGGTCCTGATCCTCGGCGGCGGCGGCTGGCTCTACTCAGAGATCGGGGCGGTGGATGCCTCGGGCCCCTACCCCGACATCCCGCTCCAGGCCCGGATCGAGGCCAGTGCGGAGGCCCGCGAAACCCGCCCCTCCCAGGAAGAGGCGATGGCGACCTGGGCCACGCTCTCGCCCCCGCCGCCCACCGCCGATCTGCCGCAGGACTACCTCGACATGGTGGCGCAGCTCCGCGAGGTGATGCCGACGCGGCCCGATGAGTTGCGCGGCTGGCAGCTTCTGGCGCAGCACGAGGCGGCGCTCGGCAATTTCGCGGCGGCGCTCACCGCGCAGGAACGGGTGGTCGCGCTGACCGCCCCGCCCGGGGATGTCCTCGAACGCGAACGCCTTGCCGACCTCATGGTCGCCAGCGCGGGCGGTTTCGTCTCGCCCGAGGCCGAGGCAATCCTGCTCGGCCTCCTGGAGGAAAACCCCCGCAGCTTCGCCGCCCGTTACTACCTGGGCCTGCTCTACCTGGAAACCGACCGCCCCGACATCGCCTTCCGCCTCTGGCGCGGCGTGATCGAGGACGGCCACGCCGGCATCCCCCATGTCCGGCTGGCGCGCGGCCTGATCGAACAGGCCGCCTTCCGCGCCGGCGTCGAGTACCAGTTGCCGCCCGAACGCGGGCCCACCGCCGAGGATATGGCGGCGGCCGAGGAGATGGACCCCGAAGCGCGCGAACAGATGATCCGCGGCATGGTCGAGGGCCTCGAAGCGCGGCTCGCCACCGATGGCGGCCCCGCGAGCGACTGGGCCCGGCTGATCGGCGCGCTGGCGGTGCTGGGCGATGAGGGCCGGGCGCGGTCGATCCTGACCGAGGCCCGCACCCGTTTCGCCGGACGCGCCGACGATCTCGCGCTGATCGAGGATGCGGCGGGCCGCACCGGGCTTACGGGTCCGTGATCTTCGAGGAGATCGCGGGTTTCGCCGCAGCCCTCGCGCCGGGCCGGGCCATCGCGGGACTCGATCTCGGGACCAAAACCATCGGTGTCGCCCTCTCCGACCGGCTCCTTACAATAGCAACGCCCCATATCACCCTGAAACGGAAGAAATTCTCTGAGGATGCAGCCGCGCTTCTGGCTTTGGCGCAAGGCCGTGACCTCACCGGCTTCCTCCTCGGCCTGCCCCGCAATATGGACGGCACCGAAGGCCCCCGCTGCCAGTCCACCCGCGCGTTCGCCCGCAACCTCGCCCAGCGCACGGACCTGGCCCTCGGCTTCTGGGACGAGCGACTCTCAACCGTGGCCGCCGAACGGGCACTCCTTGAGGCGGATACGACACGCAAACGTCGCGCCGAGGTCATCGACCATGTCGCTGCGGGCTATATATTGCAGGGAGCGTTGGACCGGATCCGGCATCTGAGGGCGAGCGAGTGAGCGACCAAGAGGACAAATCCGCCATCTGGGCGCGGGACGAGATCGAGAGCCCCTGCATCAATGTCTGCGTCATCCACCCGGGCGAACGCATCTGCACCGGCTGCTACCGCACCATCGAGGAGATCGGCGTCTGGTCGCGGCTGACCCCCGAAGCGCGCCGCGCGGTGATGGAGGACCTCCCCAACCGCGCACCGCGCCTGAAGAAGCGCCGCGGCGGCCGCGCGGCGCGGCTGGGATAGCGCGGGCGGCGGAGGTCGGGCCGGTCCGCTGAAGGGTGCCATCGACGCCCTGCCGCCGGGCAGATAGATAGTCTCGGACAGCCGATTTCACCCGCGATGCCCGACACCCTGACCATCTCCACCGCCGATCCCGACCGCGACGCCGCAGACCTCGGCCTGCTCTTCGCCGAGATGGAGCGGCACTACTTCCCCGACCGGACCCCCGACCCCGACGACACGGCGCGCAAGGTCGGCGACAGGTTGAAGGCGCTGCCCGGCTGCAGGGTGCTGATCGCCCGCGTCGGCGCTGCGCCCGCAGGCTTTGCCGCCAGCACCGTCCTCTTCCCCTCCGACGGCCCCGGCTCTCTGCTTTACCTCAAGGACATCTACATTGCCGCGGCCCACCGCTCCGCCGGTCTCGGCGCCCGGCTGATGAAAGCGGTCGCCCAAGAGGCCATCGATCTCGGCATCGACCGGCTGGAATGGGCCACCGGGGGCGACAACACCGACGCGATCCGCTTCTACGAGAGCTTCGGTGCCAAGCCGATGCACCACATCGTCAAATTCCGCCTTGAAGGCGACGACCTGCGCCGGGTGCTCCGCGACGATTGATCCTCGGCCGGAACGGGACCGCAGGGGGAAGGCGCGTCGACGCGCCTTGTCGAAGCGCCGCAAGCGGCGCTGGGGCGCGCCGCGTCGACGCGGCGCGGGACGCGATCTCGAGATCGCGTGACCACGGCCCGTCGACGGGCCGTCCCGCGTTCCGATCAAAGGTCGCGCCAGGCCTCCACCCGTGCGAGCTGCGGCCGGAAATAGGCGATCGCCCGCCCCTCCTCCGGCGCCTCGTCCCCCTCCCAGGGCGCCACGCCATGAACCGCCAGCCGATGTACCAGCGTCGCTTCGCCCGGACGGGCCCGCAGCTCCACCCGGCGGCAGGTCTCGAACACCTCACGCCGCGCCGCATGGTAGGCTTCGGTGACGTCGGTCCCGATCCCGACCGCCCCATGGGCGGCCCGCAGATGCCGGGCAACCACCGCCTCACTTCCCTCCCAGACCACAAGCGGGCTCGCCGCACACGCGGTCAGCGGCAGGCCGAGGATGAAGGCATGGGGTTCCCTCAGCACCCGCCGCCGCGCCGGCCCTTCGGGCAAGAGCCCGTCGACATGGGCCGCGTCCCGGGTCCTGCGGAACCGGTGCGCCGCGTCGCTCTCGTCCGGGTCCCGGCGCGGATAGCCGGGATAGACCACGGAAAGCTGCGCCCGGTGCCAGTCCCCCTCCCAGAACGCCCGAAACCGGTCCGGCAGCGGTACCCCGCCCACGGCCCCGTCCGGCCCGTTCGGCAGCGCATCGACGCCCACGAACCAGGTCCCGTCATGCCGGAGCCATGTCGCCCGCTGCTCCGGGTCCGCCAGCACCTCCCGCGCCGCGCCCAAAGCCGCCTCCGCCCAGCGCGCCGTCGCCGCCTCCCAGGGCAGGACTACCACCCCGCCGCCTTGCGCAGCATGTTGAGGGCGACAAGGATCAGGAAGACGCCGAAGATGCGCTTGAGCCGCGTGGGCTCGGTCCGGTGCGCCAGCGCCGCACCCCAGGGCGCGGTGATCAGGGTCATCGCCACGACCAGCGCGAAGGCCACCAGGTTCACCGCCCCGATGGTGAAGGGCGGCCGCCCGCCCTCCGGCATCTGAACGAAGAGGAACCCGATCACCGACGGCACCGCGATGATCACCCCGAACCCGGCGGCCGTCGCCACCGCCCGGTGGATCGGCACCGAAAAGAGCGTCATCGTCGGCACCCCGAAGGAGCCGCCGCCGATCCCCATCAGGACCGACAGGAACCCGATGACCGGCGAGAGCACCCAGCGCAACCCGCCCTTCGGCATAGCCGGCCCAAGCCGCCAATGGCTCCGCCCGAGCGCCATGTAGAGACCCACGACCACCGCCAGCCCGCCGAAAATCGCCTGCAAGGCGGTGGAGCGCAGCGCACTCGCCACGGTCACGCCGAGCACCGCCCCGATCACGATCCCCAGGGCCCAGCCGCGCAGGATGTCCCAATCCACCGCGCCCTTGCGGTTATGGGCCAGAACAGAGCGCACCGAGGTCACGATGATGGTGGCGAGCGAGGTCGCCAGACACATCTGCATCAGCTGCGGGCTGTCATAGCCCAGCACCGAGAAGGCGTAGAAGAAGGCCGGCACCAGGATGATGCCGCCGCCGACGCCCAGAAGCCCGGCGAGCACCCCGGCAAAGGCGCCGATGGCGAGCAGCATCGCCGCAAGCGCGGCCAGAAGCATCGGATCGTCCATCCGCCCGACCTGCCGCAAGCACGGCGCCGCTGCAACGCGAAATCAGGCCGCCGCGGCGCGCGGGCCCTCCAGCGCGCGGTCGAGAACCTCAAGCCCGGCGCCATCCCGCGCCCCCTCCTCCGACAGCACCCGCCGCCAGAGCCGCGCCCCGGGCCGCCCGGCGAAGAGCCCGAGCATATGGCGGGTGACCTGCGCCAGCCGCCCGCCGGCCTCCAGATGCGCCGCGATATAGGGGCGCATCGCGTCCACCACGTCGTCTGGCCGGCGCGGCGCCGAATTTTCGTCGAAAATTCGCGCGTCGGCCCGGCCGAGGATGTCCCACGGCCGCTGGTAGGCCGCGCGCCCGATCATCACCCCGTCGAGCCCCCGGGCCAGGAGCGCCTCGGCCTGATCGAGGCTCTCCACCCCGCCATTGATCGACAGATGCAGGTCCGGAAACCGCGCCTTCATCGCCAACACCAGCGGGTAGTCGAGCGGCGGCACATCGCGGTTCTGCTTCGGGCTCAGCCCCTGAAGCCAGGCTTTGCGGGCATGGACGATGACCCGCCGCACCCCCGCCTCCTGCACGGCATCCAGGAACCGCGGCAGCGCCTCTCCGGGCTCCTGCCCATCCACCCCGATCCGGCATTTCACCGTCACCTCAACGGGTTGCGCGGCGATCATCGCGGCACAGATGCGGCGCACCAGATCCGGGCTCTCCATCAGCACGGCCCCGAAACAGCCCGATTGCACCCGGTCCGAGGGACAGCCGCAATTGAGGTTGATCTCGCCATAGCCCCGCTCGGCGCCCATCGCCGCCGCCTCCGCCAGTTCCCCGGGGTCAGAGCCGCCAAGCTGCAACGCCACCGGGTGCTCGGCAGGGTCGAACTCCAGGAGATGACGCGCCCCGCCCCGCACCAGCGCCGGCGCCGTCACCATCTCGGTATAGAGCAGCGCCCGCCGGCTGATCAGCCGATGGAGGAGGCGGCAATGCCGGTCGGTCCAGTCCATCATCGGCGCGATGGAGAGCCGCGCGGCTTCGGTGGCGGCGTTCAAGGGCATTCGGCGACCTCCTCGGGGCCGCTCACATTCGGACCGGCCCGGTCGTGCGCACAACACGCGCACCAATCACAACTCTCTACGACCACCCGAATGAAGACAGGTGAACGCCGGTGTTCGCGTGGCTCGATCATCAAACCGCTCTTTGGCGCTCCTTCCGGAATGGTTCGAATGCTGGATGAGACTCCTCGCGCGTGAGAGCCGACGCGATGGCATAGGCGCTGCGCGTCCTGATGAGCCGGAACGGGCCTATGATGATCGCTTCGATCCAGACCAAAGCCTGCAACGATTGCCGAATTAAGGTCAAGGACGCGCAAACGCGCAATCCTCGGGCATCCACCAGGCTGTCACCTGATCGCCGGTCTCGAAGCTCCGCTCGTTCGAGCGGTTCGGCACCAGTGCGGTCACTTCCAGGGCGCCCGCTTTCAGCCGAACAAGCCGCTCGCTGCCGCGATAGACGATTTCGGTGACCGAAAGAGCCGTTCCGAGCGCACCATTGGGGGCGGCGGCGCTCAGGCGGACGCGTTCAGGCCGCAGCAAAAGGACACCGTCCTCAGGTGCATCGGCCGGCAAGGCCAGAACCAGGCCGCTCGCCAACCTGCCCTGTCCGGGTGCAATGCGCGTGAAGGGAAGCAGGTTCGACTCTCCAAGAAAGCGGGCCACGAAGGCGGTCGCAGGACGGTCGTAGAGCACATCGGGGCGGTCGATCTGTTCGATCCGCCCGGCGCGCATGACCGCCACCCGGTCCGACATCTGCAGGGCTTCTCCCTGGTCGTGGGTGACGTAGAGCGCGGCCGCCCCGCTTTCCCGCTGAATTCGGACGATCTCGGACTGCATCTCGTCGCGCAGGTTCTTGTCGAGGGCGCCGAGCGGTTCGTCCATCAGAAGAAGCGGCGGCCGGAACACGAGCGCCCGTGCCAGAGCGACGCGCTGCTGTTGACCGCCTGACAATTGCGCGGGATAGCGCGCGCCGAAGTCGGCGAGCCGGACAAGGTCCAGCGCCTCGGCAACGGCGCTGTCGCGCGCGGCACCCCGGATGCCGCGCATTCGCATCGGGTAGCCCACGTTCTCGGCGACGGTCATGTGCGGGAAAAGCGCGTAGCTCTGGAACACCATGCCAAAGCCGCGCCGGTGGGCGGGCAAATTCAGAAGCGAGTTGCCCATGAAGCGGATATTGCCTCCGGACGGTGCCTCGAACCCCGCGACCATCATCAACGTCGTCGTCTTGCCGCAACCCGAAGGGCCAAGCAGCGTCACGAACTCCCCTGACCTCAGTTTCAAGTCGATGCCGTCGACGGCCACCGTGCCACCGTAGCTCTTTCTTACGTCCGCCAGGTCCAACAGCGCGACCGGCTCACCCGAGAAATCCTGCGGCGCCGTCATTTCGTTTTCATCAGGGCTACAAGCGCCAGGAACTCGAAGATCATCGTGGCACCTGCCACTGCGGTGATGCGGGCGCCGTCGAAGGCCGGGTTCACCTCAACCAGGTCGAAGCCCACGAAGTCGATCCCGGTGAGGCGGCGCAAGATGGCTAGCGCCTCGCGCGTGGTCAGGCCGCCGAGTTCAAGCGTTCCGGTGGCGGGCGCGTGGGCGGGATCGAGGCAGTCTATATCGAAGGTCAGAAAGGTGCGGCTGCCGCCCACACGTGCCCTGATCCGCTCGGCGACGGCAGCGGGGCCGATGTCGGCCACCTCTTCGGCGGTGATGATCTCGTAGCCAAGGTCACGCGCGTCGTCGAAATCTCGATCCGTGTAAACAGAGCCGCGCAGGCCGATCATGATCGACCGGTCCGCCGCAACGACCCCCTCCTCCACCGCCCGGCGAAAGGGTGTCCCGGCGGTATATCGGACATCGTCGTAGTAGACATCGTATGTGTCGGTATGGGCATCGAACTGAATCAGGGAAACCGGGCTGTCGCGCCCAACGGCCCGAAGCTCTCCCAGGGTGACACCATGCTCGCCGCCGATCCCGATAGGCAGGGTGCCCGCGGCAACAATCTCCGAGGTTGTTGCGTCGATCCCGTCAAGGCTGCGTTCCACCATCGGCGGCTGGACCGAGACGTCGCCATAATCCACGACGTTGATCTTCGAGAAAATCTCGAGCCGGTGCCAGGCATGCGCCGGGCGCAGAAGGGAAGAGGCGTCACGGATCAGCCGCGGCGCCCAACGGGTTCCGGGTGTGCCGCCGGAATCGAAAGGGATGCCGAAGATGGCCGCGTCGACACCCACCAGGTCGCGGGTGTTCTGCAATCCCATGAAGGTGGAGATTCCCGAGCCACGCGCGGTGCGGACATGATCGGCCGGTGCGGTTCCAATGGTGTTACTCATGGCGCTTTGCGGGGATTGAGAACCATTGGTTCGAGGAGCGTGATCAGGGCCAGTGACGCGAGCATGGCGGTTGTTCCGTTGACGTCGAGCAGCGGGTTCACCTCGACCAGGTCGACCCCGACGAACTTGGGATAGGCCGAGAGCAGCTTCATCACGTCGAGCAATTCGGCCGCCGTGAGGCCACCGAAATTACAGTAGCCCGTACCGGGAGAAAAGGCACGCTGAACCACGTCGATGTCGATGGTCAGATAGATTCCATCCGTGCCGTCCCCGGCGACCGCGAGTGCCTTCTGGACCGCGGCCCCGACCGAGGTCTGCCGGATGTCCCGCATGGTGAGGAAGGTGCACCCGTGCTCCTGTCCAAAGCTCCATTCCTCGGGCCAGCAGACATCATCGAGGCCAATCCACACCATCTTCGCGGGGTCGAACGGATCGAGATCGGCGACGCGCCGGGCATTGGAGCCATGCCAATGGGTCCCATGGTTGGGATTGTCGTTCTGCAGGTCCAGGTGCGCATCGATTTGGATGTAACCGAACTGTCCGCCCCGCGCCCGGGCAAGGCCCTCGATCAAAGGAAAGCTGACGTAATGGTCGCCTCCCAGGCAGATCGGGATGCCGCCGCGACGGGCGATCTCGTAGGTCGTGTCGGCGATCGATTGCGTGGTCTTTTCAAGCTGCGGAGAGAAGATCGCGACATCCCCAAGATCGCCGAAACCCGCACCGTCCTTCAGCCGCATGACACTTCCGTCCAGCACATCGACCACCTCACCCTCGGGCGGTTCCGTCCAGCGCCAAAGCGAGGCGCGGCTGGCTTGCCGGATCGCGTCCGGGGCGAATTCCGGGCCCGGGCCGCTGCCGGTGAAGCCGCAGGGCACCCCGGCAATGACCAGCATCCCTGGCGTGATATCCTCCAGGCCGATCTCGGGCCATCCGAGGAAAGTCGCGCGTCCCGGGTTCTTCATGACGCTTTCGATGGGCATGTCGGGTCCCCTTTCAGGCTCGGTTCCGGCGCAACCGTCGAGCGCCTCGCATGCGCATGAGTTCGGCAAGGCCCAGGCTCAGCACGGTCAGGACGATCAGCATGCTGGCCACCGCGGCAATGGTCGGGTTGGTCTCGAACCGCAGCCCCTTCCAGAACTGGATCGGGAGCGTCACGCGGTCGGACCGCACCATGAAGAGCGCGACGATGAACTCATTGAACGAGGCGAGAAAGCCGAGAAGCGCCGCCGACACAATGCCGGGCCGGATCAGGGGCAGCGTCACGGTCCGGAAGGCCGTGAAACGGCTTGCGCCAAGGCTGGCTGCGGCCTTCTCAAGGCGCGGGTCGAACTGCGCCAGCGCGGCCAGCAGAACCACGATCACAAACGGCAGTGACAGCATGGCATGGGCGATGACCAGCCCCGGTGTGGTACCCGTCAGTCCGATCCGCGCGAATGCGAAGTAGAGCGCGATGGCGACGATAATGAGCGGCAGGACCAGAGGTGCCACGAAAAGCGCTGCCACGGCTCCCTTGCCGCGAAAGCCTGCCTGAGACAGCCCGATGGCGGCCGGAATACCGAGAGCGAGAGCCAGAAGCGTCGAGAGAATCCCGATCTGGAACGAATAAAGCGCCGCCCAGGTCCATTCTGGAACTGTGAAGAAGGCCGTGTACCACTGCCACGACCAGCTCGTCGGCGGAAAGGTCATGTAGCGCGTGCCGGACAGCGAGATCGGAAAGACAACCAAGATCGGCGCGACCATCGCCACCACGATCAGCGCCGCGCCGAGCCGCGCCAATACCGCGCCAAGCCGGTAGGCGACATCAGGTAAGCGTCCGCCCGGTCGTCGGCCAGCAGACCCTTGCGGCTGAGACACGGTCATCGCGTCAGCTCCCCCGGCCCGACAAGGGTTCCCCTGCCGACGCCCCGGGCAACGAGCAGCGACACGATGACGGCGATCAGAAGCAGCGTCGACAGCGCCGTCGCCGTGCCCCAGTCAAGTTGCCGCCGGCCCTGGCTTTCGATCAGCATGGCGACCATGGTCTGTTCGGGCCCTCCGAGTGCCGCCGGGGTCACGAACATGCCGACGGCCAGCACATAGGTCAGGACCCCACCGGCCACGAGCCCCGGCAAGGTAATGGGAAAGAAGACGTCGCGAAACGCCGCCCAAGGCGAGGCCCCGAGGCTGAGGGCAGCCAGAACCAGCCGATGGTCGACGGCGCGCATGGCCGAGTAGAGTGGCAGAACCATCAGCGGCAGCAGGATGTGGACCGAGCCGATCACGACGGCGATGTCGTTGAAGAGGAGGCTGAGCGGGCGGTCGATCAGTCCGAGATCGATCAGCGCGTTGTTGAGCGGTCCGCGCCGGCCGAGAACGATCGTCCATGCAAAGGTACGCACAAGGTCGCTGGTCCAAAGCGGCAGTACGACGGCGCCCAGCATCAGCGTTGCCATCCAGCCTCGCGACCGGGCCATTGCATAGGCCAGGACATAGCCGAGAACCGCCGTGATGACGGTCACGATCAAAGCGATCCGGAACGTGTTGAGGAAGACCGGGAGGAATGTGCTTGAGCCGAGCACCTCCCGGTAATGTACGAGTGTAAGGCCAGGGTCGAACAGGCTTCTCAGCACGATGCCGAGGATCGGCACGACGAAGCTGGCCATGACAAAGAGCGCCGCCGGCAGGGTCAGGCCCAACCGGCGGTCGAAGGCAAAGCGGCGGCGACCTCTGCCCGGCAGCCATTGCGGAGAGCTCGCCGCCTGGCTCATCAGAGGATCCACTCCGCCCAGCGATCGTAGACCTTCTCGAGGTTTGTGCTGCCCGTGGCCTCGTCCAGCGCGCCCCACCAACTGACATCGACTTCGAACATCTGGGATTTCAGCGCAGGATTGGACAATGCCTGGGCCGCCTGGTCGGGGGTCAGCAACTCATTTGCCGCCGGTGTGACCGCGCCCACAGGATAGATGCTGCTGAAGTGTGCCTGGACGTCCGGGCGCATGGTGAACTCGATGAAGCGATGCGCGAGCTCGGCATTGGGAGCCCCGCGCGGGATCACCCACGCATCGTAGTAGAGCAGCCCCTGTGCATAGGACATGCCCACCGGCAGTCCATCCCGGAGGCCGGCGACATAGGCCGCGTTGCCGATCGACGCCATGCTGAGTTCGCCCTGCATCATCAGCTGCATGCCATCCGCGGCCCAGCCCAACCAGGCCTGGATCTCGCCCCGGAAATCACTGAGCGCCGCAAACGCTGCGTCGATATCGAGCGGGTAGAGACCGGCGGGGTCGGCGCCGGTGGCCAGAAGCGGAACCTCGAGCGGTGCAGGCTCGAAATCCATGCCGGTCAGACCGCGCGGTCCGGGAAAGGCGTCCGGGTTCCACAGATCGGCCCAGCCCGCAGGCTGCGGGCCATCGGTGGGGAAGTCGAGCGTGTTCCAGCCGAGGCAGTTCGACCAGTAGTAGATACCGCAGGCATACTCGGTCCGGGCGAAGGGATCGACGCCGTCGACGATGGCCGAATCCATCATGCCATAGTCGATCGGCTGCAAGAGGCCCTTGCTGGCCGCGGTTGCCGCGCCGACGAGCGAGTTGTTGGCAAGGTCCCATTCGACATTGCCCGAGGTGACCTGCGCTTCCAGAAGCGCGAGATCCGGGGACTGCGAGGACAGGATGAGGTCGATGCCCGTTTCCTCGATGAATGGCGCGAAGTGGGCTTCCCGCTGGGCGTCTCCGAAGGCGCCGCCCCAGGACGAAACGACGAGCCTCCCGCTTTCCTGCGCCTGTGCCGCCCCCACTCCCGCCAGCGGGACGGAAAGGCCCATCACGCGGATCGTCGCCTGGGCGACAAGCGGGGATACACCCATGGCGGCCGCTCGCTTGAGAAAACCTCGCCTGCCGAGGCGCCCGCGGTCCAGCTTGTCGGCAAGCCGGCGGTAGTCATCGAGTCTGTTGGTCATGGTCGTTCTCCTTGTCGGGGCGTTTTGTGGTGGTTTGTCGTCGTTCCTTGTGCGTGTTTTGCCGGCGTAAACGACCGCCGCGCGGCGGTCCGACCGGGGACCGGACGCGACTTGCGCAACGCTGGCTGCAAGAGGCTCTTGGGATGAGTCATCGCGCCAGACCCCTATCGGGTCGCGTCCGGGCCCGGGCGGCGACCAGAAGGCCAAGCATCACCGGCACGCGCATATCCTCACAGGCGCGGACTCGGCTTTCGTCGAAATGACCATCGCCCGCGAGACAGTTGAGGGTTCCGATCACCTCTCCGAAAAGCACGATAGGCACGTTCACCAGGGACTCGCAGCCTGCCGCGCGGCTTGTGGCGTGGTCCGGCATCGTTTCGGCCAGGACTCCATAGTCATTGGCCACGAAGGTTTCGTGGTCTTCAAGAACCTGCCGGCTCCAGCGGGTCTGGTTCGCGGGCTTGCGGCCCGAGACCGCAAAGACCTCGGGCATCGAGGAATAGAGCCGCTCGAACGACAGATCCGCAGGATCGACGGCAGTGACGGTCACCAGCAGGACGCCGATCTCCTCGCAGAGATCGGCGGCCACCAGCCGGAACAGGTCGATGCCATGCGCCCCGGGAGCCGCGAGAGCCTTGGCAAATCGATCGAGGCGGTGGTCGGTCCGGTCCAAGCTCATCTCCGTCTCATGCGCCGATACGGGGTTTGCTGGCCGCCACATCCACGACGCCGTCCTGAACCACCGCGCCATAATCCCGTTCGGCGACCGCCGGCGTGATCCATCCGCAATCGAGGTCCTCTTGGATCTCGGCGAATGGGCGGGCGAGCGGGGTGCCGAAGCCGCCGCTGCCGCCGGTTCTGGTCTCGACAAGCGGGCCGAGGTAGCGGCGGACCACCGGTGCCGTGAACGCGCTCATTACGGTGGTCGAGATGCGGTCGAATTCGCGCCATTCGGGCGAAACCTCATGCGACAACGTGATGTCGACCCCCGGCAACGCGGCACGGATATAGGCGGCGGCCTCCCGTTCATGGGAGGGGTTCAGGAACGAGAAAAGGAAACAGATCGCGATGGCGTCGTAATCGGCGGCCCGGAGGGCCTCGATGACGGGATCGAGCGTGCTGACATCAAGGGCCACGACAACGCTTCCATCGGCGGCGATCCGCTCCGGGACGGTGAAGGTATCCTTCACCGAGACAAGAGGCGGAGGCTTCTTCCACCGGATGGAAAAGATCTCGCCCCGGTCATTGCCCTGGATCGTGTAGATGTCGCGAAAGCCCCCGGTTGTCAGCAAGGCGACGCGCGCACCCCGGCGCGTCAGAAGCGCGTTCAGGCCCACATTGGTGCCGTGGATGAACAAGTCGAGCCGGTCATCGGCACGGAGTCCCTTACGGATCCCATCGAGCACCGCTATCGCCGGGTTCTCGGGCGTCGAGAGTGTCTTCAGCGCCCGGCAACGGCCGCTTTCGAGATCCTGGAAAACGAGGTCGGTAAAGGTGCCGCCGATATCCGCGGCGACCCGGTACTGGGCGGGCTGATCAGTCCCGTCGGGCATCATCCCGCCCGCCAGAAGGCGGTCGGCGCGCCGCCGGCAAACATCTTCGCGCGCGCCCGGATGCACCACCGGCAATTGGGCAGCATTCTCTTTTTATCGATCAATTTCATGCGCTTACCCACGCATTCCACTCTGGTCGATGACCCGCTATACGGAAAAACAGTAGATTGCATGCAAACTTTATGCAAAGCATTTCTGGAAATGTTGGCCAGTCGCGTAGTTGCCGGACGCTGGAATTGGCAGATTGCCGGGTTTATGGGCAGACCGAAGACGCAGGCAGGTTCGGAGCGACGGATGACAAGTGAAGACAGGGTCGAAGCGGGCCCGGAACGCGGCGCCGAACCGAAACGTGGCCGCGGAGCAGCGATGGTCCATGCGGCTGTGAGGGAGGACATCCTGACCCTGCGCATGGCTCCAGGTACGGCGGTGGACGAGGTCGGGCTGGCCAAGCAATTCGGCCTGTCGCGCACACCCGTGCGCGAGGCGCTTGTCATGCTGGCGAGCGAGGGCCTGGTCCGCCTCCTGCCGAACAGAAGCTCGATCGTGGCGCCGCTGACTCTGGAAAACATGAACGCCTATTTCGACACGCTTCTGGTTCTGAGCCGCTCGGTCCATGTAGCCGCGGCACTGCAGCGGAACGCGGCGGACCTGAAGGGTCTGCGGCTTCTTGCCGACGCGTTTCGCGGCAGCATCGGATCCGGGGAGACACTGAAAATGGTCTTTCGCCAGCTTGATCTACAACACGGCATCGCACGCGCGTCGCGGAACAGCTTTCTGGATCGCTACTACAACGATTGTCTCGACAACGGGCGCCGGACCCTGCTGATCCACTACTTTCCGCATATCGGCGTGGACGATCTGTACGGGACCGCTGATGTCCACGACCGGATGATCGATGCCATCTCGGCCGGGGACACCGAAGCCTGCAACCGCCTGGCCGGCGACCAGATCGCCGATGTCGTCCGCGTCGTGCAGCGCTCTCTCGAGCCGTCGGTCGCACAAGCGGTCGACCACGGCACGAACGTCTTTCCCCGCTTCTCCGTTTGAAGGACAGTCATCCATGTCCGCGCCCACGGCCGCCCGTATCGCCAAGCTGCGCGGCCGCCTCGCTGCGGCTGATCTTCCCGCCGCCGCGTTCGTTCCGGGGCCGAATTTCTACTACCTGACCGGCGTGCATCTGCATCTCATGGAAAGACCCACGATCCTGATCGTGCCTGTCGAGGGCCCGCTCTGGGCACTGATGCCTGCTTTGGAGCGCGACCGATGGTCTGTCGAAATGCCAGAGGCCCGAACCTACTACTGGCAAGACTCCGACGGCTGGTCCGAAGCCCTGGCCGCGCTCGCCCGGGACAGCCGGATCGACCAGCTTGCGGTCGATGCAATCCGGATGCGTCATTTCGAGGCCGCCGCCCTGACCCAAGCCTTCGGCTTTGAGATGGCGGACGCAACACCTGCCATCGCCGCGCTGCGCGCTGTCAAGGATCCTGCCGAAGTGGCAACCATCACGGCTGCCATCCAGGTCACGGAAGCCGCTCTCGAGCACGTCATCGCCAAGGTCGCTGTCGGCATGTCGGAAACCGAGATACGGGCAGAGGTCAGCATGGCCCTTCTCGCCAACGGCGCCGACGGAACCGCCTTTGATCCCATTGTCCTCGCCGGCGCCGCGGCCTCCGATTGCCACGGCATTCCATCATCCAACCGCAGGCTGGAACGCGGCGACGCGCTGGTGCTCGATTTCGGGGCACTGGTCGGCGGTTACGCCGCCGACATCACCAGGACCTTCTTCTGCCAGACCGTGTCCGACGCGCATCGAGACATCTACGAGGCGGTCCGCGAGGCGAACGCCATCGGCCTTGCGACCGCGGCCCCGGGGGTGACCTTCGACGTCCTGGATCGCAAGGTCCGGTCGGTTCTCGAGGATGCAGGCTATGCCGACCTGATCCGCCACAAGACCGGCCACGGGCTTGGCCTCGACGTGCACGAACCGCCTCAGGTCATGATCGGCAATGACCAGGCCATGGTCGAGGCAGACCTCTTCACCATCGAGCCCGGCCTCTATCGCCCGGACGACCTTGGTGTGCGCATCGAGGATGACGTGCTCGTGACAGCGAGCGGCGCGCGCTCATTGTCCAGCTTCCGCCGAGATCTCGTCCTCGTGGGATAGATTGGCGTTGTGCGAATGAAACGATCTGGGAGGTTCCGGGTCGCCCGCCCTCCCTGACCTCGTCGCGGGGACATCTTGCTGGTGCAGATCCAGCGAATGGACCGAACTGTCAGGGCGCTGTGGGTTGGTCGCTTTCTGTGTGCATTGCATCTGTGTTGTTCGACCAAGGTCTGCCTGGCGAAGACGGAGAAACGTCCATCTGCTCCGGGCGTCGACGGGGCTGAGGTGCGGAAAAGACATTCGTTCTCCCGCTCTGGAGCAGCTGTTCCCTGCCTTAACTCGTTGTCCGGGACGCTTGCCATCGTCAGTCTTGCGAGACCAGTGGGCACTCATGTGAACGCAGGACACTATGCGCGGCTCCAAGATCGAAACAGGAGCATGAATCGCTCATAACGACGTGCAAATCACTGAATCAATATCGAAATCGCCGCCATCCGTCATCGCGGCCGCAGATCAGTGCGCTGCCTCGGCAGTGGCGGTCAAGGGCATTCGGCGATCTCCCCCGGGTCCCGGCCCGCACCGCGACAGACCCGCGATCGACATGTTCGGCGCGGGGGCGTCACCCCGCCAGCGCGGACCGGCAAGAGACCCGCCACCGGGGCCCGGAACCGCTCCAGCCCCTCATTGTCCGGCGACCGCGCCGTGCCCTCCATTCGGACGCCTCGGAGGGTGCCGGCCGGCCGAACCGGCGCTGCCGGTCGGTCAGACAGCGACGCCCAAACGGGCGTCCTCGCGGATCATGTCGGCGGCTTTTTCGGCGATCATGATCGTGGGCGCATTGGTGTTGCCCGACACGATCGCAGGCATGATGGAGGCATCGACGACCCGCAGGCCGGGCACGCCGCGCACCCGCAATCGGGGATCGACCACGGCGGCGGCGTCGGGACCCATCCGCGCGGTGCCGACCGGGTGGAAGATCGTACTGCCGACGCGCCCCGCGCCAGCGATCAGCTCCGCCTCGTCGTCGCCGCCGCCGGGGCGCATCTCCTCGGGACGGAACCGCGCCAGTTCGGGACGCGCCATGATCCGGCGGGTCAGCCGGATCGCGCGGGCGGCGACCAGCCGGTCGCTCTCGGCGGAGAGGTAGTTCGGCGCGATCTCCGGGGGCACGCGCGGATCCGGCGCGGTCAGCCGCACATGGCCGCGGCTCTGCGGGCGCAGGTGGCAGACGCTGGCGGTGACCGCATCGTAAGGGTCGAGCGGCTCGCCGAGCGCGGTCAGCGACAACGGCTGGACATGGTATTGCAGATCCGGCGTGGCGACCTCCGGACCGGACCGGGCGAAGGCACCGAGCTGCCCCGGCGCCATCGACAGCGGGCCGGAGCGGAAGGCGAGGTATTCCAACCCGATCCGGACCTTGCCGAGCAGCGAGGCGGCCTGGGTATTGAGTGTCCTTGTGCCGTGGACCTTGTAGACGCAGCGCAGTTGTAGATGGTCCTGAAGATCGGCCCCGATGCCGGGAATGTCGCGCCGGACCGGGACGCCGGACCGGGCCAGCACCGCGCCCGGGCCCAGGCCGGAGAGTTGCAGCAGATGCGGCGACCCGATGGCGCCGGCCGACAGGATCACCTCGCCGGCCCGCGCCTCATGGGCCGCGCCATCCTTAAGGTAGCGCACTCCCACGGCACGGACGCCATCGAAGAGGAGCCGCTCCGCCTGGGCGCCGGTGGCGATGGCGAGATTGTCCCGCCGGCGCGCCGGCCGGAGAAACCCCTTGGCGGTCGTCCAGCGCCATCCGCTGCGCTGGTTCACCTTGTAGTAGCCGACCCCCGCATTGTCGCCGCCGTTGAAATCGTCCGTCGGCCGGATGCCCGCCCCGGCGCAGGCCTCGGCGAAGGCGTCGAGCACCTCCCAGCGCAGGCGCTGCTCTTCGACGCGCCATTCGCCGCCCGCGCCATGGGCATCGGAGGCCCCGGCGAAGTAATCCTCGGATTTGCGAAAGTAGGGCAGCACATCGTCCCAGCCCCAGCCGGGATTGCCGTGCTGGCGCCAGCCGTCGTAATCGGCGCGCTGACCGCGGATATAGAGCATCCCGTTGATCGCCGACGATCCCCCCAGCACCCGGCCGCGCGGATAGAGCAGGCTGCGGCCGCCGAGGCCCTCTTCCCGGGCGGTGCGGAACGACCAGTCGGTGCGCGGATTGCCCACGCAGCGCAGATATCCGGCGGGGATGTGGATCCAGACATAGCGGTCCGACCCGCCCGCCTCGAGGAGCAGGACGCGGGTCCGGCCGTCCTCGGTCAGCCGATTGGCCAGCACACAGCCCGCGCTTCCCGCCCCGACGATGACATAGTCGAACTCTGGCATACCGGCCTGGCCGTCCTCCCTCCGGCACTCCGGCCGGCCCGGAGACCGTAACCGGCCAATTCCACTCTTTCAAATTCAATTTCAAAAATTTCTGCCTTAGACAGCCGCCGCTGGCCAACGCCGCGCAAACGCGCCACCTTGCACCCAACAGGCGCCGGCCCGGCCCCGCGCCGCGACACAGCGCATGAGGCACCGCATTGGTCAGACGCAAGAACCCCGCGCCGCAGGATGGCTCGAAGGACTACCGCATCAACACCTCGCTGGCCCGCGGCCTCTCCGTCATGCGCGCCTTCGGGCCCGACAACCGCCCGATCGGCAATGCCGAGATCGCGGCCCGGGTCGAGCTGCCGAAGGCGACCGTCTCGCGGCTCACCTTCACCCTCACCGAACTGGGCTATCTCGATCACGACGAGGAAACCGGCCGCTATTCCCTAGGCCCCGGCGTGCTGACCCTCGGATACGACGTGATGGCGCAGATGGAGATCCGCGACATTGCCCGGCCCCATATGCAGCAGCTCGCAAATTACGCCGATGCCTCGGTCTATCTCGGCGTCCCGAACGGGACCGAGATCGTCTATGTCGAGGCGTGCCGCACCCCGGCCTCGATGGCGATCCGCCTGGGCGTCGGCTCCCGCATCCCGATCGCAGTGACCGGAATGGGCCGGGCCTATCTCGCCGCCCTGCCCGAGGCCGAACGCGAGAAGCTGATCGCGGCCTGCCGCAAGGACCACGGCGAGGATTGGCCCCGCATCGAGCCGAAGATGCGCGCCGCCATCGCTGAGGCGCGGGACAGCGGTTTCGCCCGCAGCGGCGGCGACTGGATCTCCGAGGCGAATTCCGCCGGCGCGGTGATCCGCCGGCCGGACGGCCGTCCGGTCTACGCCGTCAATGTCGGCGGTCTGCGGTCGATCATCACCGATGAGCGGCTGAAATCCGATCTCGGCCCGCGCCTGCTCGCCGTCGCGCGGCAGATCGAGCATATCGGCCGCGGCATGCTCTGAGCATCGGCCCTACGCCGTCTGGCGCGCGTCGATCGACCGGTAGAGATCAACGGTCCGGCGCACGCCCTCTTCCAGCGGCACCTCCGACCATGCGCCGATCACGCCGGCGAGCACCGTCGTGTCGAACCCGGCCGCCGGCGAGACCCGAACCGACGGCGCGGCGGTGACCTGCGCCTCCGGCACCACGGTCCGGATCGCAGCCAGCAGGTCATCGGTCGACCGCACATTGTCGGTCATGTCCGAAACCAGCGCGCCCTCCCACTCCGCCAGGGCCGCCCGGGCAAAGATGTCGGCCACGTCCCCGGCATATTGAAAGCAGCTCCGAGTGGTGAACGGCACCTCATAGGGCCGGCCGATGGCCGCCGCCTCGATGGCGCGGGTGATGGCAGAGGTCTCGCCATCGTCCCGGCCCACGCCATAGACGATATAGGGACGCAGGCCGAGGCTCGGCACGCCGTGGTCCTGCCAGTAGATCCGGGCGATCTCCTCGCCGGCGCGCTTGTAGACGCCATAAAGGTTGCCGGGCGCATTGGCCCGGCCCCGGGGCTTGGCGGCGATGGAACTGGTATAGATCACCCGGCCCACGCCGTGTTTGCGCGCCGCCTCGAAGACATTGATCAGCCCGCCCACATTGACGGCGGCGCCGAGCGCCGGGTCGGCGGTGCATTGCGGAATCTGGAGCGCGGCGAGATGCAGGATGGTGCTCGGCCGGGTCCCGGCAACAAGGGCGTCGAGCGACGCGGCATCGCGGATATCGCAGGTATGGAAGGCGATGCGCGCCGGCGGCGGATCGCGCCGGAGCAGGTTGAGAAGCGCGTAATCCTCGCCGATGTCGGAGGCGTCGATGGCGATGTCGCGCTCCGCCAGCCGGGCCAGGATCCACGAGCCGATGAAGCCGCTCGCCCCGGTCATCAGGATGCGCTCGCGCTTTGTGCTCATCGCCCGCCCGGCGCGGCGCCGCCTGTCTCGCGCATCTGTCTCTCCCCTCTGCCCCGTAGCGGTCCTGCCCGGCGAACCGGGCGCCTGCGGGGCGTCCCGTCACGTCTCGACATTCTGTTTGACAAATTTCAAAATGCAATTCCAAAATTGGCGCGTTGGTTCTCACACGCGGAGCGGCCCGGGAAACCGGGGCGAGCCGCGCGGCCTCTGCCGGTCCGCCCCGGCCGGACCGTAAGGCATGACGGGCGGATCGGGGAGGCGGGAGACCATGGTGAAGACAAGCGAAGCGGTGGTGCGCACGCTGATCGAATGCGGGGTCGACCGCGGCTTCACCCTGCCCGGCCTCGGCGTGACCTGGGCGCTGCCTGCCTTCTACGACAACCGGGACGAATTCGACGTCGTGCTCTGCCGCAACGAATGGATCGCCTCGATCATGGCCCAGGTCACCGGACGGCTCACCGGGCGGCCGGCGGCGCTGATGGGACAGGGCCCGTGGATCACCACGATGGGCGCCCTCGGAATTCTCGAGGCGCATTTCGCCGGCTCGCCGATGGTCGTCCTGACCGAGACCTCCGATTATGACGGCTACGGCCAGATGGGCTGCTACCAGGCGATGACCGGCGATTACGGCGGCGCCGACGCGATGGCCTCGCTGAAGCCGATCACCAAGTATCTCACCTATGCCTCGGCGCCCCATGAGGCCGTCTACGGCGTCCAGATGGCGGTCAAACATGCGCGCCTGCCCAGGCAGGGCCCGGCGGCGGTGGTGATGAAGACGCCGATCATCCGCGCCGAGATGCCGGAGCCGGCCAAGCCCGGCCTCTATCCCAGCGCCGGCTACCTGACCCATGTTCCGGCCCGGCCCGATACGGCGGCGGTGGCCCGGCTGGCAGAATTGATCGACGCCGCCGAGCGCCCGGTCATCGTCGCCGGCAACGGCGTGGTCTCGGCCGGCGCCGGCCCGGCGCTCCAGGATCTGGCCACCGGCGCGGGCGTCATGGTGGTCACCAGCTACAACGGCAAGGGCGCGGTGGTGGAGACGGCCGAGATCTGCGGCGGGATGCTCGGGACCTGGGGCCACGCGGCGGCGAACCGGGTGCTCGCGGCGGCCGATCTCGTGGTCATGCTCGGCGCCTCGATGGGCCCCGACTACACGAGGTTCCGCGACCCCGACCTGATCCGTCCCGGCGACCAGACCCTGGTCCAGGTCGATCTCGACCCGCGCCATGCCGGCTGGGTCTATCCGGTCGACCTGGCGATCACCGGCGACGTGGCCGATGTTCTGGCGCTCCTGGCCGAGCGCGGCCTCTCCGGCGCGCGCGCCGAGGCGCGGCTCGCCGCCGGGCAGGCGATCAAGCGCGCGCATGGCTATTTCGCGCTGCCGGATCTGCCGGCGGCCCAGGGCAGCGTGCATCACACCGATGTGGTGCGCGGCCTCCAGGCGCTGCTCGGGCCCGACGACCTCCTGACGCTCGATGCCGGCGCCCAGCGGATCTGGGCCACCTACGGGCTCCGGATGCCGCGTCCCGGCCGCCTGCTGGTGCCCGGCGGCACCGGCATGATGGGCTGGGGACCGCCGGCGGCGGCGGCGGCGAAGATGGCCGAGCCGGGCCGGCGCGTGACCTGTCTCGCGGGCGATGGCGGCTTCATGATGACGGTCCAGGTGCTGCCGACAGCGGTGCAGCGCGATCTCGACGTGGTGTTCCTGGTCTCCAACAATGCCGGCCTCGGAATGGTCCGCGACAATCTCGGCGACAAGCGCCTGGCGGTGGATTTCAACGATGTCGATTTCGCCACCGTCGCCCAGGGGATGGGCGCGCGCGGCCTGACCGTCACCCATCGCGACGAGATCGCGACGGCGCTGGACGAGGCGCACCGGATGGGCGGCCCGGTGGTGATCGACGTCAAGGTCGATCCCGAAGCCGGCCACCACGAGGCGGTCGACAATGCGCCGCTATGACGGACGCGCCGCGCTGATCACCGCCGCCGGGAGCGGTCTCGGCCTCGGCATGGCGATGCGGCTGGCCCGCGAGGGCGCCCGGGTCACCATCTGGGACCGCGACGAGGCGATGCTCGCCGCCGCGCGGGAGGCCGCCGCGGCAGCGGGCCTGACTCTGGCCTCGGATATGCTCGACATGACCGACGGCGCGGCGATCGAGGCGGCGATGGCCCGGCACCTGAACGAGGCCGGCCGGCTCGACGTGCTGGTGAACAATATCGGCGGCTCGCTCCATACGCCGTTTACCTTCCTCGACCAGTCCGACGCCGATTGGCAGCGGGTGATCGAGGTCAACGTCACCGCCTGTATCCGCACGACCCGCGCCGCGCTGCCGGCGATGGTCGCCGCGGGGTACGGCCGGATCGTGAACCTGGGCAGCAAGGCGGGCCGTTTCGGCAGCCTCTTCGCCGGCGCGAACTATGTCGCCGCCAAGGGCGCGATGCAGGCTTTCACGCTTCAGATCGCGCAGGAATTCGGGCCGAAGGGCATCACCTGCAACACGCTCTGCCCCGGCGCGATCCTGACCCCCCGGGTCGAGCGGCTCTTGGCCGAACGCCAGTCGGAGGCGGAGCGCGCCCGCATCCTCGCGACGATCCCGGTGCGGCGCCACGGCACCGTGGAGGAGGTGGCCGCCGCTATCGCCTATCTGGCATCCGAGGAGGCCGGCTTCGTCACCGGGGCGACACTCGACATCAATGGCGGTCAGGCAATGACGATCTGACCGGCGCGGCCGGCGCTCGTCTGACTGCGCTAATCGGGCGGCTCGTAGGGTTCGGGCGCGCGCGGATCGATATCGCTCACCACATCGATCAGCGCCGGCCTTCGCGCGGCAATCGCGGCCGAGAGCGCCGGCGCGAGATCCGCCGGGTCCTCGATGCGCACCCCGTCGACGCCGAAATCCCGCGCAATGGCGGCGAAATCGGTCGGGCCGAAGCGGTTCAGTTCGCCCTGCCGGCCCTCGCGTTCGCCATAGATCGCCTTCACCTTGTAGATCCCCTGCCCGAAGCCGGAATTGTTGTTCACCACGGTGACGGCGGGGATCTGCCAGCGCCGCTGGGTCTCCAGCTCCGCGAGATGATAGTAGAACGCGCCGTCGCCGGTGAAGCAGACGACCGGCCGCTCCGGGGCCGCGCATTGCGCGCCGAGCGCCGCGGGAAACGCCCAGCCGAGCGACCCGGCGGCGCGCAGATAGCTCTGGCCGGGATGCGGCAGGTCCAGCAGGGTCGCCGTCCAGATGCCGGAATAGCCGGTATCGGCCACCAGCACGCCGTTCTCCGGCAGGGTGCGCGAGATGTCGGCGCAAAGCCGTTCGACCCGGATCGGACGGGCGTCGCTCATCTGGTGCGGCGCCATGCTGTCGCGCCACTCCGTCACATGCCCGCGCGCCTCGTCGAGCCAGCCGGCCCAGTCCGGCCGGGGCGCCACCGCACCGGTCAGGGCGGCGATGGCGTGCCGCGGACAGCCCAGCACGCCGATCGTATTCGGATAGCAGCGCCCGATCTCGAGCCCATCCATATCGAGCTGGATGATCGCCGTTCCGGGACGCGGAACGCTGTAGGCGCTGGTCGGCTGATCGCCGGCATGGCAGCCCAGGAAGATCACCAGATCGGCGGCGCCGACGACCCGGTTGCCCGGCGGCGCGGAATAGGTGCCGACGGTGCCGACATGGTTCGGATGTGTCGTGGGCAGGATGCCCCGGCCGCCCAGCGATGTCGCCACCGGCACCCCGAGCGTCTCGGAGAAGGCCAGAACGGCGTCTTCCGCCGCCGCCTGGATCGCACCGGCGCCGACCACCAGGACCGGCCGCTCCGCCGCCGCCAGCCGCTCCGCCGCCGCGGCGATCACCGGCCCGGGCGCCAGCGGGCGGTGGCGCGGCAGGCCGCCGAGGGCGGCGTCGGGCATCGGTGGCGCCGTCAGCGTCCCCTGCTCGATCACCTCGCCGCCAAGCCCGTTGAGATCGAGATGGACAGGCCGCGGCGAGCCATCGGTCGCCGCCCGGAACGCCTGCGCAAGCAGGTGCGGCAGCTCCCCGGTCTCCGCCACATCGAGACTGTCCTTCGTGACCGGCCGGAACAGCGGACGATGCTCGACCTCCTGATAGGCGTTGCGGTGACGCAGCATCGCCTCCTTGCGCCCGGTGATCGCGACAACCGGCGCGCGGTGCAGATAGGCGTCCTGCAAGCCCGCCGCGAGATTGGCCGCGCCGACCGATTGCGCCATGCACACCCCAACCTTGCCGCTCACCCGGGCATAACCGTCGGCCATATAGGCGGCGGCCTTCTCGGAATGGGTCAGGATGCGGGCGATGCCCGTCGCCTCCATCTCCGCCAGGGTCGGGCGCAGGATCGCATCCATGAAGAAGACATGGCTCACGCCCAGATGCTCCAGGGTCGTGGCGAGGTAACGGGCGCCGGTGATCTCTCCGGCGGTCTCCTTGGGCATGGCGTGTTCTCCTGACCGATGACCCGTTCTAGCACTTTCGGAATTGAATTCCATCATATAGAATTTGCGGCGCAGACGAGGAGGAACCGCCCTGCCAACCGAGGAGGGGAGCGACGCGGGCCGAACGGCCCTGCCGCGCACCGTCGCGGTGATCGGTGCCGGCACGATGGGCCATGCGCTGGCGCTGGTGCATGCCCTGGGCGGCTGCACCGTGACGCTCCACGACGCGGATGCAGGCGTCCTCACGCGGGCGCCCGGGCTGATCGACGCCGCTCTGAAGACGCTCCGCGAGGGCGGCGCGGTGACCGGGGCGGATGCCCGGGCGACAAGGGCCCGGATCTCCCCGACACCCGGCCTGGCCGCGGCGCTCTCCGGCGCCGATCTCGTGGTCGAGGCGGTCGTCGAGAAACCAGAGGTCAAGCGCGCCGTCTTCGCCGACATCGACCGCCACGCCCCGCGGGACGCGATCCTCGCCAGCAACACCTCCTATCTGGACATCTTCCCGCTGGTGCCCGAGGCCCGACGACCCCGCACCGCCATCGCGCATTGGTACACACCGCCCTATATCGTCGATCTCGTCGATCTGGTGCCGGGGCCGGAAACCCGGGCCGGGACGGTCGCGATGCTGCACCGGCTCTATCGCGGATTCGGCAAGGCGCCGTTGGTCTTCGAGCGGATGATCCCGGGCTACATCGCCAACCGGCTTCAGGCGGCGCTCAACCTCGAATGCCTCCGGATGATCGACGCGGGCTGGGTCGGGGCCGAGGCCATCGACCATTCAATCCGGCACGGGCTGGCGCTGCGGCTCGCGCTGCTCGGCCATATGCGCAAGATGGATTTCACCGGGCTCGAGATGGTGCGCAACGGGCTTGCCGGCGGCACCTTCGACCCGGCCCCGGCCACCGGGCGCAGCGCCACGCTCGACGGGCTGATCGCCCGGGGCCGGACCGGGGTCGCGGCCGGGGCGGGGTTTTACGACTATCCCGGCACGGACCCGGCGCCGCATTATCGCGCGCGGGACCTGAACCTGCTGTCGCTGAAGACCGCGCTCGCGGACATTCTGGGGGAGGACGAGGATGATCGCCGCTGACCTGACCGGCAAAAGCGCGCTGGTGACCGGAGGCGCCTCGGGCATCGGGCTCGCCACGGTGACGATGCTGGCCGAATCCGGCGCCTCGGTGGCGCTGAACCATCTCGACGACGACCCGGCCGGCCCGGCCAGGATCGGCGCACTGCGCAACCGCGGGCTCGACGTGATCGCGGCGCCGGGCAACGTCGCCGAACCGGGCGGCGCCGAGCGGATGGCAAAGGACGCCTGCGCCGCCCTCGGCGGGCTCGACTTTCTGGTCAACAACGCGGGCACTTCCGGCACCGCCGACAAGATCCCGCCCGCCGAGCTCGACCGGATGACCGAGGAGTTCTGGGACCTGCTCCTGCAAACCAACCTCCTCGGCGCGTTCCGCTGCGCCCATGCCGCCGCCGGCGCGCTCCGGGCCTCGGGCGGCGCCATCGTCAACGTCACCTCGATCGCCGGGCTCAGCGAACAGGGCAGTTCCATCGCCTATGCCGCCAGCAAATCGGCCCTGGTCAGCCTGACGCGCAGCCTCGCGCGCGGGCTTGCGCCCGATATCCGTGTCAATGCCGTCGCCCCGGGCCAGACCCGCACGCCATGGACCGACGACTGGCCCGAGGAGCGCAAGCAATGGGCGGTCGACCGCGCCGTCCTGAAACGCCGGTCGGAGCCCGAGGACATCGCCGAGGCGATCCTCTATCTCTGCGCCGGCGCGCGGATGGTCACCGGGCACGTGCTGGTCGTCGACGGCGGCATGACGCTCTGAGCCGCGTCAGGCGGCGCCCCGGAACAGCGCCAGGGCGTCGCGCCGCGCGGGGCCCTGCTGATCGAGAGCGAGGAGCCGCTTGGCCTGATGGCCGACCGCCATCTCGTCGCTGAGCCCCATCCCGCCATGAAGCTGGATCGCGTCGCGCAGCACGGCCCGGCCGGCATCGAAGACCTTCACCCGCGCCGCGGCCAGCAGGCGCCGCCGCGCGGCGGGGTCGGCCGCCTCCATCGCCTCCGCGGCGAGCCGGGCCAGCGACTGCGCCTCCTCGCGCGCGACGAACATATCGGCCATCCGGTGCTGGACCACCTGGAACCTGCCGATCGGGCGGCCGAATTGCGCCCGCTCCCCGACATAGGACAGGGTGGCGCGGTACATCGCATCGATCACGCCGGACGCCTCGGCGAGCCGGGCAAAGAGCGCCCGGTCGGCGGCGTCCCGGAGCGCCTCGGACACCGGCCCAAGGGCCGCCCCCTCGGGCGCCGAAACCCCGTCGAGGCGGAGCCGCGCGGCCGCCTGGCCATCGAGCAGCCGGAACCGCTCGATCCCGGCCTCGGAGCCCGGCACGCGCAGCAGGACCGCACCGTCCTCGGTCTCGGCGGCGACCCACAGCGTCTCGGCGGCGGCGCCGCCGGCGACGATCGGCACCGTGCCCGAAAGCACCCACCCGTCCGCGCCCCGCCGCGCCAGCGGACGCGCCCCGGGCCCGGCATCCGCCAGCACCTCGATCCGCGTACCGTCGATGACCGGGGCCAGCGCCCGCCGCGCCGCATCCGCCGGCAGCACCGCCGCCAGGGCCGGCGCCGCCCCGACCATGACCGGCCCGTAGGGCTCCAGCACGAGCCCCGCGCCCAGGCTCTGCAACAGCGGCAACAGGTCCGGCGCCGGCAGGCCGAGACCGCCCGCCGCCTCCGGCACCGGCGCGGCGAGCCAGCCCAGTTCGGCGAAATCGCGCCAATGGCGCGGCACCCGGCCGGGATCGTCCCCGAGCATGGCGCTGCGCTGCGAAAGCCCGTACCGCGCCGCGACGAAACGGTCCGCGGTCTCCTGCAACAGCATCGCCTCCTCGCTCGGCGGCGCAAAGGTCATCGGTCCCGGCGCGCTCATAGCCCGAGCACCTGCTTGGCGAGAATACCGCGCTGAATCTCGTTGCTGCCGCCGTAGATCGACAGCTTGCGCCAGTTGAGGAACTGATAGGCGACGGTCTCGAACGGCGCCTCGGCCGCGCCGCTGTCCCGCGCCGGCAGCGCGGCGGGGCCCGCGAGATCGAGCATCAGCTCGGTCAGGGCTTGCTGGATCTCGGTCCCCCGGAGCTTCAGCAGCGACGTTTCCGCCCCCAGCGGCCGGCCCGCCTCCTCGGCGGCGAGGTAGCGCAGCGTCGTCGCCTCCACCGCCATGATGTCGATCTCCAGCGTGGCGAGACGGGCGGCGATATCGGGCGCCCCGGCCAGCCCAACGGCCTCCGCCACCGCCGCCACCCGGGCCAGCAGGTGCTTCGAACGGCCGATCCCGCCGATCCCCAGCCGCTCACTCTCCAGGAGCGCCTTGGCATAGTCCCAGCCGCGATTGACCTCGCCGACCACGCGGTCATCGGGCACGAACACATCGTCGAGGAACACCTCGTTCACCTCCTCGGTGCCGTCGATCAGCCGGATCGGGCGGCGGGTGACGCCCGGATCGGCCATGTCGATCAGCACCATGGAAATGCCGCGCTGCGGTTTCGCCGCCGGATCGGTCCGCACCAGGCAGAAGATCCAGTTCGCGTATTGGGCATAGGTCGTCCAGGTCTTGGCGCCATTGACCACCCAGCCGCCCTCGGCGCGCTCCGCGCGGGTGCTGAGCGAGGCGAGATCGGAGCCCGCGCCCGGCTCCGAAAAGCCCTGGCACCACCAATCCTCGCCCGAGAGGATACCGGGCAGAAACCGGGCGCGCTGCGCCTCGGTGCCGAACCGGATCAGGATCGGGCCGATCATCTTCAGCCCGAAACCCGGCAGCGGCGGCGCATGCAGCCGAAAGAACTCCTCGTCGGCGATCAGGCGGCGCCGCGCGCTCCAGCCGCAGCCGCCATGCGCCACCGGCCAGGCCGGCGCGACCCAGCCCTTGGCGTGGAGCGCCCTCTGCCAGCCGAGCACCTGATCGCGCGAGGCCGGCGCGCCGGAGGCAACGGTCGTCCGCGTCGCTGCGGGCAGGGTCTCGGCCACGAAGGCCCGGATCTCGTCGCGAAACGCCCTATCCTCGGGGCCGGTCAGCAGGTCCGTCACGCCGCGCCCTCCCGCTTCACGATCAGCGCATCGACCGCGACGCAGCCCTGCCCCTCCTGCCGCACGAAGACGGGATTGATGTCGATCCCGTCGAGCCCGTCGCCGTGATCGGCGGCAAAGGCCGAGAGCCGCAGCACCATCTCCTCCAGCGCCGCCCGATCCGCCCGCGCCGCGCCGCGAAACCCGTCGAGCAGACGGCCGAGACCGGTTTCATCGATCATCTCGGCCACATCGGCGCGGTTCAGCGGCGCCGGGCGCAGCGCCACGTCGTCGTAAAGCTCGGTCATGACACCACCCGCCCCGAGCAGGATCATCGGCCCGAAATCCGGGTCCCGGCTCATCCCCAGGATCGCCTCCACCCCGCCCGGCACCGTGCGCTGCACCAGGATCCGCGCGGGACCGCCGCCAAGCGTCTGACCCGCCAGCGCGGCCTCCAGCGCATCGTAGGCGGCACCGACCTCCTCCGGCGTGGTCAGGCCGAGGCGCACCAGCCCGGCCTCGGTCTTGTGTTCCTGGCCGTCGGCAAGCCCCTTCAGGGCCACCGACCCGCCCAGCTCCGCCGCCGCGGCGAGTGCCTCCGCCCGCGAGGCCGCGAGCCGCTCGGTGACCATCGCCAATCCGTAAGCGGCGAGCGCGGCCTTCGCGAGGTGCTCCGGCAGAACCGGGCCGGACCGGGCCAGGATCGCCCCCGCCTGCCCTGCCGCGCCGTCCGGGATCGCCGGCAAACGCTCCTCCCGCGCCGGGCGGCGGGCCCGCCGATGCCAGTCCAGAAACCGCCGCAAGGCCCTGAGCATCGGCCGGCTGCCGCGGAAGATCGGCAGCGACCGGTCGCGGGCCAGCGCCTCCCAGCCGGCCTCCACGACCTTGCCGCCGTCATAGACCACGAGGATCGGTTTCGTCGCCTCCCGGGCGATCTCCAAGAGCGGGTCGATCAGGCGCCCGCGCCATTCCTCCCGCACCTGATGGATGAAGACCACGAGGATATCGGTGTTGGCGTCCTCAAGCGCCGCACGCAGGCTCGCCCCCCAGCGCTCCGGATGGTTGTTGACGTTTCCCGACAGGTCGAGCGGATTGACCGGCGGCGTGAAATCGAGAAGCGGGCGCAGCCGGGCCACGGTCGCCTCGGTGAAATCCGCGAGCGCCACGCCAAGCGCCTCGGCCTGATCCGCGACCACCCCGCACCAACCGCCCGAGAAGGTCACGACCGACACCCGCTCGCCCCGCGGGGCGGGACATTTCTCGAACAACGCGGCCACGTCGGCCAGTTCCAGCGGGTCGTCGACCGCGATCACGTTGCTCTGGCGGAACAGAGCGGCGTGGGTCCGGTGCGCCCCGGCCATCTTGCCGGTATGGGCGAGCGCGGTGCGCGCGGCGCGTTCGCTGCGGCCGAGCTTCAGCACGATCAGCGGTTTCGCCGCCGCCTGCGCCTCGCGCGCCAGCGCCCGGAAATTCTCCGGCCGCTTGAAGCCCTCGATCGCCATCGCCACGGCGGCGACCTCCGGGTCCGCCAGCGCCATCCGGGCATAATCGGCGGCCTCCACGTTCAGCTCGTTGCCGGTCGAGACGAGCTGACGCAGATGCACGCCGTGATCGTGGGCGCGCGCCAGGAGCACCATCATGAGCTGACCGCTCTGCGAGATCAGCGCGGTGCGGCCGGGCGAGAGATCGGCGGGGAATGTCGCCGCGGTCAGACCCATGAAACCGCTCGCGAGATTGGCGAGCCCGAGGCAGTTCGGCCCGCAGACCGCGATCCCGTGCCGCCCGGCCACCTCGCGCAGGGCCTCCTCTGTGGCCCGCCCCGCCGCGCCGGTCTCGGAGAACCCGGAGGCCAGGATCACCGCGCCCTTGACCCCCTTGCGGCCGCATTCCTCCAGCACGTCGGGGAGCGCATCCCTGGGGACGAAGATCAGCGCGGCATCCACCGGGCCCGGAATCGCGCCGACAGACGCAAAACAGGGCAGGTCGTGCAGCCTGTCGTATTTCGGATTGACCGGGTAGACCGGGCCGGCGAAGCCGAGCCGCCGCAACTCCAGCACCGCGCGGCCGCTCCAGCCGTTGGCATTGGCGCTCGCCCCGATCACGGCGACGCTTTGCGGATTCATCAGCGCCTCCAGACGCGCCGCCAGATCCGGCCGGGCGCCGCCCGCCGCATCGGTCGCAAGACCGGGGACGGGCGGGCGGTCGCGGCTCTCGGCGGGGATATCGGTCACGGGCGCTGTCCTTCTCTGGAAAGGTGCCGGGAGTATCGGCGGCGTGATGCGTGGCGTCAAATATTTTGGAATTTCTGTCCGCATTGCAAACAAGAAACTCTCACTCATAGTATCGACGCAACCGGCTTTCGATGCCGCGCACCGCGCCGATCAGCGCCGGCGAGACCTCGTTCTCCGCCAGTTCGGGCGTGAACACCGAAGACAGGCCGGCCACCGACATCATCATCGCGCCGCCGGTATCGGCGAACCGGATCGGACAGGCGATGGCATTGAGTTCCGGCCGCCAGTCGCCGAAGGAGGCGGCAAAACCCTGCGCCCGCATCCGCGCACCCTCCTCGGCGACCCGGGCCGACTGCGCGCGCCAGAGCGCCGGATCGTCGGCGGCGATCCGCTCGGTAGCCGCGGCGCGCTCCGCCTCGGGCAAGGCGGCAAGCCAGGCCCGCCCGATCGCCGTTTGCGGCACCGGCAGCAGGGCGCCGACATCGAGGTTCAGAACAATGGCCTCAGGCCGCCGTTCCAACGCAATATAACGGACTTGCGCGCCGCTCGGCACGCCGAGCGCGACCGAAACCTCGCCGATTTCCGCCAGCGAGACCATCGCCGGCCGGATCACCTCGCGCAGCCCGATCGCCGCCTCCGCCGCCTGGCTCAGTTCCAGCGTCCGCGGGGCGAGGCCATAGCGCCCGCGACGGGCATGGAACGTCAGATAGCCAAGCCGGCACAGCGTGTGCGCGAACCGGGCAACCGTCGGGCGCGGCAGGCCGGTACGCTCGGCGAGGTCGCGGTTGCCCAAGGCCCGGTCGGCGGCCTGGAACGCGGTCAGCACCGAGAGCCCGCGCGCCAGCGATGCGACGAACTGGCGATCCCCCGCCGCGATACGATCCTCTTCCATCGCGCCTCCCGTGGTGCGCCGCGCACCCGTTGCGGACCTGTTCGCCCAATGATAGCATGAAACAGAGTTTCGCTATGCAGACATTCTTGCATATCGCATCACCGGACGGAAGGAATCTTTCGATGCACGGCACCCCCCTCTCCGGACCGCGGCAACCCGGCGCCGACACAGGATGACCGCACCGCCCGACGACCCGGCAGTCGCCCTCGGGCCGGACGCCGCCTTTGCCGCAAATGTCCGGGATGGCCGGCTCTGGCTGCAACACTGCACAGCCTGCGGCGCATATATCTTCTACCCCCGGGTGCTCTGCCCGCGCTGCGGCGCGACCGATCTGACATGGCTGCCCGCCTCGGGCCGCGGCACCATCCATTCCCGCGCGGTCCTGCATCGCCGGCAGACGCCCGGGAGCGACCGCCCCCCGCAGCATGCCATCGTGCTGATCGATCTCGAGGAGGGACCGCGCCTGATGAGCCGGCTGCCCGGCATCGCGCCCGAGGACATCCGCATCGGTGCCCCGGTCCGCGCCCGGATCGAGATCGCGGAGGCCGGCCCGGTGATCCTGTTCGACCGCGCCGAGACGGCGGCATGAGCGCGGGCCTGCGCGGCGGCGCCTCCATCGTGGGGGTCGGCACGGCCGGGCTCGGCGAGGCGCCCGGCTTCACCGCGATGGACATCCAGGCCCTCGCGGTACGGGCCGCGCTCGACGATGCCGGGCTCGCGCTGCACGAGATCGACGGGCTCTTCTGCGCCAATATGAGCCACACCTTTCCGGCGCTCACGACGCTGGAATATCTCGGCCTCGCGCCGCGCTGGATCGACGGCACCAATGTCGGAGGCTCCTCCTTCCTGGTCCATGCACTCTCGGCCACGATGGCGCTTCAGGCCGGTCTCTGCGACGTCGCGCTGATCTGCTACGGCGCCACCCAGCGCACCGGCGCCGGGCGGATGGTTCCGGCCGCCGAACAGCCCCTCTACGAGGTGCCGCACGGGCCGCGCTACCCGATGATCGCCTATGCGCTGGCCGCGGCACGGCATATGGCGGACTACGGCACGACCCGCGCGCAACTGGCCGAGGTCGCCGTCGCCGCCCGCCGCTGGGCGGCGCTCAACCCCGACGCCTTCGAGCGCGCGCCGCTCACCGTCGAGGAGGTTCTGGCCTCGCGCATGGTGATGGAGCCGCTGACCCTGCGCGATTGCTGCCTGCTCACCGATGGCGCCGGCGCGGTGATCCTGACCCGGCCCGACCGGGCGCGGGATACCGCAAAGCCCGGTATCCATCTGCTCGGCGGCGGCGCGGCGTCGTTCAATCGCGCGGTCTCGGAGATGCCGGACCTGACCGCCACCGCCGCGGTCGAATCCGGCCGCGCGGCCTATGCGATGGCCGGTCTCGGCCCCGCTGACATGGACCTGCTGCAACTCTACGACGCCTTCACGATCAACGTGATCCTGTTTCTGGAGGATCTGGGCTTCTGCAAGAAGGGCGAGGGCGGCGCCTTCGCCGAGGCCGCCCGGATCGGCCCGGGCGGCGGTCTGCCGGTCAACACCAATGGCGGCGGGCTCTCGTTCTGCCATCCCGGCATGTACGGCATCTTCACCCTGATCGAGGCGACGCGGCAATTGCGCGGCGAGGCCGGCGAACGGCAGGTGGCGGGGGCCGACACGGCGCTCTGCCACGGCAATGGCGGAACGCTGTCGCATCAGGCGACGGTGATCCTCGGAACCGACGCCGCGCTCTGAGGCACGAGGAAAGGGCGAAACCCGATGACCGCACCGATCGAGATCAGCACCCACGGCGCCATCGGCCTGATCCGCTTCACCCGTCCGCCGGTCAACGCGCTCGGCGTCGCGATGCGCGCGGCCATCGCCGAGGCCCATCAGGCGTTCGAGGCCGATAGCCGGATCGCCGCAACCGCGCTGACCGGCGACGGGCGCCTGTTCTCGGCCGGCGCGGACATCACCGAATTCGACAGCGGACGGCGGTCGCCGCTGCTCACCGAGGTCATCGCGCAACTGGAACAGGGGCGCAAACCGGTAATCGCGCTGATCGACGGCATCGCCTTTGGCGGCGCGTTCGAGCTGGCGCTGGGATGCGACTACCGATACGCGCTGCCCGGCGCCCGGCTCTCGTTCCCGGAGATCAGGCTCGGCAACATCCCCGGGGCCGGCGGCACCCAGAAGCTGCCCCGGCTCGCCGGCGGGCCGGCGGCGCTGGAGCTGATCCTCTCGGCCCGGGTCCTGAGCGCCGAAGAGGCCCTTGCCCTGGGCATCGTCGACGCGGTGCTGCCCGATCTCAACGCGGCCCTGGCCCATCTCGCCGCGGAGGTCGCCGACACCCTGCCCCGTCGCCGGCTGATCGACCGGGAGGTGGCCGGCCCCCAAGACGCGCTCGACGAGATCGCGGCACCCTTTCTGCGCCGGGCGCGCGGGGCGCCCGCCACCGCCGCCGCGCTCGAGGCCGTGCGCCGCGCCCATACCATGCCGATTGCCGCCGCGCTCGACTGGGAGCGCGAGACCTTCCGGCGCCTCAACACCTCGCCCGAGGCCCGGGCGCAGCGCCACCTCTTCTTCGCCGAGCGCAAGGCCGCGAAAGTCGCGGACCTGCCGCCGGGCACCGAGGCCCGGCCGGTGGACAATGTGGGCATCGTCGGCGCCGGAACCATGGGCCGCGGCATCGCCATGGCCTTCGCCGATGCCGGGCTGCCGGTGACGCTGGTCGAACAGGAGGCGGAGCGTCTCGACGCCGCGCTCGACGGGATCGGCCGGGCCTATGCCCAGCAGGTCGCCCGGGGCCGGATCGCCGAGGATGCCGCCCGGGCGCGGACCGGGCGCATTTCGGGAACGACCGATCTGGCGGGCCTCGCCCAGGCCGATCTGGTGATCGAGGCGGTGTTCGAGGCGATGGAGGTCAAGCGGGAGGTCTTCGCCGCCCTGGACCGCGTGGCGAAGCCCGGTGCGATCCTCGCCACCAACACCTCGACCCTCGACGTGAACCGGATCGCCGATGCCACCGGCCGCCCCGAGGATGTGCTCGGCCTGCATTTCTTCAGCCCCGCCAATGTGATGAAGCTCCTGGAGGTGGTCCGCGCCGCGCGCACCGCGCCGGATGTGGTGCAGACCGCGATGACGCTCGGCCGGCGCATCGGCAAAGTGCCGGTCTGCGTCGGCGTCTGCGACGGCTTCGCCGGCAACCGCATGTTCATCAACTTCAACCGCGAGGCGCAGATCCTCGTCGAAGAGGGCGCGCTGCCCTGGCAGGTCGACCGCGTGTTCACCGAGTGGGGCCTGGCGATGGGTCCGTTCGCGGTGATGGACCTCGCGGGGCTCGATGTGGGCTACCGCATCCGCCAGGCCCGCGCCGCCGGCCGCGACCCGGCCGAGCCCTATCCGTTCACCGCCGCCGACCGCCTCGCCGAGGCCGGGCGGCTCGGGCAGAAGGCCGGCCGGGGCTGGTACACCTATGGCGAAGACCCCCGCAAGGGCATCCCCGATCCCGAAGTCGAGGCGCTGATCGCCGAGGTGGCGGGCGAGAAGGGCATCGCCCGGCGCGCCGTCAGCGACGAGGAAATTCTGCATCGCGGGCTCTGGCAGCTGGTGAATACCGGCGGGTACATCCTCGGCGAGGGCATCGCCCAGCGGGCAAGCGATCTCGACGTGATCTTCACCAGCGGCTACGGCTTTCCGAGGACCAGGGGCGGCCCGATGCACACCGCCGAGGTCTACGGGCTGGCGCGGGTCGTGGCGGAGATCGAGCGGTTCCATGCCGCCCACGGCCGCCATTGGCGCCCGGCGCCGATCCTCCTGGACCGCGCCGCCTCGGGCGCGCCGCTCGACGCCGGGGGCTGACGCCGCGCCGGACGCTTGCGCCGGCGACACATCTCCGGCTCCGCCCCCCGGGTCGGCCCGACCCGGGATCTCCCGGGCCGGGCCGCGGTCAGGCGAAGCCGAAGAGCCTTGGCAGGAACATCGTGAAGAACGGCACATAGGTGACCAGCATCAGCACCGCGATCTCCGCGGCGATGAAAGGCAGGATCGCCCAACTGAGCCGCGCCAGCTTCACCTTCGACACCCCCATCGCCGCGAACAGCACCAGCCCGAACGGCGGTGTCGCCAGACCGATCGTCAGGTTCATGCAGGTGATCAGGCCGAAATGGATCGGGTCCACCCCATAGGAATAGGCCACCGGCGCCATCAGCGGACCCAGTACGATGATCGCGAACCCCATATCGAGGAACATCCCGATCACCAGGAACAGCACGTTGAGCAGCAGCAGAAAGACGTACTTGTTCTCGGTGATCGAGATGAAGAGCAGCGTGACGTTCTCCACCAGGCTGAAATAGCTCACCAGCCAGCTGAACGACTTCGCGCAGGCGAGCAGGAACATGATCATCGCGGTGGCCTGCACCGTGTGCTTGAGGATCGGTCCGATATCCGACAGCGAGAGCGTCCGGTAGAAGATGAAGCCGATGAAGAGGCCGTACATCACCGCCACGGCCGAGGCTTGCGTCGGGCTGAAGAACCCGCCGAGGATCCCGCCCATGATGATCAGCGGCAGCAGCAGCGCGGGTATGCCGCGGACGATGGCGAGACCGAGATTGATGAACCCCACGAAAGGCGCCCGCTCGCCGAAGCCGCGCCGCACCGCGATCAGATAGGCGGTCACCATCAGCGAAATCGCCACCAGGATGCCGGGCAGCATCCCGCCGAGGAACAGCCCGGCGATGGAGACGTTCATCACCGAGGCGTAGAGCAGCATCGGGATGCTCGGCGGGATGATCGGCCCGATGACCGAACTCGCCGCCGTCACTGCGGCGCTGTAATCCTCGTCATATCCATTCTTCTTCATCGCTGGCACCATGATGCCGCCGACCGCCACCGTGTCGGAGACCGCCGAGCCGGTGATCCCGGCGAAGAACATGCTGGCGGTGATATTGGTATGCGCCAGCCCGCCCCGGATCCAGCCGACAAGCGCCGCCGAAAGCGTCATCAGCCGGTCGGTGATCTTGGCCCGGTTCATGATCTCGCCGGCCATGATGAAGAACGGGATCGCCAGCAGCAGCAGGTTCTCGGTGCTGGTGAACATCCGCTGCGGGATTTGCAGGAAGAGCCGCGGATCGCCGATATCGACATAGACGAAGATCGTCATCAGCACGAGGCAGAGCGCGATGGGCACGCCCAGCAGGAGCATGGGCACGAAGCTGCCGAAGAGAATGCCGATCACGGGGTGGCCTCCGTTGGCTCATGGGTCGGGGCGGCCCTGCGCGGATCCGGCAGGGCGGCGCCGATGGTGAAAAGACCCAGAAGCGCGCCGCCGGCGGGAACCGACAGGTAGTACCAGTAGAGGCTGATCGAGAGGTAGAGCGAGGTCTGCGACCGGCCGACGAAAGCAGCCATCCTGAGGCCGTAGAACACCATCACGAAGACCACCACCAGGGCGAGCAGGGCATAGCAGACACGCAACGCCCGTTGCAGGCGGGGGCCGAACATCTGGTAGAAGATGTCCACCCCGATATGCCCGCCGGCCCGGGCGATGACGCCGGCTCCGATGAAGACCGTCCAGGCGAAGAGCAGGTTGTTGATCTCCTCCACCCAGACCAGGGAGGATCCGGTGATCTGCTTGACCACGATGCCGTTGGCGGTGTTGAGAAAGAGCGCCGCCATCAGCAGCATCGCAGCCGCGTAGGCCGCCCGTTCGACGTGATCGAGCGCGCGCTGGAACGCTGCGAGAAGGCGCGGCCCGCCGCTGAAGTCGGAAACCGGACGCGGCGGCGCCTCCTGATCGGTGAGGCGGTCGGACATGGGCTGGTGTCTCCTCCTCGTCGCCGTCTAGCGTTGTCGTTTTGCGGTTTCCGGGCCGGTTTCGGGCGCCTTGTCGCCGGCCGCCGATCCCGAAGCGAGCCGCGAATTGCCGGTTCGGGGGCCGGACGCCTGGCGCGGACGAAACGGCCCCCGATCCCTGGCTGTCGGCCGGCGGTGTCGCGGCTCTAGACCGCCCCCCCCCCGGCCACCGGGCCCGGCACGCACCGCCGGGCCCGGCCGGCCGCGCGCTCACTCGGCGGCGGCGGCGTCCGCTGCGGCCTGCATCACCCGATCCACCCAATCTTGCCCGGTATCACCGATCTTGCGCACGGTGATGTCGATATAGGGTTGCTGGCCGAGGTCGCGGAACTGCGCGATCTCTTCGTCAGTCGGGTAGTAGAAGGTCGCCCCGGCCTCCTCCATCGCGCTCTGCACCACCAGCCCACTGACGAAGGAATGGGAGTTGGCCACCCGCTCATAGAGGTCCGCACCCTGGAGGATGATCGTCTGATGGTCCTCGGAAAGCGACTGGAAGAACTCTTCGTTGATCATCAGCGGATGCAGGTTGAAGCTGTGACGCGACATCGTGACGTAGGGGTTCACCTCATAGAGCTTCTGCGAATACATCGAGTAAAGCTCGGTATCGTGCCCCTCGGCCATGCCGGCCTGAAGCCCGGTATAGAGTTCGGCCCAGGTGATCGTGACGGTATTGGCGCCCCAGGCGCGGAACATCGCGAGAAGGCCCGGGTTCTCCGGCACCCGCATCGTCATGCCCTGCATGTCCTCGGGGCTGGTGATCGGCCGTTCGGAATAGATGTGACGGTAGCCGGCGCCATCGGCCCAGCCGAGCACGCGCAGGCCGGTCCGCTCCAGGAACACGTCGGCCAGATCGTCGCCGACGGGGCCGTCCATGACTTTCCAGGCGGTCAGGTTGTCGCGAAAGACGTAGGGGATCTGGGTGACGGCGATCTCGGGCGCGAACGGCACCATGATCGAGGTATAGGCGCCGACCATCTCCAGCACGCCGGTCTGGGCGGATTCGATCATCGTGCGGGCATTGCCGAGCTGTCCGTTCGGGAACTGCTCGACGACCAGTTCGCCGCCGGAGGCGACCTCGACGAAATCGGCGAAGGCCAGGACCCCGGCGGTACGTCCGGCGCCCGGAAGCTGGACCTCGCCCTCGGAGCTGTGACCAAGACGGATGGTGATCGGCTCCGCCATCGCGGTGGCGGCGAACGTGGCGATCGCCAGCCCCAATGCGGCGATGCTCATGGTTAGTCGGGTCATGCGTTTCCTCCCAGATTGTCCCGCTCTCAAGAGCGCCCGCCCCTCCCGGACGGATCGGCGCGAGCGCCGCTGCTGCGCTATCGATACGACAGTTCCATTTTTTGAAACGCTATTTTAAAATTGTCGTTCTGTCATGCCCTTTTTTGCCGGTTGGGTGGATCGGGCGCGTCTAAAAGCGGCCCGGCGCGATCCCACGACGAGGCGCGGTTTCGGGACGGCGGGATCGGCGACGGGGCCATGAGGATACGGACGTTCAGCTCCGGGGCGAGAGGCCCGCGCAGCGCTCTTTCGACAGTTGCGCAGGGATCTGCGCGGTCACGCCAGCACCCGATCCTGCGCCGGTCCGCGACACATCGCGGCCGGCCGCCTCGTCCGCAACAGACGCCTGTATCACCGGAGGTCCGCGGGCCGGAAACGGCTGGGTCGGGCCCTACGCCCCCAAGCCGCCATCGACCCGCAGGCAGGTCCCGGTCACATAGCTTGCCGCGTCGGAGGCGAGAAACAGGATCGCCTCGGCCACCTCCCACGGGCTGCCCTGCCGCTTCATCGGGACGGCGTTGGCACGCGCCTCGCCGCTGGCCGCCTGGGCGGCGCTGACATAGGCTTGGACATGGGGCGTGTCGATCATCCCCGGCAGCACCGCGTTGACGCGCACCCCCTGCGCCGCATGGGCCCGGGCCAGCGACCGGGTGAGACGGTTCAGCCCGGCCTTCGACGCCTCATAGGCGGCATAGGAATAGCTGCCGGACCAGGTCGCGGCGAGCGACGAGACAAAGACCACCGCGCCGCGCCGCCGGGCGACCATCCCCGGCACCGCGGCCCGCGCGGCGAGATAGGCGCTGCGCAGGTTGACGTCGAAGACCCGGTCCCAATCGGCGGGCTCGGTCTCGACCGCGCCGCCGGGCAGGCTCATCCCCACGACATGGACCAGGATGTCGATCTCCTCCGGCCCGGCGAAGAGCTGCTGCACCGCCCTGTCATCGGTCGCATCAAGGGCGGAGGCGCGCGCCGTGCCGCCCTCGGCCGCGATCCGGGCCACGGTATCGTCGGCCGCGGCGCGGTCGCGGTCGACGCAGAGCACCTCCGCCCCGTCCCGGGCCAGCAGCAGGGCGGTGGCGCGCCCGTTGCCGATCCCCTCGCCCACCGATCCGGCCCCGATCACAACCGCGCGGCGCCCGGCGAACCGGCTCATCGGAGCACCTGTTCAGGCAGCCACAGGACCAGCGCGGGCTGCCAGACCAACATCCCGAGCACCACAAGCTGCAGGACCACGAACGGAATGATGCCGCGATAGACCTGGGCGATACTCACCAGATCGCCGGCCGCGCCCTTCAGAAAGAACAGGGCGAACCCGAACGGTGGCGTGAGGAAGGAGGTCTGGAGGTTCACCGCCATCAGGACCGCGAACCAGTAGATCAGATCGGCGCGCGCCACGTGATCGCCGAGATCCATGATCTGCACGATCGGCGCCACGATCGGCAGCATGATCAGCGTGATCTCGACCCAGTCGAAGAAGAAGCCGAGGGCGAAGATCATCAGCATCAGCATCAGCAGGATGCCCCAATCCCCCATATCGAGGCTGCGCGCGGCTTCCACGATGAAGTGTTCGCCGCCGATGACGCGGAACACATAGGCAAAGCCTGTCGCGGTCACGAAGATGAAGAAGAGCATCGCCAGAGTGCGGATGGACCCGTCCATCGCCTCGCCCAGGACCCGCGCCGAGAGCCGCCGGCGCAAGAGCCCGAGGAGCAGCGCCGCGCAGGCTCCGACGCCGGCCGCTTCGGTCGGCGTCGCGATGCCGCCGAGGATCGAGCCGAGCACCGCGACCACCAGAAGGAACGGCAGCGCAAACGACACCACCGCCTCCCGGAACAGCCCCGCCTTCTCCTCGGGCGAGAGCGGCGGCGCGGCCGGGGCGCGCTCCGGGCGCAGCGCCGAACTGACCAGGATGTAGATCATGTAGACCCCGGCCAGGACCAGCCCCGGCACCAGGGCGGAGACGAAGAGCCGGGCCAGGTTCAGCGTCAGGATATCGCCCATGAAGACCAGCATCACCGAGGGCGGGATCAGGATGCCGAGGGTGCCCGCCGAGGCCACAGTGCCGGTCGCCAGTTCCGGCGAATAGCCCTGCCGGAGCATGGTCGGAATCGCCAGAACCGTCAGCATCACCACCGAGGCGCCGATGATCCCGGTCGCCGCGGCCAGAATGGTGCCCATCAGCGTCACCGCCAGCGCCAGCCCGCCGGGCACCACCCGCAGCAGTTTCTGCAAGGTGACGAGCAGGTCCTCGGCGATCCGGCTCTTTTCCAGGAGCACGCCCATGAAGATGAACATCGGCGCCGCGACCAGCACCTGTTTCTCGATCGATCCGCCGAAGATGCGGTTCGGCAGGAGCGTCGCCTGCACCAGCCGCATCTCTCCCAAAGCGATGGCGATGACCGCGAAGATCACCGTGACGCCGCCCAGCACCACCGCCACCGGCAGGCCGCTGAAGAGCCCGACCAGCAGCGTGCCGAACATCAGCGCCGGCAGCGCCTCGATCAGGATCTCCACAGGTCGTCCTCGGAAAACGCCGAGCCGCGGCGGCCGCGCAGGGTCGCGATCGCCCTGAGCGCTACCGACCAGGCCCCGAGCAGCGCCAGGATCGCCGAGAGCGGTACGGCGGACTTGATGATCCAGCGGTGATCGAGGCCGAGACCGCCCGAGGATCCCTCGCCGCGCTGGAACGACCGCATCGCGAAATCATAGCCGAACCAGACCACCGCCAGCAGGAACGGGGTCAGCAAGAGCGCGATCCCGGCGATCTCCAGCCGCAGCTTGAGCCGGTCGGAGAAGTTCTGGTGAAAGATGTCGATCCGCACATGGGCGTTGCGGGTATAGGCATAGCCGAACCCCAGCACGGTGATCGCGCCATGCAGATGCCATTGCAGTTCCTGGAGCGCGACCGACCCGGTGTTGAAGAACCGCCGGCCGAGCACGTCGTAGATGATCACTGCGGTCAGCACGAGCAGCAGGAGCCCGGCGCCGCGGGCGGCATAGAGGCAGATCCTGTCGAAGACGGCGGCCAGTCCGAGCATGTCTCAGAAACCCCGGTTGGCCGGGAGGCGGACCCCCCGGCCGGTTTCAGGATCAGTCGAGATAGCCGAGCGAGCCCCAGCGCGCATATTCGGCGCGGAACGCCGAGATATGCTCCCAGACCCGCGCAAAGTCGGCATCCGCCGCCGAGCGTTCCGCCGCGACCTCGTCCCAGGCGCCGCTGAACGTCGCCAGCATCTCGTCGGACCATTCGTGGATCACCACGCCCTGGGCCTCCAGATCGGCCAGCGGCGCCATCTGGATGGTCTCCCCGCGGGCGACGCTGAGCGCGACATTGGCCGCGCAGACCTCTTCGATGGCGGCCTGATGGCTGTCTTCCAGCCCGTCCCAGACATCCTGGTTGATGATGAACACGATCAGCGAGCTTTGCTGATGCCAGCCCGGGAAGTAGTAGTGATTGGCATGTTCCTGCATGCCCAGCGCCAGGTCGATGGCCGGGAAGGACAGTTCCGCCGCGTCGATCGTACCGAGGTTGAGCGCGGTCATCGTGTCGGCCACCGGCATCGACTGCGCCTGGGCGCCGAGCCGCTCCATCACCGCCGCGCCGAGCCCGAAGACCCGCATCTTCAGCCCTTCGAGGTCCTCGGCCGAGTTGATCGGCTCGTTGAACCAGCCCGAGGCTTCGGGCGACAGGATCGTGCAAAGCTCGGAATGGATGTTGAACGGCGCGGTCACTTCCGCCCAAAGCTCCTCGCCGCCGCCGTCATACCACCAGGCGGTGTACTCCACCGCGCCCGGTCCGAACGGGAACGCCGTAAAGAGCGGCGCCGCCGGGATCACGCTTTCGGCGAAGCCGGGCGAGTACCAGCCGGCCGGGATCGCGCCGGTCGACACCGCGTCCCAGATCTCGCCGCCGGCGACCAGTTCGCCGGGATTGTGGAACACGATGTCGAGCGACCCGCCGGTCAGGCGGCTCACCCGCTCGCCCATCTCGGCCCCGGCCTCGCCCAGAAGCGGCAGCGAATTGGGATAGATCGACTGCATGTCGAGGGTCTCGGCATGCGCCGTGGCGGCCGCGAGGCCGAGCGCCAGCGCCGACGCGCCTCTGGTCAGAGTCTTGATGGTCATTCTTTCCTCCCTTGATGGACTTGGTTGCGTCCGTCAGCCGGCCATGCGGCTGAGGATCAGTTCGGCGGTGATCAGCACCGCATTTTCGCCCCGGACCAGACGCCCGGACAGAATCTCGGACCCCTCGACGCCGACGATGGCGATCTCCGGCTCCGGCCCGCCTCGACCGGCGGTGGCGTCGGTGACGAGGAATTCGGACGCCAGGCTGTCGAGCACCCCGCCGTCCTCGAACCGGGCACCGATCAGGCTGCCGAGGCCATGCACCCGCGCCGCCGGCCAGCCCAGTTCGGCGCAGGCCCGGTCCAGCGCCGTGGCGAAATCCTGATTGGGCAGCAGACGGAGCGCGGCATAGCCGGACCCCTCCGCCCCGGTCCCGCGGACCCGGAACAGCTCGAAATTGGTCTCCGGGTCGGGCCGCCGCTCGAACCGCGCCCCGGTCAGGCCGATGCCCCGGGCCGTGACCGGCGCCGCCAGCACGGTGCGCGACGCCAGGATATGCCCCATCGCCTGCGCGCCGCCCTCGGGCGTCCAGAGCCCGTGGCCATGCAGGAACGACGCGCCCTGATGCCGGCCGACCATGAAACCCATCCGGTCGATCAGACCGGGGCCGCCGAAGCTGAAGATGTCCGAATACCAGGCCACATGCGCGTCGTCCGGCGACAGCGCCGGCATCACGTAGTCGAGCGCGGAGACCGGCGCGTTCTCGATCTCGAGCCAGGCGCTCGCCACCCCCTCGGGCGCCAGCGCCTCGGCGACGGCCTCCTCGAACGGTCTCCCGGGCGGCAAGGTCACTTCGATCTCGCGGCCCGGCGTCGGCGCCAGTTCCATACGGTCCGCGCCGACCGGTCCGGGATGGACGACGCTGCGCATCACGCGTCCTGACCGCTGGCCAGACGGCGTTCCAGCTCTTCGCGAACCAGGCGCTTGGCCATCTTGCCGTAGCCCGATTTCGGTATCTCGTCCCAGACATGGAACGCGCGCGGGATCTTGTAGGAGGCGATCTTGTCGCGCAGGAACGCCTCTATCTCCGGCCCCTCGACGCTCTGCCCCGGCACCGGGGCCGCGACCGCCACACCGATCTCGCCCCATTTCGGATCGGGCATGCCGAAGACCGCGACCTCAGACACCGTGGGGTGCTGGAGGATCTTTTCCTCGATCTCGCGCGGATAGATGTTCGAGCCGCCCGAGATATACATGTCCGAGGCCCGGCCGGTGATGTAAACATAGCCCTCGGCATCCATATGCCCGAGATCGCCGGTGCGGAAGAACCCGTCGCGAAAGCTCTTCGCATTGGCCTCCGGGTTCCGCCAGTAGCCGGCGAAGACCGCCGGGCCGGTGACGCAGATCTCGCCGGTCTCGCCGGGGCCGAGCGCGGCGCCGTGGTCGTCCTGGATTTCGACCTGCATCCCGGTGCGGGGAAAGCCGCAGGTGCCGGTACGGAACCCGTCGCCGACGGAATGCTCGCCCGGCGGCAGGAAGGTGATCGCGCCGGTGACCTCGCCGAGCCCGAAATACTGCACGATCACCGGGCCGAGCACCTCCAGCGCCCGGATCTGGTCGGTCCGGTACATCGGCGCGCCGGCATAGATCACATACCGCAGCGAGGAATGGTCGTGGTCGGCGATCTCGGGGGCCTCGACCAGCATTTTCAGGATCGTCGGCACGGTGAAGATGTTGCTGACCTTCCAGCGCTCCACCAGCGACCAGATTTCCGAGGTGTCGAAGCGCGGCGCCGTCGGCAGGATCGTCGGCGCCCCCCGCGCCACCATCAGGAGCTGGTGCATCCCCGCCCCGTGGCTCAACGGCGCGACCACCAGCGAGGCATCGTCCGGCCCGATCCCCGGCACCAGATCGCACAGGTGATTGTTGACGACGAAGCCGAGCTGCCCATGGGTCAGCACCGAGGCTTTGGGCCGCCCGGTGGTGCCGGAGGTGAAGAAGAACCAGGCCGGGTCGTCGCGGTCGACCGGGGCCAGCGGCGGCGGGTCGCCGGCCGCGGCCATCAGCGCATCGATGTCGGGCGCGAAATCGGCCGCGCCGATGGCCAGCACGGTCTCCGGCCCGTCGACGGCCGCATGCTCCGGAAACGCCGCGTCGCAGAGCAAGAGCCTGGCCCCGGACAAGTCCGCCATCCAGGCCAGATCATCCGGCGCGCCGCGGAAATTGGCCGGCACCCAGACCGCGCCCAGACGCAGCGCGGCAAAGAAGCTCTCGAACATCTGGTTGCAATTGCGCGACTGCACCAGCACCCGGTCGCCCTTGCCCACGCCATGGGCCGCGAAAACGGCGGCCATCGCCTTGACCCGCGCATCGAACGCCGCCCAGTCCCAGACCGCCTCGCCCCAGATCAGCGCCGGCCGCCCGGACAGCCGCCGGGCCTGCTGTTCGACGAAATGGGCCAGGTTCATCGTGCGCGTGGAGAACGGCGTCACCGTCACTTCACGCGCTCCAGGATCGAGCAGTAATTGGCCACCGCCGCGCCGCCCATGTTGAACACCCCGGCGAGCCGGGCGTCGGGGATCTGCATATCGCCGGCCTCGCCCATCAATTGCATCGCCGCCAGCACATGCATCGACACGCCGGTGGCGCCAATCGGATGCCCCTTGGATTTCAGCCCTCCGGAGGGGTTCACTGGCAGCGCGCCGTCCTTGCGGGTGATGCCCTCGCGCGCCGCCTTCCAGCCTTCGCCCGGCGGGGTCAGGCCCATCGCCTCGTATTCGATCATCTCGGCGACGGTGAAACAATCATGGGTCTCGACGAAATCGAGATCGTCGAGCGTGACGCCCGCCTCCTCCTTGGCCGCGTCCCAGGCGGCGCGGGCGCCGGCGAATTCGGTCACGTCGCGCCGCGACAGCGGGAAGACATCGTTCTTCTGCGCCCGGGCGCGAAACGCGATGGCGCGGGCCAGGCCCTCGGCGGTCTCGCGGTCGGTCACCACCAGCGCCGCCGCCCCGTCGGAGACCAGCGAACAATCGGTGCGGCGCAGCGGGCCGGCGACCCGGGGGTTCTTCTCCGACACCGTGTTGCAGGCTTCGAAGCCGAAATCCTTGCGCATATGAGCATAGGGATTGGCGACCCCGTTGGCGTGGTTCTTGGCGGCGATCATCGCCAGCTCTTCGGAGCGGTCGCCGTATTTCTGGAAATAGCTGTTGGCGATCTGCCCGAAAATCCCCGCGAACCCGGCCGGCAACCCGTCCTCCTCCTTGCGGTAGGAGCCGCAGAGCAGGATGTCGCCGACCTCGGCCATCGGCGTCGCGGTCATCTTTTCCGCCCCGATCACCAGAGCGATCCGCGCCCGCCCCGCCGCGATCGCATCCATCGCGGAATAGAGCGCCGCCGACCCGGTGGCACAGGCGTTTTCGGTGCGCATCGCGGCGGTATGTTCCAGCCCGGGCACCGCGACCGAGACCAGCCCGGCCTCAAACCCCTGTTTCGAGAACCCCGAATTCAGCACCCCGACGGTGACGTAGTCGACATCTTGCGGGCTGACCCCGGCATGGTCGAGCGCGGCGGTCCCGACCGAGGCGATCAGCGCCTCGATATCCTCCGCCTCGAGCTTGCCGAACGGGCTGTGGGCCCAGCCGACGATCACCGCGTCGTTGTTGTCCATCGCATCCTCCGCCTGTCTATTCCGCGGCTTCCAGCCGCCTCCCGCCCGGGCCGAACCGGCTGAGCAATCCTTCGATCCGCCGCACCTCCTTGAGCAGCGGCACCGCCAGGTCCGCCTGCCGGTCCGGCGTCATCCGGCTTTCGATGGCGGCGATCGTCACCGCCCCGATGATCTCGCCATCCGGCGCCCGGAGCGCCGCCGCAATGCCCCAGGACCCGGGGAAGATCATCCCGGGATTGAGCGCCACGCCGGTCGGCCGCGCCCGCCGGACCAGTTTGCCCAGCTCGGCGATGTCGAGGCCCGGCCGGTGTTCCAGCAGCGCCTCGGTATTGGCGGCGAGGATATCCTCCGCCTCCGCCTCGGGCAGCGCCGCCAGGATCGCCAGCGCCGCCGCGCCCATGCCCAGCGGGTGCCGGTCGCCGACGCTCAGCACATGGGTGCGGATCGGATACTGGCCTTCCTCGCGATGCAGGCACACGGTCGAGAGCCCGTCCCGGGCCGACAGAAACGCGGTATCGCCGGAGATGTCCGCCAGCCGCGCCAGGCTGTCGCGCGCCAGATCGTGAAAGCTGAAATCCGGGCGCGCCAGCTGGCCCAGCAGGTAGGCTTCGCTGCCCAGACGGTAGAGCCGCCGCGCGCCGTCATGGCTGACGAGCCGGGCCTCGATCAGCGAGATGAGCAGCCGCCGCAGCGTCGGATTGGGCAGGCCGGTGGCGCGTCCGAGATCGGCGAACCGCGCCTCACCCGCCAGGCCCACCGCCCGCAGGACATCCGCCGCCCTGAGGACGGTCTGCGCACCGCTCATCCTGTCCTGTCCCGGCGATGCCGCCACGTGTCCCCCTCCCCTACGCTCGCACAATGCTCCGGATTCAGGTCCGCATAGCGGACCACTCCTGGCTGCCGTCACCGTAGCTGCCGGATATTTGGAGAGTCAATGGCCCGAATCTTCGGTATCGGTCGCCTCGAATCGTGATGGTTTCGGGGCCTGTTGGTCCGATATGCGGACTTTCTATAGGACCGGCTGGTATCTCGATCCGCAGCGCGGGGCGCCGGCGATGGTCGCGCTCAATCCGGCGCGGCGCCGAGGCTTTCGAGGATCGGGCAGTCCGGGCGGCTGTCGCCGGCGCAGGACTCCACGAGATGCGCCAGCGTCGCGCGCATCTCCGACAGGTCGGCGATCTTGCGGTCGATCTCGGCGAGATGGCCGCGGGCGATCTCCTTGACCTCCGCGCTGGCCCGGCTCTCGTCCTCGTAGAGCGCCAGGAGCGCACGGCATTCCTCGATCCCGAACCCGAGCGCCCGGGCGCGGCCCAGAAAGGCGAGCTTGTGCAGGTCCTGCTCCCGGAAGCTCCTGTAGCCGTTGGTGCCGCGCAGGGGAGTCACCAGGCCGATCTCCTCATAGTACCGGATTGTCTTCGGCGGCAGGCCGGCGCGCTCCGCGACCTCTCCGATGTTCATGGGTGGGCCTCCTGGCGGGCGCGCGGGGACGCGACCCGGACCTGCGCGTCCGCTCTCGGCAGGGCGGGCGTGACCCGCCGCAGGCGCAGCGCGTTCGTCACCACGAAGACCGACGACAGCGCCATCGCGCCTGCCGCCAGCATCGGCGAGAGCAGCGTGCCCCAGAGCGGGTGAAGCAGCCCCGCCGCCACCGGGATCAGCGCGGCGTTATAGGCGAAGGCCCAGAACAGGTTCTGCCTTATGTTCCGCATGGTTGCCCGGCTCAGTTCGAGTGCATTCAGGAGCCCCGAAAGGTCGCCGGAGATCAGGACCACATCCGCCGCCTCCATGGCGATATCGGTGCCGGTGCCGATGGCCACGCCGGTCTCCGCCTCGGCCAGGGCCGGCGCGTCGTTGATCCCGTCGCCGACGAAGGCCACCGGGCCGTGGGCGGCGCGCAACGCCCGCACCGCCTCGCGCTTGCCGTCGGGCAGGACCTCGGCGACCACGTGCTCGATCCCCAGCCGTCCCGCGATAGCGCGGGCGGTGGCCTCAGCATCGCCGGTGACCATGGCGACGCTCAGCCCGAGATCGCGGAGCGCCGCCACAGACGCCGCGCTGCCCGGCTTGATCGGGTCGGAGACGCCGAGGGCCGCGACGACCGCCCCGTCCACCGCCGCGAAGAGCGGGGTTTCGCCATCGCCGGCCATTGTATCGGCAGCGTCCGCCAGCGCGCCGAGGTCGATCCCCAGCGTCGCCATGTAGCGCCCTGCCCCCACCGCGACGGTCCGGCCCGCCACCTGCCCGGTCACGCCCATCCCCGGCACCGCCTGCACCCCGGTCGCCTCGGGCACGGTCAGGTCCCGCGCCTCCGCCGCCCGCATCAGCGCCCGCGCCACCGGATGTTCGGAGGCGGCTTCGACCGCCGCGACCAGCGTCAGAACCTCCGCTTCCGACCATCCCACCGCAGGCACCAGACTGGTCAGATCCGGGCGCCCGAGGGTCAGCGTCCCGGTCTTGTCGAGGGCCACGACCCGGGTGTTCTGGAGCGTCTGAAGCGCCTCCCCCTTGCCGAAGAGCACGCCCAGCTCCGCCGCCCGACCCGTGCCCACCATGATCGAGGTCGGCGTGGCCAGCCCCATCGCACAGGGGCAGGCGATGATCAGGACGGAGACCCCGGCCACCAAAGCCAGCGTCGGGTCCGGGCCGAAGAGAAGCCAGATCAGGACGGTCAGCACGGCGACCCCGATCACCAGAGGCACGAAGAAAGCCGTGATCCGGTCCACAAGGGCCTGGATCGGCAGTTTCGCCCCCTGCGCCGCCTCCACCATGCGGATGATCTGCGCAAGCATCGTCGCCTCGCCCACCGCCGTGGCCCGCACCCGGAGCGCCCCGGTCCCGTTCACCGTCCCGCCCACGACCGCCGCGCCCGGGACTTTCTCCACCGGCACCGGCTCTCCGGTGATCATGCTCTCGTCGACATAAGAGGCGCCCGACAGCACCTCCCCGTCCACCGCCAACCGCTCCCCCGGCCGCACGAGGAGGATGTCGTCCACCACGATCTCCGCCAGCGGCAGGTCGGCGACCACGCCGTCCCGCTCGACCCGGGCCGTGGTCGGACGCAGCCCCATCAGCCGCTCGATGGCCGCCCCGGCGCGGCCCTTGGCGCGGGCCTCCAGCAGCCGGCCGATGAGGATCAGGGTAGAGATCACCGCCGCCGCCTCGAAATAGACCGCGCGGGTGCCCTCCGGGAACAGAGCGGGCAGGAACAGCGCCACCGTCGAATAGCCCCAGGCGGCCCCGGTGCCGAGGGCGACAAGGGCGTTCATGTCGGGCGCCCCGCGCAAGAGCGCCGGCACCCCCTTGGCAAAGAACACCCGCCCCGGGCCGGCAAGGACGAGGGTGGTCAGGACGAACTGGATCAGCCAGGAGGTCTCGACCCCGATGGTCCGGGCGATCAGAGGGTGCATCCCCGGCACGACATGGCTGCCCATTTCGAGGACGAAGACCGGCAGCGCCAGCAGCACCGCCAACAATGTGCGGCGACGCAGGGCGGCGATCTCCCCGGCGCGGGCCTCGGCGGGCGGCGCGGCGGAATCGGCAGGACGGGCCGGATAGCCGGCCTCCGTCAAAGCTGCCGCAAGCCTCTCCGGCGCTGCCGCACCATCGAGGACCTCGACCTGCGCCGTCTCATTGGCCAGGTTGACGCTCGCCGAAAGCACGCCGGGCACGCCCCGCAAAGCCGCCTCGGCCCGACCGACGCAAGATGCGCAGCTCAACCCCTCCACCCGCAGTGCCACACGGGTCCGGCGGGCCGGATAACCGGCACCGTCGAGGGCCTCGGCCAGCACCTTGGCAGATGCCCCGCCGGAGACCGTCGCACTCTCCCGCGCCAGGTTCACCCGCGCCTCCGCCACGCCCTCGACCTCGCGCAATACCGCCTCCGCCCGCGCCACGCAGGAGGCGCAGGACAGCCCGGAAAGGGAAAAGGTCAGTTCTGACAACGGGTTGAGACCTTCGATTCGACGCGAGCACCCCGCACCATAAAGGTTCCCATCACTGGAAGGTCAAGCCTCCACCCGCCGCGCCCCCTCCGACAAGGCCGCGAGCTTCGCCCAGGCGATTTCCGGGTCCACGGCCCCGAACCCCGCGAAGGTCCCGAACCCGCAATCGGACCCGGCGATGACCCGCTCCGCCCCCACGATCCCGACAAACCGGGCGATCCGCTGGGCCACCAGATCGGGGTGCTCCACGAAATTCGTCGTGGAGTCGATCACCCCCGGCACCAGCACCTTGTCCTCCGGGATATCCGCCGCCCGGTCCCGGAACACGGCCCATTCGTGCCCGTGCCGCGGGTTCGACGTCTCGAAGAGCACATAGCGCGCCTTGGCCGCCATCAGCGTGTCGAACATCCGCGCCATCGGAATGTCGCAGACATGGGGCCCCTCGTAATTGCCCCAGCAGATATGCACCCGCACCTTCTCCGCCGGCACGTCGGCAAGCGCGTGGTTCAGCGCTTCCACATGCATATCCGCCACCTTCACGAACTCGTCGTCGGAGAGGTCGGTGAAGAGCATATGGCGGGAGAGCGCGAGGTCCGGGCAGTCCAGTTGCAGGTCGAGCCCGGCGGCCACGATGGTCTCATATTCCGCCTTCATCGCATCTGCCAGCGCAGCCAGATAGGCCTCCCGGGTCGGGTAGAAATCGTTCTGTAGAAACAGAGAGATAACCCCTGGCGAGGCCGCATTCATGAAGCCCCGCGCCACCCCATGCTCCGCCATCGCCGCGGTCAGATTGGCGATGTCCTTCTCCAACTCCCCCTGCCCCTTAGAGCGCACTTCGCCCACGCACATCGGCCGCGCATAGGTCGGGGTGCCGCCATCGTCCTTCAGCCGTTCGAGGAAGGACGGGAACATCTTCAGGTCCGCCGGCGCGTTCCTCGGACTGTCCCCCTCGAAGCCGGTATAGCGGTCCTTCACGTAAGTGGCGTAGCTGATCTTCGATGTTTCTCCATCGGAAACAATGTCGATCCTAGCCTCTGATTGTCGCCGAACTACCTCCCCAACCGCCGCCGTCATCGCGGCATCGAAGGCAGCCCGGTCATAATCCTCCCCGCGCTCCCGGGCGAAGATGAAATCCACGACCTCCTGGCTCCGCGGCAGGGAGCCGACATGGGTGGTAGGGATCATGGGACGTCCTCCTTGCGGGCCATCAACACGGAGTGGCGGTCGGCCTCCGCATCCTCGGCCAGAAACCCGGTCAGGCGCAGGCCGTTCTCCTCAAGACAGACGGCATAACCCGCGGGCGAGAGCGAGGCGTGATAGACCGGCTCGCCGCCGACATGGCCGGTGACCTCCCCCGCCATAGGACCCACGGTCATCATCAACGTCCCGCCCGGCTCCAGATGCCGCGCCATCTGGCCGATGCACACCCGCTGCTCGTCCGGGGTGAGGTGAAAGAAGCTGTCCCAGGCCACGATCCCGTCGAAACGCGCGCCCAGATCGAGCTCCCGCATATCCCCCTGCCGCCAATCGCCCTCCGGCCAACGGGTGCGGGCGATGTCCAGCATAGCTTCTGCGAAATCGACCCCGGTGACGCGAAATCCCTCGGCGATGAACCACCGCGCGATCGGCTCCCCCGCGCCGCAGCCGAGATCGAGGACCCGGCCGCCCGCCGGCAGGCAGCCGGCGAACCGCGCCAGCCAGCGCGCCTCGAAAAGCGCCCGGGAGCGCTGCGCGTCATAGGCCGCCGCCTGGCGTTCATAGACCTCCCGGGTCGCGTCTGGATCGGCGCGGCCGGCCATCTCAGCCCGCCGCGCCCGGGGTCCGAGCGCCGGCCCGGACCGCCCGGCGACAAACAAGCCGACCCTCCCCGCTCACGCCGCCCGCCAGGTCGGCCCGGCGGAATCCTCGGTCGCGGTGATCCGGTAGAGCGCCGCCTCCCCGGTCATCGAGGGCGCGAGCGCATGGGCCGCCCCCGCCGGGACCAGCGCGGTATCCCCCGGCGCCAAAGCCGCGCCGCCGCCGTCCCAATCCAGCCGCCAATGCCCCTTCACCGGCATCAGCACGGTGGGTTTCTCATGGGTGTGCCTCTCGCCCGGGATCGAGCCCCGGCTCAGCAACTCCACCTCGAACCCGGGCCGGTCCTGGATCAGCGCCGGGTCCCCGATCACCTTGCAGGGCGCCCGAGCGGCAAGCGCCATCATGTCGAGATAGCGCGCCACGTAATCCGGCACGACCTCGCAGGTCGCGGGTTCGGGATAATTCTCCAGCTCCTCCTCGGTCAGAAGCGGCATCGGCCCGACCCCCTCGGGCAGCGCCGCGCCCTCCTTGGTGTCGTAGAGCTTACCCTCCTCCGACAATACGAGGCCGTGGTCCGCGGCATCCTCGATCACCTGCGGCGCCCAGATCACCCCGCCTCCGGCATCGTCGCCACCGAGGATCGCCATGATCATCCCGTAATCCTCGCCGATATTCTCGAACCCCCGGAAGATGCCGGTGGGGATGTTGAAGATATCGCCCGGCTCCAGCACCACCTCGCCCGCATTGCCCCAGCGGCCCCAGAAGAACCGCCAGCGGCCGGAGAGCACGAAAAACACCTCCGCCGTCCGATGCGAGTGCAGCGAGTTGCGGCATTTCGGCGGCTGCCCGGCGGCCCCGATATTGAACCCGATCCGGTCGGTGATGTGGACATGCTGGTCCGGGCTTTCGCTCACGCCCCCGCCGATGATCGTGAAATTCTCCTTCCGGTCCGAGCCCGGCGTATGGGCGTCGATGAAGGCGGTCTTGCAGGGCTTCAGCTCGCCATAGCGGACGATCTGAGGGGTCGAGAGGGTCATGTCGCCGGGTCCTTTTGAGCGATCACACGGATTTCACAGATGATGCCGGGGGTGACGAACCCCGCGACCTCGATGGCGGTCCAGGCCGGATAGGGCTGCCGGACATGGCGGTCGCGGATCTCGCGGAAGACGGCAAGGTGATCCCGCAGCCCAATATGGTAGGTCGTCATCTCGACTACATTCCCGAAGTGCATGCCGCCCTCGGCGAGCGTCGCCGCAACCCGCTCAAACGCGCGCTCGATCTGAACCCGGGCATCCGGGTCCGGCGGTCCGCCGACCGTATGCCCCGTCATTCCGGTGAAGAAGACCAGCGCGCCGGTATCGATGGCCGGCGACATATGCCAGTCCTCGACATAGTGCCTCAGGCTTTCCGGCTCGATCGGTTTCCGGCCCATGGCTAGACCCCCTCCGCCAGCAGGATCTGCTTCCAGATCGCGGTTTCGTCGTAGATCGTGTATTCGCGCCGCAGCCCCCAGGGTCCGAACTCGGCATGGGTGATGCCCATGACATAGACCATCGCCCCGGTCGGCGCCCCGAAGGCCCCCCAGCCGTCGTGCCGGCCCCAGAGCGACCAGCGGATCGCGGCGCGCGGCGACATCATCGCGTCCTCGCGCCCGATCCGGTGCTCGATGGTGAACTGCGCGGAGGGAAACGCCGCCCGGAGCCCCATCCAGAATCGGTCGGCCGCCCCGACCCCGTGATCGGTGATCCCTCCGGGATAGCCCAGATGACAGGCTCGGTCGTAAGCGTCCGGGATCACGCTCATATCCGCGCCCATGATCCGGCTGAGAATATCGCCGAGCCGCTGCCCCCACTCGTTGTCGTTCCCCCGCCCCTTATAGGGCCCCTCCCGGTCGGTCTCGGGGCTGAGCGGCCGCACCGCAGCCTCCGGCCCCCCTTCCCGGGCGATCAGATCGGCGGCATAGGCTTTCGGGTCGAGGCCGAGCTGGCGCACAATCGCGCCCTGATCCCGCACCAGCCATTCATCGTCGATCACGTTCCCCTTGGCGTGGCAATCGGCATGGATGCGATAGATCAGCCGCTTGCCGGTGGGGTGCCCATAGACCCCCTCCCCTGAATGGGTCGCGGTCGAGAGCAGTCGATGCGACGACAGCATCCCCGTCTCCGGGTCGCCCGACCAGATCACATCCTCGCCCAACAGCACTCGATCCGGGAACTCATGCAGCGTCGCCATCGTCGCCGCGATCACCCCCTGATTGCCCACCACCACGGACCCCGGCGAGCGCACCACGATCTCCGGCGCGTAATAATCGTGCAGCGTGTGGATACCGCGATCCTCCCAGATCTCCTTGGTGATCCCGATGATGAAATCGGGGAAATCGCGGAATTTCGGGTCGAAGCCTTTCATGGGCCATATCCTTCGGGAATGCGGGCCGAGCCGCGCAAGATCAAGTCGCCCGCGATTTCGAGCGCCTGGGCCGGGCGGTCCGGCGCCTCGATCTGGGCCAGCAATGTCTCCACCGTCGCCTCCACCATCCGGCCCACCGGCTGGCGGATCGTGGTCAGGTCATAGCCGGGCCAGGCGGCGATGGGCACGTCGTCATAGCCGACGACCGAGACATCGCCCGGCACGTCGAGGCCCAACTCGCCCCGCAGCACATCCATGACGGCAAAGGCGGTATGGTCGGACCCGGCAAAGATCGCGTCCGGGGGCGCGGGCCGCGCCATCAGGTCCCGTGTCGCCGCCATGGTGATCTCCCGGTCATACATCCCGTCAATGACATCGAGCGGTTCGCGCCCCAAAGCCGCCAGCCGGTCGACAAAGCCGGTCTTCCGGTCCACCCCGGTGGAGGAGCCCTGCCACCCCGCCACATGGGCGATCCGCGCATGCCCGCCGGCGACGAGGAACTCGGCGAGCTTCGCGCCCCCCGCCCGGTTCGCCGAGGTCACCGACGACAGCCCCGATCCCGGCTGGCCCCGGTTGAACATCACCACCGGGATGCCCGCCGCCGCGCAGCGCCGGGTCAGGTCGTTGGTCATCCCCACCGAGGCGGTGATGATCCCGTCCACCTGAAACTCGATCAGCTCCTGAAGGATGCCGGAAATATCCTCGTCCCGGTTGCCCGCCGTGAAGATCAGAATGTGATAACCCCGCTCCTGGAGCGCATTCGAGAGCCTCTCGAGGGCCACCGGATAGAACTGGTTGTCGAGATAGGCCACGATCAGCCCGATGATCCGGCTCCGCCCGGTGATCACCGCCCGGGCCAGGGCATTGGGCCGGTACCCCAGCTCCTCCGCCGCGCGCCGCACCTTCGCCGCGGTCTCCGCCGAGGCAGAGGCGCCGGGCGTGAAGACCCGGGAGACGGCCGACCGCGACACGCCTGCGCGCCGCGCCACATCGAGGGAACTGACCCGCGCCTCGCTACTCATTCCGCCGTCCACCCCCCGTCGACCCTCAGAGCGGTCCCCGTGACCAGCGCCGAGGCGTCGGAGGCCAGAAAAACCACGCCCCCCATCAGGTCCTCGACCTCCCCCGCGCGGCCGAGCTTGATCTTCTCCTCGATCCACTTGCGCCGCTTCGGGTCCGCGAAGGTCTCCCGGGTCAGGTCGGTCAGCACGAAGGTCGGGCAGATCGTGTTGACCCGCACCCGATGCGGCCCGAACTCGATGGCCATCGCCTTGGTGAACCCCTCCACCGCATGTTTCGTCCCGCAATAGACCGCCCGGTCGATGCCGCCGACATGGCCCATCTGGGACGAGATGTTGATCAGAGAGCCGGGCCGGCCCGCCTCGATCAGCCCCTTCGCCACGGCGCGGGTCAGGAAAAAGGCGGCCCGGACATTGATCCCGGTCACCGCGTCGTAGTCGTCCTCGGTCGTCTCCAGCGCCGGCCCGTGCCGCGCCAGCCCGGCGGAATTGACCAGGATATCGAAGGGACCCTGGGCCGCGACCGCGGCCTCGGTCGCGCCGATATCCGTCACGTCGAGCGGCAGGGCCCGCGCCGCCCAGCCGCTCTCGGTCATCGCCTCGGCGATGTTCGAGAGCGCCGCCTCCCGCCGCGCCGCCAGCACCACCTCGGCGCCGTACTCCGCCAGCGCCGCGGCACAGGCCAGCCCGATCCCGGAGGACGCCCCGGCCACCAGAGCCCGCCTGCCGTCAAGCCGGAACGAGGGGGTGCGCGGCAGTTTCATGCCACCCAACGCTCCGGCAGCGCGGGATAGGCGATGCCACGGAACGGCGGGAAATCGGCGTAGCGGGCCCGCCGTTCAGCTTGGCCCTCCGCCGGCGCCGCCCCTTCCGCCAGCAGCATCCCCTTCGGCACGATGTAGCTGCCAATGCTGGGCGCCCGCGCCTCGCGCCAGGTCAGGTTGAACGCGGCGAGCTTCGGGAAGAAGTACATTGCGTGATAGGGCAGATGATCATGGACCCACCAGGCGAGGTCGCGCCAGTCCCGCCCCCGCGCATACTGATCGGCGAACCAGGGCACCGCCACCGACACACAGGCCCCCATCCGGCCGGCGCTATCGCGGCGATCCCAGATATGGCCGGCATAGCTCCTCTCATTGCGCGAGCATTTCTGCGGCCGCACCTCGGTGGCGCCGAAATGGTTCAGAGCGGCGGAGCGGTGGCCGGAGCGGATCGCCAGCGGCCCGAAGGTCTCGGCCAGCGGATCGAGCAGATCGGTGCAGAGCCTTGTGCCCGTGGCGATCAGCAGGTCCGGATCGTCCGTCAGATTGGGCCGGCCATGGAAGTTGCCGATCTCCGAATAGAGGAAATTGCGCAGGTAGAAATGCCGCGACAGGCGCACCCGGCCAAGCTCTTCGAGCGCGGTATAGCTGCGGGGCGCGCGCCTAGGCATCGGTGTCCCGGGTCAGCCCCCCGGCGAATGCGGCCCCGGGCCTCATTCCGCCGCCTCCCGGTAGGGCGCGCCCTCGCCATAGGGCACGTTGATGCCGCCATAGCGCCGGACCCGCAGGTTGCACTGCTCCGCATGGCCGACAAAGCCCTCCAGCATACAGAGCCGCGAGCCGTATTCGCCGATCAGCGTGGCCGCCTCATCGGTGGTGACTCTCTGATAAGAGTGCGTCTTCAGGAACTTGCCGACCCAGAGCCCACCGGTATAGCGCCCCGCCTTCTTCGTCGGCAGAGTGTGGTTGGTGCCGATCACCTTGTCGCCATTGGCCACATTGGTGCGCGGGCCGAGGAAAAGCGCGCCGTAGGAATGCATCTGATCCAGAAACCACTCATCCCGGTCGGTCATCACCTGCACATGTTCATAGGCCATGTCATTGGCCACACTCAGCATCTCGTCATAGCTCTCGCAGAGGATCACCTCGCCATAATCGCGCCAGGAGACAGAGGCGGTCTCCGCCGTCGGCAGGATTTTCAGCAGGCGGTCGATCTCTGTCAGCGTCTCCTCGGCGAGCTTCCGCGAATTGGTGATCAGACAGGCCGGCGAGTTATAGCCATGCTCCGCCTGACCCAGCAGATCGGTGGCGCAGATCTCCGCATCCACACTCTCGTCGGCGATCACCATGGTCTCGGTCGGCCCGGCGAAGAGGTCGATGCCGACCCGCCCGTAGAGCTGCCGCTTGGCCTCGGCCACGAAGGCGTTGCCGGGGCCCACCAGCATATGCACCGGCTCGATGGTCTCGGTGCCGAGCGCCATGGCGCCGACTGCCTGAATACCGCCCAGGACGAGGATTTCATGGGCCCCACCCAGATACATCGCGGCCACGATGGCCGGGTGCGGCGCGCCGTCCACCGGCGGGGCGGAGGCGACGATCCGCGGCACACCGGCCACGCTCGCCGTCAGCACCGACATATGGGCCGAGGCCACCATCGGGAACTTGCCGCCCGGCACATAGCAGCCCACCGACTGGACGGGGATGTTCCTGTGCCCGAGCACCACGCCCGGCAGCGTCTCCACCTCGACATCTTTCATCGAGGCCCGCTGCGCCTCGGCAAAGCGGCGGATCTGATCCTGGGCGAAACGGATATCCTCCATGTCCCGGGCGGAGACCTTCTGCATCGCCGCCTCGATCTCGGAGGGCGTCAGCCGAAACGCCGCCGGATCGTATTTGTCGAATTTCCGGCTCAGTTCCCGCACCGCTGCGTCGCCACGATGTTCGATATCTGCAAGCGTGGTCTCCACCATCGCCCGCACCTTCGCATCATCCTCAGCCCGTTCCGTCTCCGGTTTCGCAGTTTTCAGATACGCGACACTCATCTCTCTGCTCCATCTGGACGCGGCGGTTCGGCCGCGCCGTTATCGTATTTTTCCCAGCCTTCCCCGGCGAAGACATCGCGGCCGAGCTGCGCCAGGACAGAGGCCAGATCGACCGAAACCGGGTTGTCGGCGATCCGGCCTTCCGCCACGCGCCAGAAATCCATGAACGGGATCGTCACCCGCTTGCCCGTCGGCGCCACCCCCATGAACGGCCCCGAATGGGTCGCCTCGATATGGCCGAACGCCGCCGCCCACGCGCCATCGGCAAGGTACTTCTCGGTGATATAGGTCCGCTCGCTGAACGCCGCGCGGAGCGGCAATTGCCAGTTGCGGCGGAAGGCCGCGAGCCCCTCCTTCGTCCCGCAGCCGTAATTGCCGCGCCAGGTGAAATCCTCGTGAAAATGGGCCGCCATATCGTTCGACCCGGCGCCCAGCGCCTCCTCCATCCGCATCACCACATCGAGCGTCACCGCCGTCTGCGCCGCGTGTTCGTCACTCATGCCGCATCCTCCGCGATCATGGCGCCCGCCCGATGACCGATCATCATCGCGGGCGCGTTGGTATTGGCCGAGGTCACCGCCGGCATCACCGAGGCATCGGCGACCCAGAGCCCGTCGACGCCCCTGAGCGCCAGCCGCTCCGTCACCGGCCCGCCCATCGCCAGAGTGCCCACCGGGTGATAGGCGGTGCCGGCCCGCGCCCGGATATGGGCCGCGATCGCCTCGTCCGAGGCAATTGCGGGCCCCGGAAAAATCTCCGGCGCCCGCCGGGCGCCAAACTCGGCCTCCGCCAGCAGGGACCGCAGCCGCTGTAGCCCGGCCACCATAATGTCGAGATCGGACGGGTCAGCGAAGAGCCCCAAATCGATCTCAAGACCCTGTTTCGTCAACCGCAGCCGCCCCCGGCTCTTCGGGCGGCAGAGGCAGATATCGGCGAAATAGCCCGCGCCGTAGCGATACCTCCCGCCCTCCCAGTTCAAGAGGAACGGGATGAAATGGCTCTGCACATCCGGCGGCCCATCCTCGCCCCGCGCATTGAAGAACGCACCCCCCTCCACCGTCGGCGAGGCCAGCACGCCCGACCGCATGAGCGCGTAGCGCAACGGCGCCGCCAGCCACTGCCCCGCCTGGCCCGCGTTCAGGCCATAGCCTGATCCGGGCCCGGCGAAATGCAGCCCCGCGCCGGGATGGTCGTGGAGGTTCGCGCCGACCCCGTCGGCGGGGATCGCCACGTCCCGCCCCGCCGCCTTGAGATCCTCCGCCGGGCCGATGCCGGAGGCCAAGAGCAAAGCCGGCGACCCGATGGACCCCGCCGAGAGCACAATGCCCTTCCGCGCCGTCAGCACCACACCGTCCGCCAGCACCACCTCCCGCGCCCGGTCGCGCTTCAGCCCGATCCGCGCCACCTCGCAGTTCTGCAACACCTGCACCCCCGCCGCCAGCGCCGGCCTCAGAAACGCATCCGCCGCCGACCAGCGCCGCCCGTTCCGCATGTTGAACCGAAAGACGCCCGCGCTCTCCCGCTCCGGCGTCGGATGCGTCGGGGCATTGGCGCCAAAGAGCCCCGAGAGCCCGACCGTCAACGGATGCGCCCCCGCCAGAGGCGCCGGACGGATCGCCGCCTCGACCTCCGCGAAGGCCGGCTCCACATCGGCGAAGCTCCATCCCGGCACGGCCCAGCCATCGAAATCCTCCGCCCGGCCCCGGAACCAGACCATGGAATTGATCGACCCCGACCCGCCGAGCATCCGCCCCCGCGGGATCGCGATGGATCGCCCGCCGATCCCCGCCATCGGGGCCGAGCGGTAGCGCCAGTCGCGCCGCCCGCCCAGCATCCAGACGAGCCCGAACGGCATCCGCACCAGGGGCCAGCGGTCCGACGGCCCGGCCTCCAGCACCAGCACGCTCCCCGCCTGGCGCGCAGCAAGCCCCGCGGCCACGGCGCAGCCCGCCGACCCCGCCCCGATCACGATGAAATCGTAAGCCGCAGCGGGCATGGGCCTAGAGCCTTTCCCCCGTCGCGGCATCGAAGATATGGCAGATGCCCGGCGGCACCGAGAACTGCACCGGATCGCCGATCTCGGCGCGGAACTCCTTGTCCGCCTTCACGCTGAGCAGTTCCTGCCCCGACCGCACCGTCACCATGGTTGCATCGCCCAGAAGCTCCAGCGCGTAGATCGGCGCGGCGACATCCCGTTCGGTCTCGGAAATCGACGCATCCTCGGCCCGGAAGCCCAGGGTGACCTCTCCGGAGAGATGCCCGGGCAGGTCGTTCACCTGCATGTTCGGCGCCTGGAACACCCCGTCCCGGATCTCTCCGGTCACGAGATTCATCGCGGGCGAGCCGATGAACCCCGCCACGAAGGCATTGGCGGGCCGGTCGTAGATCTCCGTCGGCGTGCCGATCTGCTGCACCACGCCCTTCGACATCACCACGACCCGGTCGGCCAGGGTCATCGCCTCGATCTGGTCATGGGTCACATAGACCGTGGTGACCTTCAACTCGTGGGAGAGGTTCTTGATCTGCGCCCGGGTGGAGACGCGCAGCTTCGCATCGAGGTTCGACAGCGGCTCATCCATCAGGAACACGTTGGGCTGCCGCACGATGGCCCGGGCGAGCGCCACCCGCTGCCGCTGACCGCCGGACAGCTCCGCCGGCTTGCGGTGCAGGAAATCGGTCAGCTCGACCATCTCGGCGGCGCGCATCACCTTGCTGTTGTGCTCGGCGGCCGGGATCTTCCGCATCCGCAGGGGAAACCGGATGTTCTCGTAGACATCGAGGTTCGGATAAAGCGCGTAGGACTGGAACACCATCGCGACATCCCGGTCCTTCGGGTCGAGGTCGTTCACCCGCGCCCCGTCGATCAGGATATCGCCCTCGGTCGCCGCTTCGAGCCCGGCGATCATCCGCATCGTCGTGGTCTTGCCGCAGCCCGACGGGCCGAGCAGGACGAGGAACTCCTCGTCGGAGATCGTCAGGTCGAAATTGTCGACGCCGACGAAACTGCCCCAGCGCTTCGACAGGTTGCGGAGCTGGATTTCGGCCATGGCGGGCATGTCCCTTGCAAACCTATGCAACGATGTTGAGCCGAAATCGCCGACCCGGCAAGCGATTCGTTTTTCGCCGCATTGCAGCGGTTTGCAAAGGCCCGCTGGGTTCTAGCCCCGGAACCCCCGCCGCCATCATTTTTCTTGCAATGCAGCGGGACGCGCCGTTTCATTGCACAGCTATGCAAGCTGCGGCCCGATTCGATCCGGCAGGATTGTTCCCGATTCGCAGACAATGAATGGCCAGCCAAGGCCACAGACCAGGGCGCCGACCGGCGGCCCGCCCAGGGAGACCCAGGAGAGCCCCATGACCTTCCCCACCCGACTGGCCGCGCTCAGCGCCGCGGCGATCCTCACCGGCACCACCGCGATCGCCGATTGCGGCATTTCCCAGGGCCGCATCTCGATCCTGTCGAACGATTTCGGCGCGCTGAACGCGGTCTCCAACGCCGCCGCCGAATGCGCCTCCGACAGTGTGACGGTGGAGATCAACGCCACCACCGAGCACCGCGACCTCCAGGTCGCCGCGATGACCCCGACGCCGGCCGAATACACCGTCGCGGTGGTCGCGAACTCCTCCATCGTGCCGCTGATGAACGAAAACCTGATCCGGCCGCTCGACGATCTGATCGCCGAATACGCCCCCGATCTGCCGACCCTCAATCAGGTCACCATCGACGGGAAGGTCATGGCCATCGCCTTCATGGCCAACGCCCAGCACCTCTATTACCGCGCCGACATCCTCGAACAGGTGGGCCTCGAGCCCCCCACCACCTACGAAGAGGTCCTCGCCGCCGCCGAGGCGATCCGCGACCAGGGGATCATGGACTTCCCCTTCGTCACCAATACCGAGACCGGCTGGAACCTCGGCCAGGAATTCGTGAACATGTATCTCGGCCATGGCGGCCAGTTCTTCGAACCCGGCTCCGCCGTGCCCGCCATCAACAACGAAACCGGCATCGCCGCGCTCGAAATGATGAAGGCGCTTTCGGATTATGCCGATCCCGACTTCCTGACCTTCGCCTCCAACGAGACCCAGGCGGAGTGGGAGGCCGGCAATGTCGCGCTCGCATTCATGTGGGGCTCCCGCGGCAGCCAGATCATCGACGATGAGGGCGCCGCGCCCGAGATCGTCGCGGCCACTATGCTGACCGGCGCGCCCACCGTGGCCGGCGGCGCCACCCCGGCCTCCACGCTCTGGTGGGACGGCTTCACCATCGCCGCCAACATCTCCGACGAGGACGCCGCGGCGAGCTTCCAGGCGATGATCCACGGGATGCGGGACGAGATCATCACCGCCAACAATGAAGAGGCGGTCTGGCTCTCCGCCGCCTACCAGCCCGGCCCAGCGGCGGCGGGCATCTCGGCGACCGCCACCTCCGGCACCGCGCCCTATCCGATGATCCCGTTCATGGGGCTGATGCATTCGGCCCTCGGCTCCGAACTCTCGGAGTTCATGCAAGGCGAAGAGAGCGCCGAACAGGCCCTGGCCGATGTCGAGGCCGCCTACAGCGCCGCCGCGCGCGAACAGGGCTTCCTCGAATAGGACCCGACGGCGGGGGCCAAAGCGGCCCCTGCCCCGCCTGCCGGATCGGAGGGGGCCATGCCGCATAAGACGTTCTTCTGGTTCATGCTGCCCTCGGCGCTGGCGATGTTTCTCTTCATCTTCCTGCCGATCATCTCGGTCGTGGTACAGTCGCTCTATATCGAGCACGAACAGGTCCTGATCGAGACGGAGAACTGCGGCCCGTTCGGCTGCGTGCCCGTCGTGGCGGTGGATACCGAGGCGACCCAGGCGCTCCGCGATGCCGAACCGCTCGGCCGCTTCAACGGGCTCGGCACCTATACCGACCGCAACCATCTCGCCTTCGCCGAGATCGGCGCAGCTTGGACCGGGACCGAAAGCTGGGGCGAATTCCTCGGCCAGGTCTATAACCTGCCGTTCTACAAGGCGCTCTCCTTCACCCTCACCTTCACCTTCGTGGTCACGCCGCTCGTCATCGTCCTCGGCCTCTTCATCGCCCTCGGCGTCAACTCCCTGCCGCGCCTCCTCAAGGGCCCCACGATCTTCGTCTCGCTCCTGCCGATGATCGTGACCCCCCTCGTCGGCTCCCTGATCCTCTTCTGGATGATCGACAGCGAAGGCATCCTCGGCGCCACCCTGCAACGGGTCTTCGACGACAACGCGCTGTCGCTCAAAGCCTCGCCGACGCTGACCTGGATCATGCTTCTGGTCTACGGCGTCTGGTCCTCGGCGCCTTTCGCCTTCATCGTCTTCTATGCCGGGCTCCAGACCGTGCCGGAGGACACGATGGAGGCCGCGACCATCGACGGGGCCAGCCGCTGGCAGCGGGTGCGCTACGTGGTGATCCCCTACATGGCGCCCCTCGTCGTCTTCATTACGCTCATCCAGCTGATGGACAATTTCCGCGTCTTCGAGCCCATCGTCGGCTTCTCCGCCCAGGCATCCGCCACATCGCTCAGTTGGATCATCTTCAACGACCTGCGCGGCCAGGACGTGCAGCTCTTCGGCTCCGCCGCGGCGACCTCGGTGCTCACGATCCTCGGCGTCGCCGTCCTGCTCTGCCCGGTGCTGATCCGCACCTGGCGCGATTTCAACCGCAAGAGGGTCTGAGCCATGGCCGCCGCCGCACATCGCCGCTCCACCGGGCTCGCCGTCCTCTCCACCGGCTTCGTGATCTTCTGGGTCATCATCGCCTCCTTCCCGTTCCTCTGGACCCTCTGGGGCAGCTTCAAGGTGCAGGCGGATTTCTTCTCCCGGGCGGACTGGACCAATGCGCTGACCGGCGCCCGCACAATCGTGGAGACCGGCGGGCCCTTCACGCTGAACGGCTATGGGGGCGCCTGGATACAAGAGGAGTTCTGGCGCGCCGCCCTCAACACCTTCATCGTCGTCTTCTCCGTCGTGGTGATCTCGCTGACCCTCGGCACGCTCGGCGGCTATGCGCTCGCGCGCTCCGGCTTCCGCTACGCGTTCTGGATCCTGATGCTGGCGCTGGTGTTCCGCGCCATGCCCCATATCACCCTGGTCTCGGGCTACCTGCTGCCGTTCTTCGAATGGAACATCTGGGGCTATCTGCCGACCTCGATCATCGTGCTCGTGGCGATCAACCAGCCCTTCACCCTCTGGATGCTGCACTCCTTCTTCCTCAACATCCCCAAGGACCTCGACGAAAGCGCCATGGTCGATGGCTGCACACGGTTCCAGGCGTTCCGGCACGTGATCATCCCGGTCATGTGGCCCGGCGTGATCACCACCGGCCTCTTCTCATTCCTCCTCGCCTATAACGACTTCGCCGTCACCGCGGTGCTGCTCAGCCAGGAGAACCAGACCATGGTGCCGAAGATCGCGAGCTTCCTCGGCTCCACCTTCGAGGAGGGCAACGTGATGTTCGCGGTCGCTGCGGTGATCTCCGCCACCGCGCCGCTTTTCGTCTTGATCCTGTTCTTCCAGCGGCAGATTGTCAGCGGGCTGACGGCGGGCGCCGTGAAAGGCTGAGGCCGTAGCGAGGATCCATGACCGAGTTCAGACATGACGAAGGCCGGCAGCAGGCGGCCAAGGCGGTGGTGCGCGGGCTCTACGACGCCATGGCCGGCGCCCAGCCCGATCGGATGGAGGCGATCCTCGCCGCCCATACAATCACCGACTGGCGCTGGCGCGGCATGCACCCGTTCCACGAACAGACCGGCGCCGCCGCCGTGGCCCGCCTCTTCTGGGAACCGCTGACCCACGCGCTCCACCGCCTGCAACGGCGCGAGGACATCTTCATCGCGGGTCTCAACGAACTCGACGGGTTCGACGGGGTCTGGACGATCTCCATGGGCCACCTGATGGGCCTCTTCGACCGCCCGTTCCTGAACATCCCCCCGACCCGCAAGATCGCGATGCTGCGCTATGCGGAGTTCAACCGGGTCGAGGACGGTAGGATCGCCGAGACCGCGCTCTTCGTGGACCTCATCCACCTGATGAAACAGGCCGGGCTCGACCCGCTGCCGCCGCAGACCGCCGCCGAACTGATCCAGCCCGGGCCGATGACCCATGACGGGCTCCTCTCAGAGGCCGGCGATCCGGGCGAGAGCGCCAAGACCCTCGCCCTCATCAACTCGATGATCTCCGACATCAACGACCACAGCCAATATGCCAGCCCGCAGGAGGAGCTGGCCCATACCTGGCATGACGACATGCTCTGGTGGGGGCCGTCGGGCATCGGCGCCACCTACACGATCGACCGCTATGCCGAGCAGCACCAGCAGCCGTTCCGCCGCGGCATCAGCGAGCGGCGCTATAACGGCCATGTCTGCCGGCTGGCCGAGGGGAGCTATGGCGGCTTCTTCGGCTGGGCGAACCTCACGGTGACCAATGGCGGCGGCTTCATGGGCCTGCCGGCCGGCACGCCCGCCGATATGCGCGTCGTCGACATGTACCGCCGCGACGGCGACAAGCTCGCGGAGAACTGGATCTTCATCGACCTGCTGCACTGGCTGAACCAGCAGGGCCTCGACGTCCTCGCCCGCTGCTGCCCGGGCGAACCGACGCCCTGACGCCGCCCGCCCTGAGGCTCAGAGCGTCACCGCCTGCCCGGTCTCCGCGCTCTCCTGCGCCGCGAGCCCGATCCGCACCGCCGCGGCGCCGTCGCCGAGCCCGACCTCGACCCGGCCATGGCCGCGCACCACCTCGAGAAACCGCTGGTGCTGATAGAAGGTCGCGCCATTGTGGTCCCCCGCCGCAAGCAGCGCCGGATCGACCGGGATCTCGCGCACCTCCGGCCCCTTCACACGCGGGCTGAGCACCAATTGCGGCACCGGCGCCGGCCCCAGTTTCTCCGGCCAGAACCGTCCCGGCCCGGGCACCCGGCACTCGATCTTGCCTTGCGGGCCCACGGCGGTCAGCTCCTCCTGATAGCGCGAGCCTTCCGCGAACATGCAAAGCTCCAGCATCGCCCGCGCCCCGCCGGCGAAATCGAGGATCACATAGCCGTTGTCCCAGACATCGGGCACCCGGCCCTCATAGCTCTCGGTCTTGTGGTTCAGGCTTTGCCCGGCGCTCGCCATCACCCGCACCGGCTCGTCATCGAGAATGAGCCGCATCAAGTCGAAGAAATGACAGCATTTTTCCACGAGCGTCCCGCCGGAATAGGCGTTGAACCGGTTCCAGTTGCCGATCTTCGGGAGGAACGGGAACCGGTGTTCGCGGATCGTCAGCATCGCGATCCCGCCGGTCGCCGCGCGCGCCTCTTCGATGAAGGCGGCGATGGGCGGCATGTAGCGGTACTCCATCGCCACCCAGATCGGCGCCGGATAGGTCGCCTCGAAGCGCGGGATCACCGCGGTATCGGCGGGCGCCGTGTAGAGCGGTTTCTCGCAGAGCACCGGCAGCGGGCGGGTCGCGGCGATCTCCTTCAGTTGCGGGATATGCAGGTGGTTCGGGCTGACGATGACGAGGGCGTCGAGCGGCTCATGGGCCAGCATCGCGGCGAGGTCCGGCAGCACCGCCGCGCCGCCAGCGAGCTGTGCCGCGCTCGCGGCCAGGTCCGTCTCTGGATCGGTGACGGCGGCCACCCGCGCACCCGGCAGGAGGCCGATATTCTCGACATGCTCGCGCCCCATCATGCCGCAGCCGATGATGCCGTAGTTTACGATTTCTGACATTCTTACCCTCTGCCGAGGCGCGAGATGTAGCGCGCCTTGTCGTTATCGAACCAAGTCCGGGAATACTCCACGGCGCGGCCATCCTGCGCCCAGCTCCGCCGCTCGACATGGCCGGCATGGGTCCCGGGCGCGATCCCGAACCCCGCCGGCGCCCAGTCCGGCACCGCGGCGACGCCGATCCGGTCCTCGGCCTGACCGATCACCAGGCCCAAAGCCTCGCGGTAATGCAGGTAGAGCGATTCGGGCAGCGCCCCGGGCCTGAGCCCCCGGGCCGTATCGCCGTCGAGCCAGATTTCCTCCAGCGCCGCCGGCACCCCGTCGAGCCGCCTAAGCCGACGAATCCGCAACCCCTCGACAGAAGGCCCGAACTCCGGCGCCGCCACAGGCTTCAGCGCCCGCTCCGCACTCAGCACCTCCGCGGTCGGCAACCCGCCGCCCTCGGGCCGTTCGAGCCGGAAGAAGGCGTAGATGCTGGGCACATCCGCCCGCGCCCGGACATAATTGCCGGAGCCCTGAATGCGCGCCAGAAGCCCCCGTTTCTCCAATATATCCAAAGCCTTGCGCAGGGTCCCGACAGATACCCCCTGCTCCGCCGCCATCTGCCGCTCCGGCGCCAGGCGCGCCCCGTCCGACAGCCGCCCGGCCGCGATCTCGCGGATCAGCATCTCGCTGATCTGAACATAGCGCGGAAGCGCCGAGCCCGGCGGTGACGCCGACATGCCAACCGTCCTCCCGTCCCCGGATCGGCAAATTGATACAGGATTGATGCATCACCCGACGAATGCTACGCAAGTCGAAAATCGAGGGGGGAATCAATGACCATCGTGCCCGTCACATCGGCCGATCTCGACGCCGCCGAGGTGTCCTGGTTCTCGGCGCTCTGCTCCGACGACTACCGCTATCTGGGCGTGCCCGAGGGCGATCTGCGCTCCTCCTTCGAGCATTGCCGCGACATCGTGCAGGAGGCCGAGCGTCAGGGCTTCCGCAACGTCCTCGCCCCCTCCTCCTACCAGGTCGGGCAGGACACGCTGAGCTTCGTCGCCGCGATGTCGCAGCTCACCACACGGATCAACTTCCTCGCCGCGATCCGCTGCGGCGAGATGCAGCCGATCATGCTCGCGCGCACCGTCGCGACCCTCGATCACATGCTGAAGGGGCGCCTGACGCTGAACGTCATCTCCTCGGATTTCCCCGGCGAAGTGGCCGAAAGCGCCTTCCGCTACCAGCGCTCCCGCGAGGTCGTCGAGATCCTCAAACAGGCCTGGACCCGCGACCGGATCGACTATCAGGGCGAGGTCTACCAGTTCGAGGGCCTGACCACCGACCCCGCACGCCCCTATCAGCAGAACGGCGGGCCGCTACTCTATTTCGGCGGCTATTCCCCCGCCGCGCTGGAGCTCTGCGGCCAGCATTGCGACGTCTACCTGATGTGGCCGGAGCCCAAGGAAAACCTCGCGCAACGCATGAAGGACGTCCATCAGGTTGCTGAGAAATATGGAAGAACCCTCGACTACGGCCTCCGCGTTCACATGATCGTCCGCGATACCGAGGCGGAGGCGCGGGACTACGCCGACCACCTCGTCAGCAAGCTCGACGACGAATACGGCCGCCTGATCCGCGACCGCGCCCATGATTCGATCTCGCTCGGCGTGTCGCACCAGGCCAAGGCCCGCGAACTCGCCGACAAGTTCGGCTATGTCGAGCCCAATCTCTGGACCGGCGTGGGCCGGGCGCGCTCGGGCTGCGGCGCGGCGCTCGTCGGCTCCACCGATCAGGTGCTGAGCCAGATCGAGGACTACCGCAAGATGGGCATCCGCGCCTTCATCTTCTCCGGCTACCCCCATATCGACGAGGCGCAGCATTTCGGAAAGCGCGTCATGCCGGACCTGAAGACCTGTTCCCTGCCCCACGAATACGGCCGGGTGCCGGGGAGCGTTCCGGCCACCCCGCTCGGCGTCGGGGAGCGCGTCTGATGGAGCGGGTTGAGATCGCCGAGGGGCTGAGCTTCAGCCGCATCGTCTACGGCACCTGGCGGCTCGGCGACGATGCCGACACCAGCCCGGAGCATATCCGCAACAAGATCGCCGCCTGCCTCGACCAGGGCATCACCACCATGGACCAGGCCGACATCTATGGCGGCTATATGGCCGAGGAACTGATGGGCGCGGCGCTCACGCCCGAGATCAAGCAACGCATTGAAATCGTGACGAAATGCGACATCGTGGCGCCGATGGGCCGGCATGCGGGCGCGAGCGTGAAGCATTACGACACGTCCCGCGCCCACATCCTGACCTCGGTCGACCATTCCCTGCGGCTGATGGGGATCGATCATATCGACCTGCTGCTGATCCACCGCCCCGACCCGATGATGGATCATCACGAGACCGGCGCGGCACTGGACGAGGTCGTCGCCTCCGGCAAGGTCCGCAGCGTCGGTGTCTCGAACTTCCGACCCTGGGATTGGGAGCTGCTGCAATCAGGAATGCAGGTGCCGCTCGTCACGAACCAGATCGAGCTGAGCCTGATGGCCCATGAGGGCTTCACCAATGGAGACGTGGCGTTCCACCAGCGCCAGGGCCAGCCGATCATGGCCTGGTCGCCCCTCGGCGGCGGCGCGCTGGTCGGCGATGCGCCGGAGACGGCGGCGCTCCGGACCGCTCTGGCGAGCGAAGCGGAGCGCCTGGGCACCGACCCGGCCTCGGTGGCTGTGGCCTGGCTGCTGGCGCATCCGGCCAACATCCTCCCCGTCATGGGCACGAATAATCTGAATCGCATCAAGAGCCTATCTGCCGCTCTTGACGCAAAAATCGACCGCGAGGCGTGGTACCGTCTCTACACCGCTGCGCTCGGCTATGAGGTGCCGTGATGACCTGCCCGGCGTTCCCGCCCGAGGACGACCCGCGCGGCTACCGGGACGCCCTCGGCAGCTTCGCGACCGGCGTCACCGTGATCACCACGTCGAGCGCCGACGGCCCGGTCGGCATCACCGCCAACAGCTTCGCCAGCGTCTCGCTCGACCCGCCGCTGGTGCTTTGGTCCCCGGCCAAGACCTCGAACCGGTTCGACTATTTCAAGGATGCCCAACGCTTCGCGATCCATGTGCTCGACGGCCATCAGCAGGCGATCTGCGACGGTTTCACCCGCGAGGCCAGCGCCTTCGACGGGCTCGACTGGCAGGCCAGCGCGCATGGCATCCCGCTGATCGACGGCTGTCTCGCGCGCTTCGAATGCCGCCGCGAGACCTACCACGACGCCGGCGACCACATCATCATCGTCGGCCGGGTGGAGAGCGCCGCCTGGCGCACCGGCATGCCGCTCTTGTTCCAGGGCGGCCGCTTCGTCAGCTTGAAGGGATGATCTGAGGGATGATCTGAGGCAAGACGCCGGGGCGGGGAGGTCACGGCGCGGGAGGAGGAGACCGGCATGGATCTCATGCTGACATTGCTGAAGCCGCTCGATTGGCTCAACAGCCGGATCCTCGCGGTCGGGCGCTGGATCGCCGTCATCGCCCTCGCGCTGATGGTCGTCTTCATCCTGACCCAGGTGGTGATGCGCTACGCCTTCAACGACGCCCCGAACTGGACCGAGGAGGCGGCACGCTTCGGGATGCTCTGGATGACCGGGCTGATGGCGCCGCTGGCATTCCGGCAGGGCGGCTTCGTGGCCATCGACCTCGTGGAACGAGCGCTGAGCCGCACCCTGGCGGCGCTTCTCGGCCTGATCCTGCTTGCGATCACGATCTGGGTGCTCCTCATCGCCTGGGACAAGGGCCTCAACAACCATGTCGACACGATGTCGGGGCGCGGCTGCTCGTCCTCCCTCCGCTGGCCCTTCGGGATCGAGATCGGCCGCTGCGGCGCGCGCTTCGCCAACAGCTACCAATACGCTTCGCTCTGGGTCGGGGTGAACCTGATGCTGCTGGTCTCCCTCGAACTGCTGATCCGGCAGCTCGTCACGCTCTTCGGCGGTGGCGACCGGCTCCCGCCCGTGGGCGGTGAGGAAATGGCGGGGGCCGACTGATGCTGATCTGGTTCCTGCCGCTCTTCCTCGTCCTCTTGATGATCGGCCTGCCGGTCGTCTTCGCGCTTCTCGCCGCGCCCTTCGGCCTTCTGATCCTCGACGGGCAGGAGCGCCAGCTTTCCGTGCTTTACCGCAATCTTTACAACGGGATGGACAGCTTCCCGCTGATGGCGCTCCCGTTCTTCATGCTGGCGGGCGAGATCATGAACCGGGGCGGCATCACGCTGCGGCTCGTGGAGTTCTCCCAGGCCTTCATGGGCCATCTCCGGGGCGGGCTGGCGCAGGTCAACATCCTCTCCTCGATGCTCTTCGCGGGCCTCTCGGGTTCCGCGGTGGCCGATACATCTGCCTTGGGGTCGACCCTGATCCCGGCGATGGAGAAGAACGGGTACAGCCGCAAATTCGCCGCCGCAGTCACCGCCGCCTCCTCCGTCATCGGCCCGATCATCCCGCCCTCGGGGATCATGATCATCTACGCCTATGTGATGGGCGAAAGCGTCGCCTCGCTCTTCCTCGCCGGTATCGTGCCCGGCATCCTGGTCGGCGTCGGCCTGATGCTCGTCGTCCGCCTCATGGCCGACCGCTACGACCTGCCCAAGGCCGAGCGCATCGTGCAGCGCAATCAGGAGATGTCGAAGACCGAATACTGGGTCAGTTTCGCGCTCCTCCGCCTGAACCTCGCCGGGCTGCTGATGGCGCTCTATTCCTGGCTCTCGGTCCCCGTGGGCCTCGCCAGCCTCGATGCCGACGGCGCCCGCGTCCATGTCCTCAGCCTCTGGATCGTCTTCGCGCTGATGCTGCTCATCGCCCATTTCATCCTGATGGGCTACCGGGGCCGGGTCAGTCCCGACTTCCGCATCGTCTGCAAAAAGGCCGTGGCGCCGCTCCAGACCCCGATCATCATCCTCGGCGGCATCCTGATCGGCGTGATGACCCCGACCGAGGCCTCCGCCGTGGCGGTCGCCTACGCGCTCGTCGTCAGCTTCCTCGTCCTGCGATCGATGAAGACCGGCGATCTCTGGGCGGTCCTCGCCCGCTCCGCCCTCTCCACCTCCGCCGTCCTGCTGCTGGTCGGCGCGGCGGTGGCGTTCAAGACGGTGGTCTCTCTCTCCTACGCCCCGCAGATCCTCACCGAGGCGATCCTGTCGCTCTCCGAAAACCCGCTGATCCTGCTCTTCCTGATCAACATCCTTCTCTTCATCGTGGGCATGTTCCTCGACGCCGGCCCGGCCATCATCATCCTCGGGCCCATCCTGGGGCCGATCTTCGTGGAACTCGGCGTCCACCCGGTCCATTTCGCGATCATCATGAGCGTCAACCTCACCGTGGGCCTCGCCACGCCCCCAATGGGACTCGTGCTCTTCGTCGCCTCAACGGTCAGTCGGGAACGGGTGGAGACCATCGCCCGCGCCATCCTGCCCTTCCTCGCCGTCGAGGTCCTGGTGATCTTCCTGATCACCTATTTCCCGCAGATCTCGATGACCGTGCCTTACATCACCGGCTTCCTCGGCTGCCCGGAAGACATCGGCTACATGGCTTGCATCAGCCCCGAGCCACCCGCAAACTAACCAAAAAGACAGCATCCACAGGGAGGACCCACATGCTGAAATCACTGACCACAACGCTCCTCGCGGCGACACTCGTGGCGGGCTCCGCCATGGCCGTGGCGGCGCAGGACTACACGCTCAGGGCCACCGCGAACTCGAACGAGAACGATGAGGATTATGACGGCCTCATCGTCTTCAAGAACTATGTCGAACAGGCCTCGAACGGCGCCATCGCCGTGGAGATCTTCATGGGCACCCAGCTCTGCTCCACCGGGGCGGAATGCATCGAGGGCGTCTCCGAAGGCTCCATCGACATCAACATCTCCACCTCCGGTGGTGTTGCGGGCATCTTTCCGTATGTCCAGGTCCTCGACCTGCCCTACCTGATGTCCGACGACCGGGTCGCCGAGCGCGTGCTTTCGGGCGACTTCATGCGCACCCTGCGCGACAAGGCGCTGGAGGATTCGGGCGGCACCGTGCGGCTGATGACCATCGGCAATACCGGCGGCTGGCGCAACTTCGCCAATACCGAGCGGCAGGTGCAGACCCCGGGCGACCTCGAAGGGCTCAAGATGCGCTCCATCGTCGCCGACCTGCCGGTGCAGCTTGTCGAGGCCCTCGGCGCCTCCGCCACCCCGATCCCGTGGCCGGAGCTCTTCACCTCGCTCCAGACCGGCGTCGTCGAAGGCACCGCCAACGGCATCACCGACATCATGGGCATGAAGTTCCCCGATGCGGGCCTCCAGTACCTGACGCTGGACGGGCACAGCTACATGGGCGCGCTCTGGTGGATGAACAACGACCGGTTCATGGAGATGCCGCCCGAACTGCGCCGCGTGGTGCTCGACGGTTTCTACGCGCTCCAGCAGGCGACCTTCGCCTCGCCGAAGCGCAAGTCGATCCAGGCTTATGAAGACTTCGTGGCCGGCGGCGGCGACATCTATGTGCCGAGCCCGGAGCAGAAGGCCGCCTTCGCCGAGGCCGCCGCACCGGTGCAGGACTGGTTCCGCGAGAATGTCGACGGCGGGTCGGAAATGCTCGACGCGCTTCTCGCCGCCGTGGAAGAGGCCGAGGCGGAACTGGCCGCCGAATACGAAATGGACATGAACTGAGCCTTAGTCGGCCTGTTCAGAGGGGCCGGGGCGGCGACGCCTCGGCCCTTTCCTTTTGCCGGTACCAGACCCCCGGCGCCGCGCCCCGCGCCGCGCGGAACACCCGGTAGAACTGCGCATAGCTGCCGAACCCCGCATCGAGCGCCGCCGTGAGCAGCGCCCGCCCCTCGGCAACCCCCTGATCCACCGCCGCCAGCCGGCGCCCGTTGCGGAAATCCGTGACGCTCTGCCCGGTCTGCGCCCGAAAGAGCCGCCCGAGCCGCCCCGCGCTCAGCCCCGCCTCCCGCGCCAGCGCCGGCAGGTCCAGATCCGGCGCCCGGTCGATCATCAGCGCTGCCCGCGCCACCGCCGGATGCCAGCGCTGGCCCTGCTCGGCGGCGGCGGCATCCCAATGCTGCCGCGCCCGGGTCAGCCACCATTTCAGGCCGATCCCCCGCGCCTCCGGCCCCCGCCCCGCCAGCACCTCGGCGAGGGTATCCATCTCCGCCAAGGCGCCGGGGCCCAGTTGCCGCCACCCGCCGCCCCGATCCATCGGGACCGGCGCCGGGCCGGACCAGAGCTTCGGATGGGCCAGCAGCACCCACATATCGAAGCCCTCCCCGCCCGCGATCAGCATATGCGCCGCCCCCGCCGGCGCCCAGATCAGCGCCCCCGGCACGATCGCCATCTCCGCCCCGTCGAGCAGATAGCGCCCCCGCCCCGCGAGCCCCAAGAGAACCACCAACTCCTCATGCGCGCGCGGCACGTCCCCCACGGTCCGGCTGTCGCCCCTGCGCCAGAGGCCCGCATGGGGCGAAAGCCGGGTCTCAGGATGCATGGACAACCTCAAATGCAAAGAATTGGGCGTAGCTTGCGAAGAATACCGCCCAAACCCGAGCTATATGCAAGCCTAGAGGAGAACCCGATGCCCAGCACCCAAGAGACCTTTCAGAACCAGGGCTACCTGGTCTTCGAGAACACGCTCAGCGCCGACGAACTGACGCTCCTGCGCGAGAGCTGCCAGACCCTCATGGACGAACCCGTGGACGATGGCGGCCATTCCGGGCGGCACCAAATCGGCCTCGGCGAGGCGCGCCGTTTCCTCGCCCACCGGCATGAGGAGCTGCCCGGGCTCGAAGACTTCCTGCTCTCGAAGAAGATCGGCGACATCCTCGCCGCCTGCGCCGGCGACGACGCCTACCTCTTCAATGAGCAATTCGTGGTCAAGGGCGCAGGTAAGGGCGCGAGCTTCGCCTGGCACCAGGACGGCGCCTATGTGGGCTACGACCATAGACCTTACTTCACCGTCTGGATTGCCCTTGATGACACCACCGAGGAAAACGGCTGCGTCTACCTCCTGCCCCGGGACCTCGCGGCCAATCCCGGCCTCGACCCCCATGAATGGCTCGACGAGAGCAATGAACTCAACGGCTATACCGGCGACGAGACCGGCCAGCCGATGACCTGTCCCGCGGGCACCGTCGTCGTCTTCTCCAGCCTCACGCTCCACCGTTCCGGCCCCAACAGCACCGACAAGCCGCGCCGCGCCTATGTCTGCCAATACTCCCCGGAACCGATCCGCAACCCGGAAACCGGCGAGTTGAAACGCTACGCCAAGCCGGTCGCCCAGGCCGCCTGAGGGTGACCTCTCGGCGGTTCGGCCCCGAAATCTCCGCCGGACCGCCGCCGTTTCGCCACCGGTCTCGGCGATACTCTCCGTGCATCGACCCCGCTGTTTGGAGAGCCAGCCCCATGCCGCGCCGCCTGATCGCCGCCTTCGCCGTGAGCCTGATCGCTCTGCCAGCCGTCGCGCAGGACCTGCGCGGCGCGTTTTATGCCCTGCCCCGCGAGGACCGGAAGGTGATGCAGGAATATCTTTCCGAGCCCGGGTTCTACGGCTCCGATATCGACGGCCTCTGGGGGCCGGGCACCGAACGCGCCGTCCGGGCGGCCCGCGACACCCTCGCCTTCCAAGGCTTCGCCGAAACCGCCCGCGCCGCCGGCATCGCCAATGAGGTCGAAATCGTCCTGCTCTACGTCCAGACCGCGGATTTCCGCGCCTCGATCGCCGAACGCCGTTAGGCCGCCGCCTCCGACAGCGTTGCGAGATCCGCCTCGGCCAAATCAGCCGCCGCGACGAGCAGGGCGGCGCAATCCGCCCCCTGCGCCGCCGCCGCCGACAGCCGCTCCAGCGCCAATGAAAGCCCGGCCCAGACAATATCGGGATCGGTCGCGAAATCGCGGCTCTGCCAGCGCAGGATCCGCCATTGCGCCGCTTCCAGCGAGAACCGCAGGATCTCGTCCTCGACGATGCTGGCCTTGGTTCCGGCGACCCGGCCCCGGGTCCGCACGAAGGTCTCCGCCGACCGGTCCCCCCCGGCTTCGGTCACCCGGGCCAGACCCATCAGGTCGATCTGCACCTGTTCCGGCACCGGCCGGCCCGTCACGCTGGTCGCCGCGGCCCTCAGAAGCGCGCCATAGGTCACCTGATGCGACCGTCGCGCCGCCGGGTCGAGCCGGGTCGCCCGCGTCCCCACCCCGGGCCGCGTCTCCACCAGCCCCTGATAGGACAGGTATTGCAGGATCTCCCGCACCGGGGTCCGCGACAGGCCGAACTCATCGGCAAGCTGGGTTTCATGAAAAGTCACCGGCGCGTCCGACCCGGCCAGGCAAATCCGCTGGCGCAGTTGATCGGTAATCGGTCTCAAAGAGGGGTTTGGCACAAGGGATTGCCTTTGCTGGCTTTTCCGGTGGTCGCGACAGAAGTGTCAAGGTCGCTGTCACGCAGGTGTCAACTTAAATGTATATCGCCGCATTCGGTTTCCGCAACCTCCGCAACTGCAGGCCGCGGAGATTAGCGAAACGGATACATCCAGACCCGGTAGTCGTCGATCAGCACCTCGGCGCGGGCCCGCTCCTCCGCCGTCATGCGGGGGGTGAGCTGTTCGATGGAGTCGAGCGCATCCGGATCGCCCCCGATCGCCGAGAGCCCGTACCAGAGATAGGCCCGCACCAGATCGGGCGCCGGCAGACCCCGACCCAGCTCATAATACCAGCCGAGCCCGGATTGCGCGCCCGGATGGCCCTTCATCGAGGCGCGGAGATACCATTCGAAGGCGCGCTCATCGTCCCGCTCGACCCCGAGGCCCAGCGCATACATGATCCCGATCAGCTCCTCGGCCTCGGCATTGCCGGACCGGGCGAAGGGCAGGAGCGCCTCCCGCGCCTCCTCGAACCGGTTCTGCTCCATGAGGTCCCGCGCGGCCTCCAGCTCCGCCGCCGTAGGGCTTGCGAGCGCCAGCAAAACCGCCAAGATCGCCCCATGGGCCAGATACTGCGCAGTCTTTCTCACGCTTTCCTCCTCTGCCTCGCCGGGCCGGTGCTGGCCGAGACGCCGGTCGATCTCCTGGGGCCGGAGGATTTCATCGAAACCGACCCCGCGCAAGCGCGGCTCGGCCAGCTGCTCTTCTATGACAAGGTGTTGTCTGGAAACCGGAATATCTCCTGCGGAACCTGCCATCACCATGACCATGCGGGGACCGACGGGCTCAGCCTCGGGATCGGCGAGGGCGGCGTCGGCGTGGGGCCGGAGCGCACCGCCGGCACCGGCGCCGACCGCATCCGCAAGCGGGTACCGCGCAATGCCCCGGCGCTCTGGAATCTCGGCCATCGCGAGATCCGGGTGATGTTCCATGACGGCCGGCTCGAAATCTCCGACATCTACGGCAACGGCTTCAACTCGCCGGCCCAGGAATGGCTGCCCGAGGGGCTCGACAACATCCTCGCCGCCCAGGCTTTGTTCCCGCTCACCGCGCAGTTCGAGATGGCCGGGAATACCGGCGAGAACGACGTCACCGGCGCGGTCCATGACCGGATCGATTACGGCTGGCCGATCCTCGCCCACCGCGTGCGGACGATCCCGGAATATGGCGAGATGTTCGTCGCGGCCTTCGACCATATCGACGCGCCCGAGGAGGTCACCATCGTCGAGATCGGCAATGCCCTCGGCGCCTTCATGGCCTCGGAATGGCAGAGCTACGACAGCCCTTTTGACGCCTGGCTGCGGGACGGGACGCCCCTGCCCGAGGCGGCGGAGCGCGGGCGGCAGCTCTTCTTCGGCTCGGCGGGCTGCGTGGCTTGCCATTCCGGACCGCTCTTCACCGATCACGAATTCCGCGCCCTGGGGCTTCCGGCCTTCGGCCCCGGACGCACAAGGCAGTGGGACCCGATGCCCCGGGATGTCGGCCGGATGGCGGAATCGAACCTGCTCGACGATGCCTACCGGTTCCGCACGCCGTCCTTGCGCAACGTGGCGCTAACGCGGCCTTACGGCCACAACGGCGCCTATCCGACGCTGGAAGACATGATCCGCCACCATTCCGACCCTGCGGCCGCGCGGGCGGCCTGGGTGCCGGAGATGGCGGCTTTACCCGAGGCGCCCTGGCTCGCGGCGGTGGATGTCGCGATCCGCGCCGACGGGCTCGAGATGGCGCGTCAGGCAAGGGCGCTCGATCTGGAGCCGTTGCAACTGACCGAAGCCGAGATCGCCGACCTCGCCGCCTTCCTCCATGCCCTGACCGGAGAGAGCGCCTGGGACCGCCCCCTGGGCCGTCCCGAAACGGTGCCGAGCGGGCTGCCGGTGGATTGACGGGAACCCGATTGCAACGAGACGCTGGAAGCTAAGCGGCGCGGAACAGAGGCGAAGCCGGCCGCGCATCGTCATGCCGGAGGCATGCCTTCGGCATGAGCCGCACCCACGGACCGGCGATTGGGTGCCGTCAGCGCGTCGTTCGGACTTCGTGCGGATGTGGCGGGGATAAAGCGCTTAGGAAGCGAATGAGGATCGCCGCCCCGCAGCCCATCGATGCGCAACCTGCCGATGAGCAGCGCCTGAACTGTCGGCGGCGAGCCACTCGATCGCCGGCCCGCGTACAGGTCGCGCCCCGAAACGTACAAATGCGGGCAAATCGGCCCTCAGAGCGGTTTTCAAGCGGTACAGATCGGCCCAGTTTCTGTACGGATTGGGGGCCCGCGACCTACGCGGAGCCCAGCCGCTCGACCGCCCGGATGAAATCCTCTCCCCGCGCCTCGAAGCTGTCATACTGATCGAAACTCGCCGCCGCCGGGGCCAGAAGCACCGTGTCGCCCGGCTTCGCCTCCTCCGCCGCGCGGGCCACGGCGCGGGCCATATCGGTGCAGACCTCAGCCTCCAACCCCTTGAGCTGCAACGCAAACCCCGCCGCCTCGCGCCCGATCACATAAGCCTTCCTGACGCTCCCGGCGGCCCCGAGCAGCCCCTCCAACCCGCCATCCTTCTCCAGCCCGCCGCAGATCCACCGCACCCGGTCGAACGCCGCCAGAGCCTTCGCCGCACTATCGACATTCGTGGCCTTGCTGTCATTGACGAACCGCACCCCGTTCCGCTCTGCGATGAGCTGCGACCGATGGGGTAAGCCCTTGAAACTCCTCAGACCTTTCTCGATCTCCTTCGGCCCGAGCCCCAGTGCGCGGGCCGCCGCATAGGCCGCGCAGGCGTTCTGATGATTGTGCGATCCCGGCAGTCCGGGGATGTCGCGCAAATCAATGCTCGCCGCCTGCCGCCCCTTGCGGCTCTCGGCCAAAAATCCTTTGCGCGCAACGACTTGCCAGCCCGGCCCGGCCAGTTTCCGGGTCACCGACACCCGGATCACCCGATCATCCGCCGGCCCTTCGGAGAGCACATTCGCAAGCGCCTGCCCCTCGATCTCATCGACGCCCACGACCGCCCGATCCGGCCCGCCTTCGACCAAAAGTCGTTTCTTTGCAGCATAATAGCCCCCCATCCCGCCATGGCGGTCGAGATGGTCCGGGGTCAGATTGGTGAAGACCGCGATATCCGGCGTCAGCGCCCGGGCGAGGTCCGTCTGGTAGGAGGACAGTTCCAGCACCACCACCCCGCCCTCCCCCGGCGGGTCGATATCAAGGACCCCGCGGCCGATGTTTCCGGCGAGCTGGCTCTCATGCCCGGCCTCCTCCAGCACATGGTGCAGGAGCGCGGAAGTGGTTGATTTTCCATTCGATCCGGTGATCGCCACGACCCGCGGCGCACGGTCGAAAAGGTCCCAGTCCGGCGCCGCAAGAGACCGGAAGAACAATCCGACATCGTTGTCCACCGGCACCCCCGCCTCCCAGGCCGCCGCGATGGCGGCATGGGGGGCGGGGTAGAGATGCGGGATGCCCGGCGAGACGATCAGCCGGGCCACCCCGTCGAACGCGCCCGGCTTCGTAAAGTCTTGCAATTCAACGCCTTCGCCCGCCGCCAGCTCCGCGGCGCGGTTACCGTCGTCCCAGACGACGGGGCTCGCGCCGCCCGCCTTCAATGCCCGCAACGCCGCCAGCCCGGACCGGCCGAGCCCGAGGACCGCGACAATCGCCCCTTCCATGCCCCGGACCGGGATCATGCGCTTACCATTGGATCGGCTGGCGCCGCCGGAAGAACCCGCCCGAGGGCCCGTCCTCCGGCAGGGTGGAGAGCCAGATGCCGGTATCGGCGGCCTCCTCCGGGCTCAGATTGGCCCCCGGCCCGCCCATCCGGGTCCGCACCCAGCCCGGGCACATCGCATTGATCTTGATGAAATCCGGCGTGTCCCGGTCGGTGATCACGGTCAGCGCGTTCATCGCCGCCTTGCCCACCCCATAGGCGCCGCCGCCGCCGAGACCCTCGGCAAAGCTGCCCCAGCCGGAGGAGACATTCACCACCCGTCCATAGCCGGCCGCCTGCATCGCCGGCAGGCAGGCCCGGATCAGCGAGAATGGCCCGTGGAGCGAGACATCCATCGTCGCCTCGAACCGGTCCATGGAGTCGAAGATCGAGCCTTCCCAGAGCAGCCCGGCATTGTTCACCAGCACCTCGACATCGCGGGGCGTGTCCACATGTTCCGGGTTCGACAGGTCCAATTCCACGGCCCTCGCGCCGATCTCCGCCGCCGCGGCCTCTCCCGCCGCGAGGTCGCGCACGCCGATGGTGACGTCGAGCCCTTCCGCGACGAGCCCCGCCGCGACGGCCTTGCCGATGCCGCGATTGCCGCCTGTGACCAGTGCCTTGCGTGCCATGACATCCCCCCTTTTGCGCGCAATCCTGACAGGGAAGCCGCGCGAGGGCCAGAGCGTCAGCGCACCTTCAGCGTCGCCAGCCCGATCATCGCGAGAATGAGCGAGATGATCCAGAACCGGATCACGATCTGCGGCTCGGCCCAGCCCTTCTTTTCATAATGGTGGTGGATCGGGGCCATCAGGAAGACGCGCTTTCCGGTGCGGCGGAAATAGGCGACCTGGATGATGACGGAGAGCGCCTCGACAACGAAGAGCCCGCCGACGATGGCCAGCACGATCTCGTGCTTGGTGGCGACCGCGATGGCGCCGAGCGCGCCGCCGAGGGCGAGCGATCCGGTATCGCCCATGAAGACCGCCGCCGGGGGGGCGTTATACCACAGGAACCCGAGGCCGCCGCCGATCAGCCCGGCGGTGAAGATCAGAAGCTCCCCGGTGCCCTGCACGTAATGCACGTCGAGATATTGGGTGAAGTCGGTGCGGCCCACGGCATAGGCGATGATCCCGAGCGTCCCGGCGGCGATCATCACCGGCATGATGGCAAGCCCGTCGAGCCCGTCGGTGAGGTTCACCGCATTAGCCGCGCCGACGATCACGAACATCGCGAAGGGGATGAAGAGCACGCCCATATAGAGGAGCAGGTCCTTCAGCACCGGGAAGGCGAGCGCGTGGCGCAGCTCGTCATAGTGGAACATCGAGGCCCAATAGGCGGCGATCCCGGCGATCAGGAAGCCGATAGCAAGGCGGACCTTGCCGGAGACGCCGCTCGACGTCTGTTTCGAGACCTTGGCGTAATCGTCGGCGAAGCCGATGGCGGCGAAGCCCACGGTGACAAAGAGCACCATCCAGACGAAGGGGTTGTCGAGCCGGGCCCAGAGGAGCGTCGAGGTGAGGAGCGCACCGACGATCAGGAGGCCGCCCATGGTCGGCGTGCCGGCCTTCTCGAAATGGCTTTCCGGGCCGTCATCGCGGATCGGCTGGCCCTTACCCTGGCGCTTGCGCAGGACGCGGATCAGCGAGGGGCCAAAGACGAAGCCGAAGATCAGGGCAGTGAGGAAGGCGCCGCCGGCGCGGAAGGTGATGTAGCGGAAGAGATTGAAGAAATCGCCGCCGTCCGACAGGGCGGTCAACCAATACAACATCTGCTCAGGCCTCGCTTTCTGATTGCCGGACCGGATGCCCGAGTTTGCGCAATGCGTCAACGACGAGCGAGACCCGGCTGCCCTTGGAGCCTTTGACGAGGACGACATCGCCGGGGCGGACGAGATGGGGGGCTTCTGCGGCAAGCTCCTCGGCGGTCTCGGTGTGGCGGCCCCGGCGGGCCGGGTCGAGGGCGGCGTGGAGATGGGCCATGCGGGGGCCTGCGCAGTGGATCGTGGCAACGGTCTCGAGGGCGGGGTCGCTGGCGATGGCGGCGTGCATCTCGGCCTCGGCGGGGCCGAGTTCGAGCATGTCGCCGAGGATCGCGATACGGCGGCCGCGTCCCTGAGGCTTGGCGGCGGCGAGGACCTCGAGCGCGGCGGAGAGCGAGGTCGGGTTGGCGTTGAAGGCGTCGTCGATCAGTTCGAAGGCGGCGTCTTCGAGGCCGTCGTCGAGGATGAGGCGCTCGCGGTTGCCGCGGCCTTTGGGCGGCGCCCAGCGGCCGAGGCCGATCAGGGTTTCGGCCCGGTCGGCGCCAAGAGCCTCGGCGACGGCGAGGACGCCAAGGGCATTGAGCGCGAAATGTCGGCCTTCGCTGGCTATTTTGAAGAGCAGGTCCTGGCCTTTGGCGCGGCCTTCACCGATGGTGACGCCTTCGGAGATGCGGGCGGCGGTGAGGTGGTAGTCGAGTCCGGTGGATGTTCCAAAAGTGCAGATTTCGGCGCTGTTTCGACGAGCGGCCTCGTAAAGAAGATCGGAATTTGACAAGTCGCCATTGAGGACCGCGATGCCCTCGGGCTCCAAGCCGTCGCAGATCGAGCCTTTTTCGACCGCGATTCCGTCGATATTCTCGAAGGCTTCGAGATGGGCGGCGCCGACGGTGGTGACCATGGCGACATGGGGCCGGGCCTGTTTCGAGAGCGGCGCGATTTCGCCCGGCGCGTTCATTCCGATCTCGATGACCGCATAATCGGTGTCCGCCGGCATCCGGGCCAGGGTCAGGGGCACCCCCCAATGGTTGTTGTAGCTCGCCACCGAGGCATGGACCTTGCCCTGACCGGAAAGCGCGTCGCGGAGCATCTCTTTGGTCGAGGTCTTTCCGACCGACCCGGTGATGCCCGCCACCCGCGCCTTGGTGCGGGCGCGGCCGGCGCGGCCCAGAGCCTCCAGGGCAGCTTGAACGTCATCGACGATCAGAAGCGGCGCATCGTCGTCCACGCCGTCAGGTCTATGGGTTACCAGGGCCGCCGAGGCGCCGGCGGCCAAGGCGCCCGCCACGAAGTCATGGCCGTCGCGCTCCGCTTTCAGGGCGATGAACAGATCGCCGGGCGCTAACGTCCTGCTGTCAATGGATAATCCCGTAGCGGAAAAGGGGGCGGTCGCCCGGCCTCCGGTGGCGGCGGCGGCCTCTTCGGCCGTCCAGAGCGCCATCAGATCGCCCCGTCGAGGGCCGCGACGGCCACGCTCGCCTGTTCCACATCGTCAAACGGCAGCACGTCGTCGCCGATGATCTGCCCGGTCTCATGGCCCTTGCCGCAGATCAGCAGCGCATCGCCGGGGCCGAGCGCATCGACGCCGCGCAGGATCGCCTCGGCGCGGTCGCCGACCTCCATCGCCCCGGGCGCGCCGGACATCACCGCCATGCGGATCACCGCCGGGTCCTCGGAGCGGGGATTGTCGTCGGTCACGATCACCTGGTCGGAGTATTCCGCCGCCGCCTGGCCCATCAGCCGGCGCTTGGACGTGTCGCGGTCGCCGCCGGCGCCGACGATGGCCACGATGCGGCCCATCACATGGGGGCGGAGCGCCTGAAGGGCCGTCGCCACCGCGTCCGGCGTGTGGGCGTAATCGACGAAGACCGCCGCGCCGTTGTCCCGTGTCGCCGCGTGCTCCATCCGGCCACGCACGGTTTCGAGATGCGGGAGCGTGTCGAAGACTTCCTCGGGGTCCGCCCCGGCGGCGATCACGAGACCGGCGGCGAGCAGCACATTCTCCGCCTGGAACCCACCGATCAGCGGCAGATGCACCATATAGGCCCGGCCCTGCCAGCCGAAGCGCACCTCCTGCCCAGTGGGGCCGAAGCGGAGCGCGGTCAGCCTCAGCCGCGCCTCGGGGCTGCGGCCGACGCCGATCACCTCCTGACCGCGGTGTTCAGCGATCTGCGCGACCTGCCGCCCGCGCGGATCGTCGAGATTGACCACCGCCACGCCCTCTTCCGGCAGGAGCCGGGTGAAGAGGCCCATCTTGGCGTCGAAATAGGCTTCGAGGGTGTGGTGATAGTCGAGATGGTCCTGGCTGAAATTGGAGAACCCGGCGGCGGCGAGGACGATCCCGTCGAGCCGGCGCTGGTCGAGCCCGTGGGAGGAGGCTTCCATCGCCACATGGGTCACGCCGGCCGCCCGCGCCTCGGCCAGAACCCGATGCAGGGTCACCGGATCGGGGGTGGTGTGGCGCAGGGGGTGGGTCCAGACGCCCTCCACCCCGGTGGTGCCGAGATTGACCCCCTGTTCCTCCAGCTCCACCCAGATCTGGCGGCAGAAACTGGCCACGCTGGTCTTTCCGTTGGTGCCGGTCACCGCGACCATGGTGGCGGGATGGGAGCCGAACCAGAGGCTCGCGGTCTGGGCCAGGGTCTGGCGCGAATCCTCGGCGAGGATCAGCGCGGCGTCGCTTTCGGCCAGGTCTGCGGCGGCGATCCGGGCGCCTTCGGTATCGGTCAGGATCGCGCCGGCGCGCTGGCGCAGGGCGTATTGGATGAACTCCGCGCCATGGACGCGGCTCCCCGGCAGAGCGGCGAAGAGAAAGCCCGGCATCACCTCGCGGCTGTCGGCGGTGACCCCGGTGATCCGCGCCTCGCGCCCGCCCTGCGCCGTCAGCCCCAGCTCTGTGAGGGTCGCGGTCTTGTCGCCGGGCGCCGCCTTACTCATCGCTCTCCCCATCGAGCTCAGTTCGAGGTGAGTGTTACACCCGTTGCGCCGAGGGTTTCAATCTGCGGGCGCAGGCCGAGGAGGGGCGCGGTGCGGCGGATCATCTCCGCGGCGATGGGCACGGCGGTCCAGCCCGCGGTGCGGCGCGGTTCGGTGCCGGAGGTCTCGACCGGTTCATCGAGGGTCACGATCAGCACATAGCGCGGATTGTCCGCCGGAAAGACCGAGGCGAAGGTGGAGAGCACCTTGTCGTCATAGTAACCGCCGCCCGCCGCGCGGGGCTTGTCGGCGGTGCCGGTCTTGCCGCCGACCTGATAGCCCGGAACCTCGCCGAAGGAGGCGGTGCCGCGGGCCACGACCTGGCGCAGCATGTCGGTGGCGATGGCGGAGGTCTGCGGGCTGATGACCCGGGGGCCGGCCTGCTGACCGGCCTGGCGCAGGAGCGTGGGGCGCACCAGCGTGCCGCCATTGACCATCGCCGCATAGGCCTGGGCGAGGTGCAGCGGCGAGGAGGAGAGGCCGTGGCCGTAGGAGATCGTCATGGTCGACAGTTCCGACCAGTTCGGCGGCAGGAGCGGGCGGCCGGTGGGGGCCTCTGTCATCTCAAGTGGCACCGGTTCGAGGAGGCCCAGCTCGCCGAGGAAATCGCGCTGCCGTTCCGCCCCGATCATCTGCGCAATCCGGGCGGTGCCGATATTGGAGCTTTCCACGATCACATCCGTCACGCTGAGCGAGGGGCCCAGATCGTGGAAATCGCGGATCCGGAACCGGCCCCAGGTGAGCGGCCCCCGCGTGTCGATGGTCGTCGCGGCGTTGACCAGGCCCAGATCGAGGGCCTGGGCCACGGTGAAGATCTTGAAGACCGACCCCAGTTCATAGACCCCCTGCACCGCACGGTTGAAGAGCGGGCTGTCGGACTGGTCGCCCTCGGTCAGCACCGGGGGGCGGTCGTTCGGGTCGAAATCGGGCAGTGAAACCAAGGAGATGATCTCGCCGGTGCGGACATCCATCAGCACGCTCGCCGCGCCCTTGGCGTTCATCAGCATCATGCCGCCGGCGAGCACCCGTTCGGAGGCGGCCTGCACGGTGAGGTCGATGGAGAGCTGGAGCGGCGCGCCCTCGTTCGCGGGGTCGCGCAGGAAATCATCGAACTGCTTCTCGACCCCGGCGGTGCCGATCACCTCGGCGCTGGCCACGCCTTCGCGGCCATAGGAGGCGCCGCCGAGGATATGGGCGGCGATGGAGCCGTTCGGGTAGAGCCGCATCTCACGCGGACCGAAATGCAGGCCCGGTTCGCCGATATTGTGGACCGCCTGTTTCTGTTCCGGGCTGAGTTCGCGGCGGACCCAAAGGAAGCGGCGCTCGCCGGTGAAGTCCTTGAGGAGGTCTTCGGCGTCGAGTTCGGGGAAGATCGCGGCGAGGGCCTCCGCCGTGCGCTCCGGCTCGATCATCTCCTGGGGATGGGCGTAGAGCGAATGGGTGGCGAGGTTGGTGGCCAGGAGCCGCCCGTTGCGGTCGACGATATCGGCGCGCTGGCCGATGATCGGGTTGCCGGAGACCGAGGCACGGGGCTCTTCCGGCTCCGAGGCGGCGAGCACCCCCATCCGGCCCCCGATCACCGCGAAGGCGCAGAGGAAGAAGACGCCGAGGACAAGGAGCCGCCCCTCGGCCCGGGCGCGGGCGCGTTCCTGATCGGCGGCGCGGCGGCGGCGCAGGTTCTCGGCGGCGATAACGTCCGGGTTCTCGCCCCGGTCCCGGGCGCGCAGGATCCGGGCGAGCGGGCGGAGCGGGCTGCGGATCACGGGAAATCCTCGCCGGTGCGGGCGGAAAGCTCGATCGGGTCGGTGATCGGCAGAAGGGCGGGCTGCGGATAGGGCACGTCGCCGATCCGGCCGAAGGCGTCGGGCATGAGCGGCATGAGTTCGAGCCGGTTGTAGTTCAGGTCGGCGAGATCGCGGAGCCGGTCGGGGCGGTTCAGATAGGCCCATTCGGCGCGCAGCATGGTGAGCCGCTCATGGGCCTGGCCGATCTCGGCATGGAGGCCGCGGACCTCGCTGAGCGCCGCTTGGGTGCGGTAATTCTCGACATAGGCCCAATAGGCGAGGCCGATGACGGCGATAACGCTGAGGATGTAAATCGTTCCCCTCATTGGATTTTCCCCCGGATCACGGGCATGCCGAGCGTCTTCGGGTCGACCGGGGCGGCCGGCGCCGCGGTCCTCCGGGCCACGCGGAGCTTGGCGGAGCGGGCGCGGGGGTTCGCGGCGACTTCGCGGGCGCTGGGGCCGACGGCCTTGCGGGTGACGCTCTCGAAGCCCGGCGCCGGCCCCTGCCGCTCCGGCGCGTGCCGGCTGCCGCCGCCGGTCGTGCTGCGGGCCTGAATGAAACGTTTGACGATGCGGTCCTCGACGGAATGGAAGCTCACGACAGCGAGGAGCCCGCCGGGGCGGAGCGCCCGCTCGGCGGCCATCAGCCCCGCGGCGAGTTCGCCGTACTCGTCGTTCACCGCGATGCGGAGCGCCTGAAAGGAACGGGTCGCCGGATGGCTCTGGCCGGGTTTCGGGCGCGGCAGGCAGCGTTCGATCAGCGCGGCCAGCTCCGCGGTCGTGCTGAGCGGACGTTCGCGGGCGATGGCGCGGGCGATGCGGCGGCTCTGCCGCTCCTCACCGTAACGGTAGAGGATGTCGGCGATCAGGGTTTCGTCAGCGCGGTTGACGATATCCGCCGCGCTCGGCCCCGCGGCCCCCATGCGCATGTCGAGCGGCCCGTCGCGCAGGAAGGAGAAGCCGCGCTCGGCCTGGTCGAGTTGCATCGAACTGACCCCGAGGTCGAGCACCACCCCGTCGAGATCCGCGCCGTAACGGTCGAGTTCGGAAAACGTGGCCTCATGGAGTTCGAGGCCCGGCCAATCCCCGGCCCAGCCGACAGCGAGATCGAATACCGACGGATCGCGGTCGAGGCCGATGACCTTCTCTGCCCCCGCCTCCAGCAGGGCCTTCGCATAGCCGCCGGCGCCGAAGGTGCCATCGAGCCAGGTGCCGGAGATTGGCGCACAGGTCTCGATGAGCGGGCCGATCAGGACCGGAATATGGGGCGCGGCGGCAGCTGGCCCCATGGCTCAGGCCCCGCCCGGCGGGTCGAGAAGCGTGAGCGGGTCGAAATCCTCGGGCTTGTCGGCGAGCCATTCGGCGGTCTCGCGGGCCTCGACCTCGGCGAAGGTTTCGGCATTCCAGATCTCGAAATGATCGCCCATCGCCATCATCTTGGCCTCGCCCTCTAGCCCGATCTGGGCGCGCAGGCGCTGCGGCAGGACGATCCGGCCGTCCTTGTCGATCTCGGTGGTCCAGGAATGGCCGAGGATATAGCGCTCGGCCTGGCGGCGGTCGGGGCCGCGCGGCAGCTTGCGGATGCCGGCGTGAATTTCCTGCATTCCGTCAAAGGTATAGGCCTGGAGGTGGTTCTTCAGATGGGGCCCGTGGAGGACCACGAGGCGCGGCAGCGGATGATCGGGGCAGCGCGGATCGCCATCGGCGAGCACGGCACGAAAATCGGCCGGGATCGAAACCCGACCTTTCGTGTCGACCTTCTGGTCGAACCCGCCGAGGAAACCCAGAGACACTGTCCCGCGGCCCCTTTCCTTCCCCCGATTGCACCTTGAGGCGATCCCGGAGCGAAAACGGCGGATTGAGCTGCTGCCATAGCCCAATCCGCCGCCATCGTCCCTCGCGGGATGTCCAGCTACGCGCGCCACCTGGGGGGATGTCTGCTCGCTCGCGCGCCGGATCTCTTCGTCTCAGGAAAGCGGGTGCCTGTATGAAACCTGACTTGTCGCCGGTGGGGTCTTTTGTGCGCCCCGATTTGTCTGCCCGTCTTCCTTGAGCAGAGTTATGCTCTGGGAATTCATGGAACTCAACAGTTTTTTGGGCGAGATGGTACTAGATGCTGTTTTCGAGACACTCAAGAAACAAGGTATTGTGCCGCTACGGCGCTCTGCACATCATAACTTAGCGGACACACCGGACAACAACACAACATATTGTGGCGGCTTTTCGCTGACACATTTTTCCATGATTTCCCGAGAAATCTCATCTGAAGGCACTGAGATTGCCCGGAATTGCCCTCGAAACCGGCGACCATAACCCGTTTCCCTTGGCAGATTCCGCGAATCAAGCCGGTGTCACGCCTGCGTGATTCGCCGTCCGCCTGTCGGATTCCATGATTTCCCGGAAGGTCCGGTCAGGCCATCCCGCCGGAGACGAAGCGCCGGGCCAGCTCGCGATAGGCCCCGGCCATCGGCCCGTCGCCGGTGGCAATCGGCGACCCGCCATCCCCGGCGAGCCGCGTGTCGAGGTCGATCGGCAGCGCGCCGAGGAACGGCAGGCCGAGCCGCTCCGCCTCCGCCGCCACCCCGCCATGGCCGAAGAGATGCGCCTCGTGCCCGCAATTCGGACAGATATAGACCGACATGTTCTCGATCAGGCCGAGCACCGGGGTCTTCAGCGTGCCGAACATATCAAGCGCCTTGCGCGCGTCGATCAGCGCCACGTCCTGCGGCGTGCTCACCACCACCGCCCCGGTCAGCGCCGTGCGCTGGCAGAGCGTGAGCTGCACATCGCCGGTCCCGGGGGGCAGATCGACGATCAGGATGTCGAGCCCGCCCCACTCCACCTGCCCGAGCATCTGTTGCAGCGCGCCCATCAGCATCGGGCCGCGCCAGACCACGGCCTTTTCCGGCTCCACCATGAAGCCGATGGACATCAGCGTCACGCCATGGGCCTGAAGCGGGATGATCGTCTTGCCGTCCGGCGAGGCGGGTTTCTTCTGGATTCCCATCATGCGCGGGATCGAGGGGCCGTAGATATCGGCGTCGAGCAGGCCGACCCGGCGCCCCTCCCGCGCCAGCGCCACGGCGAGGTTCGTGGCGACGGTGGATTTGCCCACCCCACCCTTGCCGGAGCCCACGGCGATGATCCGGTCGACGCCGGCCACGGGTGCCGGGCCGGATTGCTTGGTCGGGTGGCGGCCGATCTTCAGCGCCGGCGGTTCCCCGCCCGGGGGCGGAGGCGCCTTGGACGCCCCGCCAGGGCTGTGAGCGGTGAGCATCACGGCGGCCCCGGTCACGCCCGGCAAGGCCCGGATGACATCCTCGGCTTCGGCCCGCGCCGCCTCCATCGCCTTGGCCTGGGCCGGGTCCTCCGCCTCGATCACGAATCGCACCTGATCGCCGCTGATTCCCACCGCGCGGACCAGATCGCGGCTCACCAGATCGCCGCCGCCGGGCACCGCGACAGATCGCAGCGCGGCCAGAATTTCGTCCTTTGTCACCCCCATGACACGGCCCCTCTTTCGGTTCTGCCCAATCTCCACGCATGAGGTGGGCGTTCAAGGCGAAACGGCAAGGCGGAGGTTCCGAAACCGCGCAAAAACCGTGCGATAGCCGAAAAATCCGCCCAGCAAATCATATGCGTTTTCTGCATAGCAGCATTGTCTCGAAAAGGAATTGTGCAACCGCAGCATCGGCCTATCTTCGGGTCGTGAGAGCGCTATCAGCGCGTCACGAGCAGCAACACCCCGCCGCAAGCGGGGACAACCGTACCCGAAGGTTACAGACGACAATGGCATATGCCAGCAACACCCGCACCGCCCTCGCCGGAACCGGCCTGGGCCAGAGATTGAACCGCTGGGCCGCCGAATTCGGCGCCTGGAACGCCCGCCGCAAGGTCTACCGCACGACCTACAACGAACTGTCGATGCTGTCGGACCGTGAACTGAACGATCTGGGCATCGCCCGGGCGGATATCGGTCGCGTCGCGCTCGAGGCCACCGAAGGCACGGGGGGCACGGCGGGAAGGTAATTCGGATCGGGGTCCCTCTCCTCCTCCCTGGGGCCCTGACGCACGGCACGCTCTCTCCTCCTCCCTGAGCGGGTCGTGACAGAAGACGCGGCGGGGGTCCTCTCCTCCTCCCTGGGCCCTCGCCGCTGCTTCTGACCATCACAGGATCGGTGCGGTCTCTCCTCCTCCCTGATCGCATCGGAAGACGAACGGCGGCGCCTCTCCTCCTCCCTGGCGTCGCCGTTTTTCGTTTCCGGGTCTCAGGCGCGGAGGTCCTTGGGCGAGCCCATCACCATGTAGCTGGTGATCGAGCGCACATGGGGCGCGGTGCCGAGCCGGTCGGTGTGGAACGCCTTGTAGGCGGTCAGATCCGCGACCTCGACGCGCAGGAGGTATTCAAAAGCCCCGGCGATATTGTGGCATTCGGTGACCTCGGGCGCGATCTCCATGGCGCGTTCGAAGGTCGCCTGGGCGTCCTTGGTGTGCTCCGCGAGCCCCACGGCCACATAGACCGCGAAGGCCCGCCCGGTCTGGCCGGGGTCGAGCCGGGCACGGTAGCCACGGATGATGCCGGCGCGCTCCAGCTCCTGCACCCGGCGCAGACAGGCCGAGGCGGAGAGGCCGACGCGGTCCGCGAGGTCGGTATTGCTGATCCGGCCGTCCTGGGTCAGCTCACGCAATATTCGGGCGTTGATATCGTCGATCTTCATCATTCGTTGTGCAGATTAGGTTCCCGGAATGCGATTGGCAATTTCATTGCCCTCTGCCCCGCATAGGCTTGCGTCATGACCTATGAACTCATCCTCGCCCTTATCGGCTTCGCGCTCGTCAGTTCGGTCACGCCGGGGCCGAACAACCTGATGCTGATGGCCTCTGGCGCGAATTTCGGGCTGGTGCGCACGGTGCCGCATATGCTGGGGATCAGCCTCGGCCACGGGTTCATGACGTTTCTGATCGGGCTCGGGCTGGCGGAGGTGTTCCAGGCGGTGCCGGCGCTCCGCATCGCGACGATGGCGGTGTGTACGGTGTATCTGCTCTATCTGGCCTGGCGCATCGCCCATGCCGCGGCCCCGGGCGAAGGGGCGGCAGGAGCGCGGCCCTTCACGTTTCTGCAAGCGGCGGCGTTTCAGTGGGTGAACCCGAAGGCGATCTATATGGGGATCACCGCCCAGACCTATTACGCGCCGGAGGGTGGCGGGGCGCTGGGGGCGGCGATGGTGGCCGGCATCTTCTCGCTGGTGAACCTGCCCTCGGTCGGGATCTGGGCCTGGGGCGGGACGCAGGTGCGGCGCTGGCTCTCGGGCGGGCGGCGGCTTGTGGTGTTCAACTGGACGATGGCGGGGCTGCTGGTGCTTTCGCTGGTGCCGATTTTGCGGAGTTTGGGCTAGGCGCCCGGCCAGACGCGGCTTGGGGCAGGGCGTCGGGCGGCCCGTCGACGGGCCGCATCTACGCGCTTTCGAAAGCGCGTTCTCAAGCGCCGTCGACGGCGCTTTTCAAGGCGCGTCGACGCGCCTTCCCCCGGGCGCCGCCAGGCCGAGCGCCAGAATCAGAACGGCACCTCACCGGCCTGGGCCTCGGCCACGACGAACCCTGCCACCACCTTCTTCTCGCCCGCCTTATCGAATTCGATGACGAGCTTGTCGCCCTCGATCTCCATCACCTCGCCATAGCCGAATTTCTTGTGGAACACCCGGTCGCCGATGGTGAACGCGCTGACCGCATCGAGGTCGATCGTCATGTTGCGGCTCTCGCGGGGCTGGCTCATGCCGAATTGGCCCGACCGCGCCTGGAGCCGTTTCCAGCCCGGGGAATTGTAGACATTGGCCTCCGCCGCGCGGTCCTGGAGCGTCGAACCGGCAAGGCCCGACGCCGCCGGCGAGGCGCTCGCCGCCATCCCCGCCGCCCCGTAGCCGCCACCATAGAGGCCCGGCGGGGTCAGCACCTCCACATGGCTCTCCGGCACTTCGTCGATAAAGCGCGAGGGCATCTGGCTCTGCCACTGGCCGTAGACCCGGCGGTTCGCTGCGAAGGAGATCGTGCAGACCTCCTCGGCCCTCGTAATGCCGACATAGGCCAGGCGCCGCTCCTCCTCGAGGCCCTTCATCCCGGTTTCGTCCATGGAGCGTTGCGACGGGAACAGGCCGTCCTCCCACCCAGGCAGGAAGACCGCGGGAAATTCGAGCCCCTTGGCGGCGTGGAGCGTCATGATCGTGACCTTCTCCGCCGCATCCTCCTGCTCGTTATCCATGATGAGCGCGATATGCTCGAGAAAGCCCTGGAGGTTCTCGAACTCCTCAAGCGCCTTCACCAGTTCCTTGAGATTTTCGAGCCGGCCCGGCGCCTCGGGCGTCTTGTCGTTCTGCCAATGGGCCGTGTAGCCCGACTCGTCGAGGATCATCTCGGCAAGTTCGACATGGGTGTCGGCCTCGGCGCGGACCTGGCCGTGCCAGCGGTCGATGCCCTGCACCAGGTCGCGGAGCGCCGCGCCCCCGCGCCCCTTGATCAGCCCGCCCTCGACGCAGAGTCGGGCGCCCTCGACGAGGCTGAGGCCGTTGCTGCGCGCCGCGCGCTGGATCGTCTGCACCGCCTTGTCGCCGAGGCCGCGCTTGGGCGTATTCACGATCCGCTCGAAGGCGAGATCGTCGTCGGGCGAGACGGCGAGGCGGAAATAGGCCATGGCGTCGCGGATCTCCATGCGCTCGTAGAAGCGCGGCCCCCCGATCACCTTGTAGGGCAAGCCGATGGTCAGGAACCGGTCCTCGAAGGCGCGCATCTGATGCGAGGCGCGGACGAGGATCGCCATGGCGTTGAGCGACATCGGCGCCCGGCCGCGGGTGCCGGACTGCATCGCCTCGATCTCCTCGCCGATCCAGCGCGCCTCCTCCTCGCCGTCCCAATGGCCGATCAGGCGGACCTTGTCGCCGTCCTCACCCTCGGTGAAGAGGGTCTTGCCGAGGCGGCCCTTGTTGGCCGCGATCAGCCCGGAAGCGGCGCCGAGGATATGGCCGGTGGAGCGGTAATTCTGTTCGAGCCGGATGACGGTGGCGCCGGGAAAATCCTTTTCGAAGCGCAGGATATTGCCGACCTCGGCCCCGCGCCAGCCATAGATCGACTGGTCGTCGTCGCCCACGCAGCAGATGTTTCTATGCCCGCCGGCGAGCAGCCGGAGCCAGAGGTACTGGGCGACGTTGGTGTCCTGGTACTCGTCGACGAGGATATAGGCGAACCAGCGGCGGTACTGGGCGAGGAGGTCGTCATGCTCCTGAAAGATCGTAAGCATGTGGAGCAGGAGATCGCCGAAATCGACGGCATTGAGCTCGAGGAGCCGGGCCTGGTACTGGGCGTAGAGGTCCACCGCCCGGCCATCGAAGGCCGAGGCCTCGTGCGCCGGGACCTGATCGGGGCGCCAGGCGCGGTTCTTCCAGTTGTCGACGATCCCGGAGAGCATCCGGGCGGGCCAGCGTTTCTCGTCGATATTGGCGGCGAGGATGAGCTGTTTCATCAGCCGCACCTGATCGTCGGTGTCGAGGATGGTGAAGCTGGTCTTGAGGCCCACGAGTTCGGCATGGCGGCGCAGGAGCCGGACGCAGATCGCGTGGAAGGTGCCAAGCCAGGGCATCCCTTCGACGGTCTCGCCGAGCAGGGTGCTGACGCGGGTCTTCATCTCCCGCGCGGCCTTGTTGGTGAAGGTCACGGCGAGGATTTCGTTGGGCCGGGCGCGGCCGGTAACGAGGAGATGGGCTATCCGGGTGGTGAGCGCGCGGGTCTTGCCGGTGCCGGCGCCCGCGAGCATCAGGACCGGGCCATCGAGCGCCTCCACCGCCTCCCGCTGGGCCGGATTGAGTCCGTCGAGATAGGGGGCGGGCCGGGCGGCAAGGGCCTGCTGGGACAGCGGCACGGCGGCCTCGAAGGCCTCTTCGTCGGAAAATCTGCTCATGGGGGCGGAGCCTAGCGCGAAAGGCGCCCCGAGAAAAGCGCCCGTTCGCGGAATGTTCCGATCTATCCCCAAGATATGCCGCCTTTCGCTGACCCGGCCCCTTCATTTGGCCGAAAATACTCCCGCCGGAGGCGCCGATTATTCGTCGAATAATCGCACCCGCCGAACCGCAGGCCAGTCAGGCGAACCCCAACCTCCGGGCCGGTCCCGCGCAGCGACAGTCCCGTCAACCGGCGCACCCGTCCGCCACGGGGTCCCGATTATTCGCCGAATAATCGCCCCCGGCCCGGACCGCGCGCCCGGTCTTTCGGCCCCGGGCGCGGCGCGGTAAGCCTGCGCCCCATGGACCTCGCCTCCCGCTATCCCGCCGTCAGCGACCTGAAGGCCCGCGCGAAACGGCGCCTGCCGCGCTTCGTCTGGGATTATCTCGACAGCGCCACGGGCGACGAGGCCACGGCGCGGCGCAACCGGGCGGCGCTCGATGCGGTGCTCCTGCCGCCCTCCATTCTCCATGGCGAGATTGACCCCGACCCCGCCACCATGCTCTTCGGCCGGCCGCAGCCCCTGCCCGTCGGCGTGGCGCCGGTTGGGATGTCGGGACTGGTCTGGCCGGGGGCCGAGCGGCACCTCGCCGAGGCCGCAACGGAGGCCGGCCTGCCCTACGCACTCTCCACCGTCGCTACGATGCTGCCCGAGGAGGTCGGCCCGGCCACGCAGGGCGAGGGCTGGTTCCAGATCTACCCGCCCCGCGATCCGGAGATCCGCGCCGACATGCTGCGCCGCGCGAAGGACGCGGGGTTCCGCGTCCTGGTGCTGACGGTCGACGTCCCGGCGCCCTCGCGGCGGGAACGGCAGGTGCGGGGTGGTTTGCGGCAACCGCCGCGGCTCACCCCGCGTCTGGCCCTGCAGACGGCGCTGAGACCGGCCTGGGCGCTGGCCATGGCCCGCACCGGCCTGCCCCGGATGGCGCTGATCGAGGCCTATGCCGCGGACCTGCAAAAAAGCTCCCTGCCCTCGACCGCCCATGCCGGCTACCTGCTGCGCACCTCGCCGGACATGGAGTATCTGCGCTGGCTGCGGGACGCCTGGGACGGGCCGTTCGTGGTCAAGGGTGTGCTCCGAGCCGACGATGCCAAGCGGCTCGAAGCCGAAGGCGTCGACGCGCTCTGGATCTCGAACCATGCCGGGCGGCAGTTCGATGCCGCCCCGGCGACGGCGGAGGCGCTACCTGCGATCCGCGCGGCCACCAAACTGCCGCTGATCCTGGACGGCGGCGTTGAAAGCGGGCTCGACATCCTGCGCGCCCGCGCGCTCGGGGCCGATTTCGTCATGATGGGCCGGGCCTGGCACTATGCGCTCGCCGCCCTCGGGCCCCGAGGCCCCGCGCATCTCATCGACATCCTGCGCGCCGACCTGATCGCCAACATGCACCAGCTCGGCGCCGCGACGCTCGCCGACCTCCCCGCCCCGGTTTACCCCCCGGGGTTTAGCCCCTAGAGTTTCTGCACCTGCGAAAGAGGGGACGGGGCGAGGATGGCGGACTTCAAGAAGATCCTGATCGCGAACCGGGGCGAGATCGCGATCCGGGTGATGCGGGCGGCCAACGAGTTGGGCAAGCGCACCGTTGCGGTCTTCGCGGAGGAGGACAAGCTCGGCCTGCACCGGTTCAAGGCCGACGAGGCCTACCGGATCGGCGAGGGGCTCGGGCCGGTGGCTGCCTATCTTTCGATCGAGGAGATCCTCCGCGTGGCCAAGGGCGCTGGAGCGGACGCGATCCATCCGGGCTACGGGCTGCTCTCCGAGAACCCCGCCCTCGTGGATGCCTGCGACGCCGCCGGGATCGCCTTTATCGGGCCGAAGGCGGAGACCATGCGCAAGCTCGGCGACAAGGCCAGCGCCCGCAAGGTCGCCATCGCCGCCGGTGTGCCTGTCATCCCGGCCACCGAGGTGCTGGGCGAGGATATGGTTCTCATCCGCGAGGAGGCGGCGGAGATCGGCTATCCGTTGATGCTCAAGGCGTCCTGGGGTGGTGGCGGGCGCGGGATGCGCCCGATCCTGAGCGAGGACGAGCTGGAGGAGAAGGTTCTTGAGGGCCGGCGCGAGGCCGAGGCGGCCTTCGGCAATGGCGAGGGCTATCTGGAAAAGATGATCCCCCGCGCGCGGCACGTGGAGGTGCAGATCCTCGGCGATACCGACGGGCATATCTACCACCTCTGGGAACGCGACTGCTCCGTCCAGCGCCGCAATCAGAAGGTCGTGGAACGGGCCCCTGCCCCCTATCTCTCCGGCGCCCAGCGCGAGCGGCTCTGCAATCTCGGCCGCAAGATCTGCGAGCATGTGAATTACGAATGCGCCGGCACCGTCGAGTTCCTGATGGATATGGAGACCGGCGAATTCTACTTCATCGAGGTCAATCCGCGCATCCAGGTCGAACATACGGTGACCGAGGAGGTGACGGGGATCGACATCGTGCGGGCGCAGATCCTCATCGCCGAGGGCAAGAGCCTGATGGAGGCCACCGGGGTCGCGAGCCAATACGATGTGAAGCTCGACGGCCATGCCCTGCAATGCCGGGTGACGACGGAGGACCCGGCCAACAACTTCATCCCCGATTACGGCCGTATCCAGACCTATCGCTCCGCCACCGGCATGGGGATAAGGCTCGACGGCGGCACCGCCTATTCGGGCGCGGTCATCACGCGATACTACGATTCGCTGCTGGAGAAGGTGACCGCCTGGGCGCCGACGCCGGAGGCCGCCATCGCGCGGATGGACCGGGCCCTGCGTGAGTTCCGTATCCGCGGCGTCTCCACCAATATCGCCTTCGTCGAGAACCTGCTGAAGCACCCGCTGTTTATCTCCAACGAATACCACACCAAGTTCATCGACGAGACGCCGGAGCTTTTCGATTTCACCCCGCGCCGGGACCGTGCGACGAGGATTCTGACCTATATCGCCGATATCACCGTGAACGGGCATCCGGAGACCGCCGGTCAGGCCAGGCCCAAGGACGATATCGTCCGCATCCCGAAGCCCCCTGCTCGCCATGTCGAGGACCCGGCACCGGGGACGCGTCAGATCCTCGACCGCGACGGGGCGCAGGCGGTGGCAGACTGGATGAAGGCGCAAAAGCAGCTCCTGATCACCGACACGACGATGCGGGACGGGCATCAATCGCTTCTGGCCACGCGGATGCGGTCCATCGACATGATCCGGGTCGCGCCGAGCTATGCCGCGAACATGTCCGGGCTCTTTTCCGTCGAATGCTGGGGCGGGGCCACCTTCGACGTGGCCTACCGGTTCCTTCAGGAATGCCCGTGGCAGCGGCTGCGGGATATCCGGGCGAAGCTGCCCAATGTGATGACGCAGATGCTGCTGCGGGCGTCGAATGGGGTCGGCTACACGAACTACCCCGACAACGTGGTGCAGGAATTCGTCCGGCAGGCGGCGGCCTCGGGCGTCGACCTGTTCCGCGTCTTCGACAGCCTGAACTGGGTCGAGAACATGCGCGTCGCCATGGATGCGGTGATCGAGAGCGGCAAGGTCTGCGAGGGCTCGATCTGCTATACCGGCGACCTGCTGGACCCGGCCCGGCCCAAGTACGACCTCAAGTATTATGTGACCATGGCCAAGGAGCTGGAGGCCGCCGGCGCCCATATCCTTGGCGTGAAGGACATGGCCGGTCTGCTGAAGCCGACCCAGGCCACGATGCTGATCGCGGCGCTGAAGGAGGCGGTTGACCTGCCGATCCATTTCCATACCCACGACACGTCCGGAGCCGGGATCGCCACGATCCTCGCCGCCTCCGAGGCCGGGGTGGATTGCGTGGATGCGGCGATGGATGCGCTCTCGGGCAATACGGCGCAGCCGACTTTGGGCTCGGTGGTGGAGGCGCTGCGGTTTGCCGAGCGCGATACAGGGCTCGACATCGCCGCGATCCGCGAGATTTCCAACTACTGGGAGCAGGTGCGGGCGCATTATGCGGCCTTCGAGAGCGGCATGCAGGCGCCGGCCTCGGAGGTCTATCTCCACGAGATGCCGGGCGGGCAGTTCACCAATCTCAAGGCGCAGGCGCGGTCGCTGGGCCTCGAAGAGCGCTGGCACGAGGTCGCCCAGACCTATGCGGATGTGAACCAGATGTTCGGCGATATCGTGAAGGTGACGCCGTCGTCGAAGGTGGTGGGCGACATGGCGCTGATGATGGTGAGCCAGGGGCTCAGCCGGGCCGAGGTCGAGGACCCGAAGGTCGAGGTCTCCTTCCCGGAGAGCGTCATCGACATGATGCGCGGCAATCTCGGCCAGCCGCCGGGCGGGTTCCCGGAGAAGATCGTCAGGAAGGCGCTGAAGGGCGAAAGGCCCAACACCGAACGGCCCGGCAAGCACCTGGCTCCGGTCGATCTGGAGGAGGTCCGCAAGACGGTGGAGAAGGAGCTGGGCCTGACCCTCGATGACGAGGACCTGAACGGATATCTGATGTATCCCAAGGTCTTCGCCGATTATGCCCGCCGGCACGAGACCTATGGCCCGGTGCGCACCCTGCCGACCCATACCTTCTTCTACGGCATGGAACCGGGCGAGGAGATCAGCGTCGAGATCGACCCGGGCAAGACGCTCGAGGTGCGGATGCAGGCGGTCAGCGAGACCAGCGAGGAAGGCGAGGCGCGGGTGTTCTTTGAACTCAACGGCCAGCCCCGTGTGATCCGGGTGCCGGACCGGCTGGTGAAGTCCCAGACCGCCCAGCGCCCCAAGGCCGAGGAGGGCAATCCGGCCCATATCGGCGCGCCGATGCCGGGGGTGGTCGCGTCGGTCGCGGTGGCCCAGGGGCAGAAGGTGAAGGCCGGCGATTTGCTGCTGACCATCGAGGCGATGAAGATGGAAACCGGGCTGCACGCTGACCGCGACGCGGTGGTGAAGGCGCTCCATGTGGCGCCGGGCGGGCAGATCGACGCCAAGGACCTGCTGGTCGAGCTGGATTAGGCGGCATCGAGGGCGGAGACCGGCGCGGCGGATGGGACCAGACCCTTCGAAGGGTCTGGCCAAACTCTTCGAAGAGTTTGCCGCGCCGCGGCCACGTGCTCGGGACATGACGGGTATTCGCCGGGGCACCCCAGTGGCTCCACCCGAAGTCGGGCGGGCAGATGGACGCCGGAGCCCCCCTCGTCGAGTCGGAACAGGCGGCCCCTGGCGGCGCAGACCGGCGCGACGGGTGCAGCCAGACCCTTCGAAGGGTCTGGGCAAACTCTTCGAAGAGTTTGTCGCGCCGCAGCCCCTTGCTCGGAACATGACGGGTATCCGCCGGGCCACACAGGGGCTTCACCCATGCCCCGGTGGGCAGATGGACGCCGGCGCCCCCGTCGTCTAAACGGATTGGCGGTGGCTCTGGGTCGAGCGGCGGGCCGCAGCCGCGCGGTCCGTCTCCGTTCCCCGCCCGAGCGGCGCCGAAGGCGCCATGTTTGAGGAGACACGCCATGGATCGCTTCGACACTGACCGCCTGTCGGTCCGCCACTGGCGCGGGGCCTTAGAGGGCGCCGCGCGCGCCGAACTCGAAGCCGATCTGGCGGCGATCCTGAGCCCCGCCGTGCTCGCGCCCTTGCCGCCGAGCCTGCATTGGGACGGGGCACGGGAGAGCCTGCCCGGCTGGATCGAGGCTCGGGCCGCGGAGAGCGATGTCCTGCTGGTGACGGGCCGGGAGAGCGGCGCGTTGCTCGGGCTGATGATCCTCGCCCCCGATCCGGAGGCGCCCGAGGGGCCGGCCCTGCATCTCGGCTACCTGCTCGCCGAAACCGCCTGGGGCAAGGGCTATGCCTCCGAACTGGTCCAGGGCCTGGTCGCCGCCCGGACCGGCCAAGGCCCCCTGCGGCTCATCGGCGGCGTCGAGCGGAGCAATCCGGCCTCCGCCCGGGTGCTCGTGAAGGCCGGCTTCGCCGTGGACCCCGCCCTTTCGGACCCGGGGACGGAGATTTATGTCCGGGCCGTCGGCTGAGCCGCTGGTGACATCGCCCCGGCCCGTCCCTATAGCTCTGCCAGATGAAAGAGGGAGCCGCGATGCCCGAGACCCGGACCACCCACGATGCCGAGGACGACCCGCGCAACCGGGACATCCTGATCTATGTGAACGGGGAGCTGAAACCGCGCGAGGAGGCCACAGTCTCGGTCTATGACAGCGGCTTCCTGCTCGGCGACGGGATCTGGGAAGGCATGCGGCTCCATGACGGGGTGTGGGCGTTCTTCGACGACCACATGGACCGGTTCTTCGATGCCTGTAAGGCGGTGAGCCTCGACCCCGGCATGGACCGCGCCGGGATTGCCGAGGCGCTGCGGATCACCGCGGAGGCCAACGGGATGGTGACGGATGTCCATTGCCGGCTGATGCTGACCCGGGGGGTGAAGGCGAAGCCGTTCCAGCACCCGGCGCTGAGCCGCTCGGGGCCAACGCTCGTCATCATCATGGAGCATTCGAAGCCCGCCGCCGCGCTTGCCAGCCGCGGCATCCGGCTCGCCACCGTGCCGCAGGTCCGCGGGCTGCCGCATTCCCAGGACCCGAAGCTCAACTCGCATTCCAAGCTGAATTGCGTCATCGCCTGCCTTCAGGCCGAGCAGGCCGGGGCCGACGAGGCGCTGATGCTCGACCCAAATGGCTTCGTGAACACGACCAATGCCTGCAACTTCTTCATCGTCCGGCGCGGCGAGGTTTGGACCTCCACAGGCGATTACTGCATGAACGGGGTCACCCGGGCCAAGGTGATCGAGCTCTGCCGCGCCGATGGCATCCCGGTCTTCGAGAAGAACTTCTCGCTCTACGAGACCTATGGCGCCGAGGAGGCGTTCCTGACCGGCACCTTCGGCGCCCAGACCCCGGTGGCGGAAATCGACGGCAAGCGGATCGGCGACGGGCGCCGCCCGGCGACGGAGCGGATCCGGACGCTCTACGGCGACCTGATCCGGGCCCATGTCGAAGCCCATCGACGAGCATAAGACGGCGCGCGGTATACATCCGGCGGCAGCCGTTGACATATCCGACAAAATCACTCAGTCTTTCCTGAGCCAACCGCTGCCCCTGACACAATACGGCGCCGGTCAGCCGAGAACCGTAACAAACCAATGGGATACGGCAGGATGGCTATGATGTCGACTGAGAGCCCGACCGGCACGACGACCCTTTCGCCTTTGCATGACAGCACCCCGTTGCACGATGCGAATGCGCTGACCGATGGCGGCAGCACCGCGCGGATCCGTCTCGGCAATCAGGTGTACACCTTGCGAATTACCCGGGCTGGAAAGCTGATCCTGACCAAATGAACGCGGCCTGGAGCCATCGCGGCGCAGCGCCGGTCGGCCTCTTGGCCGATCTCGGCGCGGTCGAGGCGGAGGCGGTGCGCTGTCTGCGGAGCTGGTCCGACGGTCCGGCGGCGTGGGAGCGGGTCTGCGGCGATCTCGTCCAGGCGCTCGGCCCGGATCGCGGCCGGCGCGCGGCCGAAGCACTGGAGGCGATCTGCGACATGAGCCTGCGCCATGGCCGCCGCCCGCTGATGCGGCGCCCGGCGGAGTGCCGCCAGTTCGGCGCCGACGAGGCCTGTTTCGCCCATATGGTCGCCGCGGCGAGCGAGGGTGAGCGTGAGGACGCGCTCATGATCGCCTTGGTCATGCTGCGCCCCGACATCTCGATGCCGGCGGTGGCGCTTGCCCAGGAGGCCGGTCTCGCGCTGCGCCTGTTGGCCCTGCGGCCGGAAGTCGAGTATCCGGAACCCGCCCGGCACTGCCGGCTGCACTAGCACCGACAAGCCGGTCCGAAACCGGGCGCAGGATGCGCTCGGCCAACCGAAGGCTGTGCAACGGAAGGTCAGCGTCCACCACCGGCGATACCGTCGCCGGTTTCGCGCCGGCCCGACGCAGCATGATCCGACGCAGCATCACCCGTCGGGTCGCGGAGCCGCCTCCGCGACGGCCCATCCGGCCGCACGCACCGCGTCGGTATGCTCGCCCAGTTTCGGCGCCGTCCTCTCCAGAGCCAGCTCGCCATGGGCGAAACGGATCGGAGAGCGGACCCCCGGCACGCCCTGCGGCGCGATCCGGAGCCCGCGCGCCCCGATCTGGGGGTCGTCGAAGACCTCGGCCACCGAATTGATCGGCGAGGCCGGGACCCCATCGCGTTCAAGTGCGGCAAGCAGGCCGGCCTTGTCGCGCGCCCGGGTTGCGGCGGCGATCTCCGCGACCAGCGCCGCGCGGTTCAACACCCGGTCGGCGTTGCTGCCGTAGTCCGGATGCCGGGCCAGATCGGGCCGGTCGAGAACCCCGCAGAGTGCGCGGAACTGCCGGTCGTTGCCGGCGGCGATGATGATATCGCCATCGGCGGCCGGAAACACCTGGTAGGGCACGATATTGGGGTGCTGGTTGCCCATGCGCGCAGGTGCGGTGCCGGTGGCGAGGAAGTTCATCGCCTGATTGGCGAGCGTCGCGGTCCCGGTATCGAGGAGGCTGAGGTCGATATGGTCGCCGCGCCCGGTGGCGGACCGGGCGATCAGCGCGGCCTGGATGGCCGAGGCCGCGTAGAGACCGGTATAGATGTCCATCACCGCGACGCCGACCTTCTGCGGCTCGCCGTCGGGCGGGCCGGTGACCGACATCAGCCCGGACATGCCCTGCACCAGATAATCGTAGCCGGCGCGCCGGGCATAGGGGCCGTCCTGCCCGAACCCGGTGATCGAACAATAGACGAGACCCGGATTGAGCGCCGCGAGAGAGGCATAGTCGAGCCGGTACTTTTCGAGCCCGCCGACCTTGAAGTTCTCGATCATCACATCCGCCTCGGCGGCGAGATCGCGCACCAGGGCCTGGCCGGAGCGGGACTTCAGATCGGCGGTGACGCTGAACTTGCCCCGGTTGCAGCCATAGAAATACGCCGCGGAGCGGTCGCCATCGCGCTCGATGAAGGGCGGGCCCCAACGGCGGGTGTCGTCGCCCTCCGGGCTTTCGATCTTGATCACCGTGGCACCGAGGTCGGCAAGCATCTGACCGACCCAGGGTCCGGCCAGAATCCGCGCGATTTCAAGGACCTTGAGACCGTCGAGCGGCGGTGGCATCAGAAGAACGCCTGGAGCCCGGTCTGCGCGCGGCCGAGGATCAGCGCGTGGATGTCGTGGGTGCCCTCATAGGTGTTGACGGTCTCCAGATTCTGGGAGTGGCGCATCACCGCGTATTCGGCGCTGATGCCGTTGCCGCCATGCATGTCGCGCGCGGCCCGGGCGATATCGAGCGCCTTGCCGGAATTGTTGCGCTTCATCAGGCTGATCGCTTCCGGGGCGGCGGTCCCGTTCTCCATCATCCGCCCGAGCGCCAGGGCGCCCTGCAACCCGAGCGCGATCTCGGTCTGCATGTCCGCGAGCTTTTTCTGAAAGAGCTGGGTCTGCGCCAGCGGTCTGCCGAACTGGCGCCGGTCGAGCCCGTATTGCCGGGCCCGGTGCCAGCACTCCTCCGCCGCGCCCATCACCCCCCAGGCAATGCCGTAGCGCGCCCGGTTGAGGCAGCCGAACGGGCCCTTGAGACCCTCGACCCCGGGCAGCAGCGCCGCCTCGCCGACCTCGACGTCCCGCATCACGATCTCGCCGGTGATCGAGGCGCGCAAGCTCAGCTTGCCCTCGATCTTTGGCGCCGTGAGGCCGGGCATGCCCTTGTCGAGCAGAAAGCCGCGGATCTGGCCGCCATGGGCCTCGGACTTCGCCCAGATGACGAAGACATCGGCGATCGGTGCGTTCGAGATCCAGGTCTTGGCGCCGTTCAGCACATAGCCCGACCCGGTCTTCCTCGCGGTCGTCTTCAGACCGGCCGGGTCCGATCCGGCCTCCGGCTCGGTCAGGCCGAAACAGCCGATCAGCGTCCCCGCCGCCAGCCCGGGCAGGTATCTGTCGCGCTGCGCATCGGTGCCGTAGGCATGAATCGGATACATCACCAGCGAGGATTGCACCGACATCATCGAGCGGTAGCCGGAATCGACACGCTCGATCTCCCGCGCGACGAGGCCATAGGTCACGTAGCCGGCACCGAGCCCGCCCCAGCTTTCGGGGATCGTCACACCGAGAAGGCCCATCGACCCCATCTCGGCAAAGATCTCGGGCGCGACGCCTTCGTCGAGATACATCCTGTCGACCCGGGGAGCGAGCCTGTCGGCGGCATAGGACGCGGCGCTTTCGGCCACCATCCGCTCGTCCTCGGTCAACTGGCCGGTCAGGCCGAGCGGGTCGGCCCAGTCGAAACGGGCCAGGGAGGGCCCGTATCCTTGTCCATCAGGCATGTCGAAGCTCCTTGAGGGTTTCTCGGGCCGCCGCCCGGCCGGCGATGCGTCCCAGGACGACGGCCGAGAGCAGACCGTTTCCGGAAAGATATCCGCTGTCGGCCCTGCCGGACACCCCGACCGCGGCGCCGCCGGCGGCGTAAAGATTGGCGAAGCTGCCGCGATCGGCATGGCGGACGCGGCCATCGGGCGCGACGTTGAGCCCGCCTTGGGTATGAAACAGCGCCCCGGTCACCTTCACGGCGCAGAATGGCGCGGTCAGGCCCGGCCCCCGGAACACCCTGCCGAACCCGTCCGGGCCCTCACCGGGCAGCGCCGCCAGCGTCGCCGACAGGGCTTCGGGGTCGAGACCGCAAGTCTCGGCCAGCGCTTCGGTCGTGTCGGCGGTGCGGATCGCGCCGGTGGCCTCGGCCTTCTTGAAGTCCTGGAACTGCCGCGCCACCGCCGCGATGCGGGCGTCGAAGATGGTCCAGGCGATCCCCTCGGGCTGCGACAGGACCGCGCGCGCCGCCTCGGAATAGCCCTGGCTTTCGTCCCAGAACCGCCGGCCATCGAGATTGACCTGAATGCCACCCTCGGAGATCACCGCCCAGGTGATCAGGATGCCATGGGGGATCGCGACATTGCCGTGGCCCTGATAGGCGCCGAGATGAAGCGTTTCGGCCCCGAGCGCCTCGCCCCAGATCACCGCCTCGCCGCGATTGCCATCATGCCCGAACCAGAGCGCGTCGGCGACCTCCGGCATGTATCGCGCGACCATATCGCGGTTTCCGCCAAAGCCGTTGCAGGCGAGGATCAACGCCGCGCAGCCGATGGTCTCCGGTCCCTCCGGGCCGTCGATTCCGATGCCCGCGATCCGGTGCCCGTCGGCATGAAGCGTTACCGCGCGGCGATTGCAGACGATATCGATACCACGCGCCTCGCAGGTCGCGCGCAGCCGGTCCACCAGTTCGCGGCCGGATCGGGATGGCAGGCCGTGCATCCGGCGCCTGGAATGGCCCGGATAGTCGAAATCGGTGACAACCGAGAATGGCAGAGCGAACCTGTCGGCGAGCCATTCGATTGTCGGCCCGGCCTGGGCGGCGAGGGTGTCCACCAGGTCCCGGGGGTTCTCGCCCTTTGCCTTGGCCTGGATGTCCTTGGCAAAGAGGGCCGATGTGTCGTCGATCCCCGCCGCGTCCTGAAACCGCGTCCCGGCGGCCGGGATCAGCCCGGCGGAGAGCGCCGTGGAGCCGGACGGCACCCGGTCGGCCTCGATGACGAGCACCCGCGCCCCGGACTCATCGGCGGCCAGGGCCGCAACCATCCCGCAGGCCCCGGCGCCGACGATCAGGACCGGAATGTCGAGGTCGAACCCGGCATCGGGTGGCGGCGCGACGCTCATGTCCCGCCGGTTTCGTAGCGTTTGCCGAGATCGAGCAACTCGTCCGTCCCGAGGCGCTCGTTGAGTCCGTCGAAATCGAACATCCGGTCGGCGAAGGGCGCGTTGCTGCCGTGACGGTGGAGGCTGGTGTAGTAGTCTTCGGCGGACCGGGCCAGGGCGCGCACGATGCCGCCGGGAAAGATCGCGATGGCATAGCCCATGGCGCCGAGATCGGCGGCGCGCTGGATCGGCGTGGCGCCGCCCTCGACCATGTTGGCAAGGAGCGGAACCTTGCCGGCGAAAGCCTCGGCCACCGATTTCAGCTCCGCCCCCGAGCGCGGCGCCTCGATGAAGAGCACATCCGCCCCGGCGGCGATATAGGCCCCGGCCCGGTCGATGGCGGCGGCGAACCCCTCGACCGCGATGGCGTCGGTCCGCGCCACGATCAGGGTCTCCTCGGAGGCGCGGGCATCGGCCATGGCGGCGATCTTTCCGGCCATCTCGGCAACGGAGATCAGGGATTTGTCCGCCAGATGCCCGCAGCGTTTCGGGAAGGTCTGATCCTCCACCTGCACGGCGCTGGCCCCGGCCCGTTCATAAAGGCGCAGGGTGCGCTGGGCATTGAGCGCGTTGCCGAAGCCGGTATCGGCGTCGATGATCACCGGCAGCGCCACGCGGTCCCGGATCAGCGCCATGGTATCGGCCATCTCGGTCACCGAGGTCAGCCCGATATCGGGCCGCCCGAGCCGGGTATAGGCGACCGCCGCGCCGGAGAGATAGAGCGCCTCGAACCCCGCCCGCTCGGCAATCAGCGCGGTCAATCCGTCATAGACCCCCGGCGCGACCAGGATATCGGCGGAGCGGAGACGGGCGCGCAGGCTCATGCCAGCGCCTCCAGCATCTCCGCACAGGTCGCACTCGGCGTGATCGAGCCGAGCGAGACGAGTGTCGCGTCGTGGACGTCCTGCCGAAACGCGGCGCAGCCATCGGAGAGCAGGATCGTGTGCAGGTTGCGCAGATGCGCGTCGCGGACGGTGCTGGCCACGCCGCCATTGGTGACGATGCCGCCGACGATCAGGGTGTCGATGTCGAGCGCCCGCAGGATGTAGTCGAGCCGGGTCTGATAGAAGGCGGAATAGGCCACTTTTTCAATCGTGTAGTCGGCCGGGGCGAGAGCCTCCACAAGGTCGTGGCCGAACCCGCCGGGGGCGAAATCGCCCTTGCCCAGGAACGGGCGCAGCTTCTTCAGATGCGCGGCGATCAACGGTTCGCCGCCAGGCCCCGGGACGAGTGTGAACTGGGCGCTGATATAGCGCCCGCCCTTGGCGCGGAGCGCATCGCGCAGCGGCCGGAGGCGGGCGGGCAGGGCCGAGATGGCCTCCGCCCCCTGCCCGGCCCGGCCATAGGTGCCCTCGGGATGCAGGAAGTCGTTTTGCAGGTCGATGGTCAGAAGCGCGGTGCGTTTCGGGTCGATTGTCTCTGTCATGTCAGGCCTCGTCGGGCTCGATGATCGTGTTGCCGAACCTGTCGATGCGCCCGGAGAGGCCCGGCTCGATCAGGATCGTCGTGTCGGGCTGTACCAGGATCGCCGGACCGGCGATCTCGGCGCCCACGGGCAGCGCGAGACGGTCGTAGATGGCGGTCTCGTGCCAGGCATCGCCGAAATGGACCGGGCGGGTTCCGCCGCGGGCCGCTTCGATGCTGCCGCCGGTCGGCGCGAGCGCGGTCAGATCGAATTTCGGGCGCCTGCCGATCACGGCCGTGCGCAGGTTCATCACCCGGCGCGCCCCTCCCGGCAGGAGCCGCCCATAGGCCGCGTCATAGGCGGCGTCGAAGGCGGTCTCGATCTGCGCCAATGTGGGCGCGGCGACCCGGCCCGCGTCGAGCGTCACCGCCAGGGGCACCGCCACGGTATGGGTCTGCCCGATATAGGCCATGTCCAGTTCGACGACGACATCGCGGCGCTCGAAACGGGAGGTCGCGGCGTCGAGCAGCGCCATCCCGTCATCCACGTGCCGTTGCAGCACCGCGCGCAGATCGGCCGGGTCGAGGGCCGAGGTCGGCGCGTTGACGGTCTGCACGAAATCCTGCCGCATATCGGCGATCACGCAACCCATGGCGCTGGTCACGCCGGGATAGCGCGGCACGATGGCCCGGCCGATCCCCACCTCGCGGAGCATCGCGCCGGCATGGAGCGCGCCACCGCCGCCGAAGGGCATGAAGGCGAACCGTTTCGGGTCGAAGCCGCGCTCGATGCTGACCAGACGGATCGCCCCGGCCATGCGGGAATTGGCGACCCGCAGGATCGCCTCCGCCGCCTCCACGGTCGAAAGTCCGAGCGCGCGCCCCACGTGATCGTCGATGGCCTTGCCCGCGGCCTTGACATCGAGCCGGTCAAGCGTGCCGCCGATGGGGCTGTCGGGGTCGATCCGTCCGAGCACGACATTGGCATCCGTCACCGTGGGCCGGGTATTGCCCTGGCCATAGGCCGCCGGTCCCGGGCTCGACCCGGCGCTTTCGGGGCCGATCCGCAGCAGGCCGCCCCTGTCCACCCAGGCGATGGAGCCGCCGCCGGCGCCGATGGTGGTGATCTCGATCATCGGAGTGCGCACCACCATGCCGAAATCGACGGAGGTCTGGGCCGAGAGCATGGACTGGCCGCCGGCGATCAGGGCGACGTCGAAACTGGTGCCGCCCATATCGCCGGTGATCACATTGTCGAACCCGGCGGTTCGGGCGATATGCCCGGCGGCGATCACCCCGGCGGCGGGGCCCGAAAGCGCCGTGCGCACCGGCAGGCGGCGGGCCGTATCGGTGCTCATGACGCCGCCATTCGACTGCACGATCAGGAACTCGCCGCCGAACCCGCCGGATCTCAGCGCCGCGTCGAGCCGGCCGAGATAGCCCGACACTTCCGGTTGCAGATAGGCGTTGAGCGCGGCGGTGGAGAAGCGCTCGAACTCACGGATTTCGGGCAGGATCTCGGCGGAGCCGCCGACATGGGGGTTGGGCCAGATCTCGCGCAGGGCGGCCAGGGCGCGGGCCTCGTTTTCGGGATTGGCATAAGCATTGGCGAAGAGCACCGCGACGGCGGCGCAGCCGCTCTCCAGCAAGTCGGCGGCGGCGGCGCGCACGGCGTCGAGATCGACCGGCGTGCGAATGGTGCCGTCGGCCAGGGTCCGTTCCGGCACTTCGAGGCGCCGGTCGCGGGGTACCACCGGCTCGAAATCGCCCCTGAGCCCCCAGGTCCGGGGTCGGTCGCGGCGGCGCATTTCCAGCACGTCGCGCAGGCCCTCGGTGGTGATGACGCCGACCCGCGCGCCTTTACGTTCGAGCAGCGCATTGGTCCCCGCCGTGGTGCCGTGGACCACGACGCCGATTGTGGAGAGATCGGCGACCTGCCGCGCGATCCCGTCGAGGAACCCGCCGGACTGGTCGGGACGGGTGGTCGGGACCTTCGCGACCTCCGCCCGGCCCGTCGCCTCGTCGAGGACGAAGACATCCGTAAAGGTTCCGCCGACATCGACGCCGATCATCCGGCTCACGCGTCCACCTCCCGCCAGGCGGGCCCGTAAGCCTCGGTCGCGGCGTCGGGCGAGAGATAGCCGAGTGCGACGTCCCTCGCCACCGCCTCCGCCGGACGGCTCCCGGCGCCGCCGTAGCCACCGCCGCCAGGCGTCTCCAACCGGACCGCCTGACCTTTCTCCATCCTGATCCCGAGCATCTTCGAGGCGAGCGGCGGCTCATGCCATCCGTCGACCTGCTCATAGCGGAACTCGTTCGTCGCGCCGGGCTGCCCTCCGGCTACGCCTTGCGGCGGAAACCGGCCGCGCTCGCCGAAGAGGAACGCCTCGGCCCGCTCTTCGAGCAGTTCGATCTCATAGACCGCGCCGAGACCGCCGCGATGGGCCCCCGCGCCGGCGCTGTCGGGGCGCAGGGCCCATTGCCGGAACATCACCGGATAGGCCGCTTCGAGGATTTCCATCGGCGGGATCGTCGCGGTCGAGATCGGCGCGTTGCCGTGGTTGAGCCCGTCGCTCTCGGCGCTGCCGCCATGGCCGCCGCCGAAGAAGCTGAACATCACCCAGGGCCGCCCGTCCGCGCGCCTGCCGGCAATCGAGAGCGCGTTGATCGTGCCGTAGGCGTTCGCCACCACCCGGTCCGGCGCCGCCTGGGCCGCCGCCGAGAACACCACGTCGATCATCCGCAGGATGGTCTCGGTATAGCCGCCCACCGGAGCCGGGAACTCCGCCGAGAGCAGCGAGCCTTCGGGCACCCGCACCTCGATGGGCCGCATGACGCCGGCATTGGCGGGCAGGTCGGGAAAGATATGCTTGATCGCCACATAGGCGGTGGCGACGGCGGTGGGCCGGGCGATGTTGACCGGGCCGGCGGTGACCGGCGCGGTGCCCTCGAAATCCAGGATCAGACGGTCGCCGGCGATCTCGAGGGCGACCCGGATCGGCAGCGCGTCGTCGGTGATGCCGTCATTGTCGAGATAATCCACCGCCTCCCAGCGCCCGTCCGGCAGGGCGGCAAGCTCGGCGCGCATCAGGGTCTCGGCCCGGTCGCCGAGCGCGTCGAGCGCCGCCGCCACCGTCGCGCCGCCATACTCGTCAAGCAACTCGTCGAGCCGCCGCACCCCGAGGTCGAGCGCCCCCAACTGGCCATTGAGATCGCCCATGGCCGATTGCGGCAGGCGGGTGTTGCGCATCAGGATATCGACGATGTCCTGCCGGAGCACGCCGGCGCGCGCCAGCTTCACCGGCGGCAGCACGAACGCCTCCTGAAACGCCTCCGTGGCGGAGGGGTTGTAATTGCCCGGCACCGCGCCGCCGACATCGTGCCAGTGCCCGACGCTGGCGAGGTAGCAGAAGAGCGTCCCGTCCCGGAAATACGGGCGCACCAGGCGCATGTCGCTCAGATGCGTGCCGCCGAGATGGGCATCGTTGAAGATATAGATGTCGCCGTCTTCGAGATCGCCCGCCTCCGCCGCCTTGTCGATCACCGCCTTGACCGCGAAGGACATGACGCCGACGAAGATCGGCAGCCCGGACTTGCCCTGCACCAGCGTGTCGCCGGTGGCGGCATGGTAGAGCCCGTGAGAGGCATCGTGCGCTTCGGCGATGATCGGGTTGAAGGCGGCGCGAAAGAGCGTCGCGTCCATCTCGTCGGCGATCTGCTCCATCCGGCCGGCGAGGACCGCGAGCGTGATCGGGTCGATGGCGTCGCTCATCGCGTGCGGCTCTCCGCCAGGTCGTTCCAGACCTCCTGCCGGACGATCCTGCCCCCGGATACCTCGAACCGGTCGATGAAGCGGATACCGTCGAAGCCGCGCCCGTCGGGCCATTCCCCGGAAAGAGTGCCGCGGATGTAGACCACGGTCACTTCGCCGGCCTGGAGCGTCTCCACCGCCTGATGGCTCTTGCGGACCGAGCGGTAGCGGCCGCTGGCCCAGTCGATGAGTTGGGTCAGCGACGTCATCGGGTCGGTCCCGGGGAAGATCATCTCGAACCGGTCGGACAGCATGGCCTGAGCCGTGTCGAGATCACGCGCCTCCATCGCCGCGAGGTAGTCGGTCACAAGCGTGGCGGGGTCGAACAGCCCGGGCCCGGGCCGGGGATGGTCCGCGGTCATCGCCCCTGCCCGCTTCCGTGGCCTACGAGTCTGTGCGCCTGACCGGCCGGCATGTCTCTCCTCCAAAATCTGTACTTTCAATATAACAGGTTTTGGTATAGTGAAAGTGCAAATTCTCCCCGGCAAGCGATCAGGTCTGCTTGACGGCAGGACCCCGAACCCTAGCTCCCGGGCACCCAGCAGGAGAGGCGCGCCGTGACGATCCACGCGCAACCGACGCTCCCCGAAGGCGGCAAGGCCCGCCGGGTCTACCTGTTGCTGCGCGACGAGATGTCCAACGGCAGCTTCCGGGAGGGGGCGCTGCTGCCCGGCGAGAACCGTCTGGCCGACCGGTTCGAGGTCAGCCGCATCACGATCCGGCGGGCATTGGAGGCCCTCGCCGCCGACGGATGGATCGAGAAGCGCGCCGGCGCGGGATCGGTGGTGTTGTCGCGGGCCGGCAGCGGCAACCGGATCGCCGCCGATTTCGCCGGCCTGATCCCGCAACTGGTCGAGATCGACCGGTCGACGACGGCGCGGCTCCTGTCGTTTTCTTACGGCGCGCCCCCGCCCGCGGTGGCGGAGGCCCTCGGGCTCGCGACCGGCGAGCGGGTTCAGACCGCGGTGCGCGTCAGACTCTCCGAGGATGAGCCGTTCTCCCACCTGACGACCCATGTGCCGGCCGACATCGCGGCGAGCTACGACGAGGCCGATCTGGCCACCCAGCCGCTCTTTCGTCTGCTGGAAAGGAGCGGCGTGACGGTCGACAGCGCGACGCAATCGGTGAGCGCAACCCTGGCCACGCCGGACATCGCCGGGGCCCTGGGCCTCTCGGTCGGCGCGCCGCTTCTGTCCCTGCGCCGCATCGTGCGGGACAGCTCCGGGCGCGGGGTGGAGTTCCTCTCGGCGCTTTACCGCCCCGACCTGTTCCGGCTGGAGATGACGCTGGCGCGGACCGGGTCCGGCGAAAACCGGCACTGGGAACCGGTGATCGGGAGCGGCGCATGAGGACGCTGCTCGACAAGCTCTGGGATAGTCACGAAATCCTGCGGCGCGACAATGGCGCCTCGCTGCTCTGGGTCGACCGGCATCTGGTCCATGAAGGGTCCCACCATGCCTTCGCGAAACTGGCCGAGCGGGGCCTGAACGTGGCGGAACCGTCCCTGACCTATGGGGTCGTCGACCATTACGCGCCGACGCGCGGCGCCCCCGCGAGCCCGGCCATCGCCCGGATGATCGAAACCCTGAAGAGCAATACGCAGAGCCACGGCATCGCCTGTTTCGGCCCCGGCGACCCGCGTCAGGGGATCGTCCATGTCGTGGGGCCCGAGCAGGGGCTGACCCTGCCCGGGCTGCTGATCGTCTGCGGCGACAGCCATACCTCGACCCATGGCGCGCTGGGCGCCCTGGCCTTCGGGATCGGCGCGACCGAGGTGGCCCATGTGCTGGCGACCCAGACGGTCTGGCAGAAGAGGCCCAAGGCGATGCGGATCGTCGTGGAGGGCCGGTTCGCGCCGGGGGTCGGCGCCAAGGACCTGGCGCTGGCCTGGATCGCCCGGCTCGGCGCGGATGGCGCCAGGGGCCATGCCATCGAATATGCCGGCGCCGCGGTGCGCGGGCTGTCGATGGAGGGGCGGATGACCCTCTGCAACCTCTCCATCGAGGGCGGCGGCCGGTTCGGCATGATCGCGCCGGACGAGACGACCATTGCCTATGTCGCGGGCCGGCCCTTTGCGCCGAGCGGCGCGTCCTGGGAGCGCGCGGTGGAAAGCTGGAGCGCGCTGGCCGGCGATGCGGATGCCCGGTTCGACCGGGAGATGTCGCTGGAGGCATCCGAGATCGCCCCCATCGTCACCTGGGGCACCTCTCCGGAGGATGCGCTGCCGATCACCGCTGCCGTGCCCGACCCCGCGAGACTGTCCGAAGACAAGGCCATCCATGTCCGCGACGCGCTCGATTACATGGGGCTGATACCGGGCCAACCGTTGCAGAGCGTCCGCGTCGATCAGGTCTTCATCGGGTCCTGCACCAATGCCCGGATCGAGGATCTGCGCGCCGCCGCCGCCGTTCTCGCGGGGCGCCGCGCCAAGGTGCCCGGCCTGGTCTCGCCGGGGTCCCGGGCGGTCAAGGCGCGGGCCGAGGCGGAGGGGCTCGACCGGATATTCGCCGAGGCCGGGCTCGACTGGGCCGGAGCGGGCTGTTCGATGTGCGTGGCGATGAACGGCGACAGCGTGGCGCCGGGCCGGCGCTGCGCCTCGACCACCAACCGCAATTTCCGGGGCCGTCAGGGGCGCGGCGCGCGCACCCATCTGATGTCGCCCGCCATGGTCGCCGCCGCCGCCATTACCGGGCATCTGACCGATGTGCGCCCGCTTCTGGAAGGCAGGGACGCGGCATGAGCGGCTGGACGCGCCATACCGGGACCGCGATCGCGCTCGATCTCGAAAGCGTGGACACCGACCAGCTCATCCCGGCGCGGTTCATGTCGACGCCCCGGTCGGAGGGTTACGGGCAATTCCTGCTCCACGACCTGCGCCGGGACACGGATGGGACCATGCGGCCGGAGGTCCCGCTGAACCGGTGGCCGGAGGCCAGCGTGCTGGTGACCCGGCGGAACTTCGGCAGCGGGTCGTCGCGGGAGGCCGCGGTCTACGCGCTGGTCGATTTCGGCATCCGCACCGTCATCGCCCCGAGCTTCGGGGACATCTTCGCCTCCAACGCCGTGAACAACGGAGTGCTGCCGGCTCGCGTGGCCCCGGATCTGACCGCCGAGATGATCGCCCGGATCGGCGCCGGCGCGGTCCCGGCGGAGGTCGATCTCGCCGCCCGGACGCTGAGCGTGGCCGGTCTCTCGACCGGTTTCGATCTCGACCCGGTCTGGCGCGAGAAACTGATCAACGGCTGGGACGATATCGACCTGACCCGGGCGCACGGCACCGAGATCGCGGCGTTCCGGGACCGGCTGTCTGCGACAAGGACTTGGGCGTTCCCCGCCGGGGGGACGGCCGGATGATCGCGCGGCCGGGCCGCACAACGATTTGGGCCAGGGCACTGGCATTGGGAGAGGAGATTTTGCCCATGAAGATGCAACTCACCGCCGGTATCGTCGCCGGCTCCATGATCGTCGGGACCCTGGCCAGCGCGGAGGAGACGATCACCGCCGTCCATGCCTTCCCGGAGACCCTGATCTACACCCAGAGCTTCCTGTCCTTCGTCGATAAGGTGAACGAGGCCGGCGAAGGCGTCATCCAAATCGAGGTGCGCGGCGGCCCCGAGGCCATCGGCATGTTCCAGCAGCCCGATGCGGTCCGCGACGGGATCGTTGACATGGTCTACACGCCCGGCTCGTTCTATGGCGGCGCGCTGCCCGAGAAAGACGCGCTCGTCGCCTCGAACCTGACCGCCATCGAGACCCGCCAGAACGGCGGGATCGAGCTGATCGACCAGATTCATCAGGAGAAGATGGGCCTGAAATATCTCGGCTGGTTCGACAGCGGCGTCTGCTACAACCTCTGGACCCGGGACGAGCCCAGCTTCGACGCTGCGGGCAATCTGGAGGTCGAGGGGCTGAAACTGCGCGGCAACGCCGTCTACAACGCCTTCTTCACCAACTATCTCGGCGCCCAGGTGATCGACCTGCCCTCCGGCGAGGTCTATGCGGCGCTGCAACGGGGCGTGGTGGACGCGACCGGCTGGACCCAGATCGGGCTCCTTGACCTGAAATGGAACGAGTTCCTGAACTACCGGATCGAGCCCTGCTTCTTCTCCACCGATCTCGGCGTGATCGTCAATCTCGACCGCTGGAACGAACTCAGCGACGAGGCACGGAGCATCGTTCAGGAGGTGGCGATCCGGCACGAGATCGACAGCGTGAACGCGCTGCGCGCCAAGCGGGACGAGGATTTCGCCACGCTTGACGAGCAGGGCATGAATGTCGTGTCGTTGGAGGGCGAGGCGCGGGCCAATTACCTGCTTGCGGCGCGCGAGAAGACCTGGGAGCGGATGCAGGAGCTGATGGCCGAACATCCCTCGGGCACCGCCAATTACGACCGGCTGATCGAGCTGTTCTACGATCCCGAAGCCGACAGCTAAGGCCATACCGGTCCCCGGAGCGCCGCCGCGCGTCCCGGGGACCGCCCCTATCCGGAGCCGGCATGCGCGCGCTGATCCGCATCTACGACGCCCTTCTCTACCTGATGGCTTTCATCGCCGCGGCGACGCTGATCTGGCTCATGGTGTCGGTGGTCGTGTCGGTGGCGATGCGCAATCTCGGGCTGCAACCCTATGCCTGGCTTTTCACCTCCGCCGAATACGGCCTTCTCTACATGACCATGCTCGGGGCGCCCTGGCTGGTGCGCGAGAGGGGCCATGTCCATATCGAACTGGTCACGGCGGTCCTGCCCCCGGCCCTGCGCCGTGCCGTCAGCCGGGCCGTGGCGGCGCTCTGCGTTGCGGTCTCGCTGATCCTGGCCTGGTACGGGCTCGAGCTGTTCCTGACCAATATCGAGCGCAACGATTACGACGTGCGGGCCTATTTCTATCCCCGCTGGCTGCTGACGATCGCCTTCCCGGTCGCCTTCACCTTCATGGCGGTCGAGTTTGCCCGCTTCGTCTTCGGCCCGGAACTGTTGCATTCCGGCGAGGCGGGGATTCACGAATAGTGGAATGGTTCGAGGCCCTCGCGCTGCTCGTTGGCAGTATCATGGTCCTGATGGCCATGGGAATGCCGGTGGCGCTGGCATTCCTTGCCGCCAATATCGTCGGTGCGTGGATCTTCATGGGCGGCGAGCGGGGCGTCGTCGCGCTCCTCAACAACGGCTGGGGGGCGCTGACCAAATTCGCGCTGGTGCCGATCCCGCTCTTCCTGCTGATGGGCGAGATCTTCTTTCACACCGGGCTCGGGGCGCGCATGTTCGCTGCCATCGACCGGCTGCTTGGCCGGCTTCCGGGGCGGCTGAGCTATGTCACCGTGCTCGGGGGCACCGGTTTTTCGACGCTCTCGGGCTCGTCGATGGGATCGACCGCCCTACTCGGCTCGCTGATGGTCCCCGAGATGACCCGCCGGGGCTACAAAAAACACATGAGCATCGGCCCGATCCTCGGCACCGGCGGGCTGGCGATCATCATTCCGCCCTCGGCGCTCGCGGTGCTGCTCGCCACGCTCGCCCAGATCGATGTCGGGGCGCTGCTGATCGCCGGGATCATCCCCGGGCTGGTCCTTGCGGCGCTCTATCTCGGCACGATCTACCTTCAGACCCGGATCGATCCCGCGGCCGCCCCGGCCTACGAGGTGGCGCCGCAGCCGATGGCCGCGAAATTGCGCCTGCTGATGAGTGATGTGGTGCCGATGATCGGCCTGATGGTCGTCATCGTGGTGATGATGATCGGCGGCATCGTGACCCCGTCCGAGGCCGCGGCCTTCGGCGCGCTCGGCGTGCTGATCCTCGCCGCGCTCTACCGCTGCCTGACCTGGAGGGCGATCAAAGCCTCGGTGCGCGGCGCCCTGCGGGTGACGCTGATGGCCTATCTGATCGTGTTCGGCTCGGCGACCTTCAGCCAGCTTCTGGCGTTTTCCGGCGCCTCCCGGGGGCTGATCGGCTGGGCCACCGGCTTCGATCTCGATCCGGTCGTGATGCTTCTGGTAATGTTCGGCGTGCTGCTGATCCTCGGCATGTTCATGGAGCAGATCTCGATGATGCTCCTGACCGTGCCGATCTTCTTTCCGCTGGCGATCAGCCTCGGCTTCGATCCGATCTGGTTCGGGCTGATCATGCTGCTGGCGCTGGAGATCAGCTTCACCACGCCGCCCTTCGGGCTGCTGCTCTTCGTGATGAAGGGGGTGGCGCCGCCGGACACGACGATGCGGGAGATCTATCTCTCGGCGATCCCGTTCATCCTGTGTTCGCTGATCCTCGTGGCGCTCCTGATCCTCTACCCGCCGATGGCGCTCTGGCTGCCGGGGCTGAGCTAGCCGCGCTACCGGCCATTGAAGACCGGCGGGCGCTTGGCGAGGAACGCGCGCACCCCTTCGGCATAATCCTCGGTCGCCCCCGACCGCGCCTGCGCCTCGGCCTCGTGCGCAATCTGGGTTTCAAGCGTCGCGTCGGCGGAGGCGAGGAGCGCCTGCTTGGTCAGCCCGAGAGCCAGCGTCGGCCCAGAGGCCAGCGACAGCGCCATATCGCGGGCTTCCGCCGCCAGGCTCTCATCCGGATGCGCCTTCCAGATCATCCCCCAGCCTTCCGCCTCCCGCGCGTCCACTGGCGCGCCGGTCATACAGATCGCCCGGGCCCGGGCGAGACCGACCAGGCGCGGCAGCACCCAGGTCCCGGCGGCATCGGGGATCAGACCGACCCGGCTGAACGACTGGATGAAGCGCGCGCTCTCCGCCGCGAGCACGATATCGCAGGCCAGCGCGAGGTTCGCCCCGGCGCCCGAGGCGACACCGTTGACCGCACAGACGATCGGCTTCGGGCAATGCAGGATCGACCGGATCAGGGGGCCGTAGGTATGGGCGACGCTGGCGCGCAAATCCGGCGGCCAGTCCGGCCCGTCCGGGTCGCGATGGTCGAGGTCCTGCCCGGCGCAGAAGGCGCGCCCGGCGCCGGTCAGAAGGATCGCGCGGGTGGCCGGATCGTCGCCGGCCCCCTGAATCTCCGTCGTCAGAGTGGCGATCATGGTCGCGGTCAGCGCGTTGAGCTTTGCGGGGCGATTGAGCGTGAGCAGCAGACAGGCCCCGTCCCGCGATATCCGCAGTTCGTCGCCGCCGCTCATGTCGGGTTCCGCCGCAGCAACTCGGACGGCTGCCATGAGCCAGGCCATTCTCTCATGACATCCTCCATCCATTCCGACACCTGGCCGATCCCCACGGTATCGGCGTAATGCATCGGCCCGCCGCGCCAGCGCGGAAAGCCGCAGGCCGTCACCGCGACGACATCTATCGAAGCGGGATCGGCTACGCACCCCTCCTCCAGCGCCAGGGCGCCTTCGTTGATCAGGATTGCGAGCAGGCGGTTGAGCGCGGCGCTGTCTTCGGTGCCCGACCCGTTTGCGGTCGGTTCGGTCCCGGACGGGGCCGGCGCGACCTGAGGAAGAGCGAATGAAGCGCCGCCAAAGGCGCGCCAGGCGGCAGCGAGCCGATCCTGGCCGGTGACCAGGTTGCCGGCGTGCCGCTCCATCGCCCGGAGCAGCCGCCCGGACAGGTAGGCCCGCTTTGGTGTCGTGAATGCGGGAACACAGTCCAGGCGTTTCGCAAGCTGGAGCGCCGCAGCGACGGATGCGGCCGGCGCCTTTGGATGCGCCACGATCTCCGCCAGCGATCCGGCACAGGACGGTGCGAGGCCGATGACCACATCGCCCTCCCCGCCCGCCGGGACCGTGTCCGGACCGATGTCCTGCGCCTTTACGACCGGGATATCGGCCCGGTCCGACAGCCGCCGATCCCCGGGACCGCTGACCAGAACGAGATCCGGCGAAACATCCGATACCGGCGCGCGCCGCGCCTGCAAACCGGCGGCGGAGATGTCCGAGGCGAGCCGCTCAGCGAGGGGGTTGGTTCCGGGCAGGAAGATGTTCGACAAGCGTGGAGGTTTCCCGCCCGCGCCGTTCGGGGCACGGGCCGCCCGGCGCTCGGCGAAGAAGATGTGGCACAGGGCCCGGGATTGCTCGGAGGTGCGCAGGGCGAGGTGACGGGCGCGCTCCTCGCTCTGGCCGGTGTCGAACGGCACTTCGGCCGCCCGGGCGATCAGTCCGAGGTTCTCCATCGGTGCCACCGCCCCGGCGGCTGCCCCTTCCACGCGGTCTTTCTCCCGTCGCCACCATGCGGCGCGCGGCATCGCGACCGCGCGGTCCCGCACCGGAGCGGGCCGTTCGCCGAGGCCGTCTGCGAAAGCCGCCAGCGTGGTCTCATCGAGATCGGGCAGAACCGCGTCGAGGCCACCGGCCGCGTGAAAGGTCTTCGCCGAAACCGGGCGGCCGGTCGTGGCCATCTCCAGCGCCAGTTCCGGGCCGACCAGTCGTGGCAAACGCTGGGTGCCCCCGGCGCCGGGGACGATGCCGAGATTCACCTCGGGCAGCGCAAAACGCGTCGTCGGCAAGGCGACCCGCCAGGCGCAGCCGAGCGCGATCTCCAGCCCGCCGCCGAAGACCGACCCTTGCAGCGCCGCGATCCAGGGCACCGGGCAATCCTCGATCCGGCGCACGATATCGGGCAGGTCGGGCGGCACCGGCGGCGCGTCGAACTCACTGATGTCGCCGCCCGCGACGAAGGTCCGCCCGGCGCAGCGCAGGATGGCGACCCGAACCGGCCAGGAGGCGACCTCCGCCACCGCGTCCATCAGCCCCTGCCGCACCGGGGCGGAGGTCGCGTTGACCGGGGGATTGTCGATTGTCACCCAGGCAACACCGTCATGGCGTTCCGCTTTGACTTGGCCGTTGCTCACCAGCGCGCCCTCAAACCCGTTCCAGCACCACGGCGATGCCCTGACCGACCCCGATGCACATCGTGCAGAGCCCGTAGCGCCCGCCGGTCCGGCGCAGGTGCAGCGCCGCGGTCAGGGCCAGGCGCGCGCCGCTGGCGCCGAGCGGGTGGCCGAGCGCGATGGCGCCGCCATTGGGGTTCACATGGGCCGCGTCGTCGGGCAGGCCCAGCGCCCGGGTGACGGCGAGCGCCTGGGCGGCGAACGCCTCGTTGAGTTCGATGACGTCGATCCGGTCCAGGGTTAGCCCTGTGCGTTCCAGCACGCGCTGCGTGGCCGGGATCGGGCCGATCCCCATCACGCGGGGCGGCACGCCGGCCGTGGCCATGGCCACCACCCGGGCGATCGGGGTCAGGCCGTGCTCCGCCGCCGCCGCCTCGCTGGCCAGAAGCAGCGCGGCGGCGCCGTCATTGACGCCCGAGGCGTTGCCCGCCGTCACCGTTCGGTCCGGCCCGTTGAGCGGCTTCAGCCCGGCGAGCTTCTCGGCCGTGGTGCCAGGGCGCGGATGCTCGTCCTGCGCGAACCGGACCGGATCGCCCCGGCGTTGCGGCACCTCGACGGGAACGATCTCCTCGTCGAAGAGCCCGGCCTCAGCCGCCGCCGCGTAGCGGGCCTGGGACCGGGCGGCGAAGGCATCCTGATCGGCGCGGGACACCCCGTGCTCGGCGGCGACGTTATCCGCCGTTTCCGGCATCGCATCGGTGCCATGGGCGGCCTGCATCGCAGGATTGACGAAGCGCCAGCCGATGGTGGTGTCATGGACCGCGTTGGCGCGGGCAAAGGCGCTCTCGGCCTTCGGCATCACGAAGGGCGCCCGGGTCATGCTCTCGACCCCGCCGGCGATCAGGAAATCGACATCGCCGGCGCGGATCGCCCGGGCCGCGCTGCCCACCGCGTCGAGCCCCGAGCCGCAGAGCCGGTTGATCGTCACCCCCGGCACCTCCACCGGCAGCCCGGCGAGCAGGGCGGACATGCGCGCGACGTTGCGGTTGTCCTCGCCGGCCTGGTTGGCGCAACCGAAGACCACATCGTCGAGCCGCGCCCAGTCGGCCCCCGGCGCCCGCGCCATCAGCGCGGCAATCGGCAGCGCCCCGAGATCGTCGGGCCGGATCCCCGCGAGCGCCCCGCCATAGCGGGCGATGGGCGTGCGCTGACCGTCGCAGATGAACGCTTCCATATCGTGCCCTTTCTTCGCCTCGGCTCAGCGCCGGATGAACGGGTTCGCCACGGCCCTCGGTTCGGCGAGCCAGACGGATTTCGGTTGCAGGTATTCCTTGATCGCCTCGCTGCCGTTTTCCCGCCCCAGACCGCTCAGCTTGTAGCCGCCGAAGGGGGTCGTGTAGCTGGTGGAGCGGTAGGTGTTGACCCAGATTGTGCCGGCCTGGAGGCGCCGCGACATCCGTAGGGCGCGGCTCAGGTCATTGGTCCAGACCCCGGCGGCGAGGCCGTAGAGCACATCGTTGGCAATGGCGACCGCCTCCTCCTCATCGGAGAACCGCAGGACCGAGAGGACCGGGCCGAACACCTCTTCCTGGGCGATGCGCATGTCATTGCGGACATCGGTGAAGATCGTCGGTTCGACAAAGTAGCCCCCCGATCCGCCCGGCTGCGCCGCCTTGCCGCCGAGGATGCAGGTGGCGCCCTCGCCCTTGGCGATCTCGATATAGTCGAGGATCTTCCGGTGCTGGGCGGCGGTGGCGACCGGGGAGATATTGGTGTCCGCCGCCATCGGATCGCCCATCCGGGCGGCGCGGGTCATCTCGATCAGCCGGTCGAGGAAGGCGTCGTAGATCCCGTCCTGAAGCAGGAGCCGCGAGCCGGCGATACAGGTCTGCCCGGCGGCCGCGAAGATGCCGGAGATCGCGCCGGGCACGGCGGCGTCGAGATCGGCATCGTCGAAGACGATATTGGGGGATTTGCCGCCAAGCTCGAGCGTGACCTTCTTGAAATCCCGCGCCGCCGCCTCGTTGATCGCGCGTCCCGCCGCCTCGCCCCCGGTGAAGGCGATCTTGCGCACCAGGGGATGGGTGACGAGCGGCATCCCGGCCTCGGCCCCGAAGCCGGTGACCACGTTCACCACCCCCGGCGGAATGCCCGCCTCCTCGACCAGCGCCATCAGTTCCAGTGTCGAGGCGGAGGTGTATTCCGAAGGCTTGATGACCACGGTATTGCCCGCCGCGAGCGCCGGGGCGAGTTTCCACGCCAGAAGCAGGAGCGGCGAGTTCCAGGGGGTGATGAGGGCGCAGACGCCGAGCGGCTCATAAGTCACCAGATTGGTGACGCCCGGCTTGTCGATGGGCGGCACGCTCCCTTCCACCTTGTCCGCCAGCCCGCCGTAATAGGTATACCAGTTCGCCATGTAACTGGCCTGATTGGACATCTCGGCGAAGAGCTTGCCGTTGTCGCGGACCTCGATCTCGGCGAGATGCGCGGCGCGTCCGGCGATGAGCGCGCCGAGCCGGACCAGCGCGGCGCCGCGCGCGCTCGCCGTCCAATTGGGCCAGTCGCCGCCGGTGAAGGCGGCATGGGCGGCGCGCACCGCCCGGTCGATATCGGCCTCGCCGGCGCGGGGAAACCGGGCCCAGTCCTCGCCGGTATAGGGGTTCGCGGAGGGGAAGGTTTCCCCCGACGCGGCACCGCAATATTCGCCGCCGATCCACATCCTGTAATCCTGCATCGGCTTAGCCCTTCCTGCCGGTGAGCGGGAGGCCGAGGGCGGCGCGCTGGCGCAGCCAGAGGCTCGGCCGGTAGCGGGGATCGCCCGTCAGCTCCTGGAGGCGCGCGAGGATGGTCAGGACGCGGCCCGCGCCCACCTTGTCCCCCATTTCGAGAGGGCCGGCGGGATAGCCGAGGCCGAGCCGGACGCCATCGTCGACATCCCCGGGCGCGGCGATGCCCATCTGCGCGATCTCGCAGCCGATATTGACGATCATGGCGAGCACACGCTGGGCGATGAAACCGGGGCTGTCGGCCATGGCGGTGACCCGGCGGCCGGCGCTGGTGAGGGCAGCGTGGAGCCCGTCGCGCAAATCCGGATCGGCCCCGGGCGGCGCCATGATCGTCAGCCGGTCCCTGTCCGCCGTCAGCGGATCGAGAGCGACGACCCGCCGGGCGTCGAGGTCGAGGCGGGCGGAGGTATCGGTCGCGTCCCCGCCCCAAGGAGCCACGAGGATCAAGCCGTCCCCGGGTGCGGCGGGCCCCTCGTCCACCGCGATCCCCGCCGCCGCCAGCAGCGGCATGAGCCCGGCCAGATCGGCGCGCATCTCCGGCGGCGCCCAGACGCGGGCGGGCGGGCGCGCGTCGGGCACGGGCTCGGGCGGGTCCGCGCGGGCGCCGTCGGGATAGGCATAGAACCCCTCGCCCGACTTGCGCCCGTAGAGCCCCGCCGCCACCCGCGCGGCGAGATGGACACCGGGGCGGTAGCGCGGCTCCTGGAAGAACTGATTGTAGATCAGCTCGAAGACCGGCAGCGACACGTCGAGGCCCATGAGATCGAGCAGCTCGAACGGACCCATCCGGAAGCCGAGCCCGTCGCGCATCACCCGGTCGACATCCGCCTCCCCGGCGAGCCCCTCCTGCACGATCCGGAGGCCCTCGGTGGTCAGTCCCCGGCCGGCATGGTTGATCAGAAAGCCCGGCGCATCGCGGCACGGAATGGCGCGGTATCCCATTTCGGCGGCGACCGTCAGGGCCGCGTGGGTCGTGGTCTGGGCGGTGCGCAGGCCCGGGATGACCTCCACCACCTTCATCAGCGGCACCGGGTTGAAGAAGTGCAGGCCGATCACACGGGCCGGGTCCCGAACCCCCGCCGCGATGGCCGCGACCGACAGCGAGGACGTATTCGTGGCCAGCACCGCCTCTGGCGCCAGAACCTCTTCGAGCGCGGCAAAAAGCGCCCGTTTGGCGTCGAGCGCCTCGGCCACGGCCTCGATGGCCATGGAGGCGGGGGCGAGATCGGCGAGGGCCCCGGCCACCGCGATCCGGGACTGCGCGGCCTGAGCCGCCTCCGCCGCCATCCGCCCCTTCTCGGCGGCACGCGCGAGCATCCGCCGGGCAAAACCGGCACCCTCCGCCGCCGCCGCCGCGCTCCGGTCGTGGACCAGCACCCGATAGCCCGCCGCGGCGAGGGCCTGCACGATCCCCCGGCCCATCGTGCCGGCGCCGACCACCGCGATTGTGCCGCCCGGCTCCATCACTCGGCCTTCGGCGCCGGGCGTTGCGGGAACCGGCGGTCGAAGATGCCCTCGGCGATGCGGTTGCGCATCATTTCCAACGAGCCGCCGGCGATCTGCCAGCCCCGGGATTTGCGGAAGCAGTATTCCACGAGCGATTCATCGCAATAGCCGAGCCCGCCCATGGCCTGCATCGCCTCGTTACAGGCCTTGAACCCGGCGAGGTTGCAGGCGAGCTTGGCGAGCGCGGTCTGCTGGCCGTCGGGCAGCCCGCGATCCGCGCTGACCACCGCGCGGTAGAGCAGGAGTTGCGCCGCCTCCAGCTTCATCAGCATATCGGCGAACTTCCATTGCAGGCCCTGGAACTCCGCCAGGGGCCGGTCGAACTGCACCCGCTCCAGCGCATAATCCCGCGCGGTGTTGAAGGCGAACCGTCCCAGCGCCTGGGCCCGCGCCGCATTGCCGATCCGCTCGGCGTTGAACCCGGTGATCTGCTTCTTGAAGCCGCCGGGGCCGAGCAGGACGTTCTCCTTCGGCACATAGACGTCGTCGAAATAGAGCGCGCACCACGTTTCGCCGTTCATGTAGGAACTGGGCTCGCCGAAGGAGAACCCCTCCATCCCGCGTTCGAGGATCACCGAGCCGATCCCGCCGGTGCCGGGGCCGAACCGCAGATAGACGAGGAAGGTGTCCGCCTCCACCGAATGGCTGGTGAAGACCTTGCCGCCGGAGACGCGGAACCCGTCACCGTCCTCCCGCGCCGTGGTCTTGAGATCGGTCACCGCCGATCCCGCCTCGGCCTCGGTCATGCCGAGCCCGATCACCGCCTCGCCGCGCAGGAGCGGGCCGAGATATCTCTCCTTCTGGGCCGGGGTGGCGTATTCCGCCAGCGTGCGGATGGCGCCGAAATTGCCGGCCTGCACGGCATCGGCGCTCTTCGGGCAGACCAGCGCGACCTGCTCGATGGCGAGAACCGCGTCGAGCAGCGTGCCCCCCATGCCGCCCACCTCCTCGGGCAGAGTGATCCCGAAAAGGCCGTTCTCGGCCAGGAGCTTTGCGGCATCGAACGGAAAGTCGGCCTGCCGCGCACGGGCCAGCGCGCCGTCGGCGAGATGCTTTTGCGCCAGCTTGCGGACGGTCTCCTGAAAGAGCCGGCGTTCGGGGTCTAGGGTGAAGTCCACGAGGGGGTCCCGCCTTTCAACTGGTCGCTGCCTCCCTGACAGCAATCGGCACGCCGCGGCGCGGCCTGCGGTTTCGTCCTGGATACGGGTCTCATTCGTTCAGATCGACGATCAGGTTGCCATGGATATCGGGCGTCGCGACCGCATCGGGCGGCACGACGATGGTCGATTCGCGCTCTTCGACGATTGCGGGCCCCGCGACAGGTGCGCCGGGTGCCATCCGGTAGCGGTCGTAGACGGGCGTGTCCACGAACCCGCCGGCCTCGCTGAAATAGACCGCGCGCATGCCTTTGCGGGCGTCGCCCTCGCGCAACGCCGCGGTCGGCTCCAGCACCGGTTTCGGCCCGGACACCACGACGCGCCAGGAGATCACCTCGATCTCCATCGCCTCGGCGCGGCCGAAAAGCTGCCGGTAGCGCTCGGAGAACAGGTCCGCGATGTCGTCCGTCTCGCCGCGTTCCAGCACCGCGCGGGGCACGTTCACCTCCACCTCATAGCCCTGTCCGACATAGCGCATCAGCGCGCTGATCGCGGTTCTGGCGCTCTCCGCGGCGACCCCGGCGGAGGTTACGAGGTCGAGCCCCTCGCGCTCCAGATCGTCCACCATGGCGACGATGCGCGCCGCGTCGAGCCCGGCCAGAGGCTCGATGGCGGCGCGGACGAACTCGAAGGAGGTCGGCGAGGCCAGGAACCCGAAGGCGGAGGCGACGCCGGCGCCCACCGGGCAGATCACCCGGCCCACGCCCATCCGGCGCGCGAGGTTGGTGGCGTGGACCGGCCCGGCCCCGCCGATGGCCAGAAGCGCGAAATCCTGCACCTTGCGGCCGCTTTCCAGCGCATGGATCGTCGCCGCCTGCGCCATGCTCTCATTGACGGTCTCGTAGATGCCCCAGGCCGCGTCGACCAATGTCAGGCCCAGCGGATCGGCCAGGTCGCGGCGGATCGCCTCTTCCGCCGCGCGCCTGTCGAGGGCCATGTCGCCGCCCAGAAACGAGCCCGCATCGAGATAGCCGAGGACGAGATCGGCATCGGTCACCGTGGCCCGCTGTCCGCCGAGCCCGTAACAGGCCGGGCCGGGCTTGGAACTGGCGCTTTCCGGGCCGACGCGGATCAGGCCGAGCTTGTCGACCTGGGCGATGGAGCCGCCGCCGGCGCCGATCTCGATCATGTCGATCACCGGCACCTGCAGGGGCAGCCCGCTCCCCTTGGCGAAGCGGAACACCCGCGCCACCTCGAAACTGTCGCTCTTGAGCGCCTCGCCGTCCTGGATCAGACAGGCCTTCGCCGTCGTCCCGCCCATGTCGAAACACAGGATATCGGGCGCTTCGGCGAGGGCGCCGAAGACCGCCGCCGCCTGGGCACCGCCGGCGGGCCCGGACTGTACCAGCCGGATCGGGTACTCAACCGCCGTCTCGTGGCGCACCGTGCCGCCATCGGCCAGCATCAGGTAGAGGTCGCGCGGCAGGTCGCGTCGGCCCATCTCCGTGACCAGCCGTTCGATGTAGTTGCGGAAGATCGGCTGCACGAAGGCATTGGCCACGGCGGTGGAGGTGCGTTCGTATTCCCCGATCTGCGGCATGACTTCGAAGGAGGTGCAGATGGTGATCTCCGGCAGTTCCTCGGCGAGGATTTCCTTGACGAGGCTCTCATGGGCGTCGTTGCGGAAGGCGTGGAGGAAGACCACGGCGACCGCCTCGACCCCGGCGGAGCGAAGCTGTCCGGCGAGCGCGCGCACGGCCGCCGGATCGGGGGCGTGCAGGACCTCGCCTGTGCTCGTCATCCGTTCGTCCAGCTCGAAGCGCAGGGCGCGGGGGACGAGGGGGACCGGCATGTCGATGAAGAGATCGTAGATCGAATAGCGCAGTTCGCGCCCGATTTCGAGCACGTCGCGGAACCCCTGCGTGGTGACCAGGGCGGTCTTCACCCCCTTGCGCTCGATCAGGGCGTTGGCGACCAGCGTGGTGCCGTGGATCAGGGAGGTCACCGAGGACGGCGCCGCGTCGCAGGCCGCGAGGATACGCCCGACGCCGTTCAGGACCCCCTCCGCCGGGTCGTCGGGCGTGGTCAGCACCTTCTCGTTGGCGACCTTCCCCGTCGCCGGGTCGAGCATCACAACATCGGTGAAGGTGCCGCCGATATCGACGCCGATGCGAAAGCCGGGGTGCTGCACGTTCATCTGTCGTATCCGTATTGCGCCTTCGCGAAGGCAGGGGTGACGAGGCCGCTTTCGAGATCGGCCCGGATCGCGTCGGGGTCGCGCCTCTCGGGTGGCCCGAGCCCGCCGCCGCCCGGGGTCTGGAACGTCACCCGGTCGCCCTGCCCGAGGCTGGAGCGCGATTTCGACGCGATGCGCGCGCCGTTGATCATGTCAATGCCCCCGGCCCCGGCCCTGCCGCCGAGAAGACCGCGCGGCGGGTGGTCGACCCGCTCATGGCGGATCGTGACGGTGACCGGCGCCGCGCCGAGATTGCGGAAGGTCAGCCGCTGGGCGTTGCCGCCGCGAAACTCCCCCGCCCCGCCGGTATCGGGGACGAGGGCCTTCTCCTCGACCAGCATCGGCACTTGGTTCTCGAACTGCTCGATGGCCTGGTTGGAGACGTTGGAGGGAAAGCTCAGGCATCCGGGCCCGTCCTGGGTCGGGCGCGCGCCATGGCCGCCATTCATGAAGAACATCTTTACGAAGGGCCGGTCGGAGCCCTCGCGCCAACCTTTGAAATAGACGTTCCAGAGCGGCGAGCCGCAATCGGCGATCACCTTGTCCGGGGCGACCTGACTCAGCGCGCCGTAGATCGCCGGCGGCATGTAGTGCCCCGAGAGATGCCGGCCCCAGACCGGCGCCGGGCGCCTGGGGTTCACCAGAGAGCCCTCGGGCGCGGTGACGGTGATTGGGCGGAAGGCGCCATCGTTGATCGGCGTGCCGGGATCGAGGGCGCATTTGATCGCGTAACAGCTATAGGCCTGGGTGAAGGTCAGCGGCGAATTGACCGGATGTTCGATCTGATCGGCGGTGCCGGCGAAATCCACCTCGATGTCCGAGCCCCGGATGGTGACCGCGACGCGGATGTCGAGCGGGTGGTCGAAGCCGTCGGCGGTCACGATGTCGGAATAGGTCCCGTCCGGGATCGCCGAGATCGCCCGGCGCAGGCTCGCCTCGGACCGGCTCAGCACATCTTCGGCGAAGGCTTCGAGATCGGGCAGTTCCTCTTCGTCGAGCAGGCGGAACAGGCGGCCGGCGCAGATATGGTAGGCCGCGAATTGCGCCCGGATGTCGCCGAGCGTCTCCTCCGGCTCGCGCAGATTGGCCTCCAGGATATCGACGAGCAGGGCGTTCTCCTCCCCGGCGGCGACGATCTTGGAGACCGGGATGTTGAGACCCTCTTCAAAGCAATCCTTCGCCGCCGGCGAGGGGGCGCCGCCGATATCGACGGTGTGGAAGATCGAGCCGACAAAACCGATATGCCGCCCGTCGCGAAAGAGCGGCTTGATCATCGTGATGTCGTTGAGATGGCCGGTGCCGAGCCAGCCGTCATTGGTGATCAGGACATCGCCGTCGGCCAGGGTCTCGACCGGGAATTTCGCCAGCATCGCCTGAAGCGTCCGCGACATGGTGCCGATAAAGGAAGGCACGCTGCGGCGGCTCTGGACGATCTGCCGGCCGCGCTGGTCCAGCAGGCCGATGGCGAAATCGTAGTTCTCGCGGACCACGGAGGAGAACGAGGTGCGCACGCAGGTTTCGCCGACCTGATCCATCAGGCCGTTCAGGCGCTCCCAGACGATCCCGACCCTCACCGGACTGAGCTTCACCGGGCGAAGTTCCGTCATGTCTGCGTCTCCTTTTGGCTGGGGACCGGGCTCAGCCAGCCGCCGGGTGCGTCTGTGGCGCCCCGGACGAGTGCGAAGTAATCGTCCTGGAGCGCCTTGGTGACCGGACCGCGGCGGCCGGCGCCGATCTCGAACCGGTCGATGCCGACGACCGGCACGATCTCCATGCCGGTGCCGAAGAGCATGACCTCGCTCGCCGCGTAAAGCTCGGTCCGGTCGATGGGCCGCTCGACAACATCGGCGAGGAGGCCGATCCGCCCGGCGCGCCGCAGGATCGTGTCCCGGGTCAGGCTTTCGAGGATCCCCTCGGTGACCGAAGGTGTGATGAACTGGTCGTCGCGCACGATGGCGAGGCAGGCGCCCGGCGCCTCCGCCACCTTGCCGGCCTCGGTCAGGATCAGGGCAGTGTCGTAACCGTCCGCCTTCGCCTGCAAGCCGGCCAAGCGCCCGTTGAAATAGTTCGCCGCCGCCTTGATGCGGGGCGGGCTGGCATTGTCGGCGTTCCGGCGCCAGTTCGACACCTGACAGCGCAGGCCCCGTTCGAGCCGGTCGGGCAGTTGCGGCCGGGGCCGGGCCAGGATCGCCACGCCAGTCGGCCCACGCGCGGTCATCTCGCCGTCGCCGCCGAGATAGACCTGCGCGCGGATGTAGCAATCCTCGGCCACGCCGTTGCGGGCGATCAGGTCGAGTGTGGCGGCGGTCATCTCTTCGGCGGAGGGTATCTCGTCGAGGCCGAGAACCCGGGCCGAGCGGACCAGCCGCTCCATATGCTCGTGCAGTCGAAAGAGCGCGACGCCCCCGCCCTCATGGGAGAGGTAGCCGCGGATGCCCTCGAAGACCGAGGCGGCATAGGTCACTCCGGGCGCCAAGAGCGGCAGCCGCACCTCCGCCGCATCGACGAAGGCCCCGTCGAGATACCCGACCGGGTAGATTGTGCCGCCCGCCATCTCAGCCGCTCCTCAGCCCGGCGGCCCGGGCGGCCTGCCGATCGCGCAGGATGCGCCGCAGCACGAGGATGAGCATCAGCGCCATGACGGCGATCAGCGCCACGAAGGCCGGTCGCCCGAAGAAATAGGCGAACGGGTTCGGAACCGAGCCGGCGATCAGCATCGAGACCCTGAGGTTCGATTCCAGGATCGGCATCAGGATGAAGCCGATCAGCAGCGGCACGGTCGGGAAGGCGAGCTTGGTCAGCACCCAGCCGAGGAAGCCGAACATGAAAACGAGCTGCACGTCGAAGACCGAGCCGCGCATCGCATAGGCGCTGGCCGCGGCGATGATCAGCACGATGGGAAACAGGATGCGCTTGGGCACCGTCACCACCCGGCGCGCCATCTTGATCAGGCCATGGCCGAGGATCAGGTTGAAGAAGTTGGCGAGAAGGAGCGCGGTGAAGATCGCATAGATCGGCTCCGGGTTGTCCCGGAACACCACCGGGCCCGGGGTGATCCCCTGAATGAGCAGCGCCGAGAGGATCAGCGCGGCGGCGATATCGCCGGGGATGCCGAAGGCCATCAGCGGAATGAGGTTGGCCCCGGAAACCGCGTTGTTCGCGCTCTCCGGCGCCGCGACGCCTTCGAGTTCGCCCTTGCCGAACTTTTCGGGATTCTTGGAGGAGCGCTTGGCCTCGTTATAGGCCAGAAACGCCGCCACAGTCGCGGAAATCCCCGGCAGGGCGCCGACCGCCGTGCCGAGCGAGGACGATTTCATCAGCGTCGGGAACACGCGCTTGAACTCCGCCCAGGACACCCGCCGATCCGCCGGCTTGTCGGAGAAGCTGACGGTGCTGGCCGCGAGCTGTTTGCGCGGGAACTCCATCTGCCGCATCACCTCGGCCACGGCCAGAAATCCGATCAGCATCGGGATCAGGCCGATCCCCTCTTCGAGTTCGAGAAAGCCGAGGGTCAGCCGCGGGCTTGCCGTGACGGGATCGAGACCGACGATGCCCAGGAGCATCCCGAGCAGCATCGCGAAGAGGCCCTTCCAGATCTTCGCGCCCGACACGAAGCCCATGGTGAGAAGCGAGAACGCCACCAGGAGGGTGTATTCCGCCGGGCCGAAATTCAGTGCGATGGCGGCGAGGAAGGAGGCGCCAAAGATCAGCACGATGTCGGAGAAGCTGTCGCCGAAGACGGAGCTGTAGAGCGCCATCTTGCACGCCTTCTCCCCCTTGCCCTGCTGCGCCATCGGATAGCCGTCGAGCACGGTGGCCGCCGCCGCCGGTGTCCCGGGTGTCTTGACCAGGATCGCGGTGACGGAACTGCCGAAGAGCGAGCCCTTGAACATCCCGATCAGCATCGGAATGCCGACCCAGGGGTCGAGGTAGTAGGTGTAGGGGATCAGGAGCGCGACGGTCATCGTCGCGGTCAGGCCCGGGATCGCGCCCAGAAGCTGCCCGGCGACGATCCCCGCCAGGACGGCGAGCACGGCCGGCCATGTCAGCGCCAGCGAGACCCCGGCAAGGATGCTCTCCATCGCTCAGCCCTCCAGTGCTTCGCCGAGCATGCCGTCGGGCAGCCGGACGCTGAGCAGGCGCTCAAACAGCAGATAAGTGAATGCGATCGTGGCCAGGGCGATCGCGGCGGCCATCCAGAGCCGCCTCTCGCCCAGACGCCGGACCAGATAGGCGGTCAGCGCGAAGCTCGCGATGTAGAAGCCGAGGATCGGGATCATTGCGAAGGCGTAGATGTTCGAGGCCAGGTTGAGGACGACACCGCGCCTGGTCTCTTCCGGGGTGCCCAGTTCCTCGGTCAGGTCGTCGCCGAGATCGTCGAGCCCGCCGCGCGTCTTCGCCAGACCCAGTTGCACGAGCCGCCCGATCATCGCGGCGGCCATTAGGACGGACAGAAGATAGGGCGCGAAACGCGGCGAGATTTCGCTGTCGGCGCCGAAGCCCTGGGGCGCGTCGATCGACAGCGGCACGAACCACAGCGCGAACAGCGCCACGCAAGGCAGCAATATTGCGATGAGCCAGAGCTCGAGACGCACATGGGCGGGCATCGGGTCTTCCTTTGAATTCCTGTCGGAGGTCCGGCGGCGGGAGAACTGCCGGACCCCCTGTTGTCGTTGGCTTATTCGCCGAGACCGTAGGTCGCCGTCGCTTCGCCCATCGCCTCGAAATCGGCGGCCACACGGGCCGTGAAGTCGGCCGAATTCAGGAACGCGCCCTCGCCCTTGATCCGCTCCATCAGCGTGTTGAACTCCTCGCTTTCGGTGATCTGCGCCATGGTATCGTCCCATGCCGCGATCACGTCATCGGGCAGCCCGGCAGGTGCCGCGAGCGCAAAGAAGCTCGCCAGTTCGAGCGGATAGCCCAGCTCGCTCAGCGTCGGCGCGTCGGGGGCCTGCGGGTTCCGGCCCGGGCTGGTCTCGGCGAGGATCTTGATCTCGCCGTTGTCGAGCGCCGGACCGTAGTCGGAAATCACCGCCAGATCGATGGTGCCGGAGAGGAGATTGGCCAGTTCGACCGCACCGCCCTGGGAGGGCAGGAACGTCGTCTGCGCCCCTTCGGCGCGGAACATCGCCTCGGTCGCCAGATGCGGGCCGCCCCGCGGCACCGCGGCCGACCAGCGCAGCTGCCCGGGGTTCTCCTGAGCATAGGCGATGACGTCCTCGATGGAGTTGAACTGACCGTCATTGCGCACGATCACCGGCTGCTTCGACAGCATGAACTGGCTGATATAGGTCAGGTCTTCCATAGGATCGTAGGGCGCTTCGATCACATGCGGGCGCACGGTGATCGGGCTCGTCGAGATGAAGCAGATCGTATGGCCGTCCGGGTCCGCATTGGCACAGCTGTTGATGCCGATGAAGCCGCCGCCGCCGGCGCGGTTCTCGACCACGAAGTTGACGCCGAGAATGTCGCTGGCCTGATCGGCGATGAAGCGCGACGTGATGTCGCCATTGCCGCCCGGCGAATAGGGCACGATCAGGGTGATCGTCTCCGACGGGTAGTCGTCAGCAACCGCCAAACCCGCGGTCAGCGTCAGCGCCAGCGCGCCCTTGACAAGATGTTTGATCATGGATGCTCTCCTGTTGACTGCGCATGTTGCGCGATTGAAGCGCCGATCCTGGCGCTCTGCGGAACCTGTCCCGTCACCGTGACGAGATCAGCCCGAGAGCCTTGACGGGACCGGACGCACTTGCGAGGCCGGATGGGCGCAAGGTGGCGCGCATCGGCATCGAAATGGGGGAGATCGGCATGGCCGAAGGGGATCTGATGGACATGCGGGACAGCCTTACCGCCGCGACGGCGCGCGAGGTCCGGCTGGCGATCCGGAACGGCGCCTGGCGCGGCACGACCCACGGTCTGGCGAGCGGCCATGTGCAGGCCAATCTTGCCATTGTTCCAGAGGCTTACGCCCTCGACTTCATGCGGTTCTGCCAGCGAAATCCGAAGCCCTGCCCGCTGCTCGACGTCACCGATACCGGGGACCCGGAGTTTCGCCAGATCGCCCCCGGCTCCGATGTCCGGACCGATCTGTCGCGCTACAGCGTCTACCGCGATGGCGCTCTGGAGGGCGAGGTCGACGACCTCAGAGACATCTGGCGGGACGATCTGGTGGCCTTCGCCATGGGCTGTTCGCTCTCCTTCGACGCGGTGCTGCTGCGGAACGGCCTCGACGTGAAGCATCTGCAACGGCCCGGCGGGCGCATCGCGGTCTATACCTCCGGGATCGACTGCGTGCCCGCAGGCCCCTTCGCCGGTCCGATGGTGGTGTCCCTGCGCCCGGTGCCGCGCGCCCAGGTCGCCCGGGTGGCCGAAGTCACCGGCCGCTACCCGGCGACCCATGGCGCCCCGGTCCATATCGGCGACCCGGCGGAGATCGGCATTGCCGATGTGGCGCAGGTCGATTGGGGCCTGCCGCCGGAGATCGGACCGGAGGACGAATGCATGTTCTGGGGCTGCGGCGTGACCCCGCAGGCCGTGGCGATGGCGGCGCATCTGCCGTTCATGATCACCCACACGACCGGTCATATGCTGCTCACCGATCTGACATTGGAGGATATCGCGGTATGACGATCCCGCTGCGCGCGCGTCTCGACGAACGGCCCTGTTTCGGGGTGAGTTGCCGCCTGACGCGGACCACCGACATCGCGCCGATGCTGCGCGATGCGGGCTATGACTGGATGTTCCTCGATCTGGAGCACGGGCCGCTCGGCTTCGACCAGATCACCCAGATGGCGCTGGCCGGCGTCGAGGCCGGCGTCACCCCGATGGTGCGGATGGCGGATGCCTCCCCGGCGCCGATCCATAGGGTGCTGTCGAACGGTGCGATGGGGGTTATCGTGCCCCATGTCGACGACCCCGAAACCGCCGCCGCCGTGGCCCGGCAATGCCGGTTTCCGCCGCTGGGGGAGCGTTCCGTCCCCGGCCTGGTGCCGCAACTGGGCTACACGCCGCTGAGTTTCGCCGAAGCCGCGAAACGCCTCGACCCCCTGACACTCTGCGCGGTGATGATCGAAAGTGCGGCCGGCGTCGAGGCCGTCGACGAGATCGCCGCGGTCGAGGGGGTCGATATCCTCTTCGTCGGCGCCTCCGACCTGACCTTCCAGCTTGGCGTCCCGAGCGAATATGGCGACCCGAAGGTGGTCGCTGCGATGGAACGGGTGGCGGAGGCCGCGCGGCGCCATGGCAAGGTCGCCGGGTTCGGCGGCGTGGCCGATGCTGCGATGGCGCAGCGCTATATCGGGCTCGGCATGCATTTCGTGCTCGCCGGCAACGACGTGACGATGTTCATGTCCGGGGCCCGGGCGCGGCGCGCGGCCTTGGGGGAAAGCTGACCGCATCGCCCTAGCCCCGCATCGCCTTGAGTTGCGCGGCATAGCCGGACGGGTCGAGCACCACGTCGATCAGCGCCGGTCCGTCCACGGCCGCGGCCGCGGCCAGCGCGGCGTCGTAGTCGTCGAGCGTCGACACCCGCCAGGCGGCGCATCCGAACCCCTCCGCGACGGCGGCGAAATCGGTGCGCGGCCAGCGCACGCCGGCCGGCTTCAGGCCCCGGCTCTGCTGCTTGAGGTCGATCATGGTCAGCGAGCCGTCGTTGAACACGATCACCGTCACCGCGGCATTGTACTGGACGGCGGTGGCAAGCTCGCCGATGCACATCTTCAGCCCACCGTCGCCGGTGAAGGCCAGCACCCGGGCGCCGGGCTCGGCCAGCGCCGTGGCGATCCCGGCCGGCAGGGCGAAGGCCATGGAGGCAAGCCCGTTGGAGATCTGCACGTCGTTGGGGCGCATGGCGGGCCAGAACCCGGTCGCGCTCAGCATATGGGCGCCGGCATCCACGGTGATCCGGGCGCCTGGGCCGAACCGGTCGGCGGCGCGCTCGACAATCGCTTGGGCGTCGATCTCGCCGCTTTCGGGAAAACCGATCCTGCGGCGCATATCTGCGCGCAGCGCTGTGGCCTCGTCGGCGGTCCACCCGCTTCCCGGATTGCGCTCGGCCAGCGCCGAAAGCACCGGGCCGAGTGGCCCGCAAAGCCGTTCGGTGGCGGTGGTGTAGTGCGGATCGTGGGCGCTCAGCGCGATATCGAGGACCGGCGCGTCATAGCGCCAGGGTTGCAGGATGAGTTCGACGGGGTCGAGA
>JANQRL010000043.1 GCA_028284605.1 Paracoccaceae bacterium | reverse complement strand
TGGATGGCTGCGAGGTTGTGCGGGTTGTGCAGCGGGGCGAGCGGGATGCAGGCTGCGATCCGCGCCAGCACGTCCTGCGTCAGCCGGGCCGGAGCCGTGAGATCCGCCCCCCCGTGGACGATCCGGTGGCCGGCAGCGCTCAGGGCGGTCAGCCCCTGGCCGCGCGCGTCGAGCGCGGTCAGGAGCAGGTCGAGCGCGGCGCCGTGGTCCGGCGCTCGCGCCGGTTCGCGGCGCCCCCCGAGGGTCAGCCGGCCCTCGCCGCCGATCCCGGCCACGTCCCCGGTCAGGACCGAGCCGAGATCGGTATCGAAAAGCTCGATCTTGATTGAGGAGGAGCCGGCATTGACGACGAGGATCATAGGGCCCTCACCGCGCCGCCGCGATCGCGCCGAGCGCCGCTGAGGCGAGCCGCGCCGGCGCCCGCTGCGACCGCGAGGTGAGCAGGATCGGCACTTTCGCCCCGACCACGATGCCGCCGGCGCAGCAGCCCATCCCCAGCACCATCAGCTTGAAGATCGCGTTGCCCGCCGTGATGTTCGGCGCCACCACGATATCGGCATCGCCGGACACCGGGCTCTCATAACCTTTGACCTCGGCGGCGTGGCGCGACCAGATCAGGTCGAGCGCCATGGGCCCCGACACATCGGCCATCGGCAGGGCGCCCTTGGCCCATTGCGCGATGGCCGCCGATTCCATCGTGTTCGGGATCGTCGGGACCGGGTCTTCCGTGGCGGCGAGCAGCGCGGCCCGGGGGCGGGGAATGCCCAAATGCAGCGCCAGCTCCACCGCATGGCGCAGACAGGCCATCCGCGTCGCCACATCCGGGTCCACATTGAGCCCGGCATCGGTGAGGAGCAGCGGGCGCTCCGAATGCGGCATCGTGATGTGGAAAATATGGGCGCAGCGGCTGCCCTTCGCCCGCAGCCCGGCGGAGGAGGGCAGGATGCCCTTGAGGAAGGTCGAGGTGTGGACCTGGCCCTTCATGATCATGTCGGCCTCGCCCTCTCGCGCCAGTCGCGCGGCCTCCACCGAAGCGGCGGCCTGAGGGGCGTGGACGACACGCAGGCCGGAGATGTCGTAGCCGATTTCGTCGGCGGCGGTGGCGATCTTCGCGCGGTCGCCGATCAGGATCGGCTCGGCCAGCTCGTGTTCCGCCGCCTCGCGGATGCCCCGGAGCGGGGTCGCGGCGCCGGCATTGACGAGCGCCACGCGCGGGGTCTTCAGCCGCTGGGCGCGGTCCAGAAGGCCCGGGGGGACCACCGGTTTGACAGGGGAGAGGAAGGGAAAAGGCTCGGTCATGGCCGCACTTGACCATCCCGGGCTGGGCCCGGCAAGCGGGTGCGGCGCCATCGGCTCAGGCGACGCGCTGGGGCCGCATGTCGTCGCGGCTGATCCCGGCCACCGCAACCGGTTTCTTCATCGCGTCGCGGCGGAACGGCTCGCCCAGTTCCTGATTGATCATCGCCTCGATCAGGGTCGTGATGCCGGTCCTCTGGTCCTTGATTGCCTGATCGAGGGCGGCGGTCAGCTCGTCCATGGTCCGGGCCGCAACGCCCTTGAGCCCGCAGGAGGTGGCGATGCCGGCGTAGCTCACGCCGTCGTCGAGCTCGGTGCCGACGAAGTTGTCATCATACCAGAGCGTCGAGTTCCGCTTTTCGGCGCCCCACTGGTAGTTCCGGAAGACGATCATCGTGATCGCGGGCCATTCCGGCCGGCCGATGGCGGTCAGTTCGGTGACCGCGATGCCGAAGGCGCCGTCGCCCGCGAACCCCACGACCGGCACGTCCGGGCGGCCGATCTTGGCGCCGACGATGGCGGGCAGCCCGTAGCCGCAGGGGCCGAAGAGCCCGGGGGCGAGGTACTTCCGGCCCTCCTCGAAGCTCGGATAGGCATTGCCGATGGCACAGTTGTTGCCGATGTCGGACGAGATGATCGCCTCGCGCGGCAGGGCGGCCTGGATCGCGCGCCAGGCCATGCGGGGGGACATCCAGTCGGGCTTCGCGGCGCGGGCGCGTTCGTTCCAGGTGGTGCCGGGATCGTCATCCTCGTGATCCATCGAGGAAAGCTGCTGCGCCCATTTCGACTTGGTCTCGGCAATCGCCGTCTTGCGGGCGTCGCGCCCGGTATCGCCGGCCTCTTCACTGAGCCGCGCCAGTACACCCTCGGCGACCTTCCTGGCATCGCCCACGATACCCACCGTGACCGGTTTCGTCAGGCCGATCCGGTCGGGATTGATGTCGACCTGGATGATCTTCGCGTCCTTCGGCCAATAGTCGATGCCGTAGCCGGGCAGGGTCGAGAACGGGTTGAGCCGCGTCCCGAGGGCGAGGACGACATCGGCCTGCGCGATCAGCTCCATCCCGGCCTTGGAGCCATTATAGCCGAGCGGACCCGCGAAGAGCGGGTGCGAGCCGGGGAAGGCGTCGTTGTGCTGATAGCCGACGCAGACCGGGGCGGTGAGCCGCTCCGCCAGCGCCATGGAGGCCGGGATCGCGCCGCCCAGCACCACGCCGGCGCCGTTCAGGATCACCGGAAACTCGGCGCGGGAGAGCAGGGCGGCGGCCTCGTCAAGCGCTTGCGCGCCGCCGGCGGGGCGCTCGAACTCGACCGCCGGTGGCAGGTCGATATCGATGACCTGGGTCCAGAAATCCCGCGGCATGTTGATCTGCGCCGGGGCCGAGGCGCGGCGCGCATTCAGGATCACCCGGTTCAGCACCTCGGCGATGCGGGACGGGTCGCGGACCTCCTCCTGATAGGCCACCATATCCTCGAAGAGCTTCATCTGTTCGACTTCCTGGAACCCGCCCTGGCCGATGGTCTTGTTGGCGGCCTGGGGCGTGACGAGCAGCAGCGGCGTGTGGTTCCAGTAGGCGGTCTTCACCGCGGTGACGAAATTGGTGATGCCGGGGCCGTTCTGGGCGATCATCATCGACATCTTGCCGGAGGCGCGGGTATAGCCGTCGGCCATCATGCCGCCGGAGCCTTCATGGGCGCAGTCCCAGAAGGTGATGCCGGCCTGGGGGAAGAGGTCGGAAATCGGCATGAAGGCGGAGCCGATGATCCCGAAGGCATGTTCGATCCCGTGCCGTTGCAGCACTTTGACGAAGGCTTCCTCGGTGGTCATTTTCATGCGCGCATCCTCCCTGAACGGACCGGCCGGACAATAGGGGAGGGTGGTGTGCACTCGTAGGTCCAGTTGCCCGGGTGGGTTAGGGCCAGTCCGCCGATGCGGCGCTCGTCCGCGCCAAGGCGCGAACCTCGCCCCGCCCGCCGTCCCGTCAGCCCAGCGCCCGGGCGATGAGCGCGATGCCCTCGGTGATGCGCGGACCGGGGATCGAGGAATAGGCAAGCCGGTAGAAATGGCGCGGCGGGTCGGCGGCGGCGAAGAATGCCGCGCCCGGCTCGATCAGCACGCTCTCAGCGCGGAGCCGGGCGGCCAACGCGCCGGTATCGAGGCCCTCCGGCGCCCGCATCCAGACCGAAGAGCCGCCATAGGTGCCCCGGCCCGCGACGATGAGCCCGTGCTCCGCGATGGCCCGGTCCATGATCCGGCGGCGGTCGTGATAGGCCCGGTGCATGCGGCGAATCAGGGCGTCGTAATGGCCCAGCGACAGGAAGTAGGCCGCGGTGCGCTGCAAGTGCCCGGGCGGGTGGCGCAGCACGCTGGCGCGCAAGGCCCTCGCGGCGCGGATGAAGGGGGCGGGCCCCACGAGATAGCCGAGCCGCAGCCCCGGAAACAGCGACTTGGAGAACGAGCCGACATAGATCACCCGCCCGCCCCGATCATCGGATTTCAGTGCCGGGGAGGGCGGTTTCAGGAACGACATCTCGAACTCGTAATCGTCCTCCACGATCAGGAAATCCTCCGCCTCGGCCTTGTCGAGCAGGGTCTGCCGTCGCGCGGCCGGCATGGTCGCGCTGGTCGGGCATTGATGGGCGGGCGTGGTGAAGACCACATCGGTCCCCTTCGGGATCGCGCCGGGCGGCAACCCATCACGGTCCACCGGCACCGGGCTCAGATGGCAGCGGGACTGGCGCAGGATGTCTCTCAAAGACGGGTAACAGGGATCCTCGATCACCGCATGCCGGCGCTGGGTCAGGAGCACCTGGGCGGCGAGCCAGAGGGCGTTCTGCGCGCCCATGGTTAGTAGGATCTCGTCGGGGCCGGCAAGGATGCCACGGCGGGGCAGGGTCTGCCGGGCGATGAAATCCACGAGCAGCGGGTCGTCGGCATCGTATTGATCGGCGGTGAGCGCGGCGAAATCCTTGCGCCCCAAAGCGCGCAGGGCGCAGAGCCGCCAATTCGCGGTATCGAAGAGCGTCGGGTCCGCCTGGCCGTAGATGAACGGGTAGCGGTAGGAGGCCCAGTCGGCGGGCTTGTCGAAGGCGGTGCTCTCGACCCGCGCGCCCAGGACCCGGCCCCAATCGACGCTGCCCCGGTCCGGCGCGCGGGGCGGGAAGGCAGGGGGCTCAGGCGCGTTCTCGGAGACGAAATAGCCGGACCGGCCGCGCGAGGAGATGTAGTCGTCGGCCAGAAGCTCGGTATAGGCCAGCGTCACGGTGATCCGGCTGACCCCGAGATGGCTGGCCAGTTTCCGCGATGACGGCAGCTTCTCCCCCGGCCGGAACCGGCCCGAGAGGATGCCTTCGGCCACCATTTGGCGGATGCGGGCCTGGAGTGTGCCTTCCGCTTCGGGGTTCAGGATCAGGCTTTCGGGGGAGATGGTCATTCAGCCGCCTCTATCCATCTGGACATACTGGCTGCCCTGAACTGGATGTAAAGGCCGCGCCTGCCGGCGGCTAGCCTGCTCTGATCGTTCTCCGCCTAGCACTGGGAGTGTCCGCGATGGCTCTCGACGCCAAAACCAACTCGCTCGAAGAATTCTGGATCCCCTTCACCGACAATCGCGGCTTCAAGAAAGACCCCCGCCTGGTGGTCGAGGCCCGCGGCGTCTACATGACGGACCACAAAGGCGGCACCGTGATCGACGGCTCCTCAGGGCTGTTCTGTTCGCCAGCCGGGCACTGCCATCCGAAGATCATCGAGGCGGTCCATGCGGCGATGCAGGACCTGACCTTCGTGTCGCCGTTCTCGACCGCCCATCCCCTGGCCTTCGCGCTCGCCGAAGAGGTGGCACGGCTGACGCCCGAGGGGCTCAACCACGTCTTCTTCACCAATTCAGGGTCCGAAAGCGTCGATACCGCGCTGAAGATCATCATGGCCTATCACACCGCGCGGGGCGAGAACCGACGCCATTTCGTGAGCCGCGAGAAAGCCTATCACGGGGTCAATATCGGCGGGGTCAGCCTCTCGGGGCTGGTCAATAACCGCCGCGCCTTCCCAGTCACCATGCCGGGGATCGTCCATATGCGGCACACCTGGACCGATGAGGAATTGAAGGTGCCGGGTCAGCGCAGCACCGGCGCCGACCGGGCCGAGGACCTGGAGCGGATCGTTGCGAATTACGGCGCCGAGACCATCGCGGCGGTCTTCGTCGAGCCGGTGGGCGGGTCCTGCGGGACGCTGCCGCCGCCGAAGGGCTATCTGGAGCGGCTCCGGGCGATCTGCGACGCCCATGGCATTCTGCTCGTCTTCGATGAGGTTATCACCGGGTTCGGCCGGGTCGGCGGGCCGTTTGCGGCGGATGCGTTCGGCGTGACGCCGGATATCATGACGATGGCGAAGGCGCTCACCAACGGCTCGATGCCGATGGGCGCGGTGGCGGTGCGCGACGACATCTACGAGACGGTGACCGACAAGGCCGCGATGGGCGGGATCGAGCTGTTCCACGGCTACACCTATTCCGGCCATCCGGGTGCCTGCGCGGCGGGGCTTGCGAGCCTGGCGATCTACCGCGAGGAAGGGCTCTTCGAGCGCGCCGAGGAGATGACGCCCTATTTCAGGGAGGCGGTGCATTCGCTGGGCGACCATCCCCTCGTGAAGGATGTCCGCTCCATCGGCATGATGGCCGGGGTCGAGCTCTATCCGGGCGAGGTGCCGGGCCTGCGCGGCGTGGCGGCGCAGACCGCGCTCTTCTGGAACGGCTGCCACATCAAGTTCACCGGCGAGAATGCGATCGTCGCACCGATGTTCATCTCCGAACGCGCCCATATCGATGAAATCGTGGGCAAACTGCGTGACACGATCGATGCCATCGAGGCGTGACCGTTGCGCCGGGCCGGCGATCGGCTAGGCTCGGAGCATCGGGGGGACGCGGATTAACGAGACGCGCGGCAGAGATCCGCGCGCCAAACCGGGGTCCGAACGGGCCCGCCAACCTGGGAGTAGCCAAATGACATTGCGCAGCAAATTGTTGGGAGCCGCCGCGGGGATCGCGGTGCTGGCCGGGGCGTCCGCCGCCGCGGCCGAGGAGATCACCGTCGCCTATTTCCTCGAATGGCCGATGCCGTTCCAGTTCGCCAAGGTGAACGGCGCCTATGAAGAGGCGATGGGGGTCGATATCAACTGGGTGAGCTTCGACACCGGCACGGCGATGTCGGCGGCGATGGCCTCGGGCGACGTGCAGATCGCGGTGAGCCAGGGCGTGCCGCCCTTCGTCGTAGCGACCTCCGCCGGGCAGGATTTGCAGATGCTCGACGTCGCGGTGAGCTATGCCGACAACGACAATTGCGTGGTTCGGTCCGAGCTTGAGATCGACGCCTCGACCGCGGGCGACCTGGCCGGCTCGAAGGTGGCCGTGCCGCTCGGCACCGCGGCGCATTACGGCTTCCTGCGGCAGATGGACCATTTCGGCGTCGATCTGGCGAGCCTCGATATCGTCGACATGGCACCGCCCGACGGCGCCGCGGCGATCGCCCAGGGCGCCGTCGACATGGCCTGCGGCTGGGGTGGCTCCCTGCGCCGGATGAAGGAGCATGGCAATGTGCTCCTGACCGGGGACGAGAAGACCGAGCTCGGTATCCTGGTCTTCGACGTGACCTCGGCGCCGGCGGGCTTCGTCGCCGAGAACCCCGATCTGGTGGCGAGCTTTCTCCAGGTGACGGCGGAGGCCAACGCGATGTGGAACTCCGGCGAGAACACCGCCGAGATGCTCCCGGTGATCGCCCAGGACGCCGGCATGGATGAGGACGCCACCGCCGAGACCCTGGCCACCTTCGTCTTCCCCTCGGTCGACGATCAGCTCTCGGAGGCCTGGCTCGGCGGCGCGGCACCGTCGTTCCTCAAGGGCGTGGCGGATGTCTTCGTCTCGGCCGGGTCGATCGATGCGGCGCTCGACACCTATGAGGAGAACATCAATACCGGTCCGCTTTCGAGCGCGAACGCGATGTAGGACGAAACGGTCCCGGGGCGGTATCGGCTGCCCCGGGGCGCGGGCCCGAATTTTCACGAAAATTCGACGCCCCGCGGCAGTCGGGGGACAGCATGACCGGACTGGCTATCGACAAGCTCTCGATGCGTTTCGACCTGCCCGATGGCGGAGCGGTGCAGGCGCTGAAGGATGTGAGTCTCGAGCTCAAACAGGGCGAATTGATGAGCGTGCTCGGCCCCTCGGGCTGCGGCAAGACCACGCTTCTCAATATCGTCGCGGGCTTTCTGGCGCCCACCGAAGGCAGCGTGCGGATGAACGGCCACGTCGTGACCGGGCCGGACGCCGAGCGCGGCATGGTCTTCCAGCAGGGCGCGCTGTTTGAATGGATGAGCGTGCGCGAAAACGTCTCCTTCGGCCCCCGCATGGCCGGCAAGCGGCCTCGCGACTACGCGCAGGAGGTCGATCACCTGCTCGAGGTCGTCGGGCTCCAGGAGTTCAAGGAAAAGGCGATCTACGAGCTCTCCGGCGGCATGCAGCAGCGCGTGGCCCTGGCCCGCTGTCTCGCCAACGACCCCGACGTGATCCTGATGGACGAACCGCTCGGCGCCCTCGACGCGCTGACCCGGGAGAAGATGCAGGGCCTCGTCCTGCGGCTCTGGAAGGAGACCGGCAAGACCATCATTCTGATCACCCATTCGGTTGAGGAGGCGCTGCTCCTCGGCGAACGGCTCCTCGTCATGGCGCCGCGCCCCGGCCGCATCCACCGCGAATACCGCCTGCCCTTCGCCGATCTCGGGGTCAATGCCGATCTGCGCGAGGTCAAGAAACATCCCGACTACGCCCCGACCCGCGAGGAAATCCTTTCGATGATCTGGGACATGGAGGAAGAGATCATGGGCCGGGCGGAGGCGGGCTGAATGGAACTTGTGACCGATCTCTGGGCGGAATTCGTCGATGTGCTGTTCACGGTGCTGACCGCGATTCCCTATCTCATCGGCTATATCCTCCTGATCCTCGCGACGCTTCTGATCTGGCGCGGGGTCCGCCGGCTGATGACGCCGAAGCGGGATTTCGGCTCGCTGAAGACCGTGACCTTCGGCGATGAGAGCGCGGTCAGTTCGAACCTCGCCGCCTCGGTGGTCTCTGTCGTGCTGATCTTCGTCCTCTGGGGCGCTTTCACCGGCTCTGCGCTGCTGCCCGGCTTCCTGCATATGCCGGGGGCATTCACCGGCCAGGGCAGTTTCGCCTATACCGCCGAAGCGCCGGATGGCAGCCGCGACGACGCCGAAGTGACCGTGCTGGTCCATGCCGTGGGCGAGGAGGCCGAGCCGCCGGAGGTTACGCCGGGCGACGGTTTCGCCAAGAACGATAGCATGGTGGTGGCGGCCTATCGCTCGGAACTGATCCGGGTCGACCGCAACGATGAGGTGACCCGCGAGGACGGCGCCGTCGTCGTCGCGGTGGAGGGCCAGGCCATCGAGCCAGGCAGTGAAGTAACGGTGGAGAATTTCCGCGTCGCGATGACCCCGCGCGGCACGCTCAATGTCGAGCCGGAGACCGGCTGGCAGATGGAGCCGATCTGGCTGCCGCCGCCGGAGGCGGTCTGGGGCCGGGTGGTGGAGATCGCCACCGAGGGTTTCCGCAATTCCACCCTGGCCGAGCATCTCGGCTTCTCGCTCTTCCGGGTGATCGTGGGTTTCGCCCTGGGCGCCCTCGTGGGCATCCCGCTCGGCTATGCGATGGGGCTTTCGGACTGGTTCCGCGGCTGGTTCGACCCGATTGTCGAATTCATGCGGCCGGTTCCGCCGCTGGCGCTGATCCCGCTGGTCATCATCTGGGCCGGGATCGGCGAGGTCGGCAAGATCATCCTGCTGTTCCTCGCCGCGCTCTGGATCATGGCCATCGCCGCGCGCGCGGGCGTCTCCGGCGTGGCGATCTCCAAGGTCCACGCCGCCTATTCGCTCGGCGCCTCGAAATGGCAGATCATGCGGCACGTGATCGTGCCGAACTCGCTGCCCGAGATCTTCACCGGGGCGCGGGTCGCGATGGGGGTGTGCTGGGGCACGGTCGTGGCCGCCGAACTGGTGGCGGCGGAAAAGGGCGCGGGCATGATGATCATGACCGCCTCGAAGTTCCAGAACACCGATATCGTGATCATGGGGATCATCCTGATCGGCATCATCGGGTTCGGCATCGACATGCTGATGCGCCGGGCGGAGCGCCTGCTGGTGCCCTGGAAAGGTCGGGTCTGAAGCCTTCCCGAAGCCGGATTTCAGGTTTCCGAACAAGGCGCCGGCCAGTGCCGCAAAGGCTTTGATCGCCGGCCTTCGGCGCGGCAGGGTGACGGGACCCCTGTCCCGGAGAGCGCCGATGCCGACCTATCTGAAATCCGCCACGCCGTCGCCGCCCGAGGCGCGCCAGGACCTGACCGAGACGGTCCGGGCGCTGCTTGCCGAAATCGGGGCCAGCGGCGAGGCGGCGGCCCGTGATCTCGCCGCGCGATTCGATGGCTGGGAGGGCGATCCGATCGTGCCGCCGGAGGCGATTGAGGCCGCGGCGAACGCGCTTCCCGTCCGGGTCAGGGATGACATCGCCTTCGCCCATGACAATGTGCGCCGCTTCGCCGAGGCGCAGCGCGACGCTCTGGGCGATTTCGAGCTGGAACTGCTGCCGGGCCATGTTGCCGGGCAGCGCCATATCCCGGTCGCGGCGGCGGGTTGTTACGTGCCCGGAGGGCGCTATGCCCATGTGGCGAGCGCGATCATGACCGTGACCACCGCCAAGGTCGCCGGCGTCTCCGATATCGTCGCCTGCTCGCCGCCGCGTGGGGCGGACGGCATCCCGCCCGCGATCCTCTACGCGATGGATCTCTGCGGGGCGGACCGGGTGCTGGCCATGGGCGGGGTGCAGGCGGTGGCGACGATGGCGCAGGGGCTCTTCGGCCTGCCCCGGGTCGATATTCTCGTCGGCCCCGGCAATGCCTATGTGGCCGAGGCCAAGCGCATTCTCTTCGGCGAGGTCGGCATCGACATGGTGGCCGGGCCGACGGATCTTCTGGTGTTGGCCGACGCCACAGCCGATCCCGATCTGGTGGCGGCCGATCTGGTCGGGCAGGCCGAACATGGCGCGACCTCGCCGGTCTGGCTGGTGACCGACGACGAGGCCCTCGCCCGAGCCGTGCTGGCCGGGGTGCCGGCCCGGATCGCGGCCCTGCCGGAGCCGAACCGGACGGCGGCGGAGACGGCCTGGGAAGCGCTGGGCGAGATTGTCCTGTGCGCCGACAGGGAAGAGATGGCGCGGGTCTCCGACAGCTACGCGCCCGAGCATCTGCACGTGCAATGCGCGGCTCTCGACTGGTGGCTCGGACGGTTGCGCGCCTACGGCTCGCTCTTTCTCGGCGAGGAGACCACTGTCGCCTTCGGCGACAAGGTGTCGGGGCCGAACCATGTCCTGCCGACGGGCCGGGCGGCGCGGTATACCGGCGGGCTTTCGGTGGGCAAGTTTCTCAAGACGGTGACATGGCAGCGGACCACGCGGGAGGCTGCCCGCCCGCTGGCCGAGGCGACGGCACGGATCTCCCGGCTCGAGGGGATGGAGGGACATGCCAGGTCCGCAGATGTCCGGCTCGCCCGGTTCTTTCCGGGCGAGGCGTTCGACCTCGGGGCCTGAACCACCGGCGCCCTAGACAAATTGCGGGGGGCACCCGGTTCCGGCGTGGTCCGCGACCGCAAGCTGGTCAGGTCCGCTGCGCCCTCAGCGCATCGCGGATCTCGGTCAGCAACTCCTCCTGGGTCGGGCCCTTCGCCGCGTCCTCGGCGGGAGCCTCGTCTTCAGCCTCCGCCATGCCTTTGATCCGGTTCACCGTCTTCACCAGCAGAAACACGACCCAGGCGATGATCAGAAAGTTGATCAGCGCCATGATGAAGTTGCCATAGGCGAAGATCGCGGCCTCCTCGCCCTCGCCGACCGCCAAACCCATTCCGGAAAAGTCGATGCCCCCGGTGAAGAGGCTGATCACCGGAGTGATCAGATCGTTGACCAGCGAGGTCACGATGGCGGTGAACGCCGCCCCGATGATGATGCCCACCGCCATGTCCATGACATTGCCCTTGGCGATGAAGTCGCGAAATTCCTGTATCACTGGCTGTCTCTCACCTTCTGACGCGCGTCCATGCGCGGGTGCGCACAGCCATAGCGCCGGAGCGGCACAGATTCATGGCTTTTCTGTCGGGTGTTTCCCCCTAAGCTGGCGCTTCGACCGCAATATCCGCAGGAAGGACATCCCGATGGCCGATCTCTCCGCCTTTCCGATCACCAGCCGCTGGCCGGCGAGCGACCCCTCGGTGATCCAACTCTACTCGTTTCCGACACCGAACGGGGTCAAGGTCTCGATTGCGCTGGAGGAGATGGGCTTGGCCTATGAGGCGCATCGGGTGACGCTTGCCGACGCGGATGTTCAGAGCCCCGAGTTCCTCTCCCTCAATCCGAACAACAAGATCCCGGCGATCATCGATCCGGACGGGCCGGGCGGCGCGCCGATCGGGCTCTTCGAGAGCGGGGCGATCCTGATCTATCTGGCAGAAAAGACAGGAAAGCTGATCGGCCGGAACACCGCGGAAAAGGCCAAGGTGATCCAGTGGCTGATGTTCCAGATGGGTGGGGTCGGGCCGATGTTCGGCCAGCTCGGTTTTTTCTACAAGTTCGCAGGTGCAGGGATGGAGGACCCGACTGCCCGGGACCGCTATATCGGCGAGGCCAGGCGGCTGCTCGCGGTGGTCGAAAAGCAGCTCGACGGACGGGACTGGATCGCGGGCGAGTACTCCATCGCTGACATCGCGCTGGCGCCCTGGCTGAATGCGCTCGCCTTCTACGAGGCACAAGAGGTGACCGGGTTCGACGACCTCAGGAACGTCCCGGACTATGTCGCCCGCTTCTTCGCCCGCCCCGCTGCCGAAAAGGGCCGGGACATCCCGCCCCGCGAGGGCTGACCATGCGGGCGAAGGGACGCGCCAACACTGCCAGAGACAGAAACCGATCAGGTAGATAGGCAGCCCGTAGGGAATAGACACCTAACTGTATCCAATTGTCCCTCGTTTCTTCTCTCTGGTGAAGGTTCGCCATTTAGACATCTAGCTGGATGACACTTGCGCGGTCTGGACCATGTATCGTTCACAGATGTGGTCCGCGATTTTCAGAGATGCGGGTTTGGTCGGCGCGACCCTTGCAGCCGGTTTCTGCCACAGGGCTCATCTCGGGAGCGCGCTGCTGCGGGGCTGCGACGGAGCGCGTTTGAGTGGGCGTGAAGCGGGCGCTGTGTAGCCTTAAGGGCTTCCCTAATGGAAACACTCTCCTTGTCGTGCAGTTTCAATGCCCAGTTCGTACCTGTTGGGTCAGGGTCAGCAAAGTGGCCAGACGAACCGTCGTCACCGGCTGTCTGGACACGAGCACTTGCTATCGTCGTTGTCAGATAGTGGGCTGGCACGTCAAAGAGCATTGGCCGGGTGCGCAAGAGGGCATCCGCCTCGTCGTTACCGCCATTCAACAGTGAGCTTCAGATCGTCGGGCTTAGGCCCCCAGGTCCTTTCTTCGGCGGCCCCGATCTGCATCCATACGGTGCCGCCGCTGGTCGTCCGGTCCCACAGCATCGGCTGTCAGGAATCTGAAAAAGCCCGCCCGTAATTCTGCAATCTTCCCTTGCTCGGCTCAACTAGCCTGTCGGCAAAGGGAGACCAATCATGATCATCACCAGCCTCTATTCGATTCTCGAGGACGCGCAATCGGTCAATCAGATGCAATCCGCGCAGGTGGAGGCCGCGGTCAATGACTTGCGTTTCGGAAAGCCGGTCATCGTCGTCGATGATGACGATCGGGAGAATGAAGGCGATCTGATCATGCCCGCCGAGATGGCCAGCCCGGAATGGCTCGCCTTCATCGTGCGTCATACCACCGGCATCGTCTGCGTTGCCCTGGAAGGCGATCGGGCGGATGCGCTTGGCCTGCCGCTGATGTGCGAAGACACGACCGACCGGTTCGGAACGGCCTTCACCGTGACGGTCGATGCGGCGCAAGGGATCACGACGGGCGTGTCGGCAAGCGACAGGGCGCGCACCATTCAGTTGCTCGCCGATGGCGCAAGCACGGCCGATGACTTCGCCCGCCCCGGCCACATCTTCCCGCTGCGCGCGCGTGAGGGCGGGGTGCTCGCCCGCCGCGGCCATACAGAGGCCACGGTCGATCTGGCGCGGCTGGCCGGGTTTCAGCCGGTCGGCCTTCTGTGCGAACTGGTGAGCGACAGCGGCGAGATGATGCGCGGCGATGACCTCCAATCCTTCGCGGCCGAAAACGATCTGCTTGTCGTTTCGATCGAGGCGCTCGCGCAATACCGCGCGATCCAGAACGCCGCCACGGCCTAACCTTTGACCACCACTGCGCCTTCGCGCCAGGCGCCGTCTTCTTTCACAAGAACCCTATGACAGGGCCCCGCGATCAGGGGGGCGGAAAGCCCCAAGATCGCGGCTTCATGGTCGACCGGATCAGGGGGCGGCGCGGGGCCCATGCCCCCGGTCGGGCGGGCCGGTTTCAGGTTTTTGAGACCCGCCATCCCAGACCCGCAGAATCATGAAAAGAGTTTCCGGATTGGCCCGGCTTTGTTGAATACCCGCCCGCCCGGCTGCCCCTAGGTTAGGCCAGCATCCACACGATGGGAGGAGAACCAGGTGGACCGCAAAGACCTTATAGGAGCTTGGACACTGTCGTCGGTGACGCGTCATCTGGAGGATGGCCGCACCGTTGAGGGCTATGGTCCCGACCCGCAGGGTCTTCTGATCTACACCGCGGACGGCATGATGTCCGCGCAGATGATGAAGAGCGGACGCGCATCGTTTTCCGCCCCTCGTGAAAGCTCCCTTCAGGTCGAGCACGGTGATCCCGAAGAGATCGTGAGTGCCTTCAACTCCTATGTCGCCTATAGCGGCCGCTTTACCTTCGATGCCGAGACCGACGAGGTGCGCCATCATATCGATGTGGCGCTGGTGCCTGACATGATTGGCCGCACCATCGTGCGCAAGGCCAAGCGAAGCGGCGACGAGCTTGTGCTGCACGCGCCGTCTCTGAGCTATGAAGGGGTCAGATCCGATGTGGTCGTCCGCTGGTCGCGCGCCGATGCGGCGGATGCGACGCGCGGGTCCAGCGCGGCATCACCCTATGCCGTCATGCGCCGCTTCCTTGATGCGCTTGTCGCTCGGGATTTGGACGCCCTTGCCGATCTGCACAGCGATGACGTGGTGCTCGAATACCCGTTCGCCCCCGACGGGCACCCGAGGCGGATCGAAGGGCACAACGCTGTCCTGAACCTCTTCGCGCAATCCTTCGTGGCCAAACATCCGCGCGCCTATACCGATCTGCGCGTGATGCCGACGGCTGACGGAACCGCCGCCGTGGTCGAGTTCAAGGGGGAACTGGCCCTGGTTGCGACCGGTGAGGTCTACCACAACAGCTACTTCGCCCTGGTCAAGTTCGATCGCGGCCGGATCGCGCTGTTCCGCGAATACTACGACGCCGCAATCCGGGCCGCGAAAGACCCGATGCGCGCCAAAGAGCTGCACTCTCAGAAACTCGAAGCATGAAAGCAGGATGACGTCATGAAACCGATCATTCGACAAGACGACGGACGCGCACGGATCGCCGGGGTCAATATCGAAATCGTGGAAGCGGGATCAGGGGATCCGATCGTGTTCCTGCATCCCGGCATCGGCCAGGTCTTGGCAGAGCCGTTTCTAGGGGAGTTGGCGAAACAAGGTCATGTGATCGCGCCCGTCTTGCCGGGCTTCGGTCATTCGGACCTGCCCGCCGATTTCAGCAAGATCGACGATCTGGCCCAGTTTGTGCTGGCGCTTCTGAAAGAGCTGGATCTGACGGACGTGACTTTTTTGGGCGCCTCTTTCGGCGGCTGGGTCGCGGCGGAGGCGGCGATCAGATCGACGGCGCGGATTGGCCGCTTGGTGCTTCTTGGGCCGCTCGGGATCAAATCCGGTGCCCCGGACGAGCGCGAGATCGCCGATATCTGGGGGCTGCCGAAAGCCACGCTGCGGGAGCTACAGTTCAGCGACCCGGAAAAGGGCGCGATCCCCTATCACGCGATGGACGAAAGCGCTGTCGAAGGCGCGGTGCGCAGCAGCGAAGCCGAGGCCCTATTCGGATGGAACCCGTATATGCGCAACCCCGTGCTGGCGCGCTGGCTTGGTGCAATCGATGTTCCGACCATCGTGGGCCGTGGTGCCGATGACCGCTTTTTGAACCCGGCCAACAGTGCAGCGTTCGCGGCGGCGATCCCTGGCGCCGAGCTTCGCGAGATCGCGGACGCTGGCCATTTCCCTCATATCGAGCAGCCCGAGGCGACGGCCGCTCTTGTCAAAGACCTCTCCGCCACCGCGGCCACTGCCGTGCCGGCATCTGCCTAAGGGAGACCGACCATGCGTATCTATCAATTCACCGAGCTTGGCTATGGCCCCGCCTGGGAGGGCGAGAATGACAGCCTTCGGATTTCGATCCCGAACAGCCGGTTCGACCC
>JANQRL010000029.1 GCA_028284605.1 Paracoccaceae bacterium | reverse complement strand
GGTCGCGCGGATCGAGGCTCTCGGACCAGGCGCCTCCAGGCCGCCGCCGGCGAGATCAAAGCGACCTGCGCCGGACCCGATTCGGCCCCGCCCCGGCTCTGCGGATGCTGCCCAAAACCACCGCCATCCCGGCCCATTCCCGCCGCAATCCCCCGCCAGTTTCCGGTCGAAACGCGGTGCGGGGCACGGCGGAAAGGAAAACCCGATGGCGAAGCTGCTCGATCGCTTCTGGACTGACGAAACCGGCAACGCGGCCCTCGACTGGCTGATCCTCACGGCCGGGGTGGTGCTGCTGAGCGCCGCGGTGCTCAGCGCCGCGGACGGCGCGGCGGCCAATGCCGGGGCGACCGACACGCCGCCGGTCGCGGCCGCCTCCGAGGCCGCGCTGACCTGACCCGCCCCGCGCGCGCCCCGAGACCCCCCAAGACCCGCCCCAAGGCGCCCCAAGGCGCCCCCGGGGACCGCTCAGAGCAGCAGGCCCGGATCGGCGCCCAGGTCCAGCCCCGGAAACACCGCCCGCTCGATCAGCCCGGTCTCCAGCCCGAAGAGCCCGCGCATCAGCCAGCCGGCATGGGCCCGCACATCGCGGGTCGGCAGAAGATCGCGCCGGTCGTAGAGATCGGCCTCCGACAGTCCCGGCCAGTCCCCCAGCACCCGCCCGCCGCGCAGCGCGCCGCCCGCCAGCAGCACCGCGCCGCCGGTGCCGTGATCGGTCCCGCGCGAGCCGTTCTCCCGCGCCGTGCGGCCGAACTCGGTCAGGCAGATCACCGCGGTCCTGCCCCACACCTCCCCGAGCCCGGCGCGCAATGTCAGCAGCGTGTCGGACAGAACCCCGAGGCTGCGCCGGAGCCCCGCCGGCTGATTGTTGTGGGTGTCCCAGCCGTTGAGCGAGAAGGCCGCGATCCGCGTCTCGCCGCGCAGCCGCGACGCCGCGAATTCCGCCACCGTGACATGGCCGCCGCCCGAGACCTGGCTCATCATCGCGCTCTCGGCCATCATCGCGCCGGTCTCCTCGTCCATCTCCGCGTCGGCCTCGATCTCGCGCGCGATCGCGATCGCGTCGGCGCTGGCCTGCCGGAACAGCGGATCGTCGTGATGGACCAGTTCCAGAAGCCGCTCCGCCTGATCGGAAATCCGCAGCCGGGTCCGCGGTGCCCAGCTCGCCGTCGCGGCCTTCCCGGCGAGCACCAGCATCCGCTCCTGCCCGATCGAGTAGGCGGTCTCCGCCTCGAGCCCGGGCACGGTCTGGAGCATCCGGTTCAGCCAGCCGTCGCGCAGCCCCGCGCCCAGGGACGCGCCTCCGGCCTCCAGGATGTCCTGGCCGTCGAAATGCGAGCGCTTGTCGCGATAGGGGGTGGAGACGGCATGGACGAAACCGAGCTCGCCCGCCTCCCAGAGCGGCCGCACCGCCGCGAGATCCGGGTGCAGCCCGTAGAACCCGTCGAGATCGGCCGCCGGCGCGGTGTCCGCCAGGCCCGGCCGGAGCGCCGCGAAATCCCCGTCGCCCCAGGGCCGCACCACGTCGAGCCCGTCCATCCCGCCGCGCAGGATGATGACGACGCGCCGGTTCTGCCAGGGCGCCGAGGCCAGCGCGACCGGGGTCATCAGCGGGCTCGCCGCGGCCGAACAGCCGAGCACCGCACCGGATATCAGGAATCTGCGCCGGTCCATCCTCACCTCCTCTGAAACGCCGCCGAGGCGAGGACGACGCCGATCCCGTCCGCCCGGCTCTCCGCCGCGCCGGCGGCGAAGACCACCGGCTCCGGCGCGCCCGGGCCGAGCGCCGTGGTCACGAAGTCCCGGGGATCGGGCAGATCGTCGAGCAGCCGCTCCGGCGCGTCGAGCGCCCAGGTCATCCGCGCCGCCATGCCCTGGGGCGTGATCCAGGCCTCGGCCGCCTCGGGCCAGCCATCGGGGCCGAGCGGCTGTTCCCAGGCCTGGCCCATATTGCGCAGCGGCCGCAGCAGCACGCTGCGCAGATCGCGGGTGTCGAGCCGGGTCAGCCTCCGCGGCGGCACCGCCAGGGCGCGCAGGGAGCCGCAGACAAAGGCGAAGGGCGGCATCACCTTGCCCGGCCCGGCGACCCAGGAGGCGGGGTGGGAGAGCAGCGCGCCATAGACCGCCATCAGATCGCCGCCGGTCGCGACATAGCGCGCCTCGAGCGCCGCGACGAGGGCCGGATCGGGCCTGTCGGCGACGAAATGCACCGCCAGCTTCTCGGCCAGATGCCGGGCGGTGGCGGGATGGACGGCGATATCGTCGAGCGCCAGGAGCACGTCGTCGAGCGACGGTGCCGCGCCGCCATAGCTCCGGCCCAGCACGATTTCCGCGCCCGGCTCGGCGAAATCGGCGCGAAAGGTGAACCCGTCCCGCGGATCGTAGCTCAGCCCGGTCAGCAGTTCGGCGAATTGCCGGACATCGGTCTGGTCGTAGGGCCCGCCGACACCGAGCGTATGCAATTCCAGGACTTCGCGCGCCAGGTTCTCGTTCAAACCCCGGTTGCGGCGCCGGGCGGCGGCGCTGCCCGGACCCATCGAGCGGATCTGGTCGAGATAGTCGAGCATCATCGGATGTGTGGCAGCCGCCTTGAGCATGTCGGCGAAGCGCGCCGTGAGATGCGGCCGGATCGCCTCTTCGACATAGGGCGTCACCAGATGCCGGGTGACGCCGCGCTTCGAGACCACCGTGAAATGATCGGCCCAGAACCGCGAGAGCCGCTCGCGGAACCCGTCTTCGGCGGTGAGGCCGCGCAGCAGCGTGTGGACGAAGCCGTCCTCGGAGATCGCCAGCGCCCGGTCGCGCAGCGCGCGGTACGCCGCCTCGAGCGCCGCCTCGTCGGACGTGCCGCGGGCCTGGTTCCGGGCCCGGCCGGCCTGCCGGAAGTCGTGCAGATGCGGCCGGATATCGGTGAAATCTCCGATCCGCCAGCGCTCCGCCGAGCGGTCCGGGCCGGCCAGCCGGTCGAGCATCGCATCGATGCTGTCGGGGTCCGGCAGCACCGGAGAGCGCCCGGTCCCGAACCGGGTCGCGGCAATCACGGGGTCGAACGGCACTACACGCTCCATCGGGTCTGCGACCCATATAGGCGATTTGCGGCGGCTTTTCGCCCGCCGATCGCGTGATCAGTCTGTTTCCGCCGTATCGGGCCGGAGGCGCCGGGGTCCGGAAACGCGCCGACGGCTTGCGCTAACCGGGCGTTGAGGCTTATGTTCGTACATTGTTCGCATGACAAGCCGGATGGAAGTCTTCAAGATGTTGGATATGGGCAGCGATGCAGCACAAGACCTGTCGGGCTTTCTCGGCAAGGATCGGTTCGGCGCCGTGCTGGCGGACCCGCCCTGGCGCTTCACCAACCGCACCGGCAAGGTGGCGCCAGAGCACAAGCGGCTGTCGCGCTACCCGACGATGACGCTCGACGAGATCTGCGCGCTGCCCGTCGCGCATCATCTGGAGGATCGCGCCCATTGCTATCTCTGGGTCCCCAATGCGCTCCTGCCCGAGGGGCTGCGGGTGCTCGCCGCCTGGGGGTTTGAGTACAAGTCGAACATCGTCTGGCACAAGATCCGCAAGGATGGCGGGTCCGACGGGCGCGGGGTCGGGTTCTACTTCCGCAACGTGACGGAAATCCTGCTCTTCGGCGTGCGCGGCCGCGACGTGCGCACCCTGCCGCCCGGCCGCCGGCAGGTGAACATGATCCAGACCCGCAAGCGGGAGCATTCGCGCAAGCCCGACGAGCAGTACGAGGTGATCGAAAGCTGCTCCTGGGGGCCCTATCTGGAGCTGTTCGGCCGCGGCATCCGCGCGGGCTGGACGGTCTGGGGCAACCAGGCCGAGGCGGATTACAAGCCGGGCTGGAAGACCTACGCCTACAATTCGGGCGTCGCTGCGGAGTAGATGGCCCGCAAGGTCGACGATGCCGTCTTCGACGATCCCGATCTCGTCAGGGGCCTGATCGGCTGGGACCTCCAGGACAGGTACTCGGTGACCAGCTACCGCAGCGCGGCCGCGATCCTGGCCCAGCGCGCGCCGGAGGAGCTGGCGGCGATCCGCGCGATACTGGAGGGATTCTGGATCTCGGCGACGGAAATCAGATCCCCGGGCGGCAATCGCATGGCGGCGACCGGCCGGTTCGGTCGGCTGGCCGCGGCGCGCGGGTTCCATCAGGAGGTTCGGATCGAGGCCGACCTCCTGATCAAGCTGCGCGCCGGGACCGGCGCAGGGGCGCCCGAGATCGACCGGATTGTGCGGGAGGATTATATCCACAATCATCTGGTCGATTTCTGGAAGGGGCGGGTCGCCTTCGACTACGAGTGGAACAGCAAGGACCAGACCTATGACCGCGACCTCTATGCGTTCCGCAGCTTCTTCGAGGCCGGGGTGATCGATGTCGGGGTGATCGTGACCCGCGAGCTTTCCAACGGTTTCTTTCAGTCCCTGGGCAATTGCCTCGACAAGGACGGCAACGAAACCGCGCGGACGGTCGCCGCGAAGTTCGGCGCGAGCACGACCGGCACCCACAAGCTGATCAGCCGGATCGCGGCGGGGCGGAGCGGCGGCTGTCCGGTTCTCGTCTTCGGTATCCTGCCGGGCAACATCACCGCGGCCTGACGAGCGCAGCGCCGGTCGGGGCGGACGGCCCGTCGACGGGCCGTATTCACGCGATCGCGCGATCGCGTCGTCAAGCGCCGCCTGCGGCGCTTCAGCAAGGCGCGTCGACGCGCCTTCCGCATCCCCCCGGAGCGCCCGGAGCCTCGACTCAAATGGAGCGTCGCCGGCCCTAGCCGTCCTCAGGCACCACCCGCAGGCGCAGCTCGCGGAGCTGGTCGTTCGTGGGGTCGGAGGGCGCGCCCATCATCAGGTCCTCGGCGCGCTGGTTCATCGGGAACATGATGACCTCGCGGATGTTCTGCTCGTCCGCGAGCAGCATCACGATCCGGTCGATCCCCGCCGCACAGCCGCCATGGGGCGGGGCGCCGTAGCGGAACGCCGTGGCCAGCCCGCCGAAGCGCGTCTCCACCTCCTCGCGGCCATACCCCGCCAGATCGAACGCCTTGAACATGATCTCCGGCTTGTGGTTTCGGATCGCGCCGGAGACCAGTTCATAGCCGTTGCAGGCCAGGTCGTACTGGAAGCCGCGCACGTCGAGCGGGTCGCCGGCCAGCGCGTCGAGCCCGCCCTGGGGCATCGAGAACGGGTTGTGGTCGAAATCCAGCTCCCCGGTCTCCTCGTCGCGCTGGTAGATCGGGAAATCGACGATCCAGGCGAAGGCGAAACGATCCTGCTCCGTCAGCCCAAGCTCGTTGCCGATCTCGACGCGAGCCTTGGCCGCCACCGCCTCGAAGCTCTTCGGCTTGCCGCCGAGGAAGAACGCCGCGTCGCCGACACCGAGGCCGAGCTGCTGGCGGATCGCCTCGGTCCGTTCCGGGCCGATATTCTTGGCCAGCGGGCCGGCCGGCTCCATACCGTCCGCGCCGTCCCGCCAGAAAATATACCCCATCCCCGGCAGGCCCTCTTTCTGGGCGAAGGCGTTCATCCGGTCGCAGAACTTGCGGGAGCCGCCGCCGGGGGCCGGGATCGCGCGAATCTCGGTGCCGTCCTGCTCCAGGAGCTTGGCGAAGATCGCGAAGCCCGAGCCGCGGAAGTGCTCCGAGACCACCTCCATCTCGATCGGCAGCCGCAGGTCCGGCTTGTCGGTGCCGTATTTCAGGAGCGCCTCGGCATAGGGGATCTGCGGCCACTCGGCATCGACCTTGCGGCCGCCGCCGAACTCCTCGAACACGCCCGCCAGCACCGGCTGGATCGTGTCGAACACGTCCTGTTGGGTGACGAAGCTCATCTCCATGTCGAGCTGGTAGAAATCCGTGGGCGAGCGGTCGGCGCGCGGGTCCTCGTCGCGGAAACAGGGCGCGATCTGGAAATACTTGTCGAAGCCCGAGACCATGATGAGCTGCTTGAAGAGCTGCGGCGCCTGGGGCAGCGCGTAGAACCGGCCCGGATGGAGCCGCGAGGGCACCAGGAAATCGCGGGCGCCTTCGGGCGACGACGCGGTGATGATCGGGGTCTGGTACTCGCGAAAGCCCTGATCCCACATCCGCCGGCGGAGCGACGCCACCACGTCCGAGCGCAGGGTCATGTTGGCCTGCATCGCCTCGCGCCTCAGGTCGAGATAGCGGTGCCTGAGCCGCGTCTCCTCGGGGTATTCCTGATCGCCGAAGACCATGAGCGGCAATTCCTCCGCCGCCCCCAGCACCTCGATGTCGCGGATGAAGACCTCGACCTCGCCGGTCGGGATCTTGGGGTTGATCAGGCTCTCGTCCCGGGCCTTCACCTCGCCATCGATCCGGATGCACCACTCGCTCCGCACCGCCTCGACCTGCGCAAAGACCGGGCTGTCCGGGTCGGCCAGCACCTGCGTCATCCCGTAATGGTCGCGCAGATCGATGAAGAGCACCCCGCCATGATCCCGCACCCGGTGGACCCAGCCGGAGAGCCGGACGCTCTGGCCCACATCGGTGCGGGTCAGCTCGGCGCAGGTCTTGGTGCGGTAGGGATGCATGGGCGGGCTCCTGAGGCGAAAGTCGCCCCGATACACCCGCGCCGCAGGGGGAAGTCAAGCGCCGCCGGCCAGGGTCCGGCCGGGCACGCGGGGCCGGCGCTGGAAACCCCCCCGGCCCTGTGCCATCATGCCGCGATGGCCGCCTGGGCCACGGTGGGGACCGCGAGGAGGACCAAGGGGGACGCGCGATGTGGAGGCGCCTCTTCGATGACGCGATGCGGCGTTTCGTGCGCAGCGGCGCGCTGGAGGTTACCTATGCCGACGGAACCCAGGGCCGCTACGGCGCGGCGGCGGTCGACCCGGTCCGGGTCCACCTGCACGATCCCGCCCTGCCCCGAAAGCTGCTGCTGCATCCCGAACTGGCGATCGGCGAGGCCTATGTCGATCAGCGCCTGACCGTCGCGCAGGACGATCTTGCCGGACTTATCGCTCTTGGCATGCGCAACCGGGTCGAGGGCAACGACCCCGCGCTCATGCGGATTGCCCATGCCCTGACCGCCCCGGCCCAGCGCCTCCTGGAACGCAATCACCTGTTTCGGGCGCGGCGCAACGTGGCGCATCACTACGATCTCGCGGGGCGGCTCTACGACCTCTTCCTCGATGAGGACCGGCAGTATTCCTGCGCCTATTTCCGCGACCCGGAGATGACGCTGGAGGCTGCGCAAGAGGCCAAGAAACACCATGTGGCAAGAAAGCTCTGCCTGCGGCCCGGCGACCGGGTGCTCGATATCGGCTGCGGCTGGGGCGGCATGGCGCTGACGCTGGCGCGCGACTACGGGGCCGAGGTGGTCGGCGTGACGCTGAGCGAGGAGCAGCACGCCATCGCCACCGCCCGGGTCGCCGAGGCGGGCCTGCAGGACCGGATCGAGATCCGGCTCCAGGATTATCGCAAGACCAAGGGCCCGTTCGACCGGATCGTCTCGGTCGGCATGTTCGAACATCTGGGCGCGGCGCATTTCCGCGAGTACTTCGCCCATATCCGCGACAACCTGACCGCCGACGGCGTGGCGCTGATCCACACCATCGGATATGCCGGACGGCCGATGGCGACGAGCAGCTGGATGCGAAAATACATCTTCCCGGGGGGGTATCTGGCCAATCTCAGCGAAATCGGTGCCGCGATCGACCAGGAAGACCTGATCCTCTGCGACGTCGAATCCCTGCGGCTGCATTACTCCGAGACCCTGCAGCACTGGCGCCGGCGCTTCACCCGCAACGCCACCGAGGTCGCCCGGCTCTACGATGACCGGTTCGTCAGGATGTGGCGGTTCTACCTCGAATCGATGCAGCTCTCGTTCCAGATCGGGCGTCTGCTGGTCTATCAGTTCCAACTGTCCCGCGACTTCGGCGCCGTTCCGATCACCCGCGACTACCTGTATCGCAACCCGGCCTGAGACGCGCCGCGAGGCCGAAACCGGCGCGCCCGCGGCAGACAGGCGGTGCCGCCGCGCCGCCGCATTCTTGTCGCGATCGCGGTTTAGATCGGAGGTCGAGGCAACGAGAGGCGCGCACAGTGGTCGGCAGACAGGCGCAAATCACGGCACTGGTGCTCGCGACCTACATGGCGGTCGCGCTCCAGATCTTCATCGGGCTGCCCAATCCCGATCTGGCCACCGCCTGGGCCGCCGCCGAACTCTTCCGGGCAGGCGAGGCCGCCGGTATCTACGGCGCCGGATCGGTCCCGTTCGACACCCTGGCGCGCGGCGCCCATGCCGAGAGGCTGGAAGCGCTCGGCTATGCCGGCGAGAGTTTCGCCTATATCTACCCGCCGCTCTGGATCGCGCTCCTCGCGCCGCTGACCGGGCTGATCGGGCTCGACACCTTTCTGGCGGTCGTGACGGTCCTGAACTGCGCGCTGGTTCCCGCGATGGTCCTGCTCGCCTGGCGCGCGACGGAGAGCCGGCTGCCGGCGCCCGCCTTTCTGCTGATCGGGCTCGCCGCGCTCCTGGCGACCCCGGTCGGGGCGCTGGGGCTGTTTCAGAACCAGGTCCAGATCGCGGTCTGCTTTCTGATCCTGCTCGCCGCCGACCGCAGCCGGGCCGGCGCCGGCGCCGCCGCCGGCGCGGCGCTCGCGCTGGCCAGCGCGCTCAAACTCTATCCGGTCCTGCTCGTGGTGATCTGGATCGCCCGTCGCGACCGCCGCGCGCTCCTGTCCTTCGCTCTGACCGGGGGCGGCCTCGGCCTGCTGTCGATCGCGCTGGCCGGCTGGCCGCTGCACAGCGCCTTCCTGAGCCAGATCGCGGCGGTTTCCGGGACGCTGCTGACCTCCCCGGGATCGGTGAACCTGCCCGCGATCCTCGCCGCCTTGGGCGCCGGCGCCCCGCTCACACTGATCGATTACGGCACCGGCCAGGTGCCAGGACTGGCGGTCGGCCCGATGCCGACCTGGCTCGGCCTCCTGCTCAAGACCGGCCTCGTCCTTGTCCTCCTTCTGCTCTGGCGCGCCTCCCATGCCGTGCCGCAGGGTGTCCTCTGGGCGGTCGGGGCCGGGGCGATCTCGCTTCTGACATCGGTGAGCTGGAGCTTTCACTACATGGCAGTCCTGGCCGTCGCGCCCTGGCTGATCGACCGTTTCGGACCCTGGCGGGGCGGCGCGACGCTCGGCCTCACGCTTCTGCCGATGAGCTACCTCCTGATCCCGGTCTGGCGCGACCTCGGCCCGGGACCGCAGCTCATCGGCGTCGTCACCACCCTGGCGATGATCGCCCTCATCGCTGCGCTCTGTCGGGGCCTAACGGTCGTCCAGCGCCGGGTCGACATAGAAGACGAAGCGGCAGTGCCCGGCCCCCGCCGCCGCGCATTCGACCTCCTCGCAGATCAGCCGGCTGTCGACGACACTGCGATAGACATGCTGAAAGAACGCGGTGTGGTAATGGCAGAGCGGCGCCTCGGCGGCCTCGTCGCGGATCAGCGGATTGCCGGTGACGGTGAACTCAAGCCCTGAGACAAGCTCGTAGCGGCCGGAGCCGAAGACGCTCCAGGCGGTCTGGGTCATCGAGCGGCCGAGCAGCCAGGCGGCGACGGTCCAGGGGGCGGAGGCCAGAAGCGTCCGGGCGCGGCTGGAAATCCCGCTCTCCAGCACATTGCCCGCGCTGCGCCTCCCGGCCAGCGCGAAGATCTCAGCCGCCCGCTCGGGATCGGTGCGCCTGAGCGCGGCATGGACCCGCCCCGCCAGATCCTCCTGGACCGGAGCACCGGGGGCGGGCGGGCTGTCGAGGCCGGCCTCCACCATCAGCGCCGCAACCGCCGACTCTCCCGCGATCTCGCCGGCGGCGTGAAGGACCTCGAGCACCGTGTCGGGTCCGACATGCCGACCGCCGGCAGGCCGCTTCAGTCCTCCGGCAATAGCCACCATCCTCGCCCGTCCTTCCCTGAGGGCCGTCAACCGGCTCCGGCCTAGGCTCGCTCGCCCGCCACGCCCGTCCGCGCCGCGCGCCGGGTCAGTTCAAACCGGCAGGCCGGCGCTCCGGTCGCGCAACAGGCGGTCTCGGCGCAGCGCAGCCTGGGGTCCACAAGCTCGCGATAAAGCGTCTCGAACACCGCGGCGTGCCAGTGGCAGAGCGGATGGTCGGAGACCTCGCCGGCGACAATCGGGTTATCCGCGATCTCAAAGATATAGGGCGAAACCGCGGTGAATTTGCCGGACCCGGCAAAGGTCCAGGCATGGCGTTCGATCGCCGATTTCAGCAGCCGCGCGGCCAGCGGTGCCGGCAGGGCCTTCAGGAGCAGTTTCGCCGGCCGGGGTATGCGGTTGGCCAGAATGTAGAGCCCGGTGCGCCGCCCGGCCTCCCAGGCGAGCCCCGGCGCGAGATCCGGCAGTTCCGCGCGCATCGCCTGATGGACGCGCGCCGCAGGCCCTTCGGGCATCAGCCCGGCATCGGAGGGCAGCTCGAACACGCCACCGACGGCAAGAATATGGTCGCGCAGCTCCCGGCCGCCGGCGCGCTCCAGCACCGGGGCGAGTTGCAGGATCGCGTTGGGCCCGATCAGCCCCTCCGATCCGGGGGATGCGGCCGCATTCACCGCAGCTCAGACCTCTTCCATCTGCTGGTCGCCGCCGCCGCAGGCTTTCACTTCGGCGCCGTTCGGCAGTTTGAACGCGCGATTGCGTTCGACGGCGCGCTCCTTGCCCTGCTTGCGGATCGCCTCGCGCCGTTCGGCGGCCTTGGCGGCGCGGTCGGCCGCGGCCTCCCAATCCTCCATCTGCGCCTCGGCGATCTGGCGGCTCTCGTCGAAGTGGAAATCGAGCCGGTTCTTCGATTGCGGGCCGGTATAGCCGACCTTGCCGAGATCGTAGAACGTCCGCGCGAACCCGGCCTTGAGGAACGCCTTGAGACAGCCGAGCAGATAGCGCCGCCGGAACCCGGTGCCGCGCCACGGGTAATGAAAGAGCGCCTTCTTCATGTAGAAGCGCCGGTAATTGTTCATCACCCCGTCGAGCAGCTCGCCCCGTGTCAGCGCCTTGGGCTTCATGATCGGGGTCACGAAGTTGTAGCGCGAGAAGTCGAAGACCTCGACCTTGTCCTTCAGCTCCTGAAAGAGCGGGGTGAACGGCCAGGGCGTGTACATCGCCCAGTTGGCCAGGTCCGGCTGCCAGTCCCAGGCCATCTGGTAGGTCTCGTTCAGCGTCTCCTTGGTCTCGTTGTCGAGCCCGACGATGAACTGCGCCTCCACGAGGATATCGGCCTCCCGCAGGAGCCGGATCGCCTCCTTGTTTTCCTCGACCTTCGTTTCCTTGTTGAACTGGTCGAGCTTCATCTGCGCCGCCGCCTCGGTGCCGAGCGAGACATGGACGAGCCCCGCCTGCCGGTAGAATTTCAGCAACTCCCGGTCGCGGTAGATGTCGGTGACGCGGGTGTTGATGCCCCATTTGATCTTGTCGGGCAGGCCGCGGTCGATCAGCTCCTGGCAGAAGGCGACGAATTTCTTGCGATTGATCGTCGGTTCCTCGTCGGCGAGGATGAAGAAGCCCACCCCCTGCTCGGTCACCAGCTTCTCGATCTCGTCGACCACCTTGATCGGGTCGCGCACCCGGTAGTCGCGCCAGAACTTCCATTGCGAGCAGAACGAACAGGTGAACGGGCAGCCCCGCGCCATGTTCGGGATCGCGACCTTGGTATTGAGCGGGATGTAGATGTAGCTGTCCCAATCCAGGATCGACCAATCCGGGTCGAGCCCGTCGAGATCCTTTACCGTCGGAGCGGCTTCGGTGGCCACGATCTCCTCGCCGTCGCGGAACGCCAGCCCCTTGATCTTGCGCCGGTCTTCCGGCCAGCGCCCGTCCTCGACGGCCCGCATCAGTTCGGTGAGGATCTCCTCGCCCTCGCCGCGCACGATCACATCGACCCAGGGCGCCTCGGAGAGCACCTGTTTGTACATGAAGGTCGGGTGAACGCCGCCGAGCATCCTGAGCGCCTCGGGCCTCACCTCCTGCGCGATCTCCAAGACCCGCTCGGCCTTGTAGATCGAGGGCGTGATCGCCGTGGTGCCAACAACATCCGGCTCCACCTCCTCGATCCTGGCGCGAACCGCCTCGTCGTCGAGGTCATGGGTCATCGCATCGACGAAGTGGATATCGTCGAACCCCGCCTTGCGGAGCGAGCCCGCCAGATACGCCACCCAGGCCGGCGGCCAGGACCCGGCGATCTCCGCCCCGCCGGAGCGGTAATTGGGATGGACGAACAGAATGCGCATGACGGTCTCCCCGGACTTTGGCGCAGCCTACGCCTGCATCTGTCAACTTCACTTGACGCAGATCAATTGCTCGCTAGTTGACAGGGCTTTTGCTGCGCCTTTGCTGCGGGGCGTCAGGGTCCTGTCGCCTCTCCCCCCGGGGCCGCGACCTGCGATTCGCCAACTCGCCCTTGAGCCCCGCCGTGCCTGGCCTATAAGGCACGGCAATTTGTGGCTTGGGGGCTCCGACGATGCCGAAACGCAGCGATATCCGCTCGATCATGATCATCGGCGCGGGGCCCATCGTCATCGGCCAGGCTTGCGAGTTCGACTATTCCGGCGCCCAGGCGTGTAAGGCCCTGAAGGAAGAGGGCTATCGGGTCATCCTGGTCAACTCGAACCCGGCCACGATCATGACCGATCCCGGCCTCGCCGACGCCACCTATATCGAGCCGATCACCCCCGAGATCGTCGCCAGGATCATCGAAAAGGAACGCCCCGACGCGCTCTTGCCCACGATGGGCGGGCAGACCGGGCTCAACACCTCGCTCGCGCTCGCCGACATGGGCGTGCTGGAGGAGTTCGGCGTGGAGATGATCGGGGCAAGGCGCGAGGCCATCGAGATGGCCGAGGACCGCAAGCTCTTCCGCGAGGCGATGGACCGGCTCGGCATCGAGAACCCGAAGGCGACCATCGTCACCGCGCCCGACGGCGACCTGGACGAGGGCGTGAGGCGCGCCCTCGACGCGCTGGAAGAGATCGGCCTGCCCGCGATCATCCGCCCCGCCTTCACCCTCGGCGGCACCGGCGGCGGCGTGGCCTATAACCGCGAGGATTACCTGCATTACTGCCGCACCGGCATGGACGCCTCCCCGGTCGGCCAGATCCTGATCGACGAGAGCCTGCTGGGCTGGAAGGAGTTCGAGATGGAGGTGGTCCGCGACAAGGCGGACAACGCGATCATCGTCTGCTCGATCGAAAACGTGGACCCGATGGGCGTCCATACCGGCGACTCGATCACCGTCGCGCCCGCGCTCACGCTCACCGACAAGGAATACCAGGCGATGCGCAACGGCTCCATCGCCGTCCTGCGCGAGATCGGGGTGGAGACCGGCGGCTCCAACGTGCAATGGGCGATCAACCCCGAAGACGGCCGGATGGTGGTGATCGAGATGAACCCGAGGGTCAGCCGGTCCTCGGCCTTGGCATCCAAGGCCACCGGGTTTCCCATCGCCAAGATCGCGGCAAAGCTCGCCGTGGGCTACACCCTCGATGAGCTCGACAACGACATCACAAAGGTCACCCCGGCGAGCTTCGAGCCGACCATCGACTACGTGGTCACGAAAATCCCCCGCTTCGCCTTCGAGAAATTCCCCGGCAGCGAGCCGACCCTGACGACGGCGATGAAGTCCGTGGGCGAGGCCATGGCCATCGGCCGCACCTTCCACGAGTCGATGCAGAAGGCCCTCGCCTCCATGGAAACCGGCCTCACCGGCTTCGACGAGATCGACATCCCCGGCGCGCCGGATGTCGCGGCGATCACCAAGGCGCTCTCGGCCCAGACCCCCGACCGGCTCCGCGTCATCGCCCAGGCCATGCGGGAGGGGCTGACGGACGATCAGATCGAGGCGGTCACCCGGTTCGATCCCTGGTTCCTGGCCCGCATCCGCGAGATCGTGGAGGCCGAGGCGGCGATCCGCGCCGAGGGCCTGCCGGTCACCGAGGAGGGCCTGCGCAAGGTCAAGATGCTCGGTTTCACCGATGCCCGCCTCGCCGCCCTCACCGGCCGGGACGAGGGTCAGGTGCGCCGCGCCCGGCTCAATCTCGGCGTCACCGCGCAGTTCAAGCGGATCGACACCTGTGCGGCCGAGTTCGAGGCCCAGACGCCCTATATGTATTCCACCTACGAGGTCCCCGCGATGGGCGCCCCGGAATGCGAGGCGCGTCCCACCGAGGCGAAGAAAGTCGTCATCCTCGGCGGCGGGCCGAACCGGATCGGCCAGGGGATCGAGTTCGACTATTGCTGTTGTCACGCCTGTTTCGCCCTGACCGATCAGGGTTTCGAGACGATCATGATCAACTGCAACCCGGAGACCGTCAGCACCGATTACGACACCTCCGACCGGCTCTATTTCGAGCCCCTGACCTTCGAGCATGTGATGGAAATCCTGCGGGTCGAGCAGGAAGCCGGCACGCTCCACGGCGTCATCGTGCAGTTCGGCGGGCAGACGCCGCTGAAGCTCGCCAACGCGCTCCACGAGGCGGGCATCCCGATCCTCGGCACCTCGCCCGATGCCATCGACCTCGCCGAGGATCGCGAGCGATTCCAGCAGCTTGTGCAGAAGCTCGGGCTGAATCAGCCGCGGAACGGCATCGCCTCCACCGACGCGGAGGCCATCGCCATCGCCGCCGAGATCGGCTTTCCCCTGGTGATCCGGCCCTCTTACGTCCTCGGGGGCCGGGCGATGGAGATCGTCCGCGACGCCGACCACCTGCAGCGCTACATTTCCGAGGCCGTGGTGGTCTCCGGCGACAGCCCGGTCCTGCTCGACAGCTACCTGTCTGGCGCGGTCGAGGTCGATATCGACTGCCTCTCCGACGGCACCGACACCCATGTCGCGGGCATCATGCAGCATATCGAGGAGGCCGGCGTGCATTCCGGCGACAGCGCCTGCTGCCTGCCGCCTCATACCCTGCCCGACGCCATCGTCGAGGAGCTGAAACGCCAGACCGTCGCGCTCGCCAAGGCGCTGAAGGTCGTCGGGCTGATGAACGTCCAATTCGCTGTGAAGGACGATGAGATCTACCTGATCGAGGTGAACCCCCGCGCCTCCCGCACCGTGCCCTTCGTGGCGAAGGCGACGGACAGCGCCATCGCCTCCATCGCCGCGCGGCTGATGGCCGGGGAGCCGCTTGCCAACTTCCCCCTCCGCCCGCCCTACCCGCCCGCCGAGGACCCAATGACCGTCCTGCCGCTCGGCAATCCCTTCACGCTCGCCGATCCCAAGACCCCCTGGTTCTCGGTCAAGGAGGCGGTGATGCCGTTCAACCGCTTCCCCGGGGTCGACACGATCCTGGGGCCGGAGATGCGGTCGACCGGCGAGGTCATGGGCTGGGCCCGCAGCTTCGACCGGGCGTTTCTCAAGGCGCAGATGGGGGCGGGGGTGGAGCTTCCGGCAACCGGCAAGGTCTTCTTCTCGATCAAGGACGCCGACAAATCCCCGATGCTGGCCGAAACCGCCCGGATCGTCACCGATCTGGGGCTGACCATCGTCGCGACCCGCGGCACGGCCTCCTGGCTGACCGAACAGGGCTTCGAGGCAGAGGTGGTCAACAAGGTCTACGAGGGCACGACGGGGGGCCTCCGCAAGATCACCGACCTGATGAAGGACGGCGAGATCGCGCTGGTCTTCAACTCCACCGAAGGCGCCGCGGCGGTGGAAGACAGCCGCTCGATCCGCGCCGTGGCGCTCGCCGACCGCATCCCCTACTACACGACCCTCTCAGGCTCCCACGCCGCCGCGCTCGCGATGAAGGCCCGGGTGGCCGGCGACATGCGGGTGCGGGCGTTGCAGGGATAGTCGCCCCCCGCGCTATAGAAGGGACGCAATCCGAGGGTCGTTGGCAAACGCGGTGTAGGGAAAATCCAACTCCCTCGACCCGAAGCGTTGCCGTGCAAAGATCCGTTCCGACCGGATCGTGAACCACCATCCTTGGCGGTCTCGCGGCGATGCCTCTCCGAAGGACGCGCAACTCAGCAGGGCGACATTGAAACCCTGCGGCGCCCTGACCGACCGGTAGCGCAGCGTTTCGCAGCCCCGATCCCGTGCCGTCTCAGCCAACTCGGTCGAAGCAACGTAATCCACAGGGTCCAGAATCTGCTCCAGAAACGCAGCATCGAACTCCCGATCCGTATCGAGACAGGACTGCGTCGAAATGAGTGCTGAGAAGGCCGTCAGCTCGAAGGGCGAAGCCGGCGGGTCGGTCTCCGGGCTCTCCAGAAAGAACAGCGTCTTGTAGAACGCCATCTCCGCCGCGGCCGTCTCCACGCTTTCGGCGGCATAGAACACGCCTCTGGGGTCGCCCTGCCGTCTGAACCGCGTTGGCCGCCGCGCCGGGTAGCGAAAGGGCGTGAAGAAGAGGTAGTTGAGGTGCCGGCACGGCTCCGGGACGGGCGGTTTGGAGGCGTCGAGCAACTCCTCAAGGGTCCGCTGCGCCTCGGCATCGTCCACGAGTTTCATCGTCGATGAGACGTTCTGATCCTCCACAAATCGCCAGCAGCGTGCGTTGTAGGGCGTCAGCTCAAAGGGGGGCGCGGCGCTGGTCAAGATACTCCACGACCGCCACAAGCCCGGACACGGACATCAGCAGATCTATCGGCTTCGCGGAGAGAGCCGTGTTCATGTTTCGCAGCCAGTTGCAGGCCGTTCTCTCATCGCCGCCCACGATGGCATCCAACGACCGGAACCCGCGAACGAACAAGACGCCCAGTTCTCCGGTCTTGGACTCTGCCTGGATCGTCGACGCCCCCGATCTCAGTTTCGAGACATAGGACGGCGAAACACCCAGAATTCTGGCCAGTTCCGCATTTGTCAGATCCAGCAACTCCGCCGCGCGAAGAATGGCCTGTGTCAGCACCGTGCCGGTATCGCGCCCGGGGGATTTGGCTTCTGTGATCTGCACCAACAGCTCCTTTGCCCCGCAATATGGTGCACAGGTGAAGAAACTGCAACCGAATCTGCACGTGTGATCGCTCCACGGATCGGCATGTGTTGCGAGGGCGTGTCGCCTCAGAAATCCGACATCCCCGCAAAGGCGAACATGGGCAGCAATTGCACGAGGTCCGGGTAGCGCAGGGTCACGTCGTTGACGATGATCTCGCGGCGGTAGATGTCGGACCGGCTGATCGTCCAGTCCAGCGCGCCGTCCGGCCCGTCTACCGCGAGGTTGCCGAGGACGGTGAAGACGCTCCTGACCGCGCTCAGCTCGTCCGGCCGCATCCCCAGATCAGCCGTCTCGAAATAGTCCATGAGCGCGTCCATCCCGGCCATGCTCACCGCGGTCTCGCCGGTATAGGGCGAGAGGCTGAGCATCTCCGTGGGGTAGAATTGGAGGGTCCCGCTCTGGGTGACCCGGAAGAGACCGGTTTCGTAGTGGTTCTCGCCCGCGGCCACGTCCATCACCGTCGCCGCGCCGTAGATCAGCATCGGCAGGACCAGTTCGACCGGCTCGTTCAGGTTGGCGATCTCGACATCCGCCAGGAGCCGTTTCAGCAGCCCCTCGTTCAGCGAGGACACCGCCGATTGCAGCTGCAGCTCCACCGGGAACCAGGCCTCGATATGCGGCGCGGCCTCGGGGCCCATGGCCTCGCGCGGCTTGAACGTGCCGCCGCTCGCCGCAAACGCTGTCTCCACGCGCCCCTGGTTCTCGTTCAGTCCCGAGAGCGCGACGCGCATCGACCAGTCGTCATAGCCGCCGACGAACAGGGGTTGCAATTCCATCTCACCGTCCACGAACCGCCGCTCGAAGGCTTCGAGCAGGACTTCGGACCCCTCGGTCCGAACCTCCAGCGCCCCGAACTCCATCAGCCCGTCGAGCAGCGCGGAGGCCGGCACCGGGCGGCCGCGCGGCGGGTCCGCAAACAGCATGGCGGTCGTGAGCATATCGGCCACCGGAAGCTCCGCCCCGCGCACCGCCAGCACCGCCTCGCCCAGGGTCAGAACGGGCGCCTCGGGCCAATAATCGCGCTGTTCGACATCCTGCAGCGCGATCCGGACTTCCGCCCCGCCCCAGTCGCGGGGTTCGACGTCGTTCAGTTCGACACGCGCCGTCGCACCGCCGGCGGTCAGATAGGCCCCGTCGGCCTCGAACCGCTCCCGGACATCGAGATCCCGGGCGGTGAGGTCCAGGGTGACGACGGAATAACTGTTGCCGAGGAGGCTCTGCCCCAGCTCCATCAGATCGCCGCCCTGACCGCCCATCGTCCCGCGGACGATGACCTCCCGGAGCAGCGAATAGAGGTCCACGGGGCGCTCGCCATTGGCGGCGAGGAACAGCCGGACCTCGCCCGCCTCGATATTCTCGGGCCCCAGATCCAAAACGGAAAGGTCGGTCAGGCCGATCTCGAACCGGCTCTCGGTATCGGTGTCGTCGGGCTCCTTGACCACATCGAAGGAAAGCTGGCCGATGCCGATGCTGCCCGGCACCCCGTCCGGGGGCGAGACCGTCAGGCCGCTCGTCACCCATGTGAGATCGGAATAGGACCGATCGGTGGCGGACCAGGTGCCCGCGATCTCCATCTCCGAAAACGACAGCCCGGCCAGCCCCGGAATGTCGATCTCGGTGGGGAAGGTCATCTCGCTGACCCGGTAGCGGTCACCGTCGAGGGGGGTCAGCACCATCGAGACCTCGCCGAACGGGAAGAGGCCCATCAGCGAGGTGTCCTCCAGCACCGCGCGGAACCCCTCGCCCTCTTCCGTCACCGTCACGTCGCGGGTCAGGAGCGGGCCGACGATGGTGATCGGCAGGGGGGTGGAGAGCGCCGAAAGCACGTCGGACCTGACGTCCTCGGTGGTCTGGGCGAAGGCGGCCTGGCCGAGAGCGACGGCGGCGAGAGACGGCAGGAGCATCGGGATGCGCAGCATGGCAAATTCACCTCACGGAAACCGGGGCGGATCGAACGGGGGTCCACCACGAAATGTATGCTGCCGCCCGGTCCGCGAGGCAACCCATCAGCCTCGCCGATGCGCCGCCCCGCGGCATCCCGCGATCCGGCTCCTCAGATGTCCGTCCGACCCCGGCAGAACGGTTGTTCTTCGGGCGATCCCTTGCCTTCCTCCGGCCGTTCGGGCCACAACATCCGGACCTTCGGGAGGGGCCAGATGCACGCAGTCGCGATCACCGGAACCGGGGTCTTCACCCCCGAGCAGAGCATCACGAACGACGAGCTGGTGGCCGCCTTCAACGCCCATGTCGACCGATGGAACGCCGACCATCACGCGGCCATCGCCGCCGGCGAGGTGGCAGCCATGGAGCCGTCCTCCACCGAGTTCATCGTCAAGGCGTCGGGGATCGAGCGGCGTTACGTCATGGACCGCGCGGGCGTGCTCGATCCGGATCGCATGTTCCCGAAGCTCACGGCGCGGCCCGACGAAGCGCCCTCGATCATGGCGGAAATGGCGGTGGATGCGGCACGCAAGGCCCTGGCCCGGGCCGGGCGCGAGCCGGGCGCGGTCGAGGCGGTGTTCTGCGCGGCGTCGAACCACGAACGGGCCTATCCGGCGATCGCGGTGGAGATTCAGGCGCTTCTGGGCACCTCCGGCTTCGCCTTCGATATGAACGTCGCCTGTTCCTCCGCCACCTTCGGCATCCAGACCGCCGCGGACATGATCCGCGCCGGCTCGATCCGCTCGGCCCTGGTGGTCAGCCCGGAGATCTGCTCGGCGCATCTCGAATGGCGCGACCGGGACTGCCATTTCATCTTCGGCGATGTCGCGACGGCCGTGCTGCTGGAACGCGACGAGGGGCTCGACGCACCCCGGTTCAAGGTCCGCTCGACCCGGCTGGCCACGCAGTTCTCCAACAACATCCGCAACAATGACGGCTTCCTGCGCCGCACCCATGACCAGATGCAGGACCGCCGCGACATGCAGTTCATGCAGAACGGGCGCAAGGTCTTCAAGGAGGTGCTGCCGCTGGTCTCCACCCATATCGCCGGGCACATGGCAGAGGAGGGCGTGACGGCCGAGGACCTCAGGCGCATCTGGCTGCATCAGGCCAACAAGACGATGAACGATTTCATCGGCCGCAAGGTGCTCGGCCGCGATCCGGCACCGGGGGAGCAGCCGAACATCCTTCAGGATTACGCGAACACCTCCTCGGCGGGGTCGATCATCGCGTTTTCGCAGCATTCCGACGATCTCGCCCCCGGCGATCTCGGCCTGATCTGCTCGTTCGGGGCGGGCTATTCGGTCGGCTCGGTGATCGTCGAGCGGGCCTGAGCGGCACCGCGCCGCCGCGCCATAAACCAAAGGACTAAATTCCGTCCCTAAACCGCCGGTGGATAGCCGCGGGCGGTCGAAGAGGTCTTTCTCGTGGCATCGGCGCGCCGGCCGGCAAACGCCAGATCGTGCGCCGCGCTTCACACGGACGGCCCATGGCAGCCTCACCGGCTCCGTCGTGGGCAAGGGGATCGGAGGGCGCGGCGCCGGTGTGGCGGAGGCCGGCGCGCCACCCACTCACGACATACCGGCGGGTTCGGATGGGGCCCGCCGGTGCCGCGTCGCACCCGGATCCCCACATCGCCGAGACAGGCTTGACCCGGGGGCGGCGCGGCCCTACCCCGCCTCGTCCTCGAGATGCAGCTTCATGTCGAGCAGCACCTTTTGCAGCGCGATCGTCTCGCGCAGGAGTCGCTTCGCCTCGTTGATCGTTATCACGCCGTCCTCGATCGACTGATTGTACTCCGCCATCAGCATCGCGAAGCGCTGGCTCAGCGTGATCACATCCGCGTTAACCCCCCCTTCGGAGTTCTTCACGGTCTCGTCATGCGAGAGCGTGATCCCGCGCAGCTCGGCAAGCGCGGAGGTCACATGGGGATAGGACGACGACGCTTCGAGCGCGGCAACGGCATCGACCGGCATGAAGCGGTCCTCATGCTCCTCGGCATCTGAATAATAACGGCCCAACGTCGCCTTGGACTTGCCGGTCAGCATGCAGGCCGGCTCGATACCCACATCCTTCACCAGAGCCTCGGTGTGCTTCTTCAGATAGGAGCCAAACGCCGTCATACGCATCCTCGTCGATGGCTTCAAAAAATGAGGCCGGGGAAAGCCCGACCGGATTTCCCATTAAAGTGCGATACATGATTTGTCATTCCTAAAGCGTTAAACGGTGGAAAGGTAACAAGTGATCGGTGCCGTGAAAGCGGTGCTGTAGGGTCAGGGGAAGCGACCCATCCACTGCTGGTCCCTTGCTGGCTGAGCGGGCCAGCTTCCCGCTTCTCCTGGCCCGTTTACCGGCCCGGTTGCCTGCGTTTCGGCAACATCACTCGCGGGGTCGGGCGCCTCCGGAGCCCCCGCCGGCAATGGCGGATGGGCCGGAGGCGTTTCGCCAAGGTTTGCAGCCACGGCCGCGGCCGCTAACAAGGCGCATGGCCAAGCTCTACTTCCACTACTCGACGATGAATGCCGGCAAGTCGACGGTGCTCTTGCAGGCCTCTCACAACTATATCGAGCGCGGCATGGCGACCTATCTGCTGACCGCGCAGCTCGATACCCGCGCGGGCCAGGGCCGGATCGCCAGCCGGATCGGCATCGACCAGCCGGCCGACACCTTCGCCCCGGGGGACGATCTCTACCGCCGGATCGCCGACCGGCTCGCAGAGGGCCCGTGCGCCTGCGTCTTCATCGATGAGGCGCAGTTCCTGGAGCCGGCGCAGGTCTGGCAACTGGCCCGGGCGGTGGACGATCTCGGCGTGCCGGTGATGGCCTATGGGCTGCGCGTCGATTTCCGGGGCGAGCTTTTTCCGGGCTCCGCCACGCTGCTCGCGCTGGCCGATGAGATGCGGGAGGTGCGCACGATCTGCCATTGCGGGCGCAAGGCGACGATGGTGGTGCGCCTCGGCGCCGACGGCAAGGTGCAGACCGGCGGCGATCAGGTCCAGATCGGCGGCAACGAGACCTATGTCAGCCTCTGCCGCAAGCACTGGCGCGAGGCCATGGAAGACCATGACCCGCCGCTGCTCTGAGCCCCCTCAGACCACCTGCTGCGGCAGCGGATGCCCCTCGGCCCAGGCGATCACGTTGCCGAGCGCCATCAGCCCCATCGCCTCGCGCACCTCCAGCGCCGCGGTGCCGAGATGGGGCAGGAGCACCACATTCTCCATCGCGATGAGCGCGGGCGGCACGTAAGGTTCCTTTTCGTAGACGTCGAGCCCGGCGCCGGCGATGGTTCGGTCCTGCAAGGCCCGGATCAGCGCCGCCTCGTCGACCACATCGCCCCTTGCGATGTTGACCAGAATGCCGGTGGGTTTCATCGCCGCCAGGGCCTCCGCATCCACCAGATGCCGCGTCGCCGCCCCGCCCGGGACGCAGACCACCACAATATCCGACCCCGCCATCAGGTCCGACAGCCGGTCCGCCTGCCGGGCGAACGGCACCTCCTTGGCCGAGCGGTTCCAGTAGAGCACCGGCATCTCGAAGCCGAAATGCCCGCGCTTCGCCACCGCCTGCCCGATCCGGCCCATGCCGACGATACCCAGTGTCTTGCCGGTCACATGGGTGCCGAGCATCTGCGTCGGCTGCCACCCGGCCCAGTCCCCAGCCCTCAACAGCCGCTCCCCCTCCCCGGCCCTGCGGCAGGTGGCGAGCATCAGCGTCATGCCGATATCCGCGGTCGCGTCGGTGACGACATCCGGCGTGTTGCTCACCGCGACCCCGGCCGCCTTGGCCGCCTCGACATCGATATGGTTGTAGCCGACGCCGAAATTGGCCAGCACCTCGCAGCGGATCGACCCCGCCTGGGCAAAGGCGGTAGCGCTGAAGTTGTCGCCGAGCGTCGGCAGGATCGCATCGTAATCGGCAAGCGCCTGCGCCGCCTCGGCCTCACTCATCCCCTCCGTTCCGGTCAGCATGGTGACATCGAACCGGGCCCGCGCCTCGACCAGCACCTTCTCGGGCATCGCCCGGGTAATCAGCAGCCGTTTCAATGCATCCGCCCTCCCTCGGGCACGTCGCGGTCAGGGCGCAGGAGCACGATGTCTCCGTGCGCGTCGGAAAAGCCCAGGACCAGCACCTCGGACATGAAGCGGCCGATCTGACGCGGCGGGAAGTTCACCACCGCCGCGACCTGCCGCCCGACCAGCCCCTCGGGCGTGTAATGCGCGGCGATCTGGGCGGAGCTTTTCTTCTCCCCGATCTCGGGCCCGAAATCGATCCAGAGCTTGATCGCCGGCTTGCGGGCCTCCGGATAGGGTTCGGCCCGGGCGATCCGGCCGACACGGATGTCGACCTTCAGGAAATCGTCGAAGCTTATCTCAGCCATCGCGCAGCTCCCGCGAGCGGGCGGCAGCGGCGGCGACCGCACGGGCCATGAGCGGCGGCAGACCCGTGCTCTCGTCCATCAACACGCCCAGCGCCGCCTCGGTCGTCCCCTTCGGCGAGGTGACGTTGACGCGGAGTTCGCCGGGCGTTTCGCCGGCTTCGGCGGCGAGGTGCCCGGCGCCCGCCACGGTCGCCTTGGCCAGCGTCATCGCCAGGTCCGGCGCCAGCCCCTCCGCCTCGCCGGCCGCCGCGAGGGTCTCGATCAGGTGAAAGACATAGGCCGGGCCGGAGCCGGAGACGGCGGTGACCGCATCCATCTGGTCCTCACCGTCAAGCCGCACGACCTCGCCCACGGCTCCGAGCAGCGTCTCGGCGAGCGCCAGATGGGCCTCGCCTGCCGCGGCGTTGCCGACAATGGCGGTGATGCCGCGGCCCATTGCGGCGGGCGTGTTGGGCATCGCCCGGATGATCGGGCTCGCCGCCCCGAACGCCGCCTCGAACGCGGCAATGGGCGTGCCCGCCGCGACCGAGACGAAAAGCGTCCCGCCGCCGCCCAGAGCTTTAAGCGCGGGCAGCGCATGGCCCATCATCTGCGGCTTCACCGCGACAAGCGCGAGGCCAGGCGCCTCCGGCAGGTCTTCGTTGAGATGCACACCCTGGGCCGAGAGCCAGTCCGACGGCGCCGGGTCGATCACCCAGACCGACGCCGGCGACAGCCCCTCCCGCAGCCATCCGGCAAGCAGCGCCGAGCCCATCTTGCCGCAGCCCAAGAGGACCAGCCCGCGCCGCCCCAGCTCGTCGAAATCCATCACCGGCCCTCCTCCGGCCTCTGATAGAAAGCCGGGTCGCGGGGCGCAAGCCGCCGATCTCTGCCCTGGGGTCAGGCCCGCCCGTAAGCCTCGCCGATGGCCACGCCGATGGCGTCCTCGGGGCTGCGTTCGGCCCAGGTCACAAGCTGGAAGGCCGGGTAGTAGCGTTCCGCGCTCAGCACCGCGCAGCCGATCATCGTGTCGATCTGATCCGGGCCGACCTCGCGGTCGCCGGCGAGCAGCAGCCCGTAGCGGTAGACCATCAGCTTCTGCTCGGCCCAATAGGTGAAGGCGCCGGCCCAGCAATGGTCGTTGACCTTGTTCAGCGCCTCGTAGAGCGCCGGCAGCCGGGCCTCGGGCGGCTCCATCTCGAAGGTGCAAATGAGCCGCAGGGTCTCGTCATAGCCGGACCAGGCAAGCGTGATGGAATAGGTCCGCCACTGGCCCTCCACCGCCATCGCGATCTGGTCGTCGGCGATGCGGTCGAACTCCCAGTCATGGTGCTCGGCGATATGCTCGACCATGTCGATCGGGTGGATGTCGTCGGTTTCGATGAACTGCTCGGACAATGCCATTGCGGCCTCCTGTACTCTAGCGAGGTCGGGGCGCAGCGCCCCAATCGCTAGCTGCCTGCTCAAGGGAGGCGGTGCATTGCCAGCCTCCTTACCACATATGGTGGGCCGGGCGGAGGGGCCGTGTAAAGCACTTTCTTGTGGAAAACCGCAGGAAACCGGCCGCGCGGGGCCCGGGCGACGCCTCAGGTCACGGGGCCATGGCAGCCCGGTAACGGAACGATGACAAATCGGGCGGGCCGGCGGCCCGGCGGCGCTATTTCTTCTTCGCTTCCAGCGCCTCGATCCGGGCCTTCAGCGCCTCGTTCTCCTCGCGCGCCTTCTGGGCCATGGCGCGGACCGCGTCGAATTCTTCGCGGGTGACGAAATCGCGGTCGGCGAGCCAGCGGTCGACCCAGGATTTCATCGCCGTCTCCGCCTCTTCCCGCGCGCCCTGGGCCACGCCCATCGCATTGGTCATCAGCTGCGAGAGATCGTCGAACACCTTGCCTCTGGTCTGCATTGTCGCCCTCCGGTCATGCCTGACCTCTATATGGCCCCGGGGCCGGCCCATCTCAAGACGCGGGCCCTCGGCGGCGCCGGTTGACATCGCCGCACCCCGCCCGCAGGAGAGGGCCGCATGCAGGCCGCCATTCCGTTCCCGAACCTCTCGCCCGAGATCTTCACGATCTCGCTTTTCGGCATCGAGTTCGCCCTGCGCTGGTATGCGATGGCCTATATCGTCGGCATCCTGATCGGCTGGCGGATCGTGGTGGCGGCGGTGCGGCGGCCCGGGCTCTGGCGCGATAGCCAGCCGGCGCTGACCGCGGAGCAGGTGGAGGACCTGCTGACCTGGATCATCGTCGGGGTGATCGTCGGCGGTCGGCTCGGGTTCGTGCTCTTCTACCGGCCGCTCTACTACCTCGAAAACCCCCTCGAGATCCCGATGATCTGGCAGGGCGGCATGGCCTTCCATGGCGGGTTTCTGGGCGTCGTGGTGGCGGTCTGGGCGGTGGCACGGAAACACGGCGCGCCGCTCGGATCGGTCGCGGACCTCCTCGCCCTCTCCGCCCCGCCCGCGATCCTTCTGGGCCGGATCGCGAATTTCATCAATGCCGAGCTTTGGGGCCGCCCGACCGATCTCCCCTGGGGCGTGATCTTCCCCGGTGCCATGGCCCAGGACTGTCCCGGGGTGGAGGGCCTTTGTGCCCGGCATCCGTCGCAACTCTACGAGGCGGGTCTGGAGGGGCTGCTGCTGGGCGCTTTCCTCCTCGTCATGGTCTTCGCCCGGGGCTGGCTGAAGACACCCTGGCTCACCGCCGGCACCTTCTTCGCCGGCTACGGCGCGGCGCGGGTCTTCGTCGAATTCTTCCGCCAGGCCGATCCGCAATTCATCACCGCGACGAACCCGATGGGCTACGCGCTGCAACTCGGCGACTGGGGCCTCACCATGGGCCAGATCCTGTCCCTGCCGATGCTGATCGTGGGTCTCGCCGCAATCGCCATAGCCCTGCGCCGGGACCGGCAAGTGGCATGACCCCGCTCGCCGATCTGCTGACCCGCCAGATCGCCGCGCAAGGCCCGATCCCCATCGCCGAATACATGGCCCAATGCATGGGCCATCCCGAGCACGGCTATTACGTGACCCGCGATCCGCTCGGCTCGGGCGGCGACTTCACCACCGCGCCGGAGATCAGCCAGATGTTCGGCGAGCTGACCGGCCTCGCCCTCGCCCAAGCCTGGCTCGATCAGGGCGCGCCCTCCCCCTTCACCCTGGCCGAGCTTGGCCCCGGGCGCGGCACCCTGATGGCCGACCTCCTCCGCGCCACCGCGAAAGTCCCCGGCTTTCGCGCGGGCGCCCGGTTGCATCTGGTCGAGGGCTCGCCGGTTCTGCGCGGCGCCCAGGCGCGCGGGATCGGCGAGCCGACCTTCCACGAGACTGTCGCCGACCTGCCCGACGCCCCGCTCTTCCTCATCGCCAACGAGTTCTTCGACGCCCTGCCGATCCGCCAGTTCCTGCGCGCCGGCGACGGCTGGCGCGAGCGGGTCGTGGGCCTCGACGGTGCCCGCCTGACCTTCGGCCTCACGAGCCCCGCCCCGCTGGCGCTGCTGGAACACCGCCTCGCGGATACCGAAGAGGGCGATCTGGTGGAGACCTGCCCGGCCCTGCCCGGCATCGCCGGCGAGATCGGGCGGCGGATCGTGGCACATGGCGGCGCGGCGCTGATCGTCGACTACGGCGCCGAGAAGAGCCTCGGCGACACGCTCCAGGCCGTCTCGGAACACGTAAAGACCGATCCGCTCGCCGCGCCCGGCGAGGCCGATCTCAGCGCCCATGTCGATTTCGGCGCCCTCGCCGCCGCTCTCGCCCCCGCGCAACCGTCGGAGCTGACAGACCAGGGCGTCTTCCTCGAACGGCTCGGCATCACCGACCGCGCCCGCCAGCTCGCCGGCACCCTCACCGGCGCCACGCTCGACACCCATATCGCCGCCCATCGCCGCTTGACCCATCCCGAGGAGATGGGTCAGCTATTCAAAGTCCTCGGCGCCATTCCGCCCGGGGCCCCGCCGCTGCCCGGACTGCACTCATGACGCTCGACATCATCACGGCTGAGCCTCTCGCGCCCCTGCGCCACGGCTTCTTCGGGCGCGCCGGCGGCGCCTCCTCGGGGGTCTTTGCCGGGCTCAATTGCGGCGGCGGCTCGTCGGATCAGCGCGAGGCGGTGCTGATCAACCGCGCGCGGGTCGCGGAGGCCCTCGACGTCGCGCCCGAGGCGCTGATCGGCGTGCATCAGACCCATTCGGCGGATGTCGTCACCGTCACCGACCCGGCCGCCCCGCGCGGCAAGGCCGATGCCATGGTCACCGACCGCCCCGGCATCGCGCTCTCGGTGCTTGCCGCCGATTGCGAACCGGTCCTCTTCGCCGATGCGGAGGCCGGCGTGATCGGTGCCGCCCATGCCGGCTGGCGCGGGGCGCTCGACGGGGTGCTGGAGGCCACAGTCGCGGCGATGGAACGGCTCGGCGCGCGGCCGGAGCGGATCGCCGCCGTGATCGGCCCCACGATCAGCCAGCGCGCCTATGAGGTCGGGCCGGAATTCGTCGAACGGTTCCTCGACGCCGATCCGGACCATAGCCGCTTCTTTTCCGGCGGCGAGGGCGACCGCGCCCATTTCGACCTGCCCGGCTTCGGGCTGCATCGGCTGCGCGAGGCCGGCGTGGGTCGGGCGACCTGGACCCGGCACTGCACCTATTCCGACCCGGAGCGCTTCTTCAGCTACCGCCGCAGTGTGCATGCCCAGGAGGCCGATTACGGCCGGCTGATCTCGGCGATCCGCCTCTGACCGGCCTGCCGGCCTCCACGGCGCCATGCTTTAACCATAAATGCCCGCCCGCCGCGCCCGATCGCCGGCGCGGAACGCCACCCGGACACCTGTTTTGTTGAGCATCCGGCGACAAACCGCGCTGGCGGGTTCCATTGCCGAAAATCCCGAGGCAATCCGACGAAATCCCCATCAGCGTCCCAATCGGGCCCGGATTGCCGGCCAAGCTCTTCGCCAGACGGTCCCGACAAGGCCGCAAAAGACGAGCAGTACAGTTGAACGAGGCAGGAGTAGAGCCATGAAAACCCGTTGGATGGACGCCATCAAGACCGAAGCCGCCTCCTGCGGCACCGAGATGCCGTGGGAACGCGGTGCCCGCCGTCGCGCGATGATGACCCGGCGCAAATCCGCCGAACTGAAGATCGCCGCGGAACGTGCCCGGGCCCGGATCGCGGTCTACGCCGCGGTCTGATCCCGGCCGAATATGGCAGCGCGGACCCCTGAGCTGCTGACAATCTCACCCGCCCGGCCGCATTGATCGGCCGGGCGCGACAATGCCGCCAAATCCTTGACGCAAAGCGGGGGAAACGGGCAATCTGTCGCCAGACAGAAACGATTGCGCGTCAAATCTGGCGTTGTCGGTGGGGGCCGGCGGCGGATGTGACCAACCTTACGGTGGTGACATGTCATCGATCCCCTTCGCGCCGCGTCCCGGCGCCCCCGGCGTCGTGCCGGCACTTCCCGGCACCCGAACGGCAACCGGCACCCGAACGGCGATACGCCATCGCCCCCTCCTGCGCAAATACGAGGTGATGCACCTCGCCGAGAACGGCGATCTGGAGAGCTTCTCGCGCCTCGCCCCGGCCCATCCCGCCTTCGAGGATGCCTTCGCCGCCTTCGCCCGCGGGACGCTGTTCGAGACCGCGCGGGGGCGTATCGCAATCGAAGACCTGCTTCCCGGCGACCAGGTCCGCACCCTCGAAAGCGGCTTTCAACCGGTGCTCTGGCGCGGCGCGACGACGCTGGTCGCCGATGCTCCCGGACAGAGCCGGCAGATGGGCCGGCTGACCCGGATCGCGGCCGATGCGCTCGGCATCGCGCGGCCGATGCCCGATCTCGTGCTCGGGCCCACCGCCCGGCTCTTCGATGCCGGCCGCGCCGCACAGAAACTCTCCCACGGCGCCGGCGCCTTTGTGCCCGCGCGGGATCATATCGACGGGATCAACGTGATCGAACTGACCCCGATCAGCGCCGTCGAGGTGTTCCATATCGGGCTGCCGCAGCAGCACCGCATCCTGGCCCATGGCGTCGAACTCGAAAGCCAGCATCCCGGCAGCCTGCACATGCTCGGCCTTCGCGGCGAGGTGCTGCGGCTCTACCTCTCGTTCTTCCCGCATATCCCGGACTTCTCGGCGCTGCCGCCTCTGCGCCATCCGCGCCTGCGGCTCTCGGACATGGAGATCGCCGGGATCGGCGTGGCCTGAGCGCTCAGGCTTCCCGCGCCAACCGCGCCTCGAGCACGTCGAAGGGCACGCCAGGCTCGTCCTTCGCCCCTCGGATCACCAGCGAGGTCTTCACGCTCGCCACGTTGTCCGCGGCAGTGAGTTCCTCGGTCAGGAAGCTCTGGAAGGTCCTGAGATCCGGTGCCACGCATTTCAGGATGAAATCGACCTCGCCGTTGAGCATGTGGCATTCCCGCACCAGCGGCCAGGCGAGGCAGCGCGCCTCGAAGGCCGAGAGGTCCGCCTCGGCCTGGCTGACCAGGCCGACCATCGCGAAGACCTGCACCTCGAAGCCGAGCGCGCGCGGATCGATATCGGCGTGATAGCCGCGGATATAGCCCTGGTCCTCCAGCGTGCGCACCCGGCGCAGGCAGGGCGGCGCCGAGATCCCGACGCGGCGGGCCAGTTCCACATTCGTCATCCGCCCATCGGCCTGCAATTCGGCCAGAATCATGCGGTCGATCTCGTCGAGCTTGCTGCCCGGCATGGCGGTTCCCCATCTTCGCGTGCGGATATGTATGGCAGGGCCTCTTCACACGCAATATTCTTTCGCTCCAGCCTAACATTCTTTCCGGACCTGACCTTCGGCTGCGGCGGGACCCGGGGTCTTCCGGCGCGCGCCACGGAGGTCTATATGCCAGAGATCAGCAGCGATGCCGGGGGCGCGACATGGCCGAGACGAGAAAAACAAGGGTCCTGATCGTCGGCTCCGGCCCGGCGGGCTACACCGCCGGCGTCTATGCCGCCCGCGCCATGCTGGAGCCGCTCCTGGTGCAGGGGATCGAACCGGGCGGCCAGCTCACCACCACCACCGAGGTGGAGAACTGGCCTGGCGATACCGAGGTTCAGGGCCCCGATCTGATGGTCCGGATGGAGGCCCATGCCAAGGCGATGGGCTGCGAGGTCGTCAGCGACATCATCACTTCGGTCGACTTCTCCAGGCGCCCCTTCGTCTGCCAGTCCGACAGCGGCACGGTTTATGTGGCCGACGCGCTGATCCTGGCGACTGGCGCCCGGGCAAAATGGCTCGGCCTGCCCAGCGAGGAGAAGTTCAAGGGCTTCGGCGTCTCGGCCTGCGCGACCTGCGACGGATTCTTCTATCGCGGGCAGGAGATCGTGGTGATCGGCGGCGGTAACACCGCCGTCGAGGAGGCGCTGTTCCTCACCAATTTCGCCTCCAGGGTCACCCTGATCCACCGTCGCGACGAGTTGCGCGCCGAAAAAATCCTCCAGGATCGGCTCTTCAAGAACCCCAAGATCGAGCCGCTCTGGTTCCACCAGCTCGATGAGGTCTACGGCACCGACAACCCGCTCGGCGTCGAGGGGGTGAGGGTCAAACATGTGAAGACCGGCGAGATCACCGACATCCCCTGCAAGGGTGTCTTCATCGCCATCGGCCACGCGCCGGCAAACGAACTCGTCAAGGATGTGCTCGAGACCCATATGGGCGGCTATGTCGTGACCAAACCGGATTCCACCGCGACCTCGATCCCCGGCGTCTTCGCCGCGGGCGACCTAACGGACCACATCTACCGCCAGGCGGTCACCAGCGCCGGCATGGGCTGCATGGCGGCGCTGGAGGCGGAGAAGTTCCTCGCCGAAGAGGGCGCCGACGCGCAGGTGCAGGCGGCGGAGTAGCGCCGCGCAATCGACCTCCCGTTGCGCACCCTCCCAGGCGTCTCGCCCGAGGATTGCGGAGCACGCATAGCCGCTCTGTCGGCGCAGATCGCTAGACTTTCGCCACATTCCGGGTCTAGGAGACCCGCGAGCAGTGACCAGACCGATAAGTGACGCCGACGATGTATTCCCCCAATCTCGCCCCGATCCCCGAACTCTACGTCTCCTACGAGAGCGCCCAGAAGATGAAGGCGGAGGCCGCCGACCTGACCTCCCACGATCTGACGCCGCGCCAGATCTGCGATCTCGAACTGCTGATGAATGGCGGGTTCAACCCGCTGAAGGGGTTCCTGGACCAGGCCGATTACGAAAGCGTCGTCGAGACGATGCGGCTGGCCGACGGCACGCTCTGGCCGATACCGATCACGCTCGATGTCTCCGAGGATTTCGCCGCCTCCATCGAGCTCGGTCAGGACATCGCGCTCCGCGATCAGGAGGGGGTGATCCTGGCGACGATGACCGTCACCGACCGCTGGACGCCCGACAAGGCGCGCGAGGCGGAGAAGGTCTTCGGCGCCGACGATGAGGCGCATCCGGCGGTGAACTACCTGCATCACAGCGCCGGGCCGGTCTATCTCGGCGGGCCGATCACCGGCATCCAGCCGCCGGTGCATTACGATTTCCGCGCCCGCCGCGACACGCCCAACGAGCTGCGCGCCCTCTTCCGCAAGCTGAGCTGGCGCCGGGTCGTCGCCTTCCAGACCCGCAATCCGCTGCACCGCGCGCATCAGGAACTCACCTTCCGCGCCGCGAAGGAGGCCCAGGCGAACCTGCTCATTCACCCCGTCGTCGGCATGACCAAGCCCGGAGATGTGGACCACTTCACCCGGGTGCGCTGCTACGAGGCGGTGCTCGACAAATACCCGTCCTCGACCACGACGATGAGCCTTCTGAACCTGGCGATGCGCATGGCCGGCCCGCGCGAAGCGGTCTGGCACGGGATCATCCGCCGCAACCATGGCTGCACCCATTTCATCGTCGGCCGCGACCACGCGGGCCCGGGCAAGAACTCCCGGGGCGAGGATTTTTATGGGCCTTACGACGCCCAGGACCTGGTGCGCCAGTATCAGGACGAGATCGGCATCGAGATGGTCGATTTCAAACACATGGTCTTCGTCCAGGAACGCGCCCAATACGAGCCCGCCGATGAGGTGGAAGACGGTGCCACGGTGCTCAACATCTCCGGCACCGAGTTGCGCCGCCGCCTTGCCGAAGGGATCGAGATCCCCGACTGGTTCTCCTTCCCCGAAGTGGTCAAGGAGTTGCGCCGCACCCGCCCGCCGCGCTCGAAACAGGGATTTACCGTGTTCTTCACCGGCTTCTCCGGCTCCGGCAAATCGACCATCGCGAACGCACTCATGGTCAAGCTGATGGAAATGGGGGGCCGCCCGGTCACCCTGCTCGACGGCGATATCGTCCGCAAGAACCTCAGCTCGGAACTGGGCTTCTCCAAGGAACACCGCGACCTCAACATCCGCCGCATCGGCTACGTCGCCTCCGAGATCACCAAGAACGGCGGCATCGCGATCTGTGCGCCCATCGCGCCCTACGCGACGACACGGCGTGCGGTCCGGGAGGACATCGAGGCGTTCGGTGCCTTCATCGAGGTCCATGTCGCGACCTCCATCGAGGAATGCGAACGCCGCGACCGCAAGGGTCTCTACAAGCTCGCCCGCGAAGGCAAGATCAAGGAATTCACCGGGATTTCGGATCCCTACGATGTGCCGGAAAACCCCGAACTGCGGGTCGAGACAGAGAATGTCGAGGTCGACAATTGCGCCCATCAGGTGGTTCTGAAGCTCGAATCGATGGGGCTCATCGCCGCGAACTGACGCCGCGGCGGCTTCGCCCTTGAGTTGTTGATGGATGGCGGCCAGCGTGACAACCTGGTGTCGAGTTCAGCATCTCAGTCGGGAATGGGCATGGTTTTCAACAGCAGGTTTCTCGCCTCCTGCGGCAGGATTGGCGCCGCGGCATTCGCCGCGATCGCTCTGTCCGCTTCGGCGGTCCTACCTCAGTCGGGCGAGACCATCGCTCCGATTCTCGTTTCCCCGGATTTCGCGCCCTTCACGAGCCGGTGGCAAGGTGGGCGCCGAGAGATAACGGTCTACCTCAATGTTGGGGTATACGACGGTTTCTATGCGGTCTGCGCGGCCACGACCGGAGTTCGGACCAACGACGACCGCCGGGCGATTCAGGCGCACAAGCTGACGTTGAACGGGCAGACGATTCTGCGGAGTTTCGCCTGGGCTCCGAACTACCGGACAAACACCATCCCGCTGGGCCGCGAGGCGCAGTGCCGTCGGACAGAGGCGCGGGTCGTGGCCAACCCGGTGTTCGATATCGAGCTGACCCGGAGGAGTTTCTGAACGCCCGAGAGCCGGTCCTCGGTCCGCAGCCGGGTCAGTGCACCGTTACCGGCGACATGTCGTGCTGACGCGCCAGGTGAAACGCCAGATCCCGGTCGGCGACAAGCGCCAGTTGCTCGCCCTCGGCATTGTGGACGGCGAAGAGTTCTTCGAGATCGCCCGCCTGGGCCCGGATATCCGCCGGCAGGTCGGCCACGGCTACGGGTTTGACATAGACCACCCGATCGCCAAAGGCGCTCAGATCGAACTTCGTATTCATGCTCAGCTCCTCCGTATCTTGATTTCCTGCACCACGCTCTCGGGCACATGGCGCCGCAGATCGACATGCAGCAGACCGTTTTCCATCACCGCCTCGCCGACCTCGACCCCTTCGGCAAGCACGAAGCTGCGCTGAAACTGCCGCGCCGCGATGCCGCGATGCAGAAACACCCGGCCCTCGCTGTCATCGGCCTGCTTGCCGCGGATCACCAGGCTCTGGTCCTCCACGGTGATCGACAGATCGCTCTCCGCGAACCCGGCGAGCGCCAGGGTGATCCGGTAGGAGGTCTCCGAGGTCTGCTCGATATTGTAGGGCGGGTAGCCGTCATTGCCGGATTTCGCGGTGCGTTCCACCAACCTCTCCAACTGCTCGAAGCCGAGCAGGAACGGATGGGTTCCAAGCGTCAGTTTGGTCATGCGGCATGTCCTCATCGTCAAGCGACACTGCGTCTCTGCGGCCCCGCCCATGCAGCGGCCACGCAAGAAATATGGGGGCCGCGCGGCGGGGGCGCAAGGGCTTGGGCTTTGCCCGGGCACCGCTTGGACGCTAAGATATGGGGCCTTCGGAGGCGGCCAGGACCGGGAGCACCATGACCACATCGGCGCAGATGAGCGAGGAGGAGGTCCTGCGCGTGGAGCTTGAAGTGCTGCGCCGCGAGCATCGCGATCTCGACGAAGCCATCGGCGCGCTTCAGGAGCGCAACACCTCCGACATGCTCACCCTCAAGCGGCTGAAGAAGCAGAAGCTGGCGCTCAAGGACAAGATCGCCCGGATCGAGGATCGCCTGACCCCCGACATCATCGCCTGACCGGATTGCGCATGGGCCGGCCCCGGCTATAGTGCCGCTTTCCTTGGGGCGCGAGGCGGGAATGGGCGAGGTTCAGGTCGGGATCATCATGGGCAGCCAGTCCGACTGGCCGACCATGCGCGGCGCGGCGGAGGTGCTCGACACGCTCGGTGTGGCCCATGAGGTGCGGATCGTCTCCGCCCACCGGACCCCGGACCGGCTCTGGCGCTACGGTGAAGAGGCCGCGGGGCGCGGGCTCAAGGCGATCATCGCCGGCGCCGGCGGGGCGGCCCATCTCCCCGGCATGATGGCGTCGAAAACCCGCGTGCCGGTGATCGGCGTTCCGGTGGAAACGAAGGCGCTCGGCGGTCAGGATTCGCTCTATTCCATCGTGCAGATGCCGCGCGGCTATCCGGTCGCCACCATGGCCATCGGCGCGGCCGGCGCGGTGAATGCCGGGCTCATGGCGGCGGGCATTCTGGCACTCTCGGACCCCGATCTGGCCGCCCGGCTCGATACCTGGCGCGCGGATCTCTCCGCCTCCGTGGCCGAGACGCCGCAAGATGACTGAGCCCCTCGCGCCCGGCGCGGTGATCGGCATCCTCGGCGGCGGCCAGCTCGGCCGGATGCTGGCCCTGGCCGCGGCACGGCTCGGATTTCGCTGCCACATCTTCGAGCCAGGCGCCGCGCCCGCGGGCGATGTCGCCTGGCGGCTGACCACCGCGCCTTACGAGGACGCGGAGGCGCTCACCGCCTTCGCCGCGTCGGTGGATGTGATCACATACGAGTTCGAGAACGTCCCCACCGCCGCACTCGATCTGCTCGAACAGCACCGCCCGATCCGCCCGAACCGCCGCGCCCTCGCGGTGAGCCAGGACCGGCTGGCGGAGAAGGACTTTCTGCGCGAGATCGGGCTTGCCACGGCCCCCTATGCCGCGGTGGACGGCCCCGCCGATCTTGACACGGCGCTGGCCCTTACCGGCGCGCCGGCGATCCTGAAGACCCGCCGCTTCGGCTATGACGGCAAGGGTCAGGCGCGGGTCGCCTCGGTTGACGCCGCCCCGGCGGCGTTCGAGGCGCTTGCCGGGGCCCCCGCGATCCTCGAGGGTCAGGTCGCGTTCGAGCGCGAGGTCTCGGTGATCGGCGCGCGCGGGCTCGACGGCTCGGTCGCCTGCTACGATCCGGGCGAGAACGTCCATGAGGACGGCATCCTGCGCCGCACGACCGTCCCCGCCCGGCTCAGCCCGGCCCATCGCAGCGACGCGGTGCTGATCGCCGCGCGGCTCCTCTCGGCGCTCGATTATGTGGGCGTGATCGGTGTCGAGCTCTTCGTCGCGGCCGAGGGCCTCCTCGTCAACGAATTCGCCCCGCGTGTGCATAATTCCGGGCACTGGACCCAGCAGGGCTGCGTCATCGACCAGTTCGAGCAGCATATCCGCGCCATCGCGGGCTGGCCGCTCGGGGACGGCAAACGCCATGCGGATGTGGCGATGGAGAACCTGATCGGCGCGGACATCGCCCGGGTCCCGGCTCTCGCCGCCGAGGGCGCGGCGCTGCATCTCTACGGCAAGGAAGAGGTCCGGCCCGGGCGCAAGATGGGCCATGTCAACCGGCTCTCACCCCGGCGCTAGTCGTCCCCCAGAAGGACATCGGTGAGCGTCAGGTCGTGATCGAAGCGGCCGTTGTGCAGAAAGTGGATCACCTCGGCCATCACCAGGGGATTGTTCATCATGAAGGTGTGGGTGACGGGCAGGCTGATATGGTCGGTCGCCCCGAGCAGCCGGGTCGAGGCGACCGAGACCTTGCCGTCATCCGGCCCCTCGATGAGGCTGCTGTAATAGGGGTTGAGCGAGCGGTGCCCGGCGACGATGCCGACCTCGTAGGTCGGCAGGTCGAGGCGGTTGGGCAGGCTGTCGGGCGCGGTGCCGAGCTGCAGCCCGGCGGGGCCGTTGATCCACTCGAAAGGCTCGAACTCGCCGAACACATCGACCAGTTCCGAGCCCTGGTTCGGCGGCGCCAGCAGGACCACGCGCCCCATCCGCTCCGGCCGGTCGGTGCTGAGCCAGGCCCGGGCGAGGATGCCGCCCATCGAATGGGTGACGAAATGCACCAGCCGGCCGCCGCAGGCCGCGACATCGCGCGGCAGGGCGACGCCGACAAGCTCCTCGATCGAGGCGCTGGTGGAGGGGTAGCCGGTATTGACGACGTGATAGCCTTGCGCCGACAGCACCTCCTCCATGGCAAGGAAAGAGGCATCGGTCCGCGCCAGCCCGTGCAGCAGCACGACGCATTCGTCGCTCTGCTCGGCCTGGGCGAAGGGCCGCGGCAAGATCAGGGCGACGGTCAGGGCCAGAACGGCCGTCAGGGCGAGGATCGTGCGCGACATCGCATCAACCTAGGCGTTTTCCGGGTGACGTGAAGGTCAAGCGGCGCGCGCGCTTGCGTGACCTTGCGTCGCTTGGCAGGGTCCGGCCCATGTCCCGCCCCGTCCGCCTCGCCGTCCGCGCCGTGATCGTCCGGGACGAAGCCCTGCTCCTGGTCAATGCCTGGAAGGGCAGGACCCATCTCTGGTGCGCTCCGGGCGGCGGCGTCGAGCCGCATGCCTCCCTGCCCGACAACCTGCGCCGCGAGGTCCGCGAGGAGACCGGCCTCGAGATCGCTGTCGGTGCGCCCTGCCTGGTCAACGAATTCCACGATCCGGACGGCCCGTTCCACCAGATCGACATCTATTTCCGCTGCGCTGTCGTCGGTGCCGCCGACCTGCCGGAGACCTGGACCGATCCCGAGGGGATCGTCAGCCACCGCCGCTGGGTCAGCCGCGAGGCGATCGCCGCCCTGTCGGTCAAGCCCGACACCCTCGCCGCGATCGCCTGGGACGAGACGCCTGGCGCGGTCTACGACCCGCTGGAACCGATCCTGCGCTAGGCGCCCGCGGCCTTACCCGGACCGCCGGCGCCGACCGGGGGAAGGCGCGTCGACGCGCCTTGAGGAAGCGCCGCGTCGACGCGGCGTGGGACGCGCTTGCGCAAGCGCGTAGTCACGGCCCGTCGACGGGCCGTCCCCCCGCCCTGAACCCGGATCGGGGGTGGCCACCGGCCTTGCTCCGGGCAAGCAGTTCGCGCCAGCGCCGCTGCCGATGGCCGTAAAAGACCCGCGCGAAGAGCGTCACCGGCAGGGTCAACAGGCCCGCGTCTATGGTCACCTCATCGGTGTAGCGGGTGCCATCGCCCTCGGGTGCGATGGTGATCAGGTGGTCCCAGACCTTCGCGATCCGGCCGCTCCCGGCATCCAGGATCGTATACACGTCGTTCGGTTGCTGCTCGATGCGGATATCGATGCTTTGGCGCCCGAGGGGAACGAACCCCAGGAAGCGCAGCTTCACCTCGTGATGTCCGTCCACCCAGATCTCAGGGAAAGGGCCGGTCAGGTGACGGAAGGTCAGGAGCGGTGCCGCGACATGGACCAAAGTGTCGGAGCGTTGCAGCAATCCCCAGACCTTTTCGATCGGGGCGGGAAAGTGGCTCGTCAGTGTAATCTTCCGCATCAGGGGCTTGGCCTCGGCCGGCAAAGAATGACAGGGTCTTGGCGCAAGATAGGACCCGGCAGAGATGGCACAAAGCGACCAGATGACGCTCGATATCCGGCCACTCACGGGGGCCGATCTCGACCGGGTGCTGCCCGATCTGGCGCGGCTGCGGATGCGGGTGTTCCGCGACTGGCCCTACCTCTATGACGGCGATTTCGACTATGAGCACCGCTACCTGCAAAGCTACCGCGACAGCGCCGGCGCGATCCTGGTCGGCGCCTTCGACGGCGACCGCCTCGTCGGCGCCGCCACCGGCACGCCGATGGAGGACCATGCGGAGGATTTCGCCGCCCCGCTGGCGCGCCTCGGCCTGCCGCTCACCGACATCTTCTACTGCGCCGAGTCGGTGCTGCTGCCCGACTATCGCGGGCGAGGAGTGGGGCACCGCTTCTTCGATCTCAGGGAGGACCACGCCCGGGCGCTGGGCCGCAGCCACGCCGTCTTCTGCGCCGTGATCCGGCCCGAGGACCACCCCGCCCGGCCCGCCGCCACTCGCCCGCTCGATCCGTTCTGGCGGGCGCGGGGCTACGGGCCGGTCGAGGGCGCGGTCGCGACCTTCGCCTGGACGGACCTGGGCGAGGACGGCGAGACCGGGAAACCGCTGCAAATCTGGATGCGCGCGCTGTGACCCGGCTGATCTCCATCGCCGCCGGCGGCCATGCGCCGCGCTGGCATCCCGATCTCGGCGCCCTGCGGGAGCATATCCGGAAACGGGTGGACGATGCCGATTGCAGCCTGATCGTCTTCCCCGAATACGCCGCGATGGAGGCCGCGCTGATCGGCCAGCCCGAAGGCGACCCGGACCCGGGCGTCTGGGCCGCGCGCGGGGCGGAGGCGCATGACGACTGGATCGGCCTCCTCTCCGACGCGGCACAGGAATTCGGCGCCTATATCCTCGCCGGCAGCGGGCCGGTCCGGGAAAACGGACGGCTCCTGAACCGCGCCGTGCTCTGCGCGCCGAACGGCGAGACCGCCCATCAGGACAAGATGATCCCGACGCCGCACGAGCGGAATGTGATGGAGATCGAGGGCGGCGCGGGGCTGACCCTCTTCGACACGACGCTCGGCAAGATCGGCGTGCTGATCTGCTATGACGCCGAATTCCCGCTCTATGCCCGGTCCCTCGCCGCGGCGGGGGCGGAGATGCTGCTGATCCCCTCCTGCACCGACACGGCTGCCGGCCAGACCCGGGTCCGCGTGGCGGCAAGGGCCCGGGCGCTGGAGAACCAGTGCCTTGCCGTCCACGCCCCGCTGATGGGCGAGGTCGAGGGCTGCGACCCGGTCTATGAGAATGTCGGGCGGGTCGGCTTCTTCGGCCCGTCGGACGTCCGCCAGCCCGAGGACGGCATCCATGCGGAGGGCCGCCCGGACGATCCGCGCTGGGTCCGCCTCGCCCTCGATCCGGCCGATATCCTGGCCACCCGGACCGGTGGCGATGTCGAAACCTTCGCCGACTGGCCGCGCCAGGGCTGGCGCGACGCCCCGGTCACAATCCTGCCGATCGGCAAATAACCCTTGAAAACCGCCGCCGGGGCGCGCATTTAACCGCCGTCCGCCAGTTCGGGCGGGCGCCCAGGATGGAGACCCCATGGCCAAGGAAGAACTGCTCGAATTTCCCGGTGTCGTGAAGGAACTCCTGCCGAATGCGACATTCAGGGTCGAGCTGGAAAACGGCCATGAGATCATCGCACATACGGCAGGAAAGATGCGCAAGAACCGCATCCGTGTTCTTGCCGGCGACAAGGTGCAGGTCGAGATGACCCCCTATGATCTGACGAAAGGTCGGATCAACTATCGCTTCAAGTAGGGCGCGCGTGACGCGCCTCGTGTGGCGGAGCGGCTTGCCCCAGGTTGGGCGCGGGCCGTCACCCGGCGGCAGGCCAGGCATATATGTCTGACGTCCCGAATCTGATCCTCGGCTCCGGCTCGCCCCGGCGACTGGAGCTCTTAGCCCAGATCGGGGTCGTGCCCCATGCGGTGCGCCCGCCGGAGGTGGATGAGACGCCTCTGAAGGGCGAATTGCCCCGGGCCTATGTCCGCCGGATCGCCCGGGCCAAGGCCGAGGCGCTGGTCCCCGCCGAGGACGAGATCGTCCTTTGTGCCGACACCACCGTCGCCGTCGGCCGCCGCATTCTCGGCAAGCCCGCCGATGCGGAGGAGGCCGCTTCCTTTCTGCGGCTGATGTCCGGGCGCCGGCACCGCGTGATCACGGCGGTCGCGGCGCGGCGCGGGGACAAGATCCGGCAGAAGGAGGTCGAAAGCCAGGTGCGGATGAAGCGGCTGAGCGATGCCGAGATCGACACCTATCTCGCGACCGGCGATTGGCAGGGCAAGGCCGGGGCCTACGCGATCCAGGGGCCCGCCGCTTCGTTCATTCCGTGGATTTCCGGCTCCCACAGCGCCATTGTCGGCCTGCCCCTGGCCGAGACCGCGGCGCTCCTCCGCGCCATGGGCTACGTCCTGCCGGGGACGCCATGAAGGGCCGGCAGATCCTGCTTGACCATATCGGCGCGGTCGAGGCGGCGGCGCTCCTCGTCGATGGACGGCTGGAGGACCTGCTCCTCGACACCCCCGACGAGTTGCCGCGCCCCGGCGCCATCTTCCGCGCGATCTGCGACCGGCCTCTGAAGGGGCAGGGCGGGATGATGATGCGGTTGCCGGACGGCACCGGCTTTCTGCGCCAGGGCAAGGGCCTCGCCCCCGGCCAGCCGGTCCTGGTGCAGGTCACCGGCTTCGCGGAGCCGGGCAAGGCGGTGCCGGTCACCTCCAAGCTTCTCGTCAAGAGCCGCTACGCCATCGTCACCCCCGGCGCCCCGGGCTGGAACGTCAGCCGCCAGATCCGCGATGAGGAGGAGCGGGTGCGCCTGAAGACCCTCGCCGAGGCCGAGGCGGACCCTGAGTTCGGCCTGATCCTGCGCTCCGCCGCCGCCGACGCGGAGGAGGATGAGATCGCCGAGGACATCGCCGCGATGACGGCCCTCGCGCGGGCGGTTCAGAACGATGCCGAGGGGGCGGCGCCGGAAGCATTGACCGAGGGCGACGGCCCCCACGGGCTCGCCTGGCGCGACTGGACCGAGCCGGCGATGGTCTCGACCGAACCGGGCTGTTTAGAGGATCAGGGTGTACTCGAAGACATTGGGGCGCTCTTCGACCCGGTCGAACCGCTCGGCGCCGGGTCCATGTCGGTGGAGCCGACCCGGGCGCTCACCGCTGTCGATGTCGATACCGGCGGCGATACCAGCCCGGCGGCGGGGCTGAAGGCCAACCTCGCCGCGGCCAAGGCGCTGCCCCGGGCACTGCGGCTCCGCGGCCTCGGCGGGCAGGTTACCGTGGACATGGCGCCGATGCCCAAGGGCCAGCGCCGTCAGGTCGAGGCGGCCCTGCGCGCCGCGCTGAAGACCGACCCGGTCGAGACCGCCCTGGCCGGCTGGACGCTGCTCGGCCATCTCGAACTGCAACGCAAACGCGAGCGCCTGCCGCTCACCCGAACCTTTCCGAGGGGCCTGCCATGACCTGCCCGATCTGCGGCAAGAAGACCGAGGCCCGCTACCGCCCGTTCTGCTCGCGCCGCTGCGCCGATCTGGACCTGGCGAAGTGGCTGGGCGGGTCCTACGCGATCCCGTCGGAGGACCCGGAAGACACCGAAGAGGCGGCGCGCCAGAGCGCCGATCCACGCCCGCCGGAGCACTGAACGCAGGGCCGGATTGGGCACTGGACAGCCCCGCGCGGCTGGCCTAGAACCCCGCCACCCGAGGGCGGCGCCCTCACCCGTGCCCGGGTAGCTCAGGGGTAGAGCAGTGGACTGAAAATCCTCGTGTCGGTGGTTCGATTCCGCCCCCGGGCACCACGCCGCCCCGTCCGGCCGCCCGATTGCCCGCGTATGTCGCTCGCCGTTACCCCCGAAGACAACGCCGGCGGCAGCCCGGCGCCGGTTCGCGACCGCGCTTCAACTCTCCGCCATAGCGCTCCACAATCCGCCCGGGCAACGGCAGGCGGAGCATCCCTCCAGGGCAGCCCCGCCCCCCGCGCTCGCCCGGCCGGCGACCGAACAGCGCCGCCCCGCCGATCACGAGCACCATCATCCGATCAGCCGGGCCCGGAACTCCGGATCGGGCAGCGCGCACATATCCGCCTGTCCGAACAGCCGATAGCGGTTGCGGGCCAGCCGGCGGTAGAGCCCGTCGCGGACCGGGCGCGGGATCAGCCGCAGCACGGTCAGCAGCCGCCCCCAACCGCCCGACCGCGCCCCGATCCGGATGATCGCCTCGGCATCGCGCCAGACCGTGCCGTCCTCGATCAGGAGCCAGGTTTCCGGGTCCACCGCATCCACCCCGTGCTCCGCCATCAGCCGCGCGCCGAGGGGGCTCTGTACCGGGCAGATCCGCACCTCTCCGGAACGGTCGATCCGATGGATCATCCGCGCGCCGAGCGTGCAGATCGCACAATCGGCATCCATCACGGCGATGGGCCCCAAAGGCGCAGTCCGGTCCATGAGCCCGAGATTATGGCGCCGGGGCGCGAAGACCAGAGACCTGCGTCAATCGGCCTTTAGAGCCTGATGAGATCAGATAGAACCGGACCTCGGGGCCGGGAGCGGACATCTGGGCCCCGGCGCGCATGCGCCCGGCCCGACCTCCCCCCCGGGAGGGCCGATGTTGATCCGCCGGCAGCTCGCGTGGCGCTGATGCTTTGAAGCGTTACCGGTGGGACAGGTGTTGTGGGCCCACCCGAGGTCGGTCCGGCCACACGCGCGCCGTGTTGCGCAGGGTGGGTGGTGTTTCGCGCTGAATCGACCGGCGCTCAAGATCCACTCCCGACCGAAGGCGACATGGCCGGTTCAGGTCGCTCCCATCATGCGTCTGGCTTCAGGCGGCCCATTCCCAGGGCCGGGTATAGGCGCCGAGCGCCTTGATCACCTGATCCTCATCGACGGTCCCGGTCTTGCTCAGCTTCGCCACGAGGCCCCTGCGCTTGTCCTCATAGACCTCCTCGACCTTCGCTGCGACATCGGCATTGGCCAGCGCGGCGCTGTAGATGCGGGCGATGGCGAGCTTGCGCAGCTCGTTCTTCAGGGGTTTGCCCACGGCGGTCTTCGGGATTTCCGGCAGCACTTCGAGATATTTGAGATGCGCCGCACGCTCATGAATGCGGGAATTGGCGAACTCGATCACCTCCGCCTCATCGATATTCGCCCCGCCCACCAATTCGACATAGGCACACGGCAATTCCCCGGCATGGCCGTCGGGCTGGCCGATGGCGGCGGCAAAGGCGATGGCGTCGTGGCCGGCAAGCGCCTCCTCGATCTCGGCCGGGTCGATATTGTGGCCGCCCCGGATGATCAGGTCCTTCGCCCGGCCCGTAATCCAGAGATAGCCGTCCGGATCGATCCGGCCCAGATCGCCGGTCCTCAGATAGACATCCTGATGGAAGAGCCCGTTATTCTTCTCGGTATCGGTATAGGTGTTGCCGTTATAGACGCCCGGGCTCGCCACGCAGATCTCGCCGATCTCGTCGACATCGCATTCGTAAGCCGACTCCTTCGTGTGACCGAGGATCTTCACGTCCGTATAGGGGAACGGATAGCCGATGGAGCCGACCTTCTTCTCCCCCTCGGGCGGGTTGATCGAGACCAGACAGGTCGCCTCGGTCAGCCCGTAGCCCTCGCAGATCGTCACGCCGGCGGCCTTCTCGAACCGCTTGTAAAGCTCCACCGGCAGCGGCGATGAGCCGCAGAAGGCCAGTTTCAGCGAGGAAATATCCGCATCCACCTTGCGCTGCATCAGTGCCGACATCGCCGTCGGCACCGCGATCATGAAGGTGACCTTGTAGCGCTCCACCAGCTTCCAGAAATTGTCCGCCACCCCCTCGCCGCGATAGCCCTGGGGGGTCGGAAAGACGATATGGGCGCCGGAGCCGAGGGAGGCGCCGACACAGACGATGGTCGCGAAGACGTGGAACATCGGCAGCGGGCAGATCTGCACGTCGTTCTCGGTAAAAAGCAGCCGCGACCCGAGCCAGGCATTGTAGATGATCCCGGAATAGCGATGCTGCGCGACCTTCGGCATCCCCGTGGTGCCGCCGGTATGGAAATAGGCCGCGACCCGGTCGCCGGAACTGTCGGGAAAGGTCAGCGCCCGGGGATGCTTGGCCAGTTCCGCGTTGAAATCGAGCACCCTTGCCGCATGCTCCACCGGGTTCTTCGGCCGGATCAGCGGCACGATGAACTTCTTGATCCCGGTAATGTAGCGCAGGAGATCGACCTCCAGCACCGTCTCCACATTGGGCGCGAGCTTCACCGCCTCGGCCACTTTCTGGGCCACATCCGTCTTCGGAAAGGCTTTCAGCGTGACCACCGCCTTGGCATTGGTCTCCCGCAGGATCGCGCCGATATTGGCGGGCTCCAGGAGCGGGTTGATCGGGTTGACGATGCCGGCGATTGCGCCGCCGAGATAGGTCAGGATGGTCTCGGTGCAGTTCGGCAGGATGAAGGCCACGACATCCGTTTCGCCGATCCCCATGCTGCGGAAGAGATTGGCCGCCTGACAGCTTTGCGCGTGCAGCTCCGACCAGCTCAGCGTCTCCGCCGGATCGCCGGGGCCGGAGAACATCTGAAAGGTAAAGGCCGGGCGCGCGCCATGGGCATCGGCGGTCTTGGAGAGCTGCGCGAAGATCGTCTGCGGCACCTCGCGCGACGCCCAGTCGCCCTCCGCCTCGATCGCGGCGCGGTCCTCCAGCGTGGCATAGGTCATCTGTCCGGTCTCCTCCCCTACAGCGCGGCTGCCCTCCTCCAAGGTCCCCCGCGTCTTCGGGACAGGGTGCAGGCTCCGGCGCCTTGGCGCAAGTCCGGGGTCGCGACGGCCACCTTGCTGCACCGTCTCGGCGGCGGGCAAACCTATTCCGCGGCGATGCCCTCGGTGAACTGCAGCCGGGCGAGGCGCGCGTAGAGCCCGCCCTCCGAGACCAGCGATTCATGGGTGCCCCGGGCCACGATGCGGCCGGCCTCGAAGACCAGGATTCGGTCGGCCTTCTTCACGGTCGCCAGACGGTGGGCGACGATGATCGTGGTCCGCCCGTGGCTCAGTCGGTCCACCGCCTCCTGCACCGCCCGCTCGCTCTCGGCGTCGAGCGCGCTGGTGGCCTCGTCGAGGAGCAGCACCGGCGCGTCCCGCAGGATCGCCCGGGCGATGGCGATGCGCTGCTTCTGCCCGCCCGAGAGCATCACCCCCCGCTCGCCGACGTAAGAGTCGTAGCCCTCCGGCAGGGCGGTCAGAAAATCGTGGGCCGCCGCCGCTTTCGCCGCCTCTTCGACCTCCGCATCGCTGGCCTCCGGCCGTCCGAAGCGGATGTTCTCCCGCGCGGTGTCGGCGAAGATCACCGGGTCCTGGGGCACCAGCGCCAGATGCTTGCGGAACGCCGCCCGCTCCATCTCGCGCAGGTCCACGCCGTCATAGCGGATCGCCCCCGATTGCGGGTCGTAGAAGCGCTGGATGAGCTGGATAATCGTCGTCTTGCCGGCCCCCGACGGCCCGACCAGCGCCACCGTCTCCCCCGGCGCGACGGTGAAACTCACGCCATCGAGCGCCGCGATGGAGGGCCGGGCGGGATAGGAGAACCGCACGTCGTCGAAGGCGATCTCGCCCCGCCCGAGCCCCTCGACCGCGACCGGGCGCTCCGGATCGGCAACGCTGTCCTCGGCGTTGAGCAATTCGACCAGCCGTTCGGTCGCCCCCGCCGCGCGCTGCAATTCGCTCCAGATCTCGGTCAGCGCCGCCACCGCGCCCGCCACCATGATCGTGTAGATCATGAATTGCACCAGTTCGCCCACACTGATCGCGCCAGAGCGCACATCCGCCGCACCGATCCAAAGGAAGCCGACGATGGCCGAGAACGCCATGAAGATGACGATGGCGGTCAGAACCGCCCGTGTCGCGATCCGCCGCCGCGCCGCCACGAAGCTCTTTTCGGTGACATCCCAGAACTTCGACCGGCTGCGCGTCTCGTGGGTGAACGCCTGCACCGTCTGCGCCGACAGAAGCTGCTCGGAGGCATCCCCGGACGACGCCGCGATCCAGTCCTGGTTCTCCTTGCTCAGCCGCCGCACCCGGCGCCCCAGAAAGATGATCGGCAGCACGATCACCGGAATCGGCCAGAGCACCAGGGCGGTCATCTTCACGCTGGTCCAGAGCATCAGGCCGATACCGCCCACAAGGATCAGCAGATTGCGCAGGGCGATGGAAACCGAGGAACCGATAACGCTCAGGATCAGCGTAGTGTCGGTGGTGATCCGGCTCAGCACCTCGCCGGTCATGATGCGCTCGTAGAAGGCCGGGCTCATCCCGATCATCCGGTCAAAGACGGCGACCCGGATATCGGCCACGACCCGCTCGCCGAGCCGGGTGACGAGGTAGTAGCGCAAGGCGGTTCCCACCGCGAGAAGCGCCGCAATCCCAACGGCGGCGCCGAAATACTGGTCGAGCAGCCCGACCTCGGCGGTCTCGAAATTGTCCACCACCCGGCGTACCGCAAGCGGCAGGATAAGCGAGACCACTGCGGTGGCCACCAGGGCCGCGAAAGCGGCCGCCATCATCCCCCGATAAGGCGCCATGAAGGGCCAGAGACCCCGCAGGGCCCCCAGTTCCTTCGACTTCGCGCGCTCCTCCTCAGAGGGCCTCGGTGCGTCCGCCATCCCGCCTCACTTCCATTCCGCAGAGGAGATACCGGCCCGCCGGGCCGGGCTCAAGTCAGTGCGGGGTCGCAGGCAGCGGGCGGGGCATCGGGCTGGAGCGGGCAGCGGGAATCGAACCCGCACCAAGAGCTTGGAAGGCTCGTGTGATACCATTTCACCATGCCCGCCCGGCCGGGGCCGTGGGTATGTCAGGCCCCGCGTCCGGTCAAGTGGCTCGGCCCGCATCGGCCCGGCCCAGACCGGTCAGCCTATTGCACCTGGCGCCGCGCGATCTCCATCCCATCGAGAAGCCCCGCCGAGGGGTAGATCACCACGGTCTCGGCCTCTGCGAGCCCGCCGAGCACCTCGGCCTCGGTGCCATTCATCCGGCCGATCTCGACCTCGCGCTGCACCGCGCGGCCGTCCTCGACCCGGAACACCGCCCAGGCGTCGCCGTTCCGAAACAGCGCGCTCGACGGCACGATCAGCGCGTCCGGCGCCTCCCAAACCACGATTCGCGCTTCCACCCGGTAGCCGTGGCCGAGGCTCTGCCGATCCTCCGGCGGGCTCTCGAAGGCGACCGAGACCCCGACCCGCTGCTCCTCGACGCCGAGCGCCGAGAACCGGGTGAAGCCGAAGGGATCGATCCGCTCGACCCGGCCTTCCAGGACGATCGGCCCGCCCCAATCCTCGATCATCACCCGGTCGCCCGCACTGACCTGGACCGCATCGGACGAGATCAGATCCACCACCACTTCGAGATCAGAGGTGATGTCGCCGATCTCCATCACCGGGGCGCCGGCGGGCAGCACCGTCTCGCTCTGCTGGATGATCCGCAGAATACGGCCGTCGATCGGGGCGTAGAGCGGGATGTCGTCGTTTGCCCCCTCGGCGATGGCCCCGGCCAGGAGCTGATCGTCGAACCCGATGAGCTGGGCACGGGCATTGGCGACCTCCGCCTCGCGGACCGAGATCGCCGCCTCCGCCGTGTCGAGCCGCGCCGAGGCCGCCCGCGCCGCGCTCTCGGCCCGGTCGAGCGCCACCGGCGCCACGGTCCCGGTCTCGGCCAGTTGCCGCGTGCGGTCGAGATCGGTCTGCGCCAGATCGTTCTCGGCAATCGCCGCGTTGAGATCGGCCTGGGCCACCCTGAGTGCCGCCTCCGCCGCACTCACCGCCGCCAGCGCCTGCTCCCGGGTCCGCACATCCAGCGCCGCGGGGTTGGTCGGCCGCATCTGCGCCACCACCGTCTCGCCCCGGATCACCGGATCGCCCGGATCGACCCTGACCCGCATCAGCCGCCCGGCCACCGGGGTGGAGACCATATAGGCATCGTGAACCTGGGTCCGGCCCTCCTCGTCGATCGTGACCTGCATCGCGCCGCGGCTGACCTCGCCGAGATCGACCAGCATCGGCTGCGGCCGGAACGCGATCCAGAGCGCGCCGGCCACCACCAGCACGGCGAACCCGGTGAGCACCGTCCGCGACCATTTCCGTGATTGCGCCATATTGCCTCCGCTCACTCCCGCGTTTTCAGCGCTTCGACCAGATCGGCCCGGTCGAGATCGCGTTTCACCAGAAGGCCCGACGTGACCGCCGCCGCGATCACCACCAGCGCCGCCGAGCCGTATGTGGCCAGATCGAAGATCGCCGGGACCTGATAGACCTCGGTCGAAAAGGCGCTCGCCATCAGAACCGCCACGTAGTAGCCGAGCAGCGTGCCGAGCGGCAGCGCCACGATCACCACCGCCGCCAGTTCGCCGAGCAGCACATAGGCCGCCTCGCCCTTGGAAAACCCGATCACCCGCAGGCTCGCCAGATCGCGGGCGCGCTCGGCATAGGCGATCCGCGCCGCGTTGTAGACGATGCCGAAGGTGATGATATAGGCCAGCGCCCCGATGATGAAGCGCGACCAGCCGGCGCCGGAATTGAGCAACCGCACGAAGGCGTCGCGCGCCTCGCTCTTCAGACTGACCCCGGCCACCGCCGGCAAGCCCTTGAGCCAGGTATAGATCTCCTCCGACTGACCATCGTCGATCAGCAGATAGGCGCCCGAAACCCGCCCCGGCTCCTTCAGGACCCGGTTCAGCGCCGCCATATCCATATAGGCCGGCGCGCCGAGCAGGCTCTCCGCCAGGGCCACCACCGGCAGGTCCAGGATCGGCTGGCGGCCCTCGCGGACATCGACAGTCACACTGTCCCCGGGCGCAAGGTCCAGGATATCGGCGAGCGTCTGGGACACGACGAGCCCGTCGCTTCGGATCGGGATCGCCGCCCCGCCGGCGTCGAGCGCCCGGGACAGCGACGCCTCCTGCACCATGCCGGTGATCGCGCCGCGATGCTCCTCCAGCCCGTTGCGCATCACCACCGGCACATCGCGCACCGGCTCGACCCGGATCACTCCCGGGCGACGCTGCAATTCCAGGATCGTCTTGTCGGAGACGGCATGGGTGAAACTCACCGTCACATCGCTGCGGTCGACCACCGAGAAGGTCAGGTCGATGGTCCGGGTGAAGCCGGCATAGATCGTGATCGTCGAGGCCGAGAGCGCCATGCCGAGCGCGATGCCGACCACCGCCCCGGCCATCCGCAGCGGCTGCCGGGTGATCCGGCGCAGCACCATCCGCGTCGGCTGATCGAGAAGCCGCGCGATGGAGCGCCCGAACCGCCCCGAGCGGCTGTAATCGGCCGGCGCCGGCGGCCGCATCGCCTCCGACGGAGTGAGCGCGAAGACCCGGCGCAGCACCAGCACGCCCCCGGCCGAGGCCGCCGCGATGCTGACCGCCACGCCGATCACGAAGGACGTCGCGTCGAGATCGAAGATCAGGAACGGGAACTTGTAGAACTGGGTATAGACCCCGACCATCGCCCGCCCGCTCGCAACCCCGAAGAGGCAGCCGAGCAGCGCGCCCCCGGCCGCGATCGCCAGCACCATCCGGAAGTAATGCGCGCCCACTTCCCAATCGGTGTAGCCAAAGGCTTTCATCAGCCCGATCTCCTCGCGCTCCGCCTCCACCATCCGGCCGATCACGATGTTGAGCAGGAACGCGGCGACGGCGAGAAAGATCGGCGGCACCGACTGGTTGGTCGCCGCCAGGCTCTCGATCTCCTGAGTGATGAAGAGGTTGGAAAGCTGGTCCTCCAGCCCATAGGCGCCGAGCGCGCCATAGGGCGCGAGCTGCCGGTCGACCTCGGCCAGCACCGCCTCTTCATCGGCGCCCCGGCCGAGACCGAGCAGCGCCTCGTTGAACGCGCCGTCCATGTCATAGGCCGCCGCCAGCGCCGAATAGCTCATCCAGATCACCCCGAACCGGGCGTCGTCGGGCACCAGTTCTCCCGGCGCGGTGGTGAAGATGAACTCCGGCGATTGCGCCAGGCCGACGATCCGGAACTCCCGCCGCGCCCCGTTCATCGTCGCCTCCAGCGTATCGCCGGGGTCGAGCCCATGGGCGCGGGCGAAACTCTCCAGAAGCAGGATTTCGTCGGACCGGTCGCTGTCGAGCATCCGCCCGTCATTGAGATAGATGTCGTTGAGCGCCGGCGACCCGAAATCCGGCAGCGACACCGCCTGGGCCTGCACCGGCACACTGCGGCCTTCGATATCGATCAGCGTGGCCCCGTTGACCCGCCCCTCGACCGCCGAGACGCCCGGGATCTCGGCGAGATCGGCGAGCGCCAGATTGGGCGCCCGCGCCACCGGGGCAAAGACATCGGCCAGCCGGTAGCGCTCGTAATAGGTCGTCCGGGTCTCCTCGAGCGAATTGACGAGGCCGGTCATCATGACCAGCAGCATCACCCCGGTGGCGATGACCATGGCAATGGCAAGCGCCTGCCCCTTCATCCGCCAGAGATCGCGGAGGAGCTTGTGGGTCAGCGGGCTCACCAGACGATCTCCGAGGCGTCGAGCTTTTCGGTGTTCTCGGTCACCTCACGGATCGCGCCATCGGCGAAGTTCAGCACCCGGTCGGCCATCCCCGCCGTCGCCGCGGCATGGGTCACGATCAGCACCGTGGTGCCCAGCCGCTCATTCAGCCGTTGCAGCACCCGAAGCACCGCGCGGCCCGTCTTGCTGTCGAGCGCGCCGGTCGGCTCGTCGCAGAAGAGCACATCGGGCTGCTTCGCCACCGCCCGGGCAATCGCCACCCGCTGCTGCTCGCCCCCCGAAAGCTGCGCCGGGAAATGGTCGACCCGTTCGCTGAGGCCCACCAGGTCCAGGGCCTCCTCCGGGCTCATCGGGTCCCGGGCGATTTCGGTGACAAGCTCCACATTTTCCCGCGCCGTCAGGCTCGGCATCAGGTTGTAGAACTGGAAGACGAAGCCGATATGGTCGCGCCGGTAGCGGGTGAGTTCGCGGTCCGAAAGCGCCCCGAGATCGGTCCTGCCGAAAGACGCCGTGCCCCCGGTGGATCGGTCCAGCCCGCCGAGAATGTTCAGCAGCGTCGACTTGCCGCTCCCCGACGGTCCGAGCAGCACCACGATCTCGCCGCGCGGGATTTCGAGATCGACGCCGCGCAGGGCATGGACGGCGGAATGGCCTTCGCCATAGACCTTGGTCAGGCCCTTCACAATGTAAGCGGGCTCGCTCACCGCCCCATCTCTCCGCCCGTGCCTCCGCACCTGTCAACGCAATCGACGTCGCGTCGTGTCAACCTTTCATAAAGGCGCTCCGCCCGGCGATTCAATGCGGGGCGTCGCGTCAGGCGGCAATGGGCTCGATCAGTTCCGGCCCGGCCGCACGGTTCGAGTTCACCGCCGGGTCGACCCGGTGAAAGCGCAAACTCTCCGGCGCCGCCGCGCGCATCAGCGCCGCCGCGCCATGCCCCGCCTCGCCGAGCCAGAGCGCCCAATCCTCGGGTTCCAGCACCACCGGCATCCGGTGGTGGATGTCGGCCATCGGCCCCTCGGAGGCGGTGGTCACGATGGCGCAGGTGGTGATCTGGTCCTCGCCCCGCGCCCAATCCTGCCACACCGCGGCAAAGCCCAGCGGCGCCGCATCTGCCCGGTGGATGTACCAGGGCAGCCGGCTGCCATCCTCCGCCTTGGTCCATTCGTAGAAGCCGGTGGCGGGAATGATCGCCCGCCGCTGCCGCGCCGCGCCCTGAAAGGCGGGTTTCTTGATGAGCGTCTCGGCCCGCGCGTTGATCAGCAGCGGCCCGTCCGTGGGGCTCTTGTACCAATGCGGCAGAAACCCCCAGCGCATGGTCCTGAGCCGCCGGGTATCGCCCTCGCTCGTCACCACCGCCACCGGATCGGTCGGGCAGACGTTGTAGTTCGGGGTCGGCGGCAGATCATTGCCTGGCATGGCCTCGAAGAGGTCCGCCATCGCGTCGTCCGGCGCCGTGATCACGTAGCGGCCGCACATGGGTGACCTCCTCCCCAGCGAAGTCGCCGCAAGCGTATCGTCAGATCAGGTCCAGGGAAAGCCGACCCGGCAGAGGGCAGCTTTGAGCCCGGAGCGGACGTTTGATCGGTGCCCCGCGCGGAATCAAGGCGAAGCCGCCGCGCGATCGCCAACCCGCCCCCCGGGGCGGCGATTGGGTGAAGCTCGCGCCTCGTTCGGAGGTCGCTCGGACTTGGCAGCCATAAAACGCGCTGCTCGTCGGTCGGATCGCCACCCCGCAGGTCGGCGCTCGCGCGACTTGCCTACGGACGTCCGCTTCGTCCCGCAAGCCCATCGGATAGGCGCACCGGCATCGACATATGGCCCCGAACGCTCGGCGCCCCCGACCGTGGTCGAGGGCGCCTGTCTTCGCAGGTTGGCGCTTACTGCGCTTCCGCGATCCGCCCGTCCGTATAGGGCTCATAGGGCTGGTTCTCGGCCAGGTAATCGGCCACCACCCGCTCGAGCCCGGGGCCGAAATCATAGGCGTTCAGGCCGTCGCGGAACATCGCGTAGCCGTCGCCGCCCCGGCGCATGAAGTTGTTGGTGACGATCCCGTAGGTCGCCTCCGGATCGATCGGCACGAAGCCGTCGCCCTCGGCCACCATCACCTCGACAACCCGGCTGCCCGGCGCGGCCGACGGATCCCAGGTGAATTTCAGCCCGGCCACCTGCGGGAAGCGCCCGGCGCCCTCCTCGACCTGGCTCACCCCGTTTTCGAGGGCGTCGATCACCATCTGACCGCTGCCCTGGAAGGTCGCGAGCGTGTTCTGGAACGGCAGCACCGTGAGCACCTCGCCCATGGTGATCTGGCCATCGTCAATCGAGGCCCGCAGACCGCCGCCATTCTGGAACGCGATGGTGATGCCCTGATCGGCGACCCGTTCGAGGATCGCATCGGCCACCAGGTTGCCCATGGCGCATTCCATCGCCCGGCAGACCTCCCGCGACCCTTCGATCACCGCGGCGCTCTCGCCCACCGGCTCGGTCTTCATCTCCTCGATGGGACCCGCGAGTTCGGCGACCCGCGCGGCGATCTCGGCATCGGGCGCGACCGAGGCGTCGAGCAGGATCGTGTCGCCCGAGGCACTGACCACATTGCCCTCGCCGTCGAATTCCAGCGTCAGATGCCCGACATATTTGGAGTAGGCGAAGGCCTGCACGATGGGCACCAGCGTCCCGTCCGGCGAGGTCACATAGGTCGGATAGGCCCCGGCCCGGTCCGGGTCAGAGGCCGAGAGGAAGGTGTGGCTGTGACCGCCGACAATCGCGTCGATCCCGTCCACCGCGCTGGCGATCTCGATATCGTCGGGCAGGCCGACATGGGTCAGCGCGATGATCTTGTCGACGCCGTCGTCCTGAAGCGCCTGCACATCCGCCGCGATACTGTCGACCTCGGCCTGGAAGATCACGTTCGGCCCGGGGCTCGACAGCTCCGCCGTATTCGCCGCCACCGCCGAGACGATGCCGATCCGCTGCCCGCCGACTTCGAGCACCAGGGTGTCTTCGACCTTACCGCCAAGCTCTTCGGATTGCGACAGATCGAGGCTGCCGGAGACCACCGGGAAGGACACCGCATCGACAAACTCGCCGAGCTTCGCGGGCCCGAGATTGAACTCGTGATTCCCGAGCGCCATGGCGTCGAATCCGACCATCTCCATCATCTCGGCCGCCGCGGCGCCCTGATAGGTGGTGAACATCAGCGAACCCTGGAACTGGTCGCCCGCGTCGAGCACCAGAACCGCCTCGCCATCGGCGGTGAGCTGGTCGCGCAGCTCGTTGATCTTGGTCGCCACCCGCGCCATGCCGCCGAAGCACTCGCCGGCCGCGTCGTCCTCGGCCGAACAGGTGCTGTTGAACCGGTTGATCGGCTCGATCCGGCTGTGCAGGTCGTTGATATGCACGATGTGCAGGGTGAAATCGGCCTGGGCCACGCCGCCGCAGAGCGCGAGCAGGCAGGACGTGGAGAGAATTCGGGCGTTCATCTTTGTCTCCTCTGTCGGAATTATCGTTGCCGAGGGCGAGCTTCGCCGCAGCCGCGGGCGGAGTCAAACGGCGACACGCCGTTCGGCGCTAGCGCGCTTCGGTGACGGTAGAGTGACGCTCCGCCCCTGCCTTGACGACATCCCTCCGCACCGGCATCAGACGGCCGATGCTGATCTACAAGGTCTTCCGGGCCGGCGAACGCGCCGTCCTCGTCGCGGACGGCGCAACCGCCGGCGCCCCGGTCGATCTGGCCGACGGATTCATCCATTTCTCGACCGCCGATCAGCTCGCCGGGACGCTCGCGAAACACTTCGCCGGAGAGGACGGGCTGACGCTCCTCGCTGTGGAGGCCGACACCCTCGGCCCGGACCTCAAATGGGAGCCGTCCCGCGGCGGCGCGCTCTTTCCGCATCTCTACCGGCCTCTCCGGCTCCAGGACGTGGCATGGACCGCACCTCTGCCGCTGGTCGACGGACATCCTCTGCTGCCGGAAGAGATCGCCGGCCATGTCGATCCGGACCGGGCGCAGTTCGACGCCTTCAAGACCCGGGACCGCGACCGGCCCATCGAGATGCTGAACCTCATCCGGCTCCGCGCCCGGGCCGCCTATCCGGCGGGCCACGCGCTCGCCGATGCAGAACTGACCGGCGCCGATGCCTATGCCCGCTACGGCGCCGAAACCGCCCCGATCCTCGCCCGGCTCGGCGGGAGCATCCTTTGGCGCGGCGATTTCGAGGGCGTGCTGATCGGGCCGGAGCGCGAAAGATGGGACCGGATGTTCATCGCCCGCTACCCCTCGACCCACGCCTTCCTGGAGATGGTCACCGACCCGGCCTACCGGGAAGCGGTGATCCACCGGCAGGCCGCCGTGCGCACCTCCCGGCTGATCCGCACGGCCCCCGCCGCGCCCGGCGCGGCCTTCGGATGAGCCTGCTCGAAACCGCCGGCCTCGCCGCCCTGCGCCGGCTCGACCCCGAGCGCGCCCATGGCCTGGCGCTGAGCGCCCTCAGGGCCGGGCTCGCCGGCGGTAGGGGACCGTTCGGCACCCCCCGCCTCACCTGCCGGATCGCAGGGCTGGAGTTCCGCAATCCGGTCGGCCTCGCCGCCGGGTTCGATAAGAACGCCACCGCGCTCGACGCGCTCTACCGCACCGGGTTCGGCTTCATCGAGGTCGGCGGCGTCACCCCCCGCCCGCAGGAGGGCAATCCCCGCCCCCGGCTTTTCCGCCTGACCGAGGACCGCGCCGTCATCAACCGCTTCGGCTTCAACAATGACGGCATGGAGGCCGTGGCGACCCGCCTGGCCGCCCATGGCGGCGGCCGCACCGGCCTCAATCTCGGCGCCAACAAAGACAGCCCCGACCGGGCCGGCGATTATGCCAGGGTCCTCGCCTATTGCGGCCCCCATATCGATTTCGCGACGGTCAATGTCAGCTCCCCCAACACCGAGAAGCTGCGCGATCTTCAGGGCAAGGCGGCGCTCTCCGCCCTGCTCGCCGGGGTGAAGGAGGCCAATGCCGCCCTGACCCGCCCGGTCCCGATCCTGCTGAAGATCGCCCCGGACCTAACCGACGGGGAGCTGGCCGAGATCGCGGCGGTTGCGGAGGGCCAGGGGCTCTCCGCGATCGTCGCGACCAACACGACGCTGGGCCGCGACGGGCTGAGGAGCCCGCACCGCGACGAGGCCGGCGGGCTCTCGGGACGCCCGCTCTTCGAGCGTTCAACCCGAGTGCTGGCGCGGCTCTCCACCCTCACCGACCTGCCCCTGATCGGCGTCGGCGGCATCGGCTCGGCGGAGGACGCCTATGCCAAGATCCGCGCCGGCGCCTCGGCGGTGCAGCTCTATTCGGCGCTGGTCTATGAGGGCCTGTCGCTGGTCGACCGGATCGCGAAAGGGCTCGACGGGTTGCTGGAACGGGACGGGGTCCGGACGCTGGCCGAGGCGGTGGGGACGGGCCGGGAGGAGTGGCTTTAGTTGCCGGCTACGACATTGCATCCGCTAACGCCCGGCCTTCGCAACGCCAGCCGGGCAGCGACAGACCGGGGGATGGCGATCCAACCTCTGAGCTACCGCGCTTTATGCCAGCCAAGCACGTCCCCAACACCGAGCATCGCGCTCACGACAACCCAATCGCCAGCCCGCGGGACGGTCTGTCGATGCCCGGCGCCTTCGGCGCTATTCGGGCGGGCACAGAACACCTGTAGGGAATCGCCCCAGCCCCACTTCGGTTCCAAGACCCCCCTACCCCTCCGCCGCCCGCTCCAGCGCCGGATACTTCCACCCCAGCGTCACCCCCCGCACCACGAAGCTCACCAGAAACGCGATCCAGAGCCCGTGATTGCCGAAGACCTCGATCAGCGGCACAGCCAGCCCGAAATAGACCGCCGCCGAGATCGCCATCATGTTCCGCATGTCCCGGGTCCGCGTCGCCCCGATGAAGATCCCGTCGAGCATCCAGGCCGCGGCCCCCAGGATCGGCGCCGCCACCATCCAGGGCAGATAGGCGCGCGCCGCCTCCCGCACGTCCTCGGCCGTCGTCATCGCCTCGATCAGCCGGACGCCCAGCACCGCGAAGCCGACCGACAGCAGAGCCCCGGTCACCACCCCCCAGATCGAACTCAGTACCGCCGCCCGGCGCAGCGCCGCCCGCCGCTTCGCCCCCATCGCCTGCCCGACAAGGGCCTCGGCGGCAAAGGCGAACCCGTCCATCGCATAGGCCGTGATGGTCAGGAACTGGAGCAGGATCTGGTTCCCCGCCAGCCGCACATCGCCAAGCCGCGCCGAGAAGAACAGGAACGACACGAAGATCGCCTGGAGGAGCAGCGACCGGATCAGGATATCGCCATTGACGCTCGCGAAGCGCCGCAGCTTCACAGGATCGAAGACCCGCCCCCGATCCCGCCACGCCGCCCCGGCAAAGGCATCCCGGCAGAGCCAGAGCCCCAGCGCGATCCCCGACCATTCGGCGAGGAAGGTGGCAAAGGCCACGCCGCGCACCCCCCAGCCGAGCCCCAGAACGAACCACAGATCGAGCGCGATATTGAGCCCGTTCATCCAGAGCTGAATGACCAGCACCGCCTTGGTCCGCTCCGCCGCGATCAGCCAGCCGGTCACGGCGTAGAGGCCGATCAGCGCCGGGGCCGACCAGATCCGGATCTCCATGTAATCCCGCGCCAGGGTCTCGACCTCCGCACTCGCGGGCGAAACCTCGAACGCAGCCCAGAAGAGCGGCCATTGAAAGACGATCAGCACCACCCCGGCGACGGCGGCAACCCCGAGCCCCCGGCTCAGGATCGCCGCCGCCTCGTCCCGGTCGCCCTGACCCAGCGCTTGGGCGGCGAACCCGGTGGTGCCCATGCGCAGGAACCCGAACGCCCAGTAGAGCGTCGACAGGATCACCGCGCCGATGCCCACAGCGCCGATCGGCGCCGCCTCGCCCATCTGGCCGACCACGCCGGTATCAACCGCCCCGAGGATCGGCACTGTGGCATTGGACAGCACGATGGGAACCGCGATGTGGAGAACCCGGCGATGGGTGAGCGGCGCGCTGGCCGGGGCGGTCTCAGCCATCGCGCGCGGGCATCAGGAAATGCCCCGTCGCCTGGGCGAAGAGCCGGGACCGATTGTCCTGCCACCCCTCCACATGGACGCTGGCATAACGCCGCCCGGACCGGTTCACCCGGGCCCGCGCATAGGCATCCCGCGGCAGGCCGGAGCGCAGGTAATCGACGGTGAAATCGATGGTCTTGGGGAGTTTCGGGCGCGGCGCCGCCTCGATCTGGAAATCGGCACCCTGCCCGCTCTCCATCCCCTCCCAGAGGAGGCCCCAGCTCAGCTCGATGATCGCCGTCACTTCCAGAAACGCCGCCGTCACCCCGCCATGGATCGCCGGCAAGGCCGGATTGCCGATCAGCTTCTCGTCGAAGGGCAGGATGCCGGTCAGCTCATCGCCGCGGCGGTCGAAGCGGATGCCGAGAAAGCCCACATAAGGCACCCCCTCGATGAGGGATTGCAGCGCCGCATCGCGGCGCTGCTTGACCACCTGCACCGGTTCGGGGCGGCGCGCCATCAGCCGCGCTCCACCGTGAAGGCGCCGTTCGCCGCGGCCACCGGGCGGTCGGCATCGGCATCCATCGCCACGGCCCGCACAAAGGCGACCGAGCGGGTCATGTGATAGCACTCGGCCCGGGCCGTGATCCGCTCGCCCGGTGTCGCGGGGCGCATATAGTCGATCCTCAGGTCGATCGTCGCGGTGCCGAAGGGTGTCTCCGGTTGCGCCATGACGGCGGCGCCGCAGCAGGTATCCATCAGCGCCGAGACCGCCCCGCCATGGATCACCCCGGTCTCCGGGTCGCCGATCAGCCGCGCGTCATAAGGCATCGAGATCACCGCCCGTCCCGGCCCGATCTCGTCGACCCGCATGCCGAGCGCCCGGCTATGCGGGACCGCCTCGATGAACCGGCGCGCCAGCTCGGCGCGGCGCTTGTCGGTCTCCGTTTCGGCCATGGTCTCCTCGCGCATCGTCGTCGGGCCCAACTTCGCATGGGGAACAGCGGGCGCAAGGGGGCTCGTCGGTTGCCTGCGCGCCCGGCGCTGGATAGGTAGAGGGAGGGAGGCCCGGATGTCCGACGACAGGCTGACATTCAAGGAGATGTGCGCCCGGTTCGACGTCACCCCGCGGACCCTGCGCTACTACGAATATATCGAGCTTCTGGCCCCGGACCGCGAAGGCCGCTCGCGCTTCTACGGCCCCCGCGAGGTGGCCCGGATGACCCTGATCCTGCGCGGCCGGCGCTGGGGCTTCAGCCTCGAGGAGATCCGGCAATGGCTGCTGATCTACGAGCATGAGGGCACCGAGGCCCAGATGCGCGCCTTCGTGGAGCTCGCCGACCGCCAGATGGTGGCGCTCGAAGACCAGAAACGGCAGCTCGAAGAGACCATGGCGGAACTGAGGGGGCTCAGGGACGAGACCGCACGGGAGGTCGGGCCCGGCTGAGCCGTTGCGACGGGGCAGAGGATCCGGGCACAGGTGTTGCGCCCCGCGCAGCAGACCCTTCGAAGGGTCTGGCAAAACTCTTCGAAGAGTTTTGTTGCCCCGGACCGCCACCCACGCAAAGACCCACCCGCGAGAGAAGCCTCGGACCACGCCGCAAGGGGGCAGAACCTTCGAAGGTTCTGGCCAAACCCTTCGAAGGGTTTGCCCGCCCCGATGCCAAAGGCGCACCCACGGGTTCGGCAGCGGGCCGCCGCAATCCTCCCGCTCAGAAAATTGCGCCTTCCCCGGCGCCCGCTTTGCTGACCTTTCGTCAGCCCGAAGTGACGCGGCGTTCCATTTACGTAAACGTCATCTATGCTTGTAGGATGCCGCGAGTCTCCGCAGATCCGGCCCATGAGAACCGACCGGACACAACCGATTGAGACGACGAGATGACGACCGACACCATGACCATCCGCGAGATGTGCGACGCCTTCGAGGTCACGCCCCGGACCTTGCGCTTCTACGAGGCCAAGGAACTGCTGTCGCCGATCCGCGAAGGCCAGAAGCGGCTCTTCACCAAACGCGACCGCGCCAGGCTCAAGCTCATCCTGCGCGGCAAGCGCTTCGGCTTCAGCCTCGAGGAAATCCGCCAGCTCCTCGACCTCTACCACATGGACGACACTCAGGTGACGCAGCTCTCGCGCACCTACGACCTGGCCCGGAAACACCTCGCCGAGATGGAGGCCCAGCGCGCCGAACTCGACCAGGCGATCGCCGAACTCAAGGCCCAGATGGAATGGGGCGCCGAGCAGATCGCCCGGCGCCAGAAACAGGCGGCCGGCTGACCCCCGGCCCGGACCGCGTGAGAGGAGACACGAGATGCCCAGCTACACCGCCCCGCTCAAGGACATGCAGTTCGTCCTCCACGACCTGCTCGACGTCTCGGGCCAGGACATCCCCGGCTTCAGCGAGCTTGACCGGGACTTCACCGCGGCGGTGCTGGAGGAATCGGGCAAGCTCGCCACGGAGGTCCTGCTGCCCCTCAACACCGTCGGCGACACCGAGGGCTGCACCCTCGAAAACGGCGTTGTCCGCACGCCCACCGGCTTCGACGACGCCTTCGAGCAGATGAAGGCCGGCGGCTGGACCGCGATGGATTGCGACCCCGATTATGGCGGCCAGGGCCTGCCCTACATCATGCACATGGCCGCGCAGGAGCCCTTCGTCTCCTCCAACATGGCCTTCAACATGTATCAGGGCCTGACCCACGCCGCCTATGCCGCGATCTATTTCCACGGCTCGGACGTGCAGAAGGCGACCTACCTGCCGAAGATGACCACCTGCGAGTGGACCGGCACGATGAACCTGACCGAGCCCCATTGCGGCACCGATCTCGGCCTGATGCGGACGAAGGCCGTGCCGCAGGAGGACGGCAGCTACAGGATATCGGGCCAGAAAATCTTCATCTCCGCCGGCGAACACGATCTGGCCGAGAACATCATCCACCTGGTGCTGGCAAAAATCCCCGGCGGCCCCGAGGGCATCAAGGGCGTCTCCCTCTTCATCGTCCCGAAATTCCTGGTCAACGAGGATGGCAGCCTCGGCCCCCGCAACGGCGTGAGCTGCGGCAAGATCGAAGAGAAGATGGGCATCCACGGCAACTCGACCTGCGTGATGAACTACGACGAGGCGACGGGCTATCTCGTGGGCGAGGCGCATAAGGGGATGCGCGCGATGTTCACGATGATGAACGAGGCCCGCCTCGGCGTCGGCCTCCAGGGCTATGCCCAGGCCGAAATCGCCTATCAGAACGCCGTCGCCTACGCGACCGACCGGCTCCAGGGCCGCGATGTCGTGGCGCCGCAGAACCCCGACGGCCCCGCCGACCCGATCATCGTCCACCCGGACGTGCGGCGGAATCTGATGGACCAAAAGAGCTTCCTCGAAGCGGCCCGCGCGCTGACCTACTGGTGCGCCGTCCTGATCGACCGCGCGCACAAGACCGAAGACAAGGATGCCGACGGCCTCGCCTCGCTCCTCACCCCGGTCATCAAGGGGTTCCTCAGCGACAAGGGCTTCGACTACGCGGTCGCCGCCCAGCAGGTCTATGGCGGCCACGGCTATATCGAGGAATGGGGCATGTCGCAGTACGCCCGCGACGCAAGGATCGCGATGATCTACGAAGGCGCCAACGGCATCCAGGCCCTCGATCTCGTCGGCCGCAAGCTCGGCCAGGACGGCGGCAAGCACATCATGGGCTTCTTCGAGATGGTGAAGTCCTTCATCAAGGAGAACGAGGACGACGCGGACCTGAAGACTGGGTTCCTCGATCCCCTGAAAGCCGCGTCGAAAGACCTTCAGGCGGCGGGCATGTACTTCATGGCCGAGGGCATGAAGAACCCGCATAACGCGCTGGCCGGTTCCTACGATTTCATGCACATGATGGGCCATGTCTGCCTCGGCCTGATGTGGGCGAAGATGGCCAAAGCCGCGAAATCCGCCCTTGCCGGCGGCGCCTCGGACACCGAGTTTTACGAGACCAAGCTCGCCACCGGGCGCTACTACATGGCCCGCCAGCTTCCAGCGACCGCGATGCATCTGGCGCGCATCCAGACCGGGGCCGCGCCGGTCATGGCGCTGGAGGCCGCCAACTTCTGACCCGTGGGAGGACCCGATGCCGAAGAGATTTCGCCTGACCCGCCGCTTCCCGGTCGCGATGACCGAGGACGGCTACCGCCGGTTGCGCCGCTTCGCCCAGGAGGCCGGGCTCGATGAGGGCGAGGCGCTGTCCTTCCTGTTCGAGAACTTCGACAGCGTGATCAACGAGGACACGTTCACGCACCGGCTCCGGGTCTTCAATTCCGAGCTTGAGGCCCGGAAGAAATGAGCCTCCGGCCCCGTGTCAGATCGACCCTCCGGGGGGCGTTTTTGGGCCAAGATGAAGGAGTGGGCGGGCAGAGGACCCCGACCCGCCGCGCCGGCCCCTGTTCCGGGGTGCTACGGGGCGGGCCGGAGCTTCACCTTGGACGCCGAGTCGCTCGCCAGCTATCGGCGCGCCCCGATCGTGGCCCGTTAAGGTTAACGGCGGGTTATCGCGGCACAGGGTCCCTCATCTTGGTCCAAAAACGCATGGCCGAACGCCTGCCGTCAGAACAGCACAGGAGTGTCGCGCCATGACCATGATCCTGCATTGCTTCCGGGAGAGCGGAAACGCCTACAAGGCGGCGATCACGCTCGAACTCGCCGCTGCTGATTGGCGACCGGAATTCGTCGATTTCTTTAACGGCGCGTCCCGCACGCCCGAGTACCGCGCGCTCAATCCGATGGGCGAGGTGCCGGTGCTGGTGGACGGCGATACGGTGCTGAGCCAGTCCGGCGTGATCCAGGACTATGTGTCCGAGAAGACCGGCAATCTCGGCCCCCGCGACAGCGACGAACGCCGCGAGATCCTGCGCTGGACGCTGTTCGACAACCACAAGGTCTCCGGCATCGCCGGGCCGCTGCGGTTCAACATGAACTTCCTGCCCGAGGACCGCCGCAGCGAGGATACCAACGGCTACCTCGCCATGCGCCTCGGCTCCGCGCTGAAGGTGCTCGATGGCTATTTCGCGGACCGCGACTGGCTCGCCGCCGACCGGCTGACCACCGCCGATCTGGCCTGCTGCGGCTATCTCTACTACCCCGAGCCCTTCACCTTCGACCGCACCGCCTACGCCAATATCGACGCCTGGCTCGACCGCATCGCGGCCACGCCGGGCTGGAAACACCCCTATGATCTGATGCCCGGCAGCCCCGCCGACCGGGCCTGAGGAGGACGCCATGACCGACGCCTATATCTACGACGCGATCCGTACCCCGCGCGGCAAGGGCCGCCCGGACGGGTCGCTCCACGAGGTCACCTCCCTGCGCCTCTCCGCCGTGACGCTCAATGAACTGAAAGAGCGCAACGGCCTCGAGGGCCATGCCGTCGAGGATGTGATCTGGGGCAACGCCACCCAGGTGAAGGAACAGGGCGGCTGCCTCGCCCGCACCGCCGTCCTCGCCTCCGACCTCGACGAGCGCATCCCCGGCCTTTCCATCAACCGGTTCTGCGCCAGCGGCATGGAGGCGGTGAACCTCGCCGCCAACCAGGTCCGCGGCGGCGCCGGCGGGGCCTATATCGCGGGCGGCGTGGAATGCATGAGCCGGGTGACCATGGGCTCGGACGGCGCGGCAGTGGCCGTGGACCCGACCGTCGCGATGGAGAACTACTTCGTCCCCCAGGGCATCAGCGCCGACATCATCGCCACCGAGTTCGGGATCAGCCGCACCGATGCCGACCTCTTCGCCGTCGAAAGCCAGAAACGCGCTGCCGCCGCCTGGGACGAGGGCCGGTTCGGCGACAGCGTCATCACCGTGCGCGACGTCAACGGCCTGCCGGTGCTGGAGCGCGACGAATACCTCCGACCGGGCACCGACATGCAGGCCCTCGGCGCCCTGAAGCCCGCCTTCAAGGACCAGGGCGAGGTAATGCCCGGCTTCGACGCCGTGGCGCTGATGAAGTACCCGCATCTCGAAAAGATCGACCACATCCACCATGCCGGGAACTCCTCGGGCATCGTGGATGGCGCCGCGGGCGTGCTGGTCGCCTCGAAGGAATGGGGCGACGCCCAGGGCCTCACACCTCGCGCCCGGATCAAGGCCACCGCCAAGATCGGCACCGATCCAACGATCATGCTGACCGGCCCGGTCCCGGTGACCGAGAAGATCCTCGCCGAAAGCGGTATGTCGGTGGGCGACATCGACCTCTTCGAGGTGAACGAGGCGTTCTCCTCCGTCGTCCTGCGCTTCATGCAGGCGTTCGACGTCGACCACGGCAGGCTCAACGTCAATGGCGGCGCCATCGCTATGGGCCATCCCCTGGGGGCCTCCGGCGCGATCATCATCGGCACGCTCCTCGATGAGATGGAGCGCACCGGCCAGGGCACCGGCCTTGCCACGCTCTGCGTCGCCTCCGGCATGGGCGCGGCCACGATCCTCGAGCGGGTGTGACGCAAGGTGACGGGGCGCCCGACCAGCGACGCCCGCGAGATCGTCGAGCATATCCTCGACGAGACCGGCGTCGCGCTGATGTCGGGGAATTTCCAACGCCTGATGACCTGCTTCGAGCTGCCCTACGAGATCGGAACCTTCGCCGGGCAGCGAACGGTCGCGAGCGAGGCCGAGATGCGGACCACCTTCGACAGAATCCGCGCCCATTACGAGGCCCGCAACGTCACCGATCTTGTGCGGCGCTGCATGGAGGCGGAATTCCACGATCCCGTGACCATCGAATCGACCCACGAGACCCGGGTCATGTCCGGCGCGGTCCAGGTGCAGGAGACCTACACGGTCTATTCCCGTCAGCGCCTGATCGACGGCCGCTGGAAGGTCGGGTGGAGCCAGTATGCGATCACCGATGTCCCGGCCCATATCGCGGTGCTCTCGGGAACGCCGCCCGCTGGCCCCTGTGGGACGAGGTGATCGGGATGCGCCGCCAGTCCCGACCCCGCCCCGCCCGCGCCAGCCGATGCCCGATCGAAACGACATCGTGCCCTCGCCGCCCGATCGCCGCCGCCATGCCGGCCCGACGCGGACGGCCCTGCACCCCATGACCGGAGACAGAACATGACCGATTTCACCTATTCCGTCGACGCCGATGGCGTCGCCTTCATCACCTGGGACGCCGAGGGCAAGTCGATGAACGTGCTCACCCGCGCCGCCTTCGATCTCGTCGAGGATTTCATCGACCGGGCGCTCGGCGATGACGCGGTGAAGGGCATCCTGCTGACCTCCGCCAAGAAGGACTTCGCCGGCGGCATGGACCTCAACACCCTCGCCGTGATCCGCGAGGAGGAAGGCGACAACCCCGCCCGGGGTCTCTTCGACTTCACCATGAACGGCCACCGCATCCTGCGCAAACTGGAACGCGCCGGGATGGACCCGAAGACCAATAAGGGCGGCAAGCCGGTGGCCTGCGCGATCAACGGCCTCTGCGCCGGGATCGGGACCGAGATGGCGCTGGCCTGCCACCGCCGCTTCATGACCGACAACCCGAAGGCGAGGATCGGCCTGCCGGAAATCCTCATCGGCCTCTTTCCCGGCGGCGGCGGCACCACCCGCTATTCCCGCATGGTCGGCGCCATGGCCGCCGCCCCGGTCCTGCTGGAAGGCAAGATGCTCGACCCGAAGAGGGCCAAGTCGGCCCAGCTCGTCGATGAGGTCGTGCCCGCCGACGACCTCGTCGAAACCGCACGACAGTGGATCCTCAACGCCACCGATGCGGAGATCGTCAAACCCTGGGACCAGAAGGGCTGGAAGATGCCCGGCGGCGCCCCCTACCACCCCCAGGGCTTCATGACCTTCGTCGGCGCCTCCGCGATGATCAACGGCCGCACCAAGGGGGTCTACCCGGCGGCCAAGGCGCTGCTTTCGGCGATCTACGAAGGCGCCATGGTGCCCTTCGAGACCGCACTCAAGGTCGAGGCGCGCTGGTTCACCCATGTGCTGATGAACCCCTCCTCTTCCGCCATGATCCGCTCGCTCTTCGTCAGCAAGCAGGCCCTGGAGAAGGGCGCCCACCGACCCGATGTGGCCGATGAAACCGTCAAGAAGGTCGGCGTTCTCGGCGCCGGCATGATGGGCGCCGGCATCGCGCTCGTTTCCGCCCAGGCCGGGATCGACGTGGTGCTCCTCGACCGCGACCTCGACGCGGCGGAGCGCGGCAAAGCCTACACGGCTGACTACCATGACAAGGGCATGAAGCGCGGCAAGTCCACGCCGGAGAAGAAAGAGGCGGCGCTCGCCCGCATCACCGCCACCTCGGACTATGCCGATCTCGCCGAGTGCGACCTGATCGTCGAGGCGGTCTTCGAGGACCCCGCCATCAAGGCCGAGGTGACCAAGGCCGTGGAGGCCGCGGTCAAGGCGGAGGGCATCTTCGCCACCAACACCTCCACCCTGCCGATCAGCGATCTGGCCAAGGCGAGCATCCGCCCCGAACAGTTCATCGGCATCCACTTCTTCTCACCGGTCGAGCGGATGATGCTGGTCGAGATCATCAAGGGGCAGCAGACCGGCGACCGCGCGGTGGCCAAGGCGCTCGATTTCGTCCGCCAGATCCGCAAGACCCCCATCGTCGTCAACGACGCCCGGTTCTTCTACGCCAACCGCTGCATCATCCCCTACATCAACGAGGGCATCCGCATGGTGCAGGAGGGCGTGGCCCCGGCGCTGATCGAGAACGCGGCGAAGCTGGTGGGCATGCCGCTCGGGCCGCTGCAACTGACCGACGAAACCTCCATCGATCTCGGCGTGAAGATCGCCAAGGCGACGAAGGCCGCGATGGGCGACGCCTATGACGACGCCATCGACGAGTTGCTGTTCTGGATGGAGGGCGAGGGCCGGCTCGGGCGCAAGTCGAAGGCCGGCTTCTACGCCTATGACGAGGCCAGCAAGCGCCAGGGCCTCTGGGAGGGCCTCGCCGACCGCTACCCGCCCGCCGCCGAGCAGCCCGCGCTTCAGGAGGTGCAGCACCGCCTGCTCTTCGCCCAGGTGCTGGAAGCCGTCCGCGCCCTCGAAGAGGGCGTGCTGATGGATATCCGTGAGGGTGATGTCGCCGCGATCCTCGGCTGGGGCTTCGCGCCCTGGTCCGGCGGGCCGTTCTCCTGGCTCGACATCCTCGGCGCCGCCTATGCCGCCGAGCGCTGCGACACCCTGACGGCGGCCCACGGCGACCGTTTCACCTGCCCGGCACTCCTGCGCGAGATGGCCGAGAGCGGCGAGAGCTTCTACGGCCGCTTCGGCCCGCAGGCGGCCGCCGCCTGATCCGGTCTGATCCGGTCGCCCGTGTCGCCCGGGCACCGCTGCCGTAGCCCGGGTCCGCTGCGGGCATGACGCGCGGAGCGGCGCCCGCCGACGCGACGGGCTCGCGGAGCCTGAGGCGCCCCGGGCGATCCGGTCGGCCGGGCACCGCACCGGAACCCCGGCCGCGCTGTAGGTCAGGCCCCGAGCGGCTCTGACCGCTGCGCCCGGGGCGGCGCGGCCGCGGTGTCCCGGGCGATGCGTTCGGCCTCGCGCTGGCCGAGCACCGGATAATCCCGCTTCCGGACCGCCGCCATGATGTCGTCATCCGCGGCGCGGCAGAGAAACAGCGCACCGAAATTGGCGAACACCACCTCCTCGCGCGCGAAGCGCAGCGTCACCACTTCGAGCCGCGGCGGGGGCACGACGGGGGCGATCCCGGCGACGCCGTCGAGCGTCCGGGCCGCGACCAGCACGAAGGGATCGCCATACATGTCCTCGGCCGCATCGCTTTCGATCACCACCGCCTGATCGGGTAACAGCAGCATCTCCTCGCCGTTGCCAAGCGCGCCGGCAGGCACCGAAAGCGGCCAGGCATCGCGGTTAGCGGCCTCGGCCTTGCACCAGATGACGTGACGCTCGACCACGACGACCGGCAGCGCGCCCCCATCGAAGGTCAGCACCAGATCGCCTTCGGCAATCGCCTCGACCGGACGCCAGCCGAACTCGGTGGCCACGCGCGTGCCGTTGAGGATGCCCCACGCGCCCGCGCCCGCGGCCTCCGGAGCCGCGTCGTCGGCGCACCCCGTACCCGAGACGGAACGTCCCCATCCGAACATGTTCTCATCCCTACTGCTGTCTTCGAAGCCGACGTGACGGCACCGTCGCAGTCTATGGTTTCAAAAAGGTTAGAGCGCTCCGCCCGGATCCGGGAGACACGGCGCGAAGATGGCAATGTCCGGGCGCGGTCCGGAATGACCGCCGCAACCCCGTCCATGCCGGAGCGGCCTTGGGGTCAACCGGCGACAGTCACGACGCGTATGAGGCGAAATCATAGCCGAATCTGGCGGCATCCTCGGCACAGAACTGCGCCACGCGCTCGGCATCCGCATCGCTATAGTAGACCCGCCAATCCGGGTTCCTGTCGCTCGCATTGGCCCGGGGCAGGTCGAGCGCAAAGCCAAGATGATCCTGAAGCGGCACGAGGTCCTCGGCCAGATGTTCGAGCCGGACAAAGAGCGCCGCGCGCTCCCGCCCGGTCCCGTCGCGCAGATAGGCGCCGTAGGGCCAGGCGCGCAGGCTTCGCGCGGTCTGCTCCGCATTGAGGAAGCCGGAGAAGTCGCGCGCCTTCGCCAGCCCGACAGCGGGGTGATCGAAGCGCTGCGCGCGCAGCCAATGGTAATAGCTGACCAGCCGGTCCCAGGGATTGCGCACCATGGTGAAGATCAGGCAGGTCTCGAGGTCCTCCTCGGTGATCAGCCCCGCCGCCTCGGCCAGCGTCGAATGCTTCCAGAGCCGTCCCGCGGTCTCGACGCCCCGAAGCCGCCCCTTGCGCCGCTGCGCCTTCGGCGTGTCGCCCACCAGAATGTCGTCGGCCATCGCCCGCGCCTCCAGCGCCATCGCCATCGCCGTGCCCCCGGTCTTCGGGATATGGACGAAGATATAGCGGCGCCCGCGGCTCAGGATCATCTCGCCCCCTCCCGCGCGCGGAGCGCGATCACCGAGCCCGAGACGACGATCAGCCCCATGCCGAGAAGCGCCGCGACCCCCACGCTCTGCCCCCAGAAGAGCCAGGCGAAGAAGGTCGCGAAGAGGATCAGGGAGTATTCGTTGATCGCCACATAAGACGCCTCGCCGATCTGATAGCCCCGGGTCAAGCAGGCAATTCCGATGAGCGAGCCCACCGCCTGCACCGCGATCCAGAAGGCGAAACCGCCGCTGATCCCGGTCCAGCCGCGCAGCAGGAACCCGTCCGGGCCGACAGGCGCGGCAGCAGGCCAGAGGCTTAGAACGGCCAGACCGCCAAGCCCCATCAGAAGGAGCGCGAAGAAGAAGCCGAAGACCAGGGTCGAGGTCGCCTCCCCCTCGCACCAGCTCCGTGTCGCCACGGCGCCGACGGCGTAGAAGAACCCCGCCACGATGGGCACGAGCGCGAGGAGGTTCAGCCCGCCCTCCTCCGGCTGGATCACCAGGAGCGCGCCGAGAAAGCCCAGAAGCACCGCCGCCCAGCGCACCGCCCCCACCGGCTGGCGCCGGAAGAGCGCGGTGAGGATCAGCACGAAGAGCGGCGCGGTGAAGAGCCCGGCGACGACGACGCCGATGGGCAGGAAGGCCAGGGCGCCGAAATAGAGCAGCATGGAAAAGCCGACGCAGAAGCTCCGCGCCGCCACCGCCAGCGGTCGCCGGGGCCAGAGCGGGGTGCCGGCCAACGCCGCGAGCGCGGCAACGACCGGCAGCACCAGCGCCGCCCGAAGCCCGTGAAACTGCCAGAGGCTCGTCTCGCCCGTGAAATGCGGCATCGTATTGTCGGTCAGCCCCAGCGTCAGCATGCCGAGGAGCACGAACCCCGTCGCCCGGATCGGCTGCACCTCCTGCATCTCAAACCTCCTGCACCCGACCCGACACCTCCGCCGGCCATTGGGCCAGATGCGCCCCGGGCCGCAAGCCCTCATCCGCCCGGTTTTTTTCTTGCGCCGAGGAAGCCCCGCGCCACATTATCGGTCGCCGGAGGATCAGGGAGGATCGCCATGGGCTGGCTGGCCGATGAAACCGGGCTCGACAAGTGCCCCGCCAATTACGTGCCGCTGACGCCGCTCAGCCATCTGGCCCGGGCCGCCCGGCTCTGGCCCGACCGCGAGGCGATGGTCTACGGCCCCCATCGCTGGACCTACGCCCAGTACCACGACCGGGTCACCCGCCTCGCCTCGGCACTCGCCAAGGCCGGGATCAGGCCCGGCGATGTGGTCGCCACGCTCCTGCCCAACGTCCCCGCCCATGTGGAGGCCACCTTCGGCGTGCCGGCCTGCGGCGCGGTGCTCAACACGATCAACATCCGCCTCGACGTGGACACCGTCGCCTACATCTTCGACCATGGCGGGGCCAAGGCGGTGATCACCGACAGCCAGTTCCTCAACCTCACCATGGCCGCCATCGACCGGATGGAAGGCCCCGCGCCGATGGTCATCGAGGTCCCCGACGACATCGCCGGCGTCCCCGGCCAGGGCGAGCAGATCGACTACGAGGATTTTCTCGACACCGGCGACCCGGATTTCCCCTGGGTGATGCCCGGGGACGAATGGGAGAGCCTCGCGCTCAACTACACCTCCGGCACCACCGGGCGGCCCAAGGGTGTCGTCTACCACCATCGCGGCGCTTACCTGATGACCATGGGCACCGCGATCTCCTGGGGCATGGCGATGCATCCCCGCTACCTCACCATCGTGCCGCTCTTTCACTGCAACAACTGGAACCATGCCTGGATGATGCCGCTCCTCGGCGGCACGGTGATCTGCTGCCGGGACATCTCGGCGGAGGCCATCTTCGATGCCATCGCCGATGAGGGCGTCACCCATTTCGGCGGCGCGCCCATCGTGCTCAACATGCTGGTCAACGCCACCGAGGACGAGCGCCGCCCGGTCCACCACAAGGTCGAGGTTTTTACCGCCGGCGCCCCGCCCGCCCCGGCGACGCTGGAAAAGACCGAGGCGCTCGGCTTCTCCGTCACCCATGTCTACGGCCTGACCGAGACCTACGGCCATGTCACCCAGTGCCTCGCCGATGCCGCCTGGTCCGCCCTGCCGCATGACGAGCAACTGGCGCTCAAGGCCCGCCAGGGCATCCCGATGCCGATGATGGAGGACAGCACCGTCATCGACGAGACCTGCGCCGAAGTGCCGATGGACGCCGCGACGCAAGGCGAGGTGGCGATGCGCGGCAATTGCGTCATGAAGGGCTATCTGAAGAACCCGGAAGCGACCGAGAAGGCGTTCCGCGGCGGCTGGTTCCATTCCGAAGACCTCGCCGTCCTGCATCCCGACCGCGCGATCCAGATCGCCGACCGGGCCAAGGACATCATCATTTCCGGCGGCGAGAACATCTCGTCGGTGGAGGTGGAGGGCGTGCTGATGCGCCACCCGGCCGTGCTGCTCTCCGCCGTGGTGGCGAAGCCGGACGAGAGATGGGGCGAGGTGCCCTGCGCCTTCGTGGAACTGAAGGAGGGGCATGAGGCGACCGAGGCCGACCTCATCGCCTTCACCCGCGAGCGGCTCGCCGGGTTCAAGACCCCGAAACAGGTGGTGTTCCGGGACCTCCCGAAAACCTCCACCGGCAAGATCCAGAAGTTCGAGCTGAGAAAGATCGCGAAGGGGCTATAGCGGGATCGGCTGGCCTGGATGACTGCGATGAGCCCTGAGCGGACGTTCGGCAAGGCTAGCGCCGAGGCCGGGCATCGGCGGGCCGCGGAGCGGCGATCCGAGTTTTCGTCCTGAGCGCTTTATCCCGGCCACGTCCGAGCTAGCCCGGAGCGACGTACTGACGGCACCCAATCGCCGGTCCGTGGGTGCGGCCCGTCGATGCGCGGCCGGCCTTCGGCCTCGATTCCGCGCCGCATTGCTTGAAGGTCCGGTCGACGGGGGACCTCCACCATCCCACGCAACGCGGCGCGCATGCGCCCGGCCCGACCTCCCCCCCGGGAGGGCCGCTGTCGATCCGACCGAAGCACGTGTGGCGCTGATGCTTTGAAGCGCTACCGGTGGGACAAGTGCTGTGGGCCCACCCGAGGTCGGTCCGGCCGCATGCGCGCCGCTCCGTCAGATCCGCTCCGCCCGCAAACAAGCCCCTCGCACGGCTCCGGACCGGGTCCACCCGGGCGCCTCCGTGCCTTGCTCCACCCATCTCGCTTTTCCCGCCCGCCTGCCCTATCCTGCCGCAAAACGAGGCGGCGGAGCAGGCCCCCATGACGGCACTTGCGCGATACCAGCGGCTGGAAAGCGGCGGCATCTGGCGCGCCTCGGCGGAGGCGCAGCGCCGCGACGTCATCGTCTCCTTCGGCGAGGCCACCCTGGTGATCGCCGACAGTGCCGGCCGCGCTCTGAGCCACTGGTCGCTGCCTGCCGTCGAGCGGCTGAACCCCGGCACCCGCCCCGCCCTCTTCGCCCCTGACCCCGCCGGCGGTGAGAGTGTGGAGATCGACGATGCCGACATGATCGAGGCCATCGAAACAATCCGCAAGAGTGTCGCCAGAAGCCGCCCCCATCCCGGCCGCCTGCGCCTCCTCGGTCTCGGCCTCTCGGCGGCAATGGTCGCGGCGCTCGCCATCTTCTGGCTCCCCGACGCGCTGATGCGCCAGACCCTCTCCGTGGTCCCGCCGGTCAAACGTTCCGAGATCGGCGCCACGCTGCTGGGCCATGTCCAGGCCCTCATTGGCCCGGCGTGCCGTGCGCCAGAGGCCGCCGCCGCGCTGCCCGCCCTGCAACGCCGCGCGCTCGGGCCGGATGCGCCGGGCCAGATCGTCGTGCTGCCCGGCGGGCCCCCGGGCGCGCTCTACCTGCCCGGCGGCGTCATCACGCTGAACCGCGCGGTGGTCGAGGATCATGAGGACCCCGCCATCGCCGCCGGCCATGTCGCCGCCGCCGCCGCGACGATCCGGGTCGACGATCCGCTCGGCGCGATCCTGCGCCAGGCCGGGATCCGGGCCGCCTTCCACCTCTACACCACTGGCGATCTGCCGCCCGGGACCTTGCGCGCCCATGCCGAGGCGCTCCTCGCCGATCCCCCGCCCCGGGTCGCCGACGACGTGCTGATCGAGAGCTTCGCCGCCGCCGATCTTCCGACGACACCCTATGCCTATGCGCTTGATATCACGGGGGAAACCACGCTTTCCCTGATCGAGGCCGACCCCCTCGCGGGACGGGTGCCGCCGCCGATCCTGAGCGATGCCGATTGGGTTGCGCTTCAGGGTATCTGCGGCGCCTGAGCGCTTCAGAAATTGCCCGTCGAGGCGCCCGGATAGCCCGCGCCGCGCACCACGCCCAGCGCCCGTCGCAACGACCCGGCGCTGTCATGGGGTCCCGACATCACCAGCCGCAGCTCCCGCCCCTGACGCTCGAACACCCCGATCCGCATCGGCAGGCCCCGGGCCCGCAGCGCCTTGGCCGCGTCCTGCGCCGCCTCCCGGCTCCCGAAGGTGCCCACGGTCACGTAGCGATGCGCCGGCGTCTCGGGCGTCACGCTCTGCGGCGCCACGGACCGGCTGGAAATCCGCACCAGGCCCGGGCCCTGCGGCGCAACCACCCCCCGCACGATCCCGCGCTGCGGATTGAGCCGTCCGTCCTCCCAGACCCGCTGATACCCCGCCGGCGGTTCCGGGTTGATGTCCCGCACCAAGGCCGGGTTGGAGACCGGCGCCGGCCGCTCGAACGGCCGGGCATTGGCGGCACTCCGGGCCGAGACCCGGGATTGCGACACCCCGGCCACGAGCCCGCCGGTCAGCGGCGAAACCGCCTGCGGCCCGCACCGCACCGGCAGATTGCTGCGGGTGAACCGGCCGATCTCTCCGGGGCAGCCATTGGCGCCGGACACGGTGGCCACCCGGCGGGTCTGCGGCGCGCTCTGGGTAGCGACGACGGTCGCGGCGGGGGTCTCGGCGCAGCGCACCGGCAGTCCGGTCGCCTGATTGACGAAGCGCCGGCCCGTCGCGGCGATCTCGGCGCAGATCTCGGCCCGGGTGACCCGGCGCGGCCCGCTGGTCACCGGGGCCACCGGCGCCGCGGAAGCGGCTACGGTCTGCACCCGGGCCGGTCCGCAATCGACCGGCTGACCGGTGCGGCTGTTGATCAGCCCGCGCTGCAGGCCGGTCCGCCCGTCGCAGGCTTCCGCCAGGGTCAGCCGCCGCGGTTCGGGCTCAGCGGCCGGCGCCGCCACATTCTGCACCCGCGCCGGGCCGCAATCCACCGGCCGGCCCGACCTTGTGTCGATCAGCCCACGCTGCACCCCGGTGCGCCCCTCGCAGGCTTCCGCGAGGGTGACCCGGCGCGGCTGCCGCTCCGCCGGCGCCTCGACCGGGGCGGCAGCCTGTCCGACCCGCGGCGGCGTGGTGACCGAGGCCACGGTCTCGATCGGCTGCCGGCCAGCGCTCTGCGCCGGGCGCCGCGCCGGCGCCGCGGCCTGAGACGGCACCGTCAATCCCGCGGTCAGGTCCACGACCCGGTTCGACGGCGGTGCCACCGGGCTGGCCGGCGCCGGCGCCGGCGCCTGGGCAAATGTCGGCCGGAACCCGCAGAGCACATCGCGGTTACGGTTCACCCGCGGCACCCAGTTCGTCGCCCCGCCGACGCCGGCACGGATATAGACGCAGCCCCGGCTGTCGACATATTGAATGCCCCGGAAATCGGCGGGAGGCAGCTCCGCGGGCGGCCCGACATCCCGCACCGACTGCGCGGAAACGGCCCCTCCGAAGGTCAGAACCGCGACCGCCGCAATCGCGGCCATACCCCGAAATGCCATGCTCGCCCCCAAGCGTTATTGTGAAACGATGCACGACAATCCGGAGGCTGTAAAGCCATTGTCCCCGGCCACCGGGGCGCCGAAGCGCCTTATTTCGTGCCGTACATCCGGTCTCCGGCATCGCCGAGGCCGGGCACGATATAGCCCATCTCGTTGAGGTGATCGTCCACCGCCGCGGTCACGATGGGCACGTCCGGATGGGCCTCCTTCATCCGCGCGATCCCCTCCGGCGCGGCCAGAAGGCAGAGGAACCGGATATTGGCCGCCCCGGCCTCCTTCAGCAGATCGATGGCCGCCACCGAGGAATTGCCCGTGGCCAGCATCGGGTCCACCGCGATGACAAGGCGATCCTCCAGCCCCTCGGGCAGCTTGCAGTAATACTGCACCGGTTGCAGCGTCTCCTCGTCGCGGTAGAGCCCGACGAACCCCACCCGCGCCGCCGGGATCAGGTCCAGAATCCCGTCAAGCAACCCGTTCCCGGCCCGCAGGATCGACACCAGCGCCAGCTTCTTGCCCTCGATCATCGGCGCATCCATCGCCTCCAGCGGGGTCTCGATCCGCACATCGGTCATCGGCAGGTTGCGGCTGACCTCATAGGCGAGCAGATGGCTGATCTCGCGGAGAAGCTGGCGGAACGATTTCGTCGAGGTCTCCTTGTCGCGCATGATCGTCAGCTTGTGCTGCACCAGCGGATGGTCGACGAGGGTCAGGTGCTGGCTCATGGCGCGGCCTCCAGTTTCTTGGCGATGCGGGCCCGGGTGTCGGCGTCGCAGAAGGCGGCGTCAAGGGCAGTCCGGGTGAGCTCCGCGAAATCCGTCTCGCCCCAGCCGAAGACCCGCGCCAGCCCCTCGAATTCCCGCGTCATATCGGTGTGAAAGAACGGCGGATCGTCGGTCGACACGGTCACCGGCACACCGGCCTCGCGCAGATCGGCAATCGGATGGGTCTCGAGGCTCAGCGCCGCGCCCAGCGCCACGTTGGAGCCCGGACAGACCTCCAGCACCACGCCCTCGCCCGCGAGCCGCAGCATCAGGTCCTCGTCCCGGATCGCCGCGATCCCGTGGCCGATCCGCTCCACCCGCAGATCGCGCAGCGTGTCCGCCACCATATCCGGCCCGCCCCATTCCCCGGCATGACAGGTCAGCCGCAGCCCCGCCTCCCGCGCCGCGTCGAAGCTCCAGGCAAAGTCCCTCGGCCGACCGACCATCTCCGCCCCCGCCATCCCGAACCCGGTCAGGAACTCCCCCATGGTCTCGGCGGCACAGAGCGCCGCGCGCTTCGCCTGGTCCGGCCCGTTATGGCGGATGCAGGTGACGATACCCCGCAGCGTGATGCCGAACTCCCGCTCCGCCTCCGCCGCCGCCTCCTCAATGGCGGCGAGATAGTCGCGCCACGCCGCCACATCCCCGCCGCCACAGAAATCCGGGCTCAGAAAGGTCTCGGAATAGATCACCCCGTGCTTCGCGCTCTGCTCCAGCACCGCCAGCGTCAGGCGGCGGAAATCCTCCGGGGACTGAAGCACCGTGCAGGCCGCCTCGTAGACCTGGATGAAATGGTCGAAATCCTCGACATGATAGGACCCGTCCTCGGCGAATATCCCGCTGATATCGATCCGCTTTTCCGCCGCCATCCCGCGAATGAACCCGGGCGGCGCGGCGCCTTCCAGATGCAGGTGCAGCTCGACCTTGGGCAGCGCGGCGAGGCTCACAGGAAGCTCCGGCCCGGGCCTTGCGAAGGGACGCCGAGATGTGCGGCGATACTGGCCGCGACATCGGCGAAGGCGACATTGCCGATCTCCCGCGCGCCGATCCCATGGATCAGCACCGGCACCCGTTCCCGGGTATGATCGGTCCCGGCCCAGGTCGGATCGTTGCCATGATCGGCGGTGATCAGCACCAGATCGCCCTCCCGCATCTTCGCCAGCAGCCCGCCCAGCGCCGCGTCGAACCATTCCAGATGGTCGCGATATCCGCCCGGGTTCCGCCGATGCCCGTAGAGGCTGTCGAACTCCACCAGATTGGCGAAGACCAGCGCCCCGTCCTCCGCCTCCTCCGCGAGCCGCATCAGATGCCCCATCAGGGTCCGGTCATCCCCTTTCACCACATCGTCGATGCCGCTCATCGAGAAGATGTCGCCGATCTTCCCCACCGCATGGACCGGCTGCCCGGCGTCCTGCACCCAATTGCAGAGCGTCGGACTCGGCGGCGCGATGGCATAGTCGTGCCGGTTCCCGGTCCGCGTGAACCCCTCCTCCGGCGCGCCCAGGAACGGCCGCGCGATCACCCGCCCGACCTTCAGCCCATGAACCGCCGGCGCCATCGCCTCGCAAAGCGCCAACAGCCGGTCGAGGCCGAAATGCTCCTCATGGGCCGCGATCTGAAACACGCTGTCGGCAGAGGTGTAGCAGATCGGCCAGCCGGTCTCGATATGCCGCGCGCCCTCCTCCTCCAGGATCACGGTGCCCGAAGAATGCCGGTTGCCGAGGATCCCACCGGTCCCCGCGATCCGGCAGACCTCCAAGACCAGATCGTCGGGAAAGCAGGGATCGGTGTCCGGGAAGTAATGCCAGTCCCAGGGCACCGGCACACCCGCCAGCTCCCAATGGCCCGAGGGCGTATCCTTGCCCGGGCTCACCTCCGTCGCCGCCCCCCAGGCGCCCACGGGCTCCGCCCCGAGCCCCGGCGCGACATCGCCCGAGGCCAGCGTCACCGCGCGGCCCAGCCCGAGCCCATCCATCACCGGCACGGTCAGCCCCACGGTCTCCGCGATATGGGCCACCGTATTGGCGCCGGTATCGGGCACCTCGCCGTTGAAGAACCGGCCGGCATCCGGCGCGCCGCCGATCCCGACGCTGTCGATCACGATCAGGAAGGCCCGGCTCACGGGTCCACCCGCGCGCCCACCAGCGGCGCGGGCTCCGCCGGCCCCTCGCCGATCGTCACCGCCGCGCGGATCCGCTCCGCCGCCGCCACCGCGCTGTCCTCATCCGCCGCATGGAGCAGGCAGAGCGGATCGCCCCGCGCCACCCGGGTCCCGATGCCCACGAACTCCGTCAGCCCCACGGCCGGGTCGATCCGGTCCGTCTCCACCTGCCGCCCACCGCCGAGGCCCACGACGGTCAGCCCCAACGCCTCGCCGTCGATCTCCGTCACCACCCCGCCCTCGGGCGCGGTCACATCGCCCACCACCGGCGCTTTCGGCAGATGGGTCTGCCAGTCCGTATCCATATCCGGCGGCCCGCCCAGCATCTCCACCATCTTCGCGAAATGCGCCATCGCGCGGCCCGAGGCGATGGCCTCGGCGATCTTCTCCTCGCCCTCGCCCTCGGTCTCACCCACCAGCGCCAGGAGCCGCCCGCCCAGCACCACAGACAGGTCATGGAGCCGCGGCGCGGCGAGCCGGTCGCCCGCCAGCACCTGCATGCAGACCGCCACCTCGACCGCATTGCCCAAGGCCGGCGCGAGGGGCTCGTTCATATCCGTGATCAGCGCCGCCGTCGCGCAGCCCGCCCCGTTCGCCGTCCGCACCAGAGACTCCGCCAGCGCCCGCGCATCCGCCTCGCTCTTCATGAACGCGCCGGAGCCGCATTTGACGTCGAGCACCAGCGCCTCCAGCCCCGCCGCCAGCTTCTTCGACAGGATCGAGGCGGTGATCAGGTCGATGGATTCGACCGAGGCCGTCACATCCCGGATCGCATAAAGCCGCCGGTCCGCCGGCGCGATATCCCCGGTCGCGCCCACCACGGCGCACCCCGCCTCCCGCGTCACCCGCCGGAGCGTCGCCGTATCGGCCTGCGCGACCACGCCCGGGATCGCCTCCATCTTGTCGAGCGTGCCGCCGGTATGGCCCAGCCCCCGCCCCGAGATCATCGGCACAAAGACCCCGCAGGCCGCCAGCGCCGGCGCCAGCACCAGCGAGACGGAATCCCCCACGCCGCCGGTCGAATGCTTGTCCACAACCGGCCCCGGCAGGTCCCATTCGAGTACTTCGCCCGATTCCCGCATCGCCATGGTCAGCCCGACCCGCGCCGGCTCTGTCAGCCCGTTCAAGAGCACCGCCATGGCAAAGGCCCCGGCCTGGGCATCGCTCACCGCGCCACTTGCCAGTCCCTGCCCGAACCAGGCCAGTTCCTCCGGCCCCGGCTCCTCGCGATTGCGGACCTTGGCGATGATGCTGCGCGCGTCCATGGGCCTCACACCCGGCTCATCTGTTCGGCATCGAACACGCCGGGCAGCAACTCACCAATCGTCGTCTTCAAGGTCTTGCCATCCGTCGTCGCCAGGGTCACCGGCACCGCCGCGGCCCCGAACTCCGCCAGCTTCTGCCGGCACCCGCCGCAGGGCGACACCGGCACCGGACTATCGGCGATCACCGCGACTTCGGCGATCTCCGTCTCCCCCGCCGCGACCATCGCGCAGATCGCCCCGGCCTCGGCGCAGGTGCCCTCGGGATAGGCCACATTCTCCACATTGCAGCCGACATAAACCCTGCCCGAGGCGGCCCGGATCGCCGCCCCGACCTTGAACCGCGAATAGGGCACATGGGCGTTCTCGCGCACCGCGCGGGCGTCGTCGATGAGGGACATGGCTGGCTCCTTCGCCGGCAGAGTGCGTCGGCGCCATGTCGGATGCAAGCCGCGTCCGGACGGCCCATGGGGCCTCTCAATGGCGACCTCCCAGACGCGGATCGCGCGGGCGGGCCTGCCCGCAAAGGCCCGTGAAGACTGTGTCACTCCCGCCCCGGCCATTTGCAAGACGTGGCGGAACGTGCTTTGACAGACACTCACATCGCGCCGCCCGGAAGATAGTTCAGCATTAAACTATATCGGGCAAAGGGAGGAGCCGATGACCGACACCGCCAAGGAAAGCCTGCGCGAAGCGGCGCTCGCCTATCACCGCGACCCCAAGCCCGGGAAGCTGGAGATCCGGGCCACGAAACCGCTCGCCAACGGCCGCGACCTCGCCCGCGCCTATTCCCCGGGCGTCGCCGAGGCGTCGGTGGAGATCAAGGCCGACCCCGCCACCGCCCGCGACTACACCGCCCGCGGCAACCTCGTCGCCGTCGTCTCCAACGGCTCGGCGGTCCTCGGCCTCGGCAATATCGGCGCGCTGGCCTCGAAACCGGTGATGGAAGGCAAGGCGGTCCTCTTCAAGAAATTCGCCAATATCGACTGCTTCGATATCGAGATCGACGAGGCCGACCCGGAAAAACTCGCCGAGATCGTCTGCGCGCTGGAACCCACCTTCGGCGCGATCAACCTCGAAGACATCAAGGCCCCCGACTGCTTCATCGTCGAAAAAATCTGTCGCGAGCGGATGAATATCCCCGTCTTCCACGACGATCAGCACGGCACCGCCATCGTCGTGGGTGCGGCGGCCACCAATGCGATGAAAGTCGCCGGTAAACGCTTCGAGGACATCAAAGTCGTCTCCACCGGCGGCGGCGCGGCAGGGATCGCCTGCCTCAACATGCTGCTGAAGCTCGGCGTGAAGCGCGAAAATGTCTGGCTCTGCGACCTCGAAGGTCTCGTCTACGAAGGCCGCGAGGCCCAGATGACCCCACAGAAGGCCGCTTATGCCCAGGGCAGCACTCCCGCGACGTTGGATGATGTGATCGCCGGCGCCGACCTCTTCCTCGGTCTCTCCGGCCCCGGCGTCCTCACCCCGGACATGGTGGCGAAGATGGCCGGCCCGCCGATCATCTTCGCCCTCGCCAACCCGACGCCGGAAATCCTCCCCGACGACGCCCGCGCCGTCGCCCCCGACGCGATCATCGCCACCGGCCGCAGCGATTTTCCCAATCAGGTCAACAACGTGGTCTGCTTCCCGTTCATCTTTCGCGGCGCCCTCGATGTCGGCGCGACAGAGATCAACGACGCCATGCAACTGGCCTGCATCGACGGCATCGCCGCCATGGCCCGGGCCACGACCAGCGCCGAGGCGGCGGCCGTCTACAAGAGCGAACAGCTCACCTTCGGCCCCGACTACCTGATCCCGAAACCCTTCGATCCCCGCCTGATCGGCGTGGTCGCCAGCGCGGTCGCCAGCGCCGCCTGCAAGACCGGCGTCGCCACAAGGCCCATCGAGGACATGGCCGCCTACAAGCAGAAGCTCGACGGCTCGGTCTTCAAATCCGCCCTTCTGATGCGCCCGATCTTCGAGGCCGCCCGCGCCGCCGCCCGCCGCATCGTCTTTGCCGAGGGCGAGGATGAGCGGGTCCTGCGCGCCGCCCAGGCGATCCTCGAGGACACGACCGAACAGCCGATCCTGATCGGCCGCCCCGAGGTCATCGAAGGCCGCTGCGAACGCGCCGGCCTCACCATCCGGCCCGGTGAGGATTTCGACATCGTGAACCCGGAGAACGACCCCCGTTACCGCGAATACTGGGAGACCTATCACCGCCTCATGGCGCGGCGCGGCGTCACCCCCGACCTCGCCCGCGCCATCATGCGCACCAACACCACCGCCATCGGCGCCGTCATGGTCCATCGCGACGAGGCCGACGCGATGATCTGCGGCACGTTCGGGCAGTATCTCTGGCACCTGAACTATGTCGGCCAGGTCCTCGGCACCCCCGATCTGCATCCCGTCGGCGCGCTCTCGATGATGATCCTCGAAGACGGCCCGCTCTTCGTGGCCGACACCCAGGTCCACCCCGAACCCTCGCCCGAGCAGATCGCCAAGACGGTGATCGGCGCCGCCCGCCATGTCCGCCGCTTCGGGCTAACGCCCAATATCGCGCTCTGCTCGCACTCCCAGTTCGGAAATCTGGACATCGATAGCGGCCGGCGGATGCGCGCGGCCCTGGAAATCCTCGACGCCGCGCCCCGCGATTTCGCCTATGAGGGCGAAATGCATATCGACAGCGCCCTCGACCCCGCCCTGCGCGCCCGCATCTTCCCCGAGGCGCGGATGGAGGGGATGGCCAATGTGCTCGTCTTCGCCAATTCCGATGCCGCCTCGGGCGTGCGCAATGTGCTGAAGATGAAGGCCGGCGGGCTCGAGGTCGGCCCGATCCTGATGGGCATGGGCAACCGTGCCCATATCGTGACCCCCTCGATCACCGCCCGCGGCCTGCTGAACATGTCCGCCATCGCCGGCACCCCGGTCTCGCTCTACGGTTAAACTGGCACGAGAAGGCCGATTGGCAGCCCGTCAGGGAGCAACGGTTGGTCTCCGTCCCCACCCGGACTCAAGCCGAAGGCGCCGGGCATCGCCAGACCGTCCGGGCGGGCTGGCGATTGGGCTGGTCTGGGCGCGGAGCTTTGAGCGAAGAGGTACTTGGCTGCCATAAAGCGCCTTAGCTCAGAGTCAGGATCGCCATCCCCCGGTCTGTCGATGCCCGGCTGACGTTGCGCCCCGGGCCGACAGCGAGTTGACATCCCGGATCGAGCAATATCATTACGTCCCGATGTCATCACAGGACGCATTGTTACCGGGAGGGGAAATGGCCGAAATCACTGGCCAAGAGGCCGTGGGCCGCACAGCCGAGGCCGCGGGCGGCGTCACGCCGGTCCTCGCCAACATGCTCGGCGCCACCCTCCGCCCCGGCTGGCACGCCGACACCCTCCAAGACGGCGACCCCCTGCCCCCGCTCTGGCACTGGACCGCCTTCCCCCAGGACACCCCGATGGAGAGGATCGGCCCCGACGGCCACCCCGCGCTCGGCGCCTTCCTCCCCGATCTCGGCCTCGGCCGCCGCATGTGGGCCGGCGGACAGCTCAACTTCCTCAAACCCCTGCATATCGGCGAGCGCCTCACCCGCCGCTCTGAGATCACCGCCGTCGACTGGAAAGAAGCCGGCTCCGGCCCCATGGCCATCGTTTCGCTGGCCCATCTGATCGCGGGCGAAGACGGCCCGGCCATCGAGGAAAGCCAGTCCATAATCTACCTGCACATCCCCGACGCCTACCGCCCGCCCAAGCCGATCCTCGCCCCCACGGAAACGGCTTTCGACGCAGAGGTCACCGTCGATCCCGTCCGCCTGTTCCGCTACTCCGCCGCCACCTTCAACGGCCACAGGATCCACTATGACCGCGCCTATGCGACGCAGGTCGAGCACTATCCCGGCCTCATCGTCCACGGCCCCCTCCAGGCCACGCTCCTGATCGAGGCCGCGATCCGCCACCGCGGCGGCGCGCTCCCGACAGCGCTCTCCCACCGCGGCGTCCACCCGATCTTCGAGCACCACCCCCTGCGCCTCCTCGGCATCGAAGACGGCCCCGCCATGACCCTCTGCACCGCCACCCGCCCCGAACATGGCGGCCATCAGGGCATGCAGGTCCGGGCGGAGTGGGCCTGATGGGTATCCTCAAAGGCATGCGCGTGGTCGAAGGCTCCGCCTTCGTCGCCATCCCCCTCGCCGGCATGACCCTCGCCCAGATGGGCGCCGACGTGATCCGCTTCGACCGGATCGAGGGCGGCCTCGACGCCGGCCGCTGGCCGGTCACGACGGACGGGAGGTCGCTCTTCTGGGCCGGGCTCAACAAGGGCAAACGCTCCGTCGCGGTGAACCTCAAGAGCGCGGAGGGCCGCGAGCTCATCACCCGCATCATCACCGCCCCGGGCGAGGAGGCCGGGCTCTTCCTCACCAACCTCCGGGTGCGCGGCTGGATGGATCACGAAACCCTGTCGGCCCACCGCACGGACCTGATCACCGTCACCCTCCTCGGCGACCGCCACGGCAATCCGGCGGTGGATTATTCGGTCAACCCGGCGCTCGGCTTTCCCATGGCGACGGGCCCCGAAGGCTCCACCGAGCCCGTCGCCCATGTCCTGCCCGCCTGGGACTGCATCGCCGGCAACCTCGCCGTCTCCTCGCTCCTCGCTGCCGAACGCCACCGCCTACGCCACGGCACCGGTCAGGAGGTCGTGCTGGCGCTGAAGGATGTCGCCGCCGCCATGCTCGGTCACCTCGGCATCATCGGCGAGGTCAAGGTGAACGGCACCGACCGCGCCAAGGCCGGCAATGCGCTCTACGGCGCCTATGGCCAGGATTTCGAGATGGGCTGCGGCGCCCGGGTGATGGTGATCGGCCTCACCGACCGGCAATGGCGCGGCCTTGTCGAGGTGACCGGCACCGGGGAGGCCATCGCCGCGCTCGCCTCCGCCACCGGGCTCGACCTGCGCGACGAGGGCAACCGCTGGCGCATGCGGGCCGAGATCACCGCCATCCTCGCCCCCTGGTTCCACGCCCATAGCCTGGCCGAGGCGGCGCCGCTCCTCGACGGCGCCGGCCTCACCTGGTCCGAATTCCGGAGCTTCGCGCGTGCGGTGACCGAGGACCCGGACCTCTCCCTCGACAATCCGATGATGGCCGAGATCGATCAGCTCGGCATCGGCCGCTACCCAGTGCCCGGCCCGCCCACAACCTTCTCCGGCTTCGCCCGGGAGGCGCCCCGCCCGGCCCCCCGCCTCGGCGAACACACCGAAGAGATCCTGGCCGACATCGCCGGCCTCTCCTCCGGCGAGATCGGCCGGCTCCACGATACGGGCGTGGTGGCAAGCCCCGGCTGAGCCCGCGTCGGCGCAGACCCCCGTCCCTGCAACGGCCGAAGGCGCTCCGCTGGCCTCGGGGGTCCAAAACTCTTCGAAGAGTTTTGCCAGACCCTTCGAAGGGTCTGCGGCCCCCTCCAATGCCGGATCCATCGCCGAACCCATCCCGGCGCCGATGCTTCCCCCGCCCGGCAAAACTCTTCGAAGAGTTTTGCACAGAACGTTCGAACGTTCTGCCGCCCGCGATCCGATCCCGGCTCCCCCCGCCAGGTCTCCGGCCCCGACCAATCAATCAACACCCTCGCCGACACGAAGCCTCGGAAGCCCTTGTTGATTAGTCAGGGCCCGGAGATCTCGGGTTCAACAGGTCATCCGCGGCCTTGCCTGGCTTGAGTTGGCCCGTGACCAATCCGCCGATCACGGCCCCGGCAACCGGCATCCCCAAAAGGGTCCCGATCCCGGTGCAGGCGAGGATGATCCCGGTCGGAAAGGCTGCACCCGCGAGGTTCTCGGGTCGGGCGTATTGGGCCGCCTCATCTGAGAGCGCAACCTTGAAGTCGCGCAGCCATCGAACCCCGCCTTCCCCTTGGGCCTCCGTGGCCTCTTCTCCCGGCCCAGGCAGCAGGGCCATCAGATTGGTCAACTGCGCGGAAAGACGGTCCAGAAAAGCGAGGTACTGTTCTTTGATGTCAGCATCGAGCTGGTTGTTCCCGCGCACCTTCTCGCGAAACTCCGCAACCTGCTCCAGCAGCGACGCTGCGCCTAAGGCAATCGCCTCCCGGTTGGCCGCGAGCCTAAGGGCCATGGCCGCTGCCGCGTCAGGCGGGACAGGCCGGAGTGGTGCGTCGCCCGCCTCTGCCTGTTCTGTCTCAAACTCCGCGCGAACCCGCTCAATCTCGGCGGCAACCGCCGCCGGCCCCGCCTCCCAAACCGCATCGTCGATCAACGCCACCCGCCGTTGGAGTTCCCAGTCGAGAGGTTTGCCGTCTAGAAAGCCTTGGTACCATTCGCGCCAGAACGACCTGTTCGCCTCGGAATCCCCAAATAGTCTGAACAGCTTTTCTAGATGATCCCTAATGTGATTGGGAAATGGCTCCCTCCAAAGTGGATAGGTATGAAGAACTTCAGGTCGACTCTGTGAGGTAAGCTCAAGGACGTCCTTTGAGAGATTGCCGCAATCTACAATACTCAGCCGCCCTGCTTCAGTTTCTTTGGTGTCTGCGTGTATCCCCTTGAGCGCACCATATGGAGCCCGCTCAAACGCGACTTCGTAGACCTCATGTCCGGGAGAATGGAACAGATGGAGCTCGACCGATGGAGAGGATGAATGGAAGCAGATTCCGTCATCAATAAAATAGTGGATCGGGTCGATATGAGAAAAGACAGAGTCGCTGAGCGACGAAGTGAGTATGAGCCTTAGGGTGTCCAAGAGGTTCTGGAATCCGATGTCTCCTTCTCCCGCGACCAAGTACAGAGATCGCAAAAATACCCTCGACCTAACGGGACCCAGAGTTCCTTCGGTTTCACACCGGTCCATCGCTTCGATAACGGTCTGAAAGTGAGCCAGATCGTGGTCGGTCATCTAGCATAGATAGCCAAGGTCCTTCAGCTTGACCAACTGGTCGATCGCAACCATATCCCCCACCCATGACCGACCTCACCCATATCCGCAACTTCTCCATCGTCGCCCATATCGACCACGGCAAGTCGACCCTGGCGGACCGGCTGATCCAGTCCACCAACACCGTGGCCGAGCGCGACATGAAGGAGCAGCTCCTCGACGCCATGGATATCGAGCGCGAGCGCGGCATCACCATCAAAGCCAACACCGTCCGCATCGACTATGAGGCCCTGAACGGCGACCACTACGTGCTGAACCTCATCGACACCCCCGGCCATGTCGACTTCGCCTATGAGGTGAGCCGCTCCATGCGCGCCGTCGAAGGCTCGCTGCTCGTCGTCGACAGCACCCAGGGGGTCGAGGCCCAGACCCTCGCCAATGTCTACCAGGCGATCGACGCCGACCACGAAATCGTCCCCGTTTTCAACAAGATCGACCTCCCCGCCTCCGATATCGACCGGGTCGCCGAACAGGTCGAGGATGTCATCGGCATCGACGCCTCCGGCGCCATCCCGGTCTCCGCCAAGACCGGCGAGGGCATCCGCGAGGTGCTCGAAGCCATCGTCCACCAGCTCCCCGCCCCCAAAGGCAACCCCGACGCCCCCCTCAAGGCGATGCTGGTGGACTCATGGTACGACGCCTATCTCGGCGTCATCGTCCTCGTCCGCATCATGGACGGTTCCCTCCGCAAAGGCGACCGCATCAGGATGATGCAGACCGGCTCCCTCCACCATGTCGACCGCATCGGCGTCTTCCGCCCGGGCATGGAGCCGGTCGACACCCTCGCCCCCGGCGAAATCGGCTTCCTCACCGCGTCCATCAAACAGGTCCGCGACACCCGCGTCGGCGACACCATCACCCATGAGAAAAAGGGCGCCGACACCCCGCTCCCCGGCTTCCAGCCCTCCCAGCCGGTGGTCTTCTGCGGCCTCTTCCCGGTGGACTCCGCGGAATTCGAGGACCTCCGCGACGCCATCGAAAAACTGGCCCTCAACGACGCCTCCTTCTCCTTCGAAATGGAAACCAGCGCCGCCCTCGGCTTCGGCTTCCGCTGCGGCTTCCTCGGCCTCCTCCACCTCGAAGTCATCCGCGACCGGATCGAGCGCGAATACGATATCGAACTCATCACCACCGCCCCCTCCGTCGTCTACCACGTCTTCCTGCGCGACGGCACGATGACCGAACTCCACAACCCCGCCGACATGCCCGACCTCACCCATGTCGACCACCTCGAGGAACCCCGCATCAAGGCCACCATCCTGGTCCCCGACGACTATCTCGGCGCCGTGCTGAAACTCTGCGAGGACCGCCGCGGCATCCAACAGGACCTCACCTATGCCGGCTCCCGCGCCATGGTGGTCTACGACCTGCCGCTCAATGAAGTGGTCTTCGACTTCTACGACCGGCTGAAATCGGTGACCAAGGGCTATGCCAGCTTCGACTACCAGATGATCGGCTACCGCGAGGATCACCTGGTGAAGATGCAGATCCTGGTCAACGAAGAGCCGGTGGACGCGCTCTCCATCATGGTCCACCGCGATAGGGCAGAGGCCCGCGGCCGCGCCATGTGCGAAAAGCTTAAGGACCTGATCCCCCGCCACATGTTCAAGATCCCGATCCAGGCGGCCATCGGCGGCCGCGTGATCGCGCGGGAGACCCTGGCGGCGCTCCGCAAGGACGTGACGGCGAAGTGCTACGGCGGCGACGCGACGCGAAAGCGGAAGCTCTTGGACAAGCAGAAGGCGGGGAAAAAGAAGATGCGCCAGTTCGGGAAGGTGGATATTCCGCAGGAAGCCTTCATAAGTGCGCTCAAGATGGACAGCTAGAACCCAACCTCGTAGGTTTAGGTACTAGAAGTGGCTAAACTTCTGATTTGCTAGAGGGCGGATGATGCTCGACTGGGTGAACTTTGGTCAGGTATCCGCAGAGCGAGACTCTCTGCTCCGAGAATACTTCTATGATACAGGTATCCTTGAGAAAGTCACAGGATCTCCATTTCACTTCTTGGTCTTGGGGAGAAAAGGTGCCGGCAAGACTGCGGTCTTTAGACGGTTCGACAAGGACTTTGACAAATATCTTTCGATGAATGATTGCTCAATTGCCTTGTCGCTTGAGAACTACGACTGGAACGTCCATCAACTATTGAGTAACCCACATAAAGCAGATGCTCTTGCTTACATCGAATCTTGGAAGTTCGTCATCTTCATCGAGGTTTTGGCGGTCATTGAGGAATTGAAGCTAGGCAACAAGGACACAAGAAAGCTATCTCGATTGGTATCCACGATATATGGATCGCCAACACCCAGCTTCAGAGAGGTAATTGGAGCAAAGCTCTTTCGACTGTCAAAGCTGCGATTGCCTGGCGGCAGCGTTTCTCTGGATGAGGATGCTTTTAGTCAGCTGGCGGTCAGCGGTGGCGAGGTTGAGTTCTCGGATATCAAGAACGACTCCGACCTTAGAGATAAGCTCTCGACAAATGTTGGCAGTCTCGTTCGATACATTGAGAAAGGGCTAGAGTCGTTCTTTAAGTCGCGCGAAGGTAGAATTTTTGTTTCATTTGATCGCTTAGACGAGGCTTGGGTCGAAGGTTCTGTGGACGCAATGAAGCCACTGTTGTCCGGATTGGTTGGAGCCGCTGAGTCTATCACTCAGAATTTCAATGACACCATCAGGCCGATAGTGTTTCTACGTGAGGACATCTTCGATAGCCTCGACGTGAATGATAAGAACAAGTTAAGGTCAGACTGCGGCGAGCTTCTGGCATGGAGCAATGATGGATTGAATCGAATGATCCTGGAACGCGTCAACTACTTCGCAAAAGAAGCTGGTGCGGCCGAAGTTCAACACGTCAACGATCTGTTCAACAAGGAGAAAATGAGGCAGCAGCGACGACCGTTCGACTACCTGGTACTAAGAACTATGATGAGGCCTCGCGATTTAATCAAGTTTCTTCAATTGACTGTCGAGAATATGAAGGAAAGGCGTGACGATCCTTTTGATGATACTGAGGTAGATGAACATAGTCTCGAAGTGCAATCAATCTACAACGCTGAGCAGGCTTACTCCGATTGGCTCAAGGATGAAGTATTTGATGAATGGAAGACCCAGTATCCGGAGATTGAGAAGTTATTTGATTCAATTATGTCGGTAGGCGCGACCGTTTTCAGCCCAGAGGACTTCTTGGGTGCCATCAAGAAGCAAGGACTTTCTAGCGATCCGTTGGAGGTTCGCGGATACTTGAGGTTTCTCTATGACAACTCAATCATTGGGTTCAAAGTTGGAAAGTCTCAGCTTTGGAAGTTCAAGTGCTTTGCGGCCTCACAGGCGTTTCAGGAATCGGAGCAGTACAAAGTTCATGATGGATTGATCCGGGGCCTCCACTTGAAGGAGCCTCGATCCTAGGCCAGGCTGAGACTGGTCTCTTGTTTGGGCCTTCTGTGGCTGACGCGGCCAGAAGACCCGGCACCGCCCTTGGTTCAACAGACCAACCGCAAGGCCCACATCCAGCCCTCCCGTGATCAGCCGACAATCCACCGGACCATCGCCGGCCCGCCGATCACCCCGCCCGATCCACCCGATCATTCATCCATCGCATCCCAGCCCTCCAGAAACGCCCGGCTCTCCGCCGTCACCTCCGCGGCCAGTTCCGCGTGCCGCTTGCGCCGCGCCTCCGCCTCCCACATCTCCCGCGCCAGTTCCATCGCCGGGCTCGGGTTGTGCCAGCCGCCGAGGCCGAGCGACACCTCCCATCCCCCTCCGACCGCATCTTCGCCTTCAGCCAGCGTTCGTACTCCATCTGCGCCCGGTGCATGTACTCCTCCAGCGACCGCCCGTGCAGGTCGTAGAGCAGCTCTGCGTCCGCCATCGACACCAGGCAGCAGCGCGACCTCCCGTGCCGGGCCAGGAACACGTGGTCGCCCGACTCCGCCCGCCGCATCCAGCGCGCCATGTTTTTTCGAAAGCCCGAGGCGGATGTCGCGTGAACGTGAGGGCGCATGGCGGGTCCCCTTTCATGGCGGAAACGGCATATGTACGACACCGGGGCCGGACCGTACCGATCCCGCGACTCCACCCGAATCCGGCGGATCGGATCGGTACGACTCACGCCCCGAAAGGTACGCGAATCGACCCTAGCGGAGCGGCGCTCAGCCCCGGTGAACGCTCCGCGCGGGCCCGAAACCCGCCTGCAACCGCTCTTTCGGGCCGGTCTTCATTCTGCCGCCGATTTGGGCACTTATCCCCGGCAAGCCCCTTGGGCGGGCACCGTTTTCCGGACTTATCCACCGGAAATCCCCAAGCGAAATCAGATAGTTATCCCCAAGAAATATGGGCCTAGCGGCGGATTTCTGTTGCGGCGGCGGCCTCCAATTGTGACAGTTTTCTTACCGCAGCGGGGGTTCGCCTCCGAGGCGGGGCGCAACGGCCCTGAGGGCGCCGGAGCGGGGCGGACCGGGTCTCAGGAGCCGGAACGAAACGCACCGGAACCTGAAGTGAAAGCCAGCGAAATCAACCGCTTGCGGGGGGTTTGGCCGGGCGGCATGAGAGGGGACGAGGCGGGCCGCACCGGATCGCGAGAGAGGGTGTGGCGGTCGGATCGGATCTTCGGACCCGGACCGGCAGCGGAGGGTGGCAACACCCGAAGCATCTGGGCCGAAAGCTCGCAAGAGCGGACAGTTCAGGAAGGCGTCAGGGGTGCCGCGAGGCACATGCGAAGACCGCGTCTGAGCACCTGGCGCCTTTTCCTGTCCGGCTTTTTTCTCAGCACAATCAAACCGAAACGGGGCCCGCGACCCTTTGGCTGCGGACCCCGTCGTCAGTTCATGCATACCGCGTCCATGCACCTGTGCGAGCACCCTTACGCTGCCCCGCGGCGTCGATCAACCATATGTCGCGTTCACTCACGAAATACCGGGCAAGGTGCCCAACTGTGACCGAAATGTAGCAGGCTTCGCCCGGGCAAATCGCCGCCGAAACACCAATGTATGCCGCCGCACACATTTTTCTCACGGCGCGGTGATCCGGACCGGACAGCTTCGCGTAAGGAAGTGTAAGGGGAGGCTGACATGCGAAGAGGGGGTGCCTGTCAACGATGCTCACCAATATCAGCGAGGATTTCAGTCGCCGCATGGCGCTGCGCCGCAAGATGATCGCCCATTTTGGCATCCATCTGGACGAGGAGGACGCCCCGCATCTGAAGGACGATGTGCGCGAGAGCGTGCTGGCCTGCGGGGCCTGCCGCTGCCCGGAGCTTTGCGAATTCTGGATGGCCAGGGGGCGCGAGGGCGCGCCGGAGGGCTGCCGCGCCCGCTACGCGCTGATGCGGCTCGAGGCGCTGAGCCGGGACGCGCCGCTGGCGCGGACCGCCTAGGCCGTCAGGAAGGCCCGCACCGCCGCCTCGAACTCGCGCGGCTTCTCGGCATGGAGCCAGTGGCCGGCGCCGGGGATCTTCGCGAAGCGCGCCTTGGGAAAGAGCGACCTGATCCGGTCGCGATGCTCGGGGCGGACATAGTCGCTCTCCCCACCGCTCAGGAACAGGACCGGCCCGTCGAAGCGCCCCTCGATCTCGGGGAAGCCGATGATCGCGTCCATCTCGTCTTCCAGAACGTCGAGATTGAGCCGCCAGCGTTTTTGCTCCAGATCCAGCGACTGCAACAGAAAATCCCGCACGCCCAGGTCGACATCGAGCTGCTGGGCGGCTTCGGACCGGCGCGTCACGCCGCTCAGGTCGACGGCGCGCATGGCCTCGATGAGGGGGCGCTGGGTGTGGGTGTAAGGCGCGGGCGCGATGTCGGCGACGATGAGCTTGCGGACCGCCTCGGGATGGCGGAGCGCGAGCACCATGGCCGCCTTGCCACCCATGGAATGGCCGAGCACGTCTCCGCCGGCATGGGGCAGCAGGTCGGCGGCCATGTCGTCATAGGACTGGCTGTCGAACCAGGGGCTGTCGCCGTGGTTGCGCTTGTCCACAACGGTGACCTCGAAAGCGTCGGAGAGCCGCTTTGCGATCACCCCCCAGTTCCGCGCAGAGCCGAAAAGGCCATGGGCGATGAGGAGCTTGCCGGGGCCGGAGCCGTAGGTGTGGGCGTTGAGCATGGGGTGGGCCTTAGCGGGGGGAGGCGGGGATGGCCAGTGCCGGTGTGGATAGTGCCGCCGCCAACGGTCATTCTCCGTCCCCGCCCGAATAGCGCCGGAGGCGCCGGGGTCGTCATTGGGTGCGCCATTGGTCTGAGCGACCAATGACGACGACAGACCGTCCGGGCGGGCTGGCGATATGGTGAGGCTGGGCGCGGAGCTCGGAGCGGGGGATGTGCTTGGCTGGCATAAAGCGCAATAGCTCAGCCGCTCGATCGCCATCCCCCGGTCTGTCGATGCCCGGCTTGCGTGGTATCGGGATCGTTGGACCACACGACCGCTCTTTCCGGTTCACCCGGGCGCCGACCTCCCTTAGCCTGCGCGCCGATGCGACCCGATGCCCTCAATGCCCGGACCGATGAGTTGCGCGACCTCCTGCGGGAGAAGTTCGGGCTGTCGGCGCGCACGCTGGAGGCTCAGATCGGAAAGGCCGGGCGGCTCCTGCCCCGGAAGGTGCGACGGGATGCGCGGCTTGTGGCCGAGGCCCAGGCCAGGCTCCAGAACCCGCGGCTCGCCCGGATGGTGGATGTCGCCGCCGCCGAGGCCGCCCAGGCCCGGGTCCGCGACTTCCTGAGCGACATCGACCCCGCCGAACGGCGCAAGACCCGTCTGATCGGCGTCCTGGCCGTGATCGCCTTCAACGTCCTCGTCGTCGCCGCCCTGCTGATCGCGATCCTGCGCTGGCGCGGGATCGTCTGAGCCCGGATGAGTCCGGATCAGAAGGCGGGATAGACCGGGAACTTCTCGCAAAGCGCCTCGACCTCGGCGCGGACCTTCACCTCCACCGTGCCGTTGCCCTCGGCCCCGTGCGCTGCGAGCCCGTCCACCACCTCGACGATCCAGTCGCCGATCTGGCGGAACTCGGGCGCCCCGAACCCCCGCGTCGTGGCCGCGGGGGAACCGAGGCGGATGCCGCTCGTCACCGTCGGCTTTTCGCTGTCGAAGGGGATGCCGTTCTTGTTGCAGGTGATATGGGCGCGGCCGAGGGAGCTTTCGGTGGCGTTGCCCTTCACGCCCTTCGGGCGCAGGTCCACCAGCATCACATGGCTGTCGGTGCCGCCGGTGACGATGTCGAGCCCGCCCTTCATGAGCTGATCGGCGAGCGCCTGGGCGTTCTCGATCACCTGGGCCTGGTAGGTCTTGAATTCCGGGCGCAGCGCCTCGCCGAAGGCCACGGCCTTGGCCGCGATGACATGCATCAGGGGCCCGCCCTGGATGCCGGGGAAGATCGCCGAGTTGATTTTTTTGGCGAGCGCCTCGTCATCGGTGAAGATCGCGCCGCCCCTTGGGCCGCGCAGGGTCTTGTGCGTGGTCGTGGTCGCGACATGGGCATGGGGGAAGGGCGAGGGGTAATGGCCGGAGGCGACGAGGCCCGCGAAATGGGCCATGTCGACCATCAGATAGGCGCCGACGCTGTCGGCGATCTGACGGAAGCGGGGGAAGTCGAGGATGCGCGGAATGGCAGAGCCGCCGGCGATGATGATCTTTGGCCGGTGTTCCTGAGCCAGCCGCGCGATCTGGTCGTAATCGGGCAGCATGTCGTCCTCGCGGACGCCGTATTGCACCGCGTTGAACCACTTGCCGGACTGGTTCGGGCGGGCGCCGTGGGTCAGGTGGCCGCCGGCATCGAGGCTCATGCCGAGGATCGTGTCGCCGGGCTGGAGGAGCGCCTGGAAGACGCCCTGGTTGGCCTGGCTGCCGGAGTTCGGCTGGACGTTGACGAAGCTCACGTCGAAGAGCTGGCGCGCCCGGTCGATGGCGAGGGTTTCGGCGATGTCGACGAACTGGCAGCCGCCGTAATAGCGCCGGCCGGGATAGCCTTCGGCGTATTTGTTGGTCATCACGCCGCCCTGGGCCTGCATCACCGCGGCGCTGACGATGTTCTCGCTGGCGATCAGCTCGATCTCGTGGCGCTGGCGGCCAAGCTCGCTCTGCATCGCGGCCCAGATCTCGGGATCGCGTGTGTCGAGCGTTTCGGTGAAGAAACCGTCGTCGCGGGTGGGGGCGTTCATCGGGGCTGCCTCTTTGGGTGCGGTGGGCCGGATGCGGGTTTCTATCCTGCCGCGCCCCGGCTCGAAAGGACCAATCCGACGCGCGCCTTGCCAATCCCGACCGCGCGGGGGAGAACCGGGGCGAGGAGACAGGAAGGCCAGAGAGATGAGCGCCCCCCGCATCGCCTTTCGCGCGAGCCCGGTTCCGATCGCCGAAGAGGCGGCATCCGTGCTGGCGGCGCGCTATGGCGATGTGGCGCTTGAAGAGGCCGAGGTCATCGTGGCGCTCGGCGGCGACGGGTTCATGCTCCAGACCCTGCACGACACCCAGCACCTGCCGGCGCCGGTCTACGGGATGAACCGGGGCACCATCGGGTTTCTGATGAACGAATACCGCGAGGACGGGCTGCTGGAGCGGCTGGCGGAGGCCGAGGAGGCGGTGATCAACCCCCTTGCGATGACCGCCACCTGCCGGGACGGGGGTGTGCATGAGGCCCTCGCGATCAACGAGGTGTCGCTGCTGCGCGCGGGCGGGCAGGCGGCGAAACTCCGGATCACGGTGGACGGCAAGCTCAGGATGGAGGAACTCGTTTGCGACGGCGCGCTGCTCGCGACGCCGGCCGGGTCGACCGCCTATAACTACTCCGCCCACGGGCCGATCCTGCCGATCGGGGCGGATGTGCTGGCGCTCACCGCGATGTCGGCGTTCCGGCCGCGGCGCTGGCGCGGGGCGCTGTTGCCGAAATCCGCCGTGGTGCGGTTCGACGTCCTTGATGCCGAGAAGCGCCCGGTGATGGCCGATGCCGACAGCCGGTCGGTGCGGGATGTGCTGTCGGTGGAAGTGCGCTCGGCCGATGCGGTCGCGCATCGGCTGCTGTTCGATCCAGGCCACGGGCTCGAAGAGCGGCTGATCCGGGAGCAATTCGTTTGACCGGCGGTTCGGCCCGGGACCGCGGCGGCGCGCCCGGCCTTAGCGCGGCAGCGTGCCTTCGAGCACGTAGCGCAGGATCTGCACCACCTGTCCGGGCTCGCGGGCGACGGCCAGCGCCGCTGCATCGACCTCCTTCAGGGCGTGGTCGTGCTCGGGCGGATGCAGGGTGATGACCGGCTTGCCGAGCGCCGCAGCGTAGCCCGCGTCGAAGGCCGCGTTCCACTGCTTGTATTTCTCGCCGAAGCGCACCACGACGACATCCGCCGCCTCGATCCCGGTCCGGGTGCGGATCGCGTTGACCATGGCGCCCTTGCGGTCGTGCCAGAACTTGTCCGGCTCCGCCCCGAGGATCGCCACCCCGCAATCGTCGCTTGCCGCGTGATCGGTGACCGGTGCGTCGAACACCACGCTGAGCCCGTCGGCGCCGGCCACGATCTGCTCGCGCCAGTCGGTGTGAATCTCGCCGGAAAGGTAAACCCGCATCGTCATCTCCTCGTCTCCTTGGTCTCAGGACATCGGGCAGTCGAGCACGTCGAGGGTGATCTCATAGCGCTCGGCAGGCCCGTAAGCCTGCCCGCCCACATCAATGTAGAGCCGCGCCCCCTCCACGAACACATTGGCATTCGTCAGCGTCCCGGTGCTGGCCGCCTTGTCCACGGCGGCGGCGTTGAAGAGGACGCAGTCGGTCAGGAAATCGAGGACGTAGCCGTTGAACCCGACCTCGGGGAAGAGGCCGCCGACGCTGTCGGGATAGGTGATCACAACGCGGTCGGCCCGGATGTCGATGATCGCGGGGATGATGTCCCAGCCGTTCTGGGCGCCTTCGGGTCCGAGCCCGTATTCGACCCTCTCGGAGACCACAGAGGGATGGCGCTCGCCGAGAAAGATCGGTGTCTCGCGGACCTCGTAGGTCATCGCGCCGAAGGTTACCGCGCGCCCGATCAACCCTTCCGCAGCGACGCTACCTGCGAGGAGCGCCGCAAGAAGGGAGAGCGCCGCGGCCCGCATCCTAGGCGGCGAGCCCCTTGGCCCCGAGGCCGAGATATTTGCGACGGCGGTTGGCGCGCAGGTCCTCGGCGCCTTGTCCCTTCAGCTCGCCGAGCATCGCGCCGATGGCCTTGCCGACATCGGCGATGGTCCGGGCCCGGTCGCGATGGGCGCCGCCCAGCGGTTCGGCGATCACCTTGTCGGCCACACCAAGCTCGATGAGGTCCTGGGCGGTCAGCCGCAGCGCCTCCGCCGCCTCGCGCATCTTCTCGGCGTCCTTCCAGAGGATCGAGGCGCAGCCTTCGGGCGAGATCACCGAATAGACCGAGTGTTCCAGCATCGCGACGCGGTTCGCCGTGGCAAAGGCCACCGCGCCGCCGGAGCCGCCCTCGCCGATGATGACAGAGACGAGCGGCACGCCCAGTTGCAGGCATTTCTGGGTCGCGCGGGCGATGGCCTCGGACTGGCCGCGCTCCTCCGCGCCCTTGCCGGGATAGGCGCCCGGCGTGTCGACCAGCGTCACCACCGGCAGGCCGAACCGGTCGGCGAGGTCCATCAGCCGGATCGCCTTGCGGTAGCCTTCGGGCCGGGCCATGCCGAAATTGCGCTCGATCCGGGATTTGGTGTCATGGCCCTTCTCATGGCCGATCACCACCACCGGCGCATCCTCGAACCGCGCCAGCCCGCCCATCACCGCATGGTCGTCGGCGAAGTTCCGGTCCCCGGCCAGCGGCGTGTAATCGGCGAAGAGCGCCTCGATATAGTCGTTGCAATGGGGCCGTTCCGGGTGCCGGGCGACCTGGCATTTGCGCCAGGGCGTCAGGTCGCCATAGAGGCTCTTGAGCAGCTCGGCCGCCTTCAGATCGAGTGCCCGCGCCTCGGCCTCGACATCCACGCCTTCGCCGGCCCGCGCCATCGCGCGCAGTTCCGCCGCCTTGCCTTCGATCTCGGCCAGCGGTTTCTCGAAATCGAGGTAGTGGGTCATGGCAAAGCCGGCTTTCGGACGGGATGGCAGGTATATGACCCTCGGACAGGTCCAATGCAACCGCGGGTCCGGGCCTTGCCAAAAGGCCCCCGGCACTTCACCGTCTGCCGCGAAGGACGCCAAAGGACCCGCTTATGCCCCGCCTGACGACCGCTCTCGCGCTCTGCCTCTGCCTGGCCGCACCGCTGACGGCGCAAGAGATCGACTTCGGAGATGACAGCTCGATGTGGTCCAATGACGGCGAATGCGACGATCCCCGCTTCGAGGGGCCGGGCATGACCACGACGACGCTGCTCGACAGCGATATCGGTGCCGATGCCACCGATTGCCGCGAGGCTTACCAGGCCGGGCTGCTCAGCCTGCGCGGGGCCGGCGGCGGTACGGGCGGCGGCACCGGGGGCGGCACGGGGGGCGGCGTGCCCCTGGTCGCCAGCGGAATCAGTTTCGGCACCGATATCGGAGAATGGGCGCGGGACGGCGAATGCGACGACCGCCGCTTCGTCGGGCCGGGCATGGCCGCGGTTCTGACCTGGGACTACGTGGGCGAGGACGCCAGCGATTGCCGCGCGGCTTTCGACGCCGGCCTGGTCCGGCTTTGGGATATCGAGGCGGCGCGGGCCGCCACAATCTGCGCGGCGCTGGATTTCGGCGATGACAGCGGCGCCTATCCGCAGGACGGCGAATGCGATGACATGCGGTTCGAGGGCCCGGCGGTCGCGCTGCAACTGGTGCCCGACAATATCGGCGGCGATGCCAGCGATTGCGCGCGGCTCTGTGCCTTTGGCGTCATCGCGCTGCGCGATTACTGAACCCGCCGCGATGCGCGGCAAGGCGCGACGCGCCGCGACCGGACGATCATCGTGTCTGCAATGGAGGAGACCGTCATGCCTGAGATCGAAATCCGCGAGATGCCCACGCAGCGGCTCGCCGCCGTGGCCCATCAGGGTGCCTATCACCTGATCGGTCCCGCCTTCGCACGGCTCGGCGCGACGATTGGAGCCGGCGGACCGGGCCATGGTGCCGGGGGTTGGATGGGCGTCTACCACGACAATCCCGAGATCACGCCGGAGGCGGAGCTGAGGAGCCACGCCGCGGCAATCTGGACCGGGGACGGCCCGGTACCCGAGGGGCTCGAAGAGGTCGCGATCCCCGCCGGGCGCTATGCCGTCCTGACCCATGCCGGGCCCTATGACGGCCTGCCCGCGGCGTGGCGGAGTTTCGGCCCCGATCTGATCGCCGCTGCCGGTGCCGAGTTGCGGCAGGCGCCGGCGCTTGAGATCTATCTCAACGACCCCGACGACACCGCGCCCGCCGACCTGCGCACGGAGCTTTGCGTCGCGGTGGCGTGAGCGTGGCGCCGGCGGCGCTCAGACCTTCAGGGCCGGGATGATCTGCTTCTTGCGGCTCAGGATGCCGGGCAGGACCACGCTGTCGCCGGTCACGGCCGCGCCGAAACTCTTTTCCGCCACCGACTTCACCAGGTCGTTCGGCACCAGCAGCGTCGCCTCTTCGTTGAGGATGTCGACCACGAAAAGCAGGACCTGATCGACCCCGTCCTCGGCCGCCACCCCCTCCATCGCGGCGATCAGCGCCGCCTTGCGGCTCAGAACCGCCGCCGGGGCCGTGGTCTCCAGCACCGAGACGCGGAACCTGGTGCCGCCGACCTCGTATTCCTTGGAATCCATCCGCAGGAGTTCCGCCTCGGAGAAGGCCGAGACATCGGATTTCGCCGCGAACATCTCGGCCGCGTAGTCCGGGATCGAGAGGCCGAGATCATCCGCCAGCCGCTCCGCCAGGGCGCGGTCGGTGTCGGTGGTCGTGGGCGAGCGGAATTCGAGCGTGTCGGAGAGGATGCAGGTCAGCATCGTGCCCTTCACCCAGTCCGGCATCTCGGCGCCGTCCATCAGGTCATGCAGGATCGTCGCGGTGCAGGCCAGCGGACGGATGGTGATCTCGATGGGGCCGGCGGTCTCCAGCCCGCCCACCAGCTTGTGGTGGTCGATGATGGCACGGATATCGGCTTCGTTGATGTTCTCGGGCAGTTCCGCCGGGTTGTTGGTGTCGACGATCACCACCTCCTGCCCCGGCGCCACGCCGTCGATGATGCGGGGCTTCGGCAGGTCCCAGCGCTCCAGCAGCCAGGCGGCTTCGGTATTGGGCTCGCCCAGCAGCACCGCCTCGGCCTCGCCGCCCCGCACCTCATTCAGATACCAGGCCCAGAGGATCGGCGAACCGGTCGAGTCGGTGTCGGGGGCCTTGTGGCCGAAAACGAGGGTGGTCATGGTGCGGCAAATCCCGGTGCTGAGCGATAGGTCGCGCGCCTTATAGGAGCGGCTTCGGCGGCTGTCACGGGACAGATTGTCCGCAGGGTACGCGATGCGCGAGACCGATCTCTACGGGCCGATCAAGGCCCATCTCGTGGCTCAGGGCTATGAGGTCAAGGGCGAGGTCGGCGCGGCGGATGTGATGGCGCGGCGGGGCGCGGAGCCGCCGGTGATCGTGGAGTTGAAGACCGGATTTTCCCTGGCGCTCTTCCATCAGGCCATCGCCCGGCTGGCGGTCACCGATGCGGTCTATCTCGCGGTGCCGAAACCGAAGAAGGCGGGCAAGGCCAATGTGGCGCTGGCCCGGCGGCTCGGGCTCGGGGTGATCTTCGTGCGGCCCCGGGACGGGAAGGTGGAGGTCGTCTGCGATCCCGGCCCTTACCGCCCCCGGAAATCGCCCAAGAAGGCCGAGCGGCTCTTGCGCGCGTTCGAGCGGCTCAGGGGCGATCCCAATGACGGCGGCGCGGTACGCCACGGACTGGTGACGGGCTACCGGCAGGACGCTCTGGCCTGCGCGCGGTTCCTGGCGGTCCACGGGCCCTCGCGCGGGGCGGTGGTGGCGGAATGGACCGAGGTGCCCCAGGCGACGCGGATCATGGCGGACAACCATTACGGCTGGTTCGAGCGTGTCGCGCGCGGGGTCTATAGGCTGACGGCGGCGGGACGCCGGGGGCTCGCGGATTGGGGGGAGGAGTAGGGTCAGGCGCCGCCGTTCCAATGGCCGGATTGCGGACGAAGCGGACATCCGCCCAGCTTGCAACGAGGCCGCGCATCGACGGGCCGGGGATCGGCGACCCGACGGTTCTGCGGCGCGCGTGCGGCCGGACCGACCTCGGGTGGGCCCACAACACTTGTCCCACCGGTAACGCTTCAAAGCATCAGCGCCACGGGAGCTGCCGGCGGATCAACATCGGCCCTCCCGGGGGGGGAGGTCGGGCCGGGCGCATGCGCGCCGTGTTGCGTGGGGTGGAGGAGGTTTCGCGTCGAGCGGACCAGCGGATAACGTCCGCTCAGGGCTCGGTGCGGACCTTCACCGGCGCGACCTTGGCTCTCGGTCTATACGAGAGTTGGCCGCAGTGCCCGCCCAAGTGCCGTGTGCCGCATCATCACGCGTCGGCAGCGGCTTGCCCCATCGGGCTCTCCGGAATTGACGGACAGGCCGGATCCACGCTATGCGGACCAAGTCACAGAGGAGTGCCCTGACGATGGAAAAGACGGCCTGATCCGCCCGTCCCGATGCCCCCGGCGAGAGGGGGCTGTCCTGTCAGAGAGGAGCACCCTGACGATGATCAAGGAGAGCTGAGGCCCGAACGGCCCCTGAGCCCGCCTCGACAGGCGGCACATCCATCTCTTTGAAAGGCACCTCCATGCCCCGCAAATCGAAACGCCCCCGCAAGCCGGGCCGCGCGGCGCGTCCGCCCGTCCCCGGCAGCCAGGTCAAGGCCCATCCCGGCCAGGCCGACACCCGCCGCGCCCCGGATCGTCACCGGCGCCCGACCCTGCGCCCGATGAAACGGCCGGGCGGATCCGGCAACCGCTAGACAAGACGCCGTCCGGCCCCGCGGGTCGGGCGGCGGTCCTCAGGTCAGGGGAGCGATCACCCACCCCTCCGCCTCCAGAAGCCGCAACACGCCCAGCTCCCCCGGCAGGTGGGCGGCGCCGACGGCGACGACGAGGCGGTCGTGCTCGGCGGCGGCCTCTTCGATCACCGGGATCCAGGCGAGGTTGCGCACATCCAGAAGGGCCTCCTGGGTCTCCATGAAGAGCGCCTCGGCGGTCTCCGTGTCGAGGCCCGGCACGTGGCGGGCGGCGATGCGGCTGGTCTCCCAGACCTCGGCGATCCGGCCCGCGAAATAGCCGTCGAGCATTGAGACGATCATCCGGGACTGCATCTCGTCGGGCATCACAGACATCAGCAGCATGTCGATCTGCTCTTCGGGCGTGCCCTCCTCCATGATCCGAAACAGCGTGTCCCAGGGCTCAAGCGCCTGCATCGGCACGCCGGCGCCCTCGGCTACGTCCATGATCCGGTGGTCGAGCCCGCGCCTGCCGGCGATCAGGTCGGGCATCGCACAGGCGGGCATGGCGAGCGACAGGGCCAGATACCAGGGCCGGAACTTCGCCGCCATGAAGGCGGGGATCTGGCGCGCGCGGGCGGCGTCGGCGAGGCGCTGCCACGTCTCTTCATCCAGCATTTCCGGCAGGGTTGGCCCCTCCATCAGGAAGAGCCGTTCCGGTTCGGTCAGGATCGCATTGGCGGCAAGTGCCTCCTCGACAGCGGTCAGTTCGAGGAGCACCAGATCGGCCGCCTCCACGGCGGGCGCGGCACGCACCATCAGCCCGTCATGGCGCGGGTCGTGGATATGCATCGTCCCGATCAGGGTGATCTCCACACCGTCGCGGCGGGCGGTCCAGAAGAGGCCCTCGGCATAGGGCGTGGCGGCCACGGCGCTGGCGATCTCGGCGCGTTCCGCGTCGCTCAGGGTCTCGGTGAAGCCCGGACCCTCACAGAGCGCGGCGAGCCGGAGCGGTAGCAGGACGAAACAGAGACAGAGGGCGGCGAAACGCATGACGGACCTCGGGATAGAGCGGCTCGGGCGCGAGGCTAACGGCCCCCCGTTGGGGGGACAACAGCCTCGCGCCTCAGCGCGGCCCGCCCGACGCCGCGGGCCCGGCGAGCCGGGCGCCGAGCGCCATGAGCCGGAGCCCGATCCGCTGCCGCAGCCGGGGTCGGCTGACGGCGCGGGGCTCACGGGCCAGCGAGGCCAGCGTGGCGGGCGGCGGCACCTGCGAGGTGAACGCGACCGGTGGGTATCCGGGCGCGGGCGGCGAGATATCGAGCCTCTCCGGCGCATTGCGGCGCCGCACGGCCTTGGCGGGCCGGGAGGGATGCGGATCGGGGCCCCTGTGAATCCAGGTGGGGTGAAACGGCGGGTGCATTGGAGTGACCTGTGTGTCGGTGACGGCCCTTGGACGCCTTGCGGCGCATCGGGCAGTCAGTGTCGGTTCGGACGAAGGTGCGCGGGGCAAGTATACCGGCGCGCAAACATAGGCTGCGGGCCGGGATCAGCGGCGGATAAGTCGGGTCCTTATCATCAAAGCAGCCTCCTGCCGTTCAGGTCGATATCGGGCTGATAGCCGATTCCCCCGGCCGGCCCAACCCCCTCGTCGCGCCGCACCGCGCGGGGTCGCATTTTTGCCGATCGCGCCTGTTGACAGCATGTCGCGCTTTGCCTAACTCACCGCCGTTAGCACTCGCGCCTGTTGAGTGCCAACGGCCCGAGGCGTCCGCCATGGCGCCGGGTCGGAGGGAGAAACAACGCACATCTGAAGGAGGTGCATCAATGGCTTTCAAACCGCTGCATGACCGGGTTCTGGTCCGCCGCGTCGAATCCGACGAAAAGACCGCCGGCGGTCTGATCATTCCCGACAGCGCCAAGGAAAAGCCGGCCGAGGGCCTCGTCGTTTCCGTGGGCGCCGGCGCCAAGGACGACGATGGCGACCGCATCGCGATGGACGTCAAGGAGGGCGACAAGATCCTCTTTGGCAAGTGGTCCGGCACCGAGGTGACCGTCGACGGCGAGGAGCTCCTGATCATGAAGGAGAGCGACATCCTCGGGATCATCGAGTAAGGCGCCGCCCGCAACGGCCGCCCGACCAAGCAATTCAGCACGACATCAGGAGTACCCGGATATGTCTGCAAAGGACGTGAAATTCGAAAGCGACGCCCGCAACAAGATGCTCAAGGGCGTCAACATCCTCGCCGATGCGGTGAAGGTGACGCTGGGCCCGAAGGGCCGCAACGTCGTCCTCGACAAGAGCTTCGGCGCCCCGCGCATCACCAAGGACGGTGTGTCGGTCGCCAAGGAGATCGAGCTTGAGGACAAGTTCGAGAACATGGGCGCGCAGATGGTCAAGGAAGTGGCCCAGCGCACCAATGACGAGGCCGGCGACGGCACCACCACCGCCACGGTTCTGGCCCAGGCCATCGTCCGCGAGGGCATGAAGTCGGTTGCCGCCGGCATGAACCCGATGGACCTCAAGCGCGGCATCGATCTCGCGACCTCCAAGGTCGTCGCGGCGATCAAGGACGCCGCCCGCACGGTCGAGAACTCCGAGGAGGTCGCCCAGGTCGGCACCATCTCCGCCAATGGCGAAGACGAGATCGGCCAGCAGATCGCCGATGCGATGCAGAAGGTCGGCAATGAGGGTGTGATCACCGTCGAGGAGAACAAGGGCCTGGAGACCGAGACCGACGTGGTCGAGGGCATGCAGTTCGACCGCGGCTACCTCTCGCCCTACTTCGTCACCAACTCCGACAAGATGATCGCGGAGCTTGAGGACGGCCTGATCCTGCTGCACGAGAAGAAGCTCTCCTCGCTGCAGCCGATGGTCCCGCTCCTTGAGTCGGTCATCCAGAGCCAGAAGCCGCTTCTGATCATCGCCGAGGACGTGGAGGGCGAGGCGCTCGCCACCCTCGTCGTGAACAAGCTGCGCGGTGGTCTGAAGATCGCTGCCGTGAAGGCGCCGGGCTTCGGCGACCGCCGTAAGGCCATGCTCCAGGACATCGCGATCCTGACCGGCGGCCAGGTGATCTCCGAAGACCTTGGCATGAAGCTCGAGAACGTCACCGTCGACATGCTCGGCTCGGCCAAGAAAGTGTCGATCACCAAGGACGAGACCACCATCGTGGACGGGGCCGGCGAGAAGGCTGAAATCGAAGCGCGGGTCGGTCAGATCCAGCAGCAGATCGAGGAAACCACCTCGGACTATGACCGCGAGAAGCTCCAGGAGCGGGTTGCCAAGCTCGCCGGCGGCGTCGCCGTCATCCGCGTCGGCGGCATGACCGAGGTCGAGGTGAAGGAGCGCAAGGACCGTGTCGATGACGCGCTGAACGCGACCCGTGCCGCGGTTCAGGAGGGCATCGTGGTCGGCGGCGGCGTGTCGCTGGTGACCGCGGCCAAGGCGCTCGACGGGCTGGAAGGCGCCAATTCCGACCAGGATGTCGGCATCTCGATCGTCCGCAAGGCGCTCGAATCGCCGCTGCGCCAGATCGCCGAGAATTCCGGCGTCGACGGCTCGGTCGTGGCCGGCAAGATCCGCGAGTCGGATGATCCGGCCTTCGGCTTCAACGCCCAGACCGAGGAATATGGCGACATGTTCAAGTTCGGCGTGATCGACCCGGCCAAGGTCGTGCGCACCGCGCTTCAGGACGCCGCCTCGGTGGCCGGTCTGCTGATCACCACCGAAGCCATGGTGGCCGACAAACCCGCCAAGGAAGGCGCCGCCGCCGGTGGCGGCATGCCCGACATGGGCGGCATGGGCGGCATGATGTAGGCAGAGCCGCCGGACCTGTCGAAAGGGGTCGCTTCGGCGGCCCCTTTTTCGTTTCGGATCGGGCGGCCCGGGCGGAGCACCGGCGCGGGCGGACCGGCCGTCGCTGGGCCGCATCCGGACCGCGAGGATTCACCGCCCCTTAAGGTCTCACCGGCAAGGATGTCGGGGATTCGAACCGCCGAGGTGACCCGATGCCGGTCTACGCCCTGTTCTGCCGCCTGTTTCCGAACTCCTACGGCGCGAAGTTCTTCGCTGCCGTGCTGTTCGGCCAAGCCATTGCGCTGGCCGCGGCCCTTCTGCCCGGCGGGTCGCCGTTGGTCGCGGTTGCCGGGGCGGCCGCTGGTTTCGCGCTGAGCGTCGTCCTGATCGGCACGCTGCTGGTCCCGGTCCGCAAACTGGCCACGACGGTGGATGTCTGGGGCCGCACCGGCCGGGTCGTCACGCTGCCGGAAGCCTACCATGACGATCTCGGGCGGCTCTTGGCCCGCACCAACCTGCTGATCGCCCGGGCGCAACGCTCCCTCGACACCTCCTGGTCGGAGGCGGACAGCGATCCGCTCACCGGGGCGCTGAACCGGCAGGGGGCGGAACGCCTGCTCCGGGATGCCAGCGCCGGCTGGGTCATCGCCTTCGACATCGATCATTTCGGCAAGGTGAACGATACCCTGGGCCGGGAGGAGGGTAACCGCGTGCTGCGCGATCTCGTCCAGGCCTGCGCCCGGACCTTGCGGCAGGACGACATCCTGGCTCGGACCGGACCGGACGAGTTCCTGATCTTCCTGCCGGGCGCGACCCGGGCCGTGGCGCATCGGATCGCCCGGCGGATCGGTAAGGTCGTGGCGGAGGAAATCGAAAGCGGTCCGACGGCGCTCAGCGCCTCCTTTGGCGTGACCGACTACCCCGGGGGCGGCGAGGTCGAGGACACTCTGCTTGCCGTTTCGGCCGAGCTGCACAAGGCGCGGGCCGAAGGCGGCGGACAGGTCAGCAGCACCGCCGGCAAGGCCGCGGCCTGACCGGGCGCGCCGGGCGGCGAGACGTCCGCCGCGCGCGCTCACGGCGCTTTGCGCCTTCCTTGGCGTGACCGACTGCCCCGGGGGCGGCGAGGTCGAGGACATTCCGCTTGCCGTTTCCGGACGCCAAAGGGAGCCGTATCGCGCGCATATGGAACCGTGGCGCTGCCGGCACCGGATCGATTTCGGCAGCCCGGCCAGGAGCGGATGTCGCCGCCGAAGCGGCGCGGCAGCGGGACCGGAGGCGGATGTCGGACCGAACCGCCGCGGCCTCCGGACCGGCCCAATGCCGGCACCGGAACTCTAGGCGACCGCCGGCCCGAACCGGCCGACCAGACGTTCGACGATCTGATCCCGTGCCTGCCGGTAGGCGGCGAGCCGGTCCTCGCGGCCCTCGCCGAGCCCGGTGGGATCGAGGATCGGCCAGTATTCGACGTCGAGATGGTAGAGCCGGGTGAGTTCGAGGGCCCGGCGCTGGCTCGCCGGGGACAAAGCCACGACCAGATCGAAGGACGACAGATCGTCGCCCCATTGCTCCATCTGATCGAAGGACCGCACCCGGTGCCGGGCCAGCTCCACCCCGATCTCGGCGCAGACGGCGATGGCGAACCCGTCAATCTCCAGATCGCTCTTCACCCCGGCGGATTGCACATAGGTCCCGGTGCCGTAGAACTTCTTCATGATGCCCTCGGCCATCGGCGAGCGCACCGCGTTGTGATCGCAACAGAAGAGCACCGATTGCGGGAGGCGGCCCGGCATCGCTCAGCCCCCGAAATGCAGCACGCAGATGAGCGTGAAGAGCCGGCGCGCGGTATCGGTATCGACCTCCGCCTTGCCCTCGAGCCGCTCCTGCAGGACCCGCGCACCCTCATTGTGGATGCCGCGGCGGGCCATGTCGATGGTCTCGATCTGGCTCGGCGCCTGGGTCTTCACCGCGTCGAAATAGCTCTCGCAGATCTGAAAGTAGTCCTTCACCACCTGCCGGAACGGCCCCAGCGAGAGGTGGAACTCCGCCGCCGGCTCACTGTCCTCGCTCATCACTTCGAAGACCAGCCGTTTCTCGCGGATCGCAAGACCGAGCCGGTACGGGCCCGGCGGCGCCGCGCGGTCCTCGCGCCCGGGCAGGGTGAAGGAATTGTCCTCCAAGAGGTCGAAGATCGCGACCTTGCGCTCCTGTTCGATCTCCGGCGTCGGGGCCGGCAGCCCGGCATCGTCGAGTTCGATATGAATGATCTTCGCCATCGCCGCGCCCTAGCATGCCGTCTCTGGCCGGGCCAGCCTTGCCGCGCTAAAGGTCGGCCATGGTCGATCCGTCCAAGGAAGACGCTCAGGACAATGCCGACCGGCGTCGGGCGCGGGGCGAGTTCGTGCGCGGGGTGAGCGGCTTTCGCCATGCGATCGGCGAGCCCGACTTTCCGGCCGCGCCGCGGCGCTACCACCTCCATGTCGCGCTGAACTGTCCGTGGTGCCACCGCGTCACCCTGGCCCGCGCGGTGCTGGGGCTCGAGGACGCGATCAGCATGGACGTGGCGTTCCCGAACCGGACCGAGGCGGACGATCCGGCCGGCGAAGGTCTCTGGCAGTTCGAACCCGGCCTGGTGGCCACCCTGACCGGCGCCCCCCTGCCCGATTGCACCGCCGAGACCGGCACCGGGCGGGGGCTGCGGCTCGCGGTGGAGATCTACCGGGCCGAGGGGTCGGAGGAGCGCTCGCTGCCGATCCTCTTCGACAAGCGGGCCGGGCGAATCGTCTCGAACGAGAGCGCCGAGATCGTGCGGATGCTGGGGGATCAGGCGGAGGCGCTCGGCGGCACCGGGTCGCTCTACCCCGACACCCTGCGCGAGGAGATCGACGCGCTTAATGAGGTTATCTACACGCGGATCAACAACGGTGCCTACAAGGCCGGGTTTTCCTCCGATCAGGCGGTCTACGCGGCGGCGTTCGCGGGCTATTTCGACACCCTGGAGATGCTGGAGGAGCGGCTCTCGGACGGCCGTCCGTTCCTCACCGGCGATCTCTTCACCGAGGCCGACCTGCGGCTCTTTCCCACGCTCTACCGCCACGATCCGGTCTATTACGTCCGGATGAAGCTCAACGGCGCGCGGATCCTCGATTACCCGCATCTGTGGCGCTGGCTGTGCCGGGTCTATGCCCTGCCCGGGGTCGCCGGCGCCGGGTCGCTGCTGCATTGCCGGCAGGGCTATTTCGGCCGCTCCTGGAACCGCACAATCCCGCTCGGCCCGATCCGCCCGATGCCCTATCCGGAGGCTTACGGGCACCCCGAACTGGCCGGTTAGTCCGCGGGCGACACCCCGCTCAGGTATCGGTGGACATGTCGTCCCAGGCCTGGCCGGCATAGCCGATCAGCCAGTTGAGCGCGTAATGGCGCTCATGGACGACGCCCGGGTCAAGGCCGGCAGGCGACGGCTCCCCATCGAGCCGTGCCTGCCGGACCGCCCAATGGGTGCGGTAGATCAGGTCGGCGGCATCGAGCAGCTCGGCCTGGGGGCGGAGCTTTGCCTGGGCCATGAGGCCCTCGGTGCCCAGATCGCGCAGGGCCCTGCGATCCAGGGCACGTCGGCGATGTGGTCGGGGCGCCCGAGCGTCTCGGAAATCCCCAGCGCCCAGAGCATCACGTCGGCGCCCTCGTAACGCCAGGTGAACTGAACCCGGTCGTGCTCGGACGGGGCCGGGTCATCCATGAAAGCGCGCTCGGCGGGGGTGAAGAAGCCCTCCGCCCCGAACTGGTCGATCAGCGCCAGTCCGAGCGCGTGATCCCCGGTCTCGCCCTTCACCGCCACGATGGCGAGTGCGATGGCCCGGCGCACGACCTCCTCCTCGCTGCGGCGGAGCGCGGTCGCCTCGGTCTCGATCAGCGGCAGGCTCTCCAGAACCGGCACGCCCTCGGCCTGAAGCTGCGCGATGGAGCGCGCCTTTCGCTCCGCCGCCTCCTCAGCAAAGGCCGGCGCGGTCAGGGCCAGGATCATCACCAGACAACTCGTGAACAGCCTTCGCATTCCCGTGCTCCTCTTTGGGGTCTCACGCCCCGGGATCGTTCAGCTTCCGCAACCGCGCCGCGACGCTGAGCCCATGGGCCTCCAGGCTCTCCGCCTTGGCCAGTGTCTCGGCCGCCGGCCCGATGGCGCGCAGGGCGTCGGGGGTCATCCGGGCCAGCGTGGTGCGCTTGAGAAAATCGAGGACCGAGAGCCCAGAGGAGAACCGCGCCGACCGCGCCGTGGGCAGCACATGGTTCGGCCCGCCCACGTAATCGCCGATGGCCTCGGGCGTCCAAGCACCGAGGAAGATCGCCCCGGCATGGGAGATGCAGTCGGCCAAGGTTTCCGGCTCGGCGACACAGAGTTCCAGATGCTCCGGCGCGATCCGGTCTGAAAGGGCCACGGCCTCATCGAGGTCCCGCACCGCAATCACCGCCCCGAAATCGCGCCAGGACGCGCCGGCGATGGCCCGCCGTTCGAGGGTCTCGAGCCACGCCGAAACCGCCTGGGCCACCGCCCGGCCATGGGCGGCGTCGGTGGTGATCAGGATCGACTGGGCGCTCTCGTCATGTTCCGCCTGGCTCATCAGGTCGAGGGCGATCCAGTCGGGATCGGCGCTGCCATCCGAGATCACCAGGATTTCCGACGGCCCCGCGATCATGTCGATCCCGACCTTGCCGAAGACCCGCCGCTTCGCCGCGGCCACATAGGCATTGCCGGGCCCGGTGATCTTGTCGACCGGCGCGATGCTCTCGGTCCCGTAGGCGAGGGCCGCAATCGCCTGCGCCCCGCCGATCCGGTAAATCTCGTCCACCCCGGCGATCTCGCAGGCCAGCAGCACCAGCGGATTGAGCACCCCGTCCGGGCTGGGCACCGCGACGGCCAGCCGCCCGACGCCCGCCACCTTCGCCGGGATCGCGTTCATCAGCACCGAGGACGGGTAGGAGGCGAGCCCCCCGGGCACATAGAGCCCCGCCGCCGCCACCGGCCCCCAGCGCCAGCCGAGCACCGCGCCGGTCGCGTCGGTCCAGCTTTCGTCGCTCGGCATCTGGCGCCCGTGGTAGGCGCGGATGCGCTTCGCCGCGAGGCTCAGCGCTTCGCGCTCTTCGGCCGGAACCTCCGCCACAGCCGCGGCGATCTCCGCCTCCGAGAGCCGTAGCCGGTCGGGCGTCAGCGCCACCCGGTCGAACCGCTCCGTGAGCTCGATCAGCGCCGCATCGCCCCGGGCGCGGACATCCGCGATGATCTCCGCCACAGCCGAATCCACATCCGGGCTGTCCTCGCGCTTCGCGCCGAGAAGCGCGGCAAACCGGTCCTCGAAATCGGCCTCATCGGTGGCGAGATAGTGCGGCATCGGCGCTCCGGCGTGATCGGCGCCCGTGGTATCGCGGCCCGCGCCCGGGCTCAATACGATGGGCCAGTGCCGAGTATCGGTGCGCCGGATGTCGCGCCGACCGGGGTCCCGGACCCGCCCTGATATCCGGACATCGGGGGCAAGGCACGAACATGCCCCTTCATTTGGCCCAAAATACTCACAAAGCCGCCGGTCCCGCCGCCGCGCCGTCAGATTGGGGGCGTCACGGTTCCGTTGGCGAAAAAAGAGCGCGCGGAAGCGCACATCTGGATCAGATTCCGCCTCAGTCGGGATGGTCCGGCGCCTGGCCCGACGGCGCCGCATAGGGCCGGGTCACATCGCGCAGCAGCACTTCGAGGCTCTCGACCGCCACTTCCACTGCCCCGTCGCCGGCCAGCGTCAGCGACACCGTGCCGGCCCCGTCCCCGTCCGCATCGAACCCCACGGACAGAAGCGACAGCACGAGGTCGGCGTCGCTTCGGTCCACGCCCTGGGAGCGGACTTTCATCGCATCCTCGATCACGAGCACCGACTGGACCCGCTCGTAATCCCGCCGCCGCGCCGCGGCCCGGGACGCATCCTCCCAGCGGAACCGATTGATCAGCAGCGCAAAGCGCCGCGCCTTCCGGTCCCAGCGCATTTCCGTGGCCGGAAACACCGCATCCTGCACCAGCGAGGAGAGTACCCGCAGGTCCTCCTCGTCGAGCGCGCGGAGCCGGAGCGGCGCCTCGCCGCCCTCCTCGAAGGTGGCGTCCTCAGTCACCGGGCACCCGCTCGATCCGCGCCCCCACGGCGCCGAGCTTCTCCTCGACATGTTCGTAGCCGCGGTCGAGATGGTAGACCCGGTTCACCCGCGTCTCCCCCTCCGCCGCGAGCCCGGCAAGGATCAGCGAGACCGAGGCCCGCAGGTCGGTGGCCATCACCGGCGCCCCGCGCAGCCGCTCGACCCCGGTCACCGTCGCCACCCCGCCATGGACCTCGATCTCCGCCCCCATCCGCATCAGTTCCGGCGCGTGCATGAAACGGTTCTCGAAGATCTTCTCCTCCAAAACCGAGGTGCCATGGGCGGTGGCCAGCATCGCCATCATCTGTGCCTGAAGGTCGGTCGGAAAGCCTGGAAACGGCGCCGTCGCCACATCCACCGCCTTGTGCCGCTCGCCGCCGTTCGTGACGCGGATGCCATCGGCGGTCTCGGCGACCTCGATCCCGGCGGCATGGAGCCGCTCCACGAAGGCCGAGACCAGGTCGAGACGACCGCCCAGGCACTCGACCTCGCCCCCGGCAATGACCGGCGCCAGCATATAGGTGCCAAGCTCGATCCGGTCCGGCACGACCCGGTGCGTGGCGGCATGAAGCCGGTCAACCCCCTCCACCTCGACGGTCCCGGTCCCGGCCCCGGCGATCCGCGCGCCCATCGCCTGAAGGCAGGTGGCGAGATCGACGATTTCGGGTTCCTTCGCCGCGTTCTCGATCCGGGTCGTGCCCTTGGCGAGCGTCGCGGCCATCAGCAGGTTCTCCGTCGCCCCGACCGAGGGGAAACTCAGATGCACCTTGGCCCCGGTCAGCCCGCCCGGCGCGGTGGCGTGAAGGTATCCGTCCCTGAGCTCGACCTCCGCCCCCAGGGCTTCCAGCGCCGAGATATGGATGTCCATCGGCCGCGCCCCGATGGCGCAGCCCCCAGGCAGCGAGACCACGGCCTCGCCGCAGCGTGCCAGAAGCGGGCCCAGCACGAGGTTCGAGGCGCGCATCTTGCGCACGATCTCGTAATCCGCCGTGGTGCTCGTGAGGTTGTGAGAGGAGAGTGCCACGACCTTCCCGTCGCGCAGGCTCGTTACCTCGACGCCGAGGGATTGCAGCAGGAGCGACATGGTGCGGATATCGCTGAGCCGCGGCGTGTTGGTCAGCGTCAGGGGCTCCTCGCTCAGAAGCGTGGCCGGCATCAGCGCGAGCGCCGCGTTCTTCGCCCCGGCGATGGCGATCTGCCCCTGAAGCGGCTGTCCGCCGGTGACGATGATGGAATCCATGGCCTAGTCTTTTTCTGCTCTGTGCGGCCCCTGCGTGGGGCCATCGTTCTGCCGCGCCCGGGCCTGGGCCTTGCGCCGCGCCATATTGGCCTTGAGCGCCGCTTTCAGCCGGTCCTCCCGGCTCCCGCCCCCTGCCTTGGCGGCCCGCTTCTGGCCCGACTTCTGCACCATGCTGGACCCATAGCCGGTTCGCCAAAAAGCGTCCAGTCGGGGCTTGCGCGGTCAGACCTTTGCCGCTAGCACCCCGCCACGGCGCTGCTGTAGCTCAGAGGTAGAGCACTCCCTTGGTAAGGGAGAGGTCGAGAGTTCAATTCTCTCCAGCAGCACCATCTCGCTTTTTGACCCCGAAATTCCCGCTAAGTATTTGAACGGAAATGAAAATTCTGGTGTTCCATACAGCCCGTTCAGGTCATATCTCAGAGGCTCGGAAAACGCCAATCTCAGCACTGTTTGGCGTGTCACCTGATCTCCTTTTTCGTATAATTTCCAAGGGTTTGAGAGGAATCTCAGGGTGTGTTCAATACAACTCTCCAGCTGACCCCTTGAAGGCACCGATTTCTCAAGACGTTCTGCCAGCACGATTTTCTCGCGTTCCAGCTTCTCTATGCGTGTTTCATAGGCCGCAATGACAGAGGCGTTCTTGGTATCCACGATGCGGTCCAGCAGGCCTTCAATCTGACGCTCAGCATCAAGTAGCTGCTCTCTCAGCGCATCCTTGTCGCCCTGCGCGATAGAAAGGCGCATGTCCCAGGCATCACGCAGCATGGCTTTGGCCAGCGCAAACAGACCTTTGGCAGGCTGCAAGCTCTTCATGATCTCGGCAAAACCCTCTTCCAGTTTTGCCTTTGGCACGGATTTGCTCTTTGCTTCGCAGCCACGAGTTTCACAACGATAGTAAGCGTAGTGTTTGTATTTGCCTTTGGACCAAGCCGCCGTCATTGCGTTGCCGCAACAGTCGCACAGGACGAAAACGCGCAGCGGAAAGTCCTCATTGAAGTCTTTCCGTGCAGCCGGGCGGCGCTTCTTGCCGTCCAGCGTGTCCAAGATGCGCTGGTGCGTTTCAAAACTGATCAGCCCTTCATGCTGTCCCTTGCGCAGGCTGACATTCCATTTTGGGGCTTCGACATACCCGGCATAGACCGCTTTCTTCAGAAGTCTTGTCACGGTCATGGCTCGAAGCCGCCCGTCCTTGAGGTCTTTCGGAAAGTGCGGACAGCGTTCCAAGAAACGCTGCACCTCTGCCTGCGAAGCGAAATGACCTGTCGCATAGCCTTCAAGCGCATCGCGCACGATGGGGGCCAAGACGTCATCGGGCACAAGCACCTTACCGCCACCAGATGGGGCGTTTTTATAGCGATAGCCGACAGGCGCGCGGAACACCCAAAAACCATTTTCAACCCGCGCCTTCATCTTTTGCACGACCTGGCGGCGGTTTTGCTCACGCTCCAACTCACCTTGCGCGGCGATCACGGTTTCAATGAATTTCCCTTCCGGCGTGTCTTCAATTTTGAAGTTCAGGCATTCGATAGTTGCGCCGCGCGTTGCAAATTCGCGCCGCAGCTTCAGATGAAATTCGGTATCACGGGCGAACCGCTTGAGATCATCGAAGATGACCACATAGGGCTTGCCCCTTTGCGCATCCAGAAAGCTCAGAAGCGCCACCATACCCGGACGATTCATGAAGTCGCCGCCGCCACTGACATCATCAGGGAACACGGCCTCAACCGCATAGCCTTTGTCCTCAGCATAGGCGCGGCACCGCTGCTCCTGGCTTTCCAGGCCGCTCCCTTCCACGCGCTGCTTCGTGGACGATACACGGCAATAGATCAGCGCGCGTGTCATCTCAGCGGTCTTTGAATACTCGTCCTTCATCTTATCTCTACTCCCAGCTTAGGGGATGCACTCCTCCGGTTCTTCTGTTGCTATGAACGTCTCCGAGTTTACCCCATTGAAGCCGTCTTTGGCGCGCTCAGCATGGGTTTCTGCATTTTGTCCACAGACTTCTTGCAGCGGGTGAACGCCGAAGCCCAGTTCAACAAAACTGACGATGACCGACCACAGCGCTTGCAGGAATTCTTCCTTCTGCGCGTCGGTCATGTTGGTGTCTTCAAGAAAGGCCTCATACTTCGCCACATCGACGGTGAGTGTCGATCTTGGTGGCGCATTGAGCCGTGCGCTCAGATCAGGCCGATCTGTCGGTAAATCATTGTTACTCATAGTGTATCTCCTATTTTCATAATACCACTTTAGGTTGTTCTGGCGCAAATTTGGCGGGTCAGAATGGGATATCGTCATCGTAGATGTCGTCCGGCCCAGGACGCTGATCTTTCCTGTGCCAGTTGACAGGGGGATCAAACAACTCGGCCACTTCGAACTGCAACTGTCGATAGGCGTCCGCATGAACTCTCATCTCGTGTTCTTTCAGCGCATAAAAGAACAGGTCGATGACGCAATCCGACAGATCGGTGTAGTCGCATGCGCGCGCCACCTTCTCCAAACGGTCGCTCTGCTCATCACTTAGTCGGATGGTGTAGAGCTTATTCGCCATCGATCATCTCCCAGAGCATTCCCAAATCGGGGGGCAGGAACTTCACCAGATCGCAGGTTTCACCGGAGGCGGGTCTGTCGATCCGGCGGCCCTGAACACCGTAATAGGCGCACCAGGCCGCAGCGCGGCAGGTGCCCATGCCTGTCATCTGGTGGGCACACCGATAGTCCCAGCCCAGATGCGGGGTGCCGACAAACGCAACAAAGCCAACCAGACCAGCGGCGATCACCAGGCGCGGGCGCAGGATGACGGCACGCAAACGCGCCTTGGTCGCCGCCAATACCCTTGTTGCGCGGCTTTCGCGTTTGCGTTGGCTCTTGGCGTCTTTCACTTTGACCTGAAGCTTTTTCATGACTTTCTCACTCCTCGTTTTCGCTGAGGCCGTAGCTCAGCGTGAATTCCGCACTGACCTTCGGGTAAGCCCCTTCAACGGGGTTCGGTTCGGCCCATCCGCCCCAAGGCTTGGCAAACCAGAACGGGATGCGCCGGGCGAAGATCGGCGGCACGCCCGCCACGAACAGCAATTGCTCGTCACGGCCCATCAGCCGGATGTCTTCGGGACGCATAAGCGGTTGCCCGGTCTCGGACAGGCTTTCGCCGATCTCATCGTCGTCGAAGCGTCCGAGATTGTGGCTCGTCGTCTTCACCGTCTTCTGGCCCAGTGCCTTTGAGAGCATTTGCGCCACATCGTCGGTGCCGACGGCGAAGAACTGTTTCACCTCGGATTGCGACAGGATGGTTTGCGTGGTCTCAGGCCCGTAGACGCGCTTTAATTCCGCGAGTTCCTGCACCTGCATCCACACGCGCACCCCAAGGCCCGGCAGCGCCGTCAAGCTCTGCGCCAGACCGGACAGCCGCCCAAGATTGGCGAACTCATCCAGCATGAACAGCGTTTCGCCTTCATCCTTGGACCGGGTAACGCCTGTGATCGCCTGATTGACGATCAAACCCAACGCTGAACCGTGCGTCGTGATCCGCTCTTGCGGGAAGGCAAGATAGACGCTCACGCTTCCGCCTTTGACCTCGGCCAGATCGACATCCGATCCGCTGACGGCATCAGCGAGATAACCGCCTGGTTCAAAGATATCGAGTGCCTGAACGGCCCCAGCCCGGAAGTCTCCGAACTGGTCGGCATTACCTGCCATCTGCATTGCCAGATCGTCGCCCAGATCGGCCAGAAGGCCGCCAAGAGCATCGGACTTGCACATGGCTTCAACCGCGCGCGCCAGGCGCAACGGGTTCGCAATCACCCGCCACATTTCCGGCAGGGTGCAGCGTTTGGGCGCACACAATGCAAGATAGAGCAGGACCGCCCGCAGGATGGCACGAGACCCGTCCCGGAAATAGCGGTTGCGCGGATCATCCGGCTCAGCCAGCAATTGCAACGCAACGGCTTTGACCTCATCGGTCAGGCCACGCTGAAGCTGCGGATCACCCGCCAGCCGCAGCACGTCCTGCAACGGATTGATCCGGTCCTGCGGCAGCCCGTGCAGGCCCCACGGGTTGAAAACCACGACCTTCTGGCCGAAGCGGTCTTTTCTGTGTGTGGCTGTAACGGCGGCAAGCTCACCTTTGGGATCGGTCACGATCACCGATCCCGCATAGTGCAGCAGGTTCGGGATCACGACGCCGATGCCCTTGCCCTGACGGGCGGGCGCCACCGTCAACAGATGCGCTTTGCCGCGATGGAACAGCGGCTCACCGTCGAGCAGGCCCAGATACAGGCCGTTCGCATCGGTCAGCCCGGCGGCTTCGCACTCCTCCAGGCTTGCGAATGACGCATCGCCATAGATGCCGGAGCTTTGCTCTGCCGCCTTGCGCTTGTCCTTTTGAAGGAAGCTCTTATAGAAACCCGCCACGCCACCAAAGACACACAAAGCGCCGAAGCCTTTGAACACACCCAGATAGAACTTTGTGCCCGCGTCCGGTTGAATACCCGCAAGTTCGGGCGCGGCGGAAGCAAGCGCAATCATGGACACACCGACCAGCAAAGTTGCTGCGGGCGATCCTCGCTTCAGGTGTTTATTTGGAAGCATTTGCTGTTCCTCATGTGGCGACCGACAAACCCTTACCGTGTCCTGACCTCTTCAAACGGCCAGCGGCGGGTCGCCTCCATGGGGAAATCACGTCTTATCGTTGCTAGAAGCTGGATGGCGCTCCAACTTCGTCCGTGACTTCAGCAAAGATCATATAGCTATTCGCGCTACAAAAACTCAAGGAAAAGTTCCGAAAAGGCATTATAAACAAAGCTTTATACCACATGCCGCAAGGGATTCCGATCTGACTAAGAACCTGATAAAGGAAGACATGCGTGTTCTGTTTGTCTGCACCGCCAATAAGCTGCGAAGCCCGACCGCCGAAGACCTGTTCAAGGGATTCGGCGGGTTTGATGTGGTGTCGGCGGGAACCGCAGCCGATGCCCCAAGGCCCCTGACAAAAGAGCTTGTCGCCAGTGCGGGTCTCATATTCCCCATGGAACCCCATCACCGCGAGCGGATCAGAAAGAAGTACAAGCAGCGCCCCACCGACGACCGGATCGTCACGCTGCATATCCCTGATGAATATGAACGCGGCGAACCCGCCCTCGTCGAGTTGCTGAAGTCAAAGGTTGAGCCAAGGCTGGCGGCAATTCGAGAGTCCGGTTGAATTTTTGCTGCGAGCCAATCACAGCGAAATTCGCAATCAACCATCAAACTGATGTATAATGGAAAGAAACGTCTTTTCATGAGGGTAGATGACTGGAAGTGCCAAAAACGAATTCCAATTGAGCGCCGTACCGGGCGAAGAATTGACACGGCGGCTGGCCTATTTGGCTTCAGTAGACAATGGGTCAGTACTGACGGGCGGTTTCGTTAAAGACAGCCCTACGATCCAGCGCGAAGAAAAAGAGCGCGCCACGCAACACGCCCTCGCAACATTGGAGTTCCTTCTCCAAAACGATCCGGCCTATGCCGCCCTGCATCAGGAAACAGGGCAAGCCCTGCTCGGCGCACAGACCCGACTAGACGAGTTGGCCCATGTTGCTCAGGAAGCACTGGAGGCCGCGCAAGCCGACTTGGACGCCGCTCTCCAAGGCGCAGCGCAGTTGCCTGATGGCCGTCATGTCTTCCGGAATCAGAACGGCGATGTGTTTTTCCTGAATGGCTCTCGCGTGGCGGATGAAGACGCCGCAAGCGTCCTATGGCGTGGCAACGAACCGACATTTGAGGAAGTCACAGCACTGAACGAGCGGGTCATCCGCCTCGGCGACATCCTGACCGATATCCAGATCGGTCAGGTAGACATTGGTGATATGCAGGAACGTTTGGAAGACGAGAACGATCCGCCATCCGCCGACGAGTTACGCGGGATGCAAGAGCGCGCGGACAGCATCGTCAGCGGCCTTGAAGAACGGCTGGACGCCGAAAACACGCGCTCTTTTGCACGCCCAACTGACCCTTCGGTGCAAAACGCGGCAAGCGTCTCGCTTTCGGTGCCGGAACTCTAGCTCCTAGAAATCACCGCAAGCCTCCTCAATCACCGCAAGAATGACGGCCTGCGGGTGATAGTCGGGCAGCGTCCGAAAGACCTCACGAATGCGCTCTGACCGCTGCGGCTGACTGGCATCGCCGCCGCCATACCAACCGTCTATGCATTCCGCGATGTGTCCATGCTCACCCGTTTGTGTCGCGACAATTGCAATCATCATAACCGACGTTTGAAAGAACGAATCCTGACTTTCTGCGCTCCATTCCAAGACATCTGAGGCCGTCGTTGCTTGGGCCAAAATCTGATGTGGATAACTCGCCAAGAACAGCGCAGCGGCGTTGGCGAGCGCAGCTTTCTTTGTGATCATAATCGAAGGATTTTGAGCACTTAGCAGATTGAAGCGCTGATGAACATCGACTATCTGGAACCCTACGGAAATCGGCGATCTTACTTTGAAGTAAGCGATGCCGATGCGTCAAAGCCGCCTTGGTCAGAAAGGTTCCTTTTCGATCAGAGGGCGGCATGAATGTCTGGCCAAACATAGCAGCAACAGGACGGCGCATCGGCTATGCGCGCGTCTCAACCAAGGACCAAAAACTTAGGATGCAGTTGGACGGCCTGAATGCCATCGGCTGCGATCCGATCTTCGAAGATCACGGCATTTCAGGCACGAAGGCGAGCCGCGCCGGGCTGGATGCGATGCTGAAAGAACTGCGCAGCGGCGATACTGTCGTCGTTTTCAAGCTGGATCGGCTAGGCCGTTCCGTTCTGCACCTTGCCGACCTGCTTGTGTGGTTTCAGCGTGAAGAAATTCACTTCTGCTCCCTAAGCGAAGGCATCAACACCACAACCCCCGGCGGCAAGCTCGTTTATCACCTGTTCAGCGCCTTCGCCGAGTTCCAGCGCGACATCATCGCCGAAAACACCATCGCAGGCCTCGAAGCCGCCAAGAAACGCGGAAAACGCCTCGGACGACCACCCGTGCTTGACGTGGAAACAGTTCTGGCAGCGCAACAACTGATTCAGCAGACAAACATCACTGTTTCAGAGGCCGCTCGACGTCACGGTGCGAACCGTAGCACTCTCTCTCGACACCTAGTTGCAATGAAACTCCTTGTCTCAGATAGCGGCATTGTTCCACCTTAGGAATCCGTCAGCTTATGCATATCTACAGAGCTTTGAGTTCGGCAAGCAGATCATGAAGTCTAATTGAGCCCTTTCAGAAAAAGGTTCTGCGCAAAGAAGGCAAACGAGTGAAGTTCTCAGATACACACTTGGTTTCTCCACAACATTAGGAACATGTGCCTATTGCATTTTTTGCGCCAGATAGGGCATAAATGCCCCTTTGCAATTGATGAAAAACCGAAAATGAGCAGAAGTGAAATAAATGAATTTCGAAGCGGCTTGTGCGCGACCTGGGCGCTTGCGACCGCATGCGCGGCGTGGGGTGTTCTAAGCGGAGATTTCAACTCGGCCGCAGTAGCACTCCTAATCTCGTTGCCATCTATCGCAGTTGGCTATGCTGCAGGTTTATTGGACACATCTCGCCACTTCGATAGCGATCAAGCTACTCAGAAAAACGACAAAAAACCAAAGCCATAAATCGTCACAAGATGGGTTGTCCGATAATGATAACGCCTCGAACCGAGCGAAACGACATACCCGTACCCGCTGATAGACGACGATCATCTACACCTTCAAGAATGAAGATTTCGGGCTGACCGCGAAAATCAGCGCAACTTTCAATAACGGATCGAACGTTCTCAGCCACATAAGAAGCCCGCAGATTCGGTAGTTCAATCGAAGAGTAAGTATCTCCAATCTGCATATCAGAAAAATCTGAGCCATCGAAGCGCATGCAGCTCTCAAACGGTCCAGTGCACCTATCGACATCTAACGCAAGATATTGAATCCGGTCTGGCGCAAACTCATCAGACAGTACTCTTGACCATTGCCGATCTTGTCCATCAGCGAACCCGCGAAGAAACAAATGGGTATTCTCGCTGTAACTGTTAAACAGCCTGAAGATCGTTGCAAGCTCAGCAAGCTGTGATTGTTCGTACTCCAATCCGAATTCCATGGTGCCAATACGAAGCATGACTTGTTCGTACTCCGAAGCTTGCTGCATTCGCAAGCTCGAAGCTGCTTCCCCCATGAGTTCGCACAACTCTGAACACAGCTGTGGGACCGCGCTGCAATAAAACCCGCTGTTCAACGTATACTCGTATTCTTCGAATCCCAGCAGATCAAACTGAGATACTTCCTCCCCAATGTGGTTTTTGCGCCTGATTATATAGGCTGCATCTACTTGCCATCCTTCTATCGTAATAGGCCAGCTTGAAAGCTCAAAGTTTTGCAAACCAGAGTTGAGAAATGGTAAATCTTCAAAAAGGTAGGGCGACATCTGTGAAGCAAGTGCGCTGATGTATGCGACCAATTGTGCTTCGAGTCGACCAACTTCTGCGGTGAGGTCTTCATTTCTGCGCTCAAGTCGCCACAAATCACTGCCTCGCTCATTGTAACTTCGCGAGAGCTCCGAGTTCCGCGCGCGCAGTTCTTGCAACTCCATTCGCGCTTGTTCTACTTGAGAAAGTAAAGCTTGTCCTCTCTCTTCGAGGGTCTCTATTCTTGCGTCTGATGCGGCCAGTCTTGCCTCAAGGCTTCCGATGCTGCTGAGTGCATCCCTAAGCTGCTCCTGAGCCGACACCAATGCCTCCTGACTCGCGCCGAGCTGTACCTCGGCCTGCTCCAGTCGCAGTTCCGCAGCCTCACGTCGCTCGTTCGCCAAACGTGTATTCATTGCAATTAGGCTGCCAACCACAATAAAAACAATGGTTGTTATCACGCCAATGCTTGCATAGACCGCAGCGTTTTCTCTTAGGTGAGCTGTCAATTTCTGTATCACTTTTTCGGCCTCGATTCGAAATGTTCAACAGTGCTTCCAACGCTATGCTTCCATCTAGGACACAACAAGTGCCTTGAAGATTTGGGCTTGCAAGATGTGTTTTGTAGTACAAAACCATCTTGGCAAGGGGGCCGCTGCGCACCCCCGTTGCATCCCCCAGGCCGTGGCTCTGTCGGGCGTTGAACCCATCCAGAGCCAGTAGAACGTATCGGCGTTCAATCACTCGCGGGAGACTTCGCTCTCCCAGCACCCATCGACTTGGCGGGCGTTCCTGCCCCCAAGACCCCTGACCACTTCATGGAGACAATTTCATTGAGACCAGGAAAGGGAGCTTTCGCGCTGCCCTTCCTTGGAACCAACCCATCGACCAAAGAGCCTTCGCGCTCCTTGGAACCCCGACCAACCCTACGCGGATTGGATGCCGCCATCTTACCGAATATGGATCACGGCCATCACATTCGCACCGACGAAGGCGCTACTTATGCTCATTGCAGAAACGGCCCAGAGCTGCCCTTGGCGGGCACACCGGCCTACGCGCTAGCCCGAATACATGGTTGCCCGCTCGACCGAAAAGGTCAAGCGGCCCACATTCACCTGACAAGTGCGCTTGAGAACAGACTTCCATTCGGATGTTAGTATCGCATGCGCCTGCGGATCATTGCCTCATTGTCCTGCCACTCGGCCTCAGCGATATACTTGCGAACCATCCCACGCAGGATTCTCGCCATGCGTGGATGCTCGAACTCGCAAGCTTTAGCCCAGCCCTCGTATTGATCCGCTAGCTCTCGCTCTTGCGCTCCGCCTTCACCCCGCCAAGTCGCACCGCGAGCATTGTAGCGCCCGATTGTGATACCGCGCTCAATCTCGACGTTATACAGATCGTTGACGGCCTCCCGTACAGATTCACAAGGCCACGATCCATCTTCACCCAAAGGGGCGTGTGCGAGGATTTCCCCGATCTGATAATCAAGCATGGCGCGATGACCTGTTGGCTCACTGATGCGCCTTGCCTCGATAATCCATTCCTTCAGTTTCTCCGCCTGGATGACACCGTGTTCATCAACCCCAGGCACTGAAGAAAGTGCATCAATAAAGGTGTTCGCGTTTCTGGCGGCCGTCTTCTGCTCATCGGTAGGTTCCACATCCCTGGGTTCGTTCTTTCCCCTGTAGGCCATGCGAATGGCCTCGCAGAAAAGAGACGGGTTGTCGTTTACCTCGGCCTCAAGGTTAGGAATACGCCCCCTATCGAACCGAAAGACCTCCAGATACAAGAACTCGAGACTCGCCATCCTCTCACGACTAATTGTGCCGCGCGAATTGAGAATCTTGAACACCTCCTCAATGGAATGTCGATCCATCGAGGATGCTCCTCGCTCAGCTTCATCGCTTCGGGGAAGCGCCTGTAGGATTTCGTAAAGCTGTTCGGACTCGATGCTCTTCAGGTCCAGATGGACAAATTGCAGCGCCGTAAGACCGCGTCGGGCTTCAATGAGTTTTGCTACGGCGTAGCGCAGCTCATCTTCTGTCTGCCTCGCCCAGGGTGCGGACACAGTTTTCCAATACCCCTCGGACACTGCCTCGCTTGAAGCCTCCACAGCGTCCCAAACTGTCTGCCCAAACCGGCAAAGGCAGAGGAGGCGCACCAGCTGATCATCGGTCAGTTCGCCGTGCAATCCGTTGATAAAGCCAACCACATTCTTGTCATCCAGCGAGAAAAAGAAGCCGTCCAGCAAGAACTGCAGCTTGGTCGAAATCAGGAACTCGGGATCGCCTACGATTCGCCGGATAAAGGCGAGCTGATCCGCCTCGGAGCTCATGATCTGCGCGAGGATGTTACCCACTATATGCGAAGCATTCCCAGATAGAGCAAGGCGCACGGCACCAGAAACACCTTCCTGCGCAAACACCGCTTCGACGCCCGCCTTTCGTTGTCTGGCGATGCGCACGTCTCGCGCTTCGAAGTCGTGTTCATCATCGTGGATATCTTCCCACGAATTTTCTACCCATGAATTCTTGAACAGCCACGCGTGCTTCCAGACGATATCGCTGAGTTCCAACTCGTCATAGATGTCGCGCGCCTTGTTTACCTTGGCTTTCGTAGCCGTCTTCGGTGCTCCCTTCTTGCTCAGGCGGCGGGCACTCCTACTAACACCCACGCGGATTTGCTCCCTTAACCAGGCCCGATCCTCGTCGGTGGCCGCTTTTGCCCAGTCGACAACGCGATCCCACACGCGAGCGCGATAGTCGTCTCCAAAACCCTCCAGGCTATCCACCAAATCTGCAAGTTTCTCTCTTGTCATTGGCGTCCAAGAAAGGGCTACCTCAAGGCAGTGTTCTTCAAATTTCCAGCGCTCTCCGTTGGTCACCACTTCGCCGCTACCAAAGGCATAGTCCCTCCATTTCGGCTTGACGCTGTAATGGCCAGTCCGCGACCGTAAGTCATACTGGTCCCTCGCAACCGCCCATCCGACTTCGGGAAAGTGCTTCACCAATTGATCCAAGGCTGCAATCCGCTGCTCTACGTTGGCTGAGGTTTGCGGCATCCAGCTACGGAAGATCGAAAGTAGGCTTTGCATCGCGCTGTTGCCGCTACGATCCTCAGGCTCAAGTTCGCAAAGCTTTGCAAGTACATCCACGACACGCTGGAGATATTCCGGCGACCATGCCAACAAATCCAGTGCCCACAGCAGGCCAACTCGCGGACTACTGGAAAACAGGGGGTCACCGACCGAGCGCATCAAGACTTGTGTGCTCGGATCATTTGTGGCCAAGTCCCGCTCGATAATGCCCAAGAACTCTTCTGGCGCGGCCTCAGCATACCGCTGGAATTCATCGGATTGAGCCTCCATTGTTTCGCGGTTCATGTTAGCGAAAAGCTTTCTCACCAGCAGCGTTGCCTGGGATTGCGTATCCACACCCAGCTTGCTCCTGAAGAGCCCGTTACCGTGCATCGCCAGAATAACCAAGCTATCGGCTATGCCTTCTCGCAGCGCAGAAGATATATCGCGGGTTTTGCCGTGGATACTCGCTGCCCAGCGTTCACTTTCTGGAAGGTCGAGTGAAGGATCGGGCTCCGAAAGCACAAGGTCAGCAGCCTGATAGAAGCGTTCAAAGCCCTCCGGCGTCACCCATTGATGCACCGCGTAGAGGGCGTCAATCTTGGACACGATCCCTCGGAAGGAACCTATCGACCAAACGGGCGAACTCTCGATTGGTAGAAGATCGCCGAACTCCCTCTCAACCTCCGCATATCTGTCCTCACCCATCAAATGGCAAAGGACAATTCGGTCCGCTTCGTTGTCATTCTTCCATGCGCCTGCCAGCATGAAAGGAAACACTGAGCGCGCAAGCGCCTTGTTAGCGCTCCATGCCGGTGACTTGATTGCCTGATCTCGTGCCAGGCGGCGGCGCAGCACCGTGAGAGACCGCCCCGACTCGTCCTTGAGGCGCTCTATCGCATCGCCGCCCAGCCCCATCGTTTCGAGGCCTTTGCGGAATGCTTCTCCGCTGAGGGTTTCAAGAACAATATCAGCCTCGCTTTGTACCATCGTGCGCGGCACGATTGATATTCCACCAAGACGCGTTCCCGTCTCAGCCAGCTCCACATCGGTTTCGCGGTTTGTAACGATAGGTATGAAGCGGGATGATTTGTTGGCGAGTTCGATTAGTGGCCCGGCTTCGGAGAAGACGACCACGCGGTCGCGTATCGCTGAAAGCTCAGGGTCGTCTCCGCTCAACATCGCGTAAACAAACGCAAGACCTTCCAGCACTGAGTCTGATGCGATCCGAAGCGTTCGATCCACCCCTCGCAAATGTGCAAGGAGCTTCTTGCCAGAAATAATCGACGCTTCGTCAAATATGTGTGGCGTGAAGGCTGGGTCGCAATCCGCATTCCACTTCACCCAGCAGCGCTCAAGTGACTTCGTACCACGAAAATCTTTGCCGTTTTCGTTGGCAAACCAAACCTGAGCAGGAATAGACTGTTCCATCCATTGTTCGAGGTTGCTGGAGTCCAGAACGACGACATCTTTCCATTGCTTCTTGGCCAGTTGTGCCATTTTCCAGGCATCCTTTCCTGACCAACGTCGGGGCGTAACAAAGACAAACGTCATTTTGAGCCTCTCGGCTTTGGAGATGGCTTTCACGCTCTTGGAAAAATCACCGTCGGCTTTCTCTTTGATTTTCTTGTTTGTTCCGAACTCCCAGCCTGACGCGCCAGTAGGTATCCACGGATTTCCTGCCTGCGTCTCGACCTCTCCGTCCCAGCCGGGACGCTGGGAGTCGTCATGAGCGGGGAAGTCCACTTTCTGAAGACCGTCACAGGTCGAGTGAACCAGCATCCTCAACAACGCGGCTAACTTGGCGCGTGAATCCACATTATTTGCCCACTGCTCGATGTCATTTGCCTTCGGGGCAGCAAAAGGCGGCACGAAGCTCCTTACAGCGGTCATGTTTATCGTCGCCGCACTCATTCCAGCATCGAAAACACTCTGCATCGCAAGCAGTTCACTCGCGCTCACGCCAAATACCTTCTCAAGCTTCATGGCCATTTCACTTGAAAGGCTTGCGTTCCCGTTCAGAAGATTCGACAGGGCGGGCCGTCCGACGCCAATCGCCTTAGCGGCTTGGGTTACATTCATTCCCATCGGAATGACATCGCTCTTGATGTATGGGCCAGGATGGTCCGCGTTGGTGATTTTGCTCGACATAATTCACTCCCGAAGCGAGTCGCCCTGCAGGGATTATATCGTGTAGCGCGACACAATACAACTTAGTTGTAGTTCGCATCCTGTATACCCCGATGTATGGCGCCTTTGACCGAGAATAGCGCTCGGTTGAAGGGCGGCTTTTACAGTCGGCACGGAATATGCTCTCACGTGCGGCGAACTTCCGCTTCCCGCCCTTCGCCCCTGCATACCTCTCACCGGGATTGTTCAGCCTTTGTGAGTACTTGATACTTCCTATCGCACTTGGTGGGGCTGCCGCCCCGCGCGGTCAAAGGGTGAGTTCTCGCCATGCTCGCTTCGGCGTGGCCTGCATCTGCGCGTGGCTCCGGTCCCGCGTTCCGCGCCTTTGCCCTTGCACCCCCGCTCATTGGCGCGTGCCTAGTCCGGTTGCAGGGGCAACCGGGTTTCGAAGTTAAGGTGCTAAGGTATGCAGCCGACCCGCATCTAGGCGGCTGGAAACAGCCCCGGCATCCAGCGTTCGGCGTATTTGGCCGGAAATGCCAGATAGAGCGGCGCGCGGGTGCTTTCAGACGTGATCGCGCCTGCCTTGAGCAATGCGGATGTGATCCGCCGTGCAGCGCGATCACTCATCCCAAGCATGGCATCCACCTCGCCGCGTTGTAGCTTGCCCTGGAAAAGAACAGCCTTCAGCACGATATCCGACTTCGGCGGCAACACTCCGGCGCGCATCTCTTCTTCTGCCCAGATCATGATGCGGTCCCGCAGGCGATCCGCTTGCATGAGCGCGCTCATGAACTCGACCTGATCAATGCTGGTGCGCAGGAAGAACTCCGTAAACGATGCCAAGGCCGCTTCGCTCAGGGTGCCTCGGCCGTCGCGGTCTCCGCGCCGGGGCGCATCGCAGGCTTCCAGATGGGTTTTGTACGCTTGTTCCTGCCGCGCAAGACCGCGCGCGACGGACCATAGACCGCGCGTATCCAGCGCGTTGCGCAGCATCGCATAGGACATCAGGCGCGCGACACGGCCATTGCCATCGAGAAACGGGTGTATCCAAAGCAGGCGGTGATGCGCGCAGGCAGACGCCAAGATCGCTTCGATCCGACCCGCGCGCGCATAGGCTTCATGCATGCGCTCCATAAAACGCGGCACAGCGCCAGGGCTGACGGCAACATGACGCCCGACTTCCACATAGCGGTCCCGCAACGCGCCAGGTACGACTTTGACCCGCTCGCCTGTGTTTGGATATTCGACCCATAACAGGTCATCGGGCATCAGCGCGCAGAAGCGGCGGTGCATCTCGATGATGGACGCGGGGGCCGTTGGCGGCGTATCCATGCCCCCCTCATCGATCCATTTCTGGACGGTGATATGGGCCTTGGCTTCAAGTTGCAGATCACGCTTCTTCGGATCGGCGCTGTAGTCGTCTTCAAGGGCGCGTTCGATATCAACGGGATGCGTGTTGTGACCTTCGATCAGGTTTGAATAGTAACAGTTCATAGCGCGCACCAGATCGGCGAGCGCGGATGCCGTCGAGTCCGGCAAGCTGCTGCGGAAAGCCGCCGACTTTTCGGCAAGCTCCAGGGCAAGATCGTTCAACCCGCCCCGGTGGGGGGAGCCTTCGCTCACCATCAGCGGCTCAAAGAGCCCTATGCTTTCGCCGTCATCCTGGATCATTTCTTCCTGCATCTTGTCCGGTTTATTGGCCAAGTCATGACCTCACTCTATACAAACAATATCATACGCTTACGAAGAATAGAAGCCTTGCTTGATCCGATTATCTGGCCGCTTTTTTGTCCGATTCAAGCATTGCGGGTGGCAAAGGCGCACCCGGCGCGGAGGCCGGGTGCGGTGGGATCAGAAGGCCGGGCCGCGAACGGCCAGTTCCTCTTCGATGTTGCGCATGGTTACAAGCGCCGTGCGTTGCTCGTGAGAGCCGCGCGGGGCGGCTGCAAATGCGATAAAGGCTTCTTTGCGCAGGCCGTAAAGCTCCACGGTGCTGCGCTGTGCCGCTTCAAATCGTGTGATGAGTTTCATGTCATCCTCCTTTGGGTCTCAAGGAGGCCCCGAACCGCTCAGGGCCTTTCGGCCCCGGCACACATCATCATCGGCCCATGAAGGCCCTGATGGTTCGGGCGGATTCTTGAATGCGAAAAGGTGGAGGCGATGGAATGCGTCAGGCGATGACAGCGGCAGATGCCAGCACTTTGTGCAGCCCTATGGCTCGAAGCCCCGCCTGCGTCGCGACCGTGGCGGATGCGGCGGCTCTGGATCATCACCATCGCGTTCGGGCTTGTTCGTGCGGGTATGTTCCGGCGGCTCAAATTCCAGATACCGCGCCACGTCCTCGCGCAGGTGCAGCAGTTCTTCCTGCGCGGCTTCGCGTTGCGTTCTGATATCCTGTTGCAAGGCTTGCCGCTCGTCCAACTGCCGGATGATCAGCGCATCCCTTTCGGCACGCTGGTCCCGCAGGGTTTCAAGCGCCTCTCGTTCATTTTGCGCTTTCACCTTGGCATAGCGCCCGGTCAGACGGTGCCAGATACCGGACATGCCTTTGGGCAGCCGCGCGGCCCGCACCAATGTCTCCGCTTGCCAACGTGTTTCCTGCGCTACTGAAAGCTGTCTGCGTTCTTCCTGGTGACGGCCAACCATCTCAGCCTTTCGAAAATCGCCGTAGAGGGACCGCCGATTGGCATCACGCTCGGCCTGTTCGATGAAGGTTTTGATCTTTGCGGTCATGCGGCTGGCGATCTGCGCTTTGACCTGATCGACCGAGGGCAGCTTGCCCGGATCGCCAAGCCGCGCTTTGACGTCCTTGGCTTTCACACCCGCATAGCGGGCGACAGCATAGACTTCGCCCCGGTAATCGACGGCAACGAAACCGCGCCTGTCGCCCTTGGCCAGCCAGAAGCCACGCTGATTGAGTGCCTGTTCAAACGCAGCGCGGCTATCGGAGGATTCCCATGCCTTGCGGAACACCGCCTTTAACTCTTTGATATCGAGCCCGGCACGGCGCGCCTGTTGCCACTCCGCGCGGGTGAAGTTGGACGGATCACGCAAGCGGCGATCCTCCAACCCGCGTGGCATGTCCCAGCCATGCTCAAGGAACAACTCGCGGGATACCGTGCGCAGCCGTTCCTTGTAGAATGGCAGGTTGATCGCCCGCATCCGGCCCGCATCAATCCGGGACCAGACAACATGCGCATGCCGCCGCCCATCTTTTTCGTGGAAGACGATGGCGCGCGGTTGATCATCAAGGCCCAGCTTTGCCTCGATCCGGTCTACGGCTTGCTCAAAGGCCTCGATGTCCGCGTCTGCATTTTGCGGTGGATTCAGGCTTATCGAAAACAGATGGTTCTTGCTGCGCGTCCCAAGAGCAATGGCATCGGCTTCCTGAAAAGCACCCGCCAGATCGTCGCTGACAAAACCGCGCAGTTCATGCAGTTCAACATGATCGTTATCACGCATCGTCAGCAGGTAACGGGCAAGCTGCGCGCCATCCCCGCGTTCTTTGGCTTTCAGGATCATGACGGCCCGCCGCCGGGGGATTTGCCAAGCGCACGCAGCAGATCGGCGCGCATATCGGCAATCTCGCGGCAGGCCTCAATCAATACGGCTTCGGTTTCGGGCGTGACAGGCAGCGAGCCCGTATTCACAGCCTTCGCAAGCTGGTTCAGGTTCGCAGATAGCCGCGAGCCGCCCAGAGCGCCCAACACACGCCCAAGCGCTTCCTTATCCTTCACAGGTCTGTTGCCGTGCCGCGTGCGCGGTGAAACCTCGTCGCCCAGCAGCTTTTCACGGATGTAAGCGCCCAACGGCTTGTCGCCCGCCAATTCACCAAGCCGTGCGCGTTCTTCATAGGTCAGACGCAACGAGAAGGGCGGCGGATACTTCTTCGGCTCCGACGCCTCAACGCGATCTATCTTATTGAAATCATGGCGCGAACTGGTCATCGTCGCACCTCAGACTTCTAGACTCTAATAATGCGAAATGGCGTTCCCACTCTTCAAGCTCTTCCAGCAGAGAGTTTAAATCTTTTCCCTCCAGCTGCACCATAAAACAAAAAGGGCAGGTCTTTGAGAGGGACGCGTCTCAGCTCGAGAGCGTTGCCGGAAGTTATCCTGCGCTCCGTCTCGCCGGACTTGGTGGTTACCAGGTCAGCGGATGCGCGATCGGCCTGAGAAGTTGTCGCACCCCGGCTATCGCAAACCGGCTTCTCGGCGCGCTACGGACGGGATTCCCAGGGCGAGAAGAGGGGGCCCAATGGCCTTCGCAGGCTGTCGGGCGATGAGCCCTCGGAAGCGATCACGGGCGGCACAGTGCGGGATTTCGTAGACCCGCACGAAGACCTCCCACTGACGTTCGGGACTGCGCCCGTCGCCAGACCTTCCCGGACACCTTTCGGTTCACCAGCTCCGTCGGAGAGCGCATTCGACACATGTGGAACACCGTGCCATCTGCGCTCGCACGGATCCTGGCGCAGGGTCGTGACTGCGACGGGACCGATGACGAATGCGCCGACCGTCACCGCAAGGGCCGCGGCAGCCGGACGGACCGCCACGACCGTCAGCACCAGGTCAACCGCTCGGTGCGGGGAGGATCCTGGTGGGCGAGTTGCACCGCGCCCTTCGTGCCACGCTCGAGATGCGCCACGAGCCCCGCCACGGCGACCACCCCGCAGACGATGCAACCGAGTATGGCCGCGCCCACCCCTCGGAGATCGTCTTCCTCCTCATCGCATCAAATCAGAACATCTCGCGGGCAGATCAACGCCGAGGATGCGCGCATCTGCCCACCTTTGCGGGAGAAGTGTCTTATTTGCGATGGGTCAACTGCCGGCGCTGTCGTTTTGCCGCCCGGCCGACGAGGGAGGAGATGGCGACCCCGGTAGGACTTGAACCCACAACCTAGCGCTTAGAAGGCGCTTGCTCTATCCAGTTGAGCTACGGGGCCGGAACGGCTCGGACCGCGGTTCGCGGCGAACGATTGCTGTCCTGGCCGTCGACTCTCCAATCTTGTAGCGCCCCGGAGCCGCCGCCCAGACGTCTGCTGCTCTATCCGGTTGACCGACGGGGCCGCTGGCCCGGCAGATAGCAACGCGGACCCGGACGTGCCAGAGATTTCGAGCCGTTCAGCGGAGATCGAGCGTCATGAAGACCGAATTTGGATCGGGCGTATAGGCGCCGAACGGCGGACATTCGGAAAAGCCCCGCGCAGCATAGAGCCCGCGGGCGGCGGCCGAGGGTGCCCCGCTGCCGGTTTCGAGCCAGAGCCGGGCCAGCCCCAGGACCCGCGCCTCGGCGAGAAGCGCATCGAGCAGGCCGCTCCCGAGACCCCGCCCCCGGGCTTCGGGGGCGACATGCATAGACTTGATCTCGGCGTTTCCAGGCAGGTCCGTCAGCGGCACCAGCGCGCCGATACCGAGGCAGGTCTCGCCGTCCGTCGCGGCGAGGAACACCAGCGCCTCGCCGGCCAGCCTCTCGGACCCGAGATTGTGGTTGCTCTCGGCCGGGTAATCGCTGTCGGACTGGGCGGCATGGCGGCGGATCAGCGCCGCAGGCCCGGCGTCCCTGGGGTCCGCGGGTCTGATTTCGACCGCGCCGGTCAATGGGTCCGGGCGCCGCGGCGGTCGGTCGCGATATAGTCGCCGTGGCCGCCGGGCCGGTTGTTCAGGCGCCGCGTCTCGGGCTCCTGCACCGCGGCCTCGATGCCGCGTTCTTGCGCATAGGCCCGCGCCGCTGCCCTGCTCTCACGACTCGGCCGGACCCGGGACCAGGTGTCGTCGGTCAAGGCCCGGCCCTCCAGCGGATCGACGTCCTCCGCCGCCTCCGCCGGACACGCCCGGACCGGTGATCGGTCCGGGCAGGTCCCGGCTTCTTGGCATTTCTGCCGGGTTGGCAAAATCTGACACATATCGGCTCAAGTCTCGTTTCGGCGAAGATATATCGGGGATGACGGCCGGTAAGACAATCCCCAGGCCGTGGCGCGTCAAGCACGGCCGGATTGCTCGCGCGGCGGGCCCGACCTGCGGCTTGGCGGCGTGCGGGCCTGTGGCAGCCGCCAAGCGCGCGGGCAAGACCTCACGGCCCGGACGGACAAGGCCAGGCGTCGGCCCCCGGAGGCGTCAGACCCTTCGAAGGGTCTGACGAAACTCTCCGAAGAGTTTCCGCGGTGGTCCGACCGGTCCGGGATGGTCGGATGTTTCGCACCTCCGCCGACCCGGGGCGCCACAGACCCTTCCAAGGGTCTGGCAAAACTCTTCGAAGAGTTTTGCCGCTCCGCCGAAAGGCCACCGCTCGGATGTCGCGGTTCCGATTCCCCGGCTCCGCGGCCCGGATCTCACATCATCGCCGGCACCACCAGGTCCGGCGGGCGGTGGCCGTCATCGAAGGTCTTGATGTTGATGATGACCTTCTCGCCCATCTCGACCCGGCCCTCCTCCGTCGCCGAGCCCATGTGAGGCAACAGGACGACATTGGCCAGTTCCCGAAGGCGGGGGTTGATCTCGTGACCGCGCTCGAAGACGTCGAGGCCGGCACCGCCGATCTCGCCCGCCCGGAGCATCCGGGTCAGCGCGTTTTCGTCCACCACCTCGCCGCGGGAGGTGTTCACGATGACCGCCTCGGGTTTCATCAGCTTCAGCCGCCTTGCGTTCATCAGATGGAACGTCGAGGGCGTATGCGGGCAGTTGATCGACAAAATGTCCATCCGGGCGACCATCTGATCGAGGCTCTCCCAATAGGTCGCCTCCAACTCCCGTTCGATCTCGGGTCGGAGCCGACGGCGGTTGTGGTAATGGACCTGCATGCCGAAGACCCCGGCCCGACGCGCCACCGCCTGCCCGATCCGGCCCATGCCGAGGATGCCGAGCCGCTTGCCGCCGATCCGTGTGCCCATCATCGCGGTGGGCGCCCAGCCGTCCCAGTCGCCGGACTGCATCAGCCCGAGCCCCTCGGGGATGCGCCGGGTGACGGCGAGGACCAGGCCCATGGTCATATCCGCCGTGTCCTCGGTCATCACGCCGGGGGTGTTGGAGACCAGGATGCCGCGCTGCCGGGCCGTCGAGACGTCGATATGGTCGACCCCGGCGCCGTAATTCGCAATGAGCTTCAGCCGGCCGCCGGCCTGACCGAGCATCCCGGCATCGATCCGGTCGGTGATGCAGGGGACGATGACATCGGCGCCGGCCATGGCCTGGACCAGGGCGTCGCGGCTCATCGGCGTGTCGCTGTCACGGAGCGAGACGTCGAAAAGCTCGGTCAGCCGGGTTTCCACCACCTCGGGCAACCGTCGCGTGACGACAACACTCAGCCGCTTGCCAGCCATCCCGGCGCCTCCTTGAGCTTCCCTCAGCCGCGCAGTTCTGGCACCTTGCCCGGCAAGGACGGCGATCACAAGAACAAGCCGTCCGCGAAGGGGTGAACGAGGCAGGTACGCATGATCCGGGCAAGGCTCGCCACCGGTTTCCTGGCGGTTTTTCTATCGATATCAGGGGTTTCCGCCCAAGATACTGGCGTTCAGATCGGAGCGGGCATCGGCCCCGAGACGAACCTGCCGCTGCCGCGCTACGTGTCGCTGAAGGCGGCGGAGGGCAATGTGCGGCGGGGCCCGTCGCTCAGCCACCGGATCGACTGGGTCTTCGTGCGACGCGGCATGCCGCTGCGGGTGACGGCGGAGTATGGCCATTGGCGCCGGGTGGTGGATCGCGACGGGCTGGGCGGCTGGGTGCATTACTCGCTGCTTTCGGGCGCGCGGACGGTGATCGTGGATGCCCGGATGCCGATCCGCAGCCGGCCCGACGCGGCGGCGCCGGAAACCGCGATCCTGTCGCCGGGGGTGATTGCCCGCATCGACCGCTGCGAACGGGACTGGTGCCGGCTCTCGGCAAGGGGCTATCGCGGCTGGGCACCTAAGGGGGCCTATTGGGGCGTCGGCGCGGATGAGGTGCTGGATTAGGGCGGAGGCCCCGAGGTCAGACAAGCGATCCTGGCGCAACGCAAGCCGGGCATCGACAGACCGGGGGATGGCGATCCTGCCTGCGAGCTTTGGCGCTTTATGCCAGCCAAACACATCCCGCCCTCCGAGCTCCGCGCCCAGCCTCACCCAATCGCCAGCCCGTCACGCCAAAGGCGTGCCGATTCAAAGTGGGGCACCTTCGGTGCGACGGACCGGTCTGTCGATGCCCGGCGCCTTCGGCGCTATTCGGGCGGGGCGTAGCGGAGCGGTCGGCAAGCGTTGGATGGCTCATCGGATGATCGCCCTCACGCCACCTCCGGCAGCAACCCCCGCCCGCGCAGCAGCGCCTCGGGCCCCGGCATCCGGCCGCGGAACCGTTCGTAGAGCTCCGCCGCCTCCACCGTGCCGCCGGCCGAGAGGATATGCCGCTCCAGCTTCGCCGCCATCTCCGGATCGAACGGGCCGCCGGCCTCCTGGAACGCCTCGAAGGCATCGGCATCCATCACCTCGGACCACATGTAGCTGTAATACCCCGCCGCATAGCCGTCGCCGGAGAAGACATGGGCGAAATGCGGCGTCGCGTGGCGCATGCCGATGGCGGCAGGCATGCCGATCCCGGCCAGCACCTCGGCCTGGCGTTGCATCGGATCGGCGGGCGGCGGCCCGTCATGGAACGCCAGATCGACCAGCGCCGAGGCCACATATTCCACGGTCTGAAAGCCCATATCCCAGGTCGCCGCCGCCAGCATCCGGTCGAGCAGGTCCGCCGGCATCGCCGCGCCGGTCTCGGCATGGGTGGCAAATTCCGACAGCACCTCGGGCACTTCCAGCCAGTGCTCGTAGACCTGACTGGGCAGTTCCACGAAATCGCGCGCCACCGAGGTGCCGCTCAGGCTCTCATAGGTCACGTCCGACAGGATGTGGTGCAGCGCGTGGCCGAATTCGTGAAAGAGCGTGCGCGCGTCGTCGTAGCTCAGGAAGGCGGGTCGCCCCTCGGGCGGCTTGGCGAAGTTGCACACATTGAGGACGATGGGGCGGATCTCGCCGCCGAGCTTCTGCTGGTCCCGGAACGTGGTGCACCAGGCGCCGGAGCGTTTCGAGGCGCGGGCAAAATAGTCGCCGACAAAGACCGCCATGTGCCGCCCGCGCCGCGTGACCTCCCAGGCGCGGGCGTCGGGGTGGTAGAGGTCGGCCTCGACCGGTGCGAACTCCAGCCCGAAGAGCCGGCCCGCGCAGGCAAAGGCCGCCTCGATCATCCGGTCGAGTTGCAGATAGGGCTCCAGGTCGGCCTCGTTCAGGTCCTGTTCCGCCGCCCTGCGGCGCTCGGCGTAGAAACGCCAGTCCCAGGGCTCCAGCGGGCCGTCATGCCCGTCGGCATGGAGCATGTCGGTCATCGCGGCGGCATCGGCCTCCGCCGCGGCACGGGCCGGTTTCCAGACCTCCATCAGAAGATTCCGGACGGCGCCGGGCGTGCGGGCCATCTCGGTTTCCAGTTTGTAATCGGCGAAGCTGTCATAGCCGAGGAGCTGCGCCCGCTCGTGCCGGAGCGCGAGAATCTCGGCGGCGATGGCGCGGTTGTCGGTCTCGCCGCCCCGCGCGCCCCGCGCGGTCCAGGCCGTATAGGCGGTCTGCCGGTGGCCCCGGTCGGGGCAGTATTGCAGGAACGGCACGATCAGTGAGCGCGAGAGCGTGATCGCCGGCCCGTCCCAGCCGCGTTCCTCCCCCGCCGCCCTGGCCGCCGCGAGCACGTAATCCGGCATCCCCGGCAGGTCGGCCTCGGTGACTTCGAGATGCCAGTCCCGCTCATCGGCGAGGAGGTTCTGCGAGAACTGCGTACCGAGCACCGAAAGGCGCTCCATCACCTGCGCCAGACGGTCCCTTTCGGCCCCTTCGAGCCGGGCCCCCTGACGGACGAACCGGCGCCGTGTGAGGTAGAGCAGCCGGGCCTGTTCCTCGGTCAGGTCGAGGGTCTCACGCGCCTCCCACAGCGCCTCGATCCGGGCGAAGAGGGCGGCATTCGTGGTGATCTCCGTCGAATAGGCGGAGAGCTTGGGCGAGACCTCCCGCATCAGCGCCTCACGCGCCTCGGTGCTGTCGGCCGACGCGACGCCAAAGAAGGCGGAGAGCACCCGGCCGAGGAGGGCCGAGGATTGCTCAAGGGCCTCGATGGTGTTGGCGAGATTGGGCGGCTCCGTCGCCTCGGCAATGGCCGCGATATGCGCCCGCCCATCGGCCATGGCGGCATCGATGGCGGGTCCGAAATCGGCATCGGTGATGCAGGCGAAAGGGGGCAGGCCAAAGGGCGTGTCCCAGGTGTCGAGCAGGGGATTCGTCATCGGCAGCCTCCGTTGCGGCCCTTGAGGGTAGAGCGGTGACGGGCCGGTGGCGAGACCCCGGGCACGGTGCTGGCAATAAAGTGTCCGGGGGCGGCCCTTAGCCGGTTCCGCAGACCGGGCAGTCCGGGTTTCGGGGGGCCTTCATCACGCGGGTTTCGGCGTCGAGCGCGTCGTAGATCAGAAGCCGCCCGAGAAGCGGCGTGCCGGCCCCTGCGATCCACTTGATCGCCTCCACCGCCATCATCGACCCGATGACCCCCGGCAGGGGCCCGAGCACCCCGGCCTCGGCGCAGGACGGGACCAACGCGGGGTCCGGTGGGTCCGGGAAGAGGCAGGCATAGCACGGGCCGCCCGCCGCCGGGTGGTAGAGGCCGATCTGGCCTTCCCACTGCGTCAGCGCCGCCGCGATCAGCGGTTTGCCTGCGGCCACGGCGGTGCGGTTCGCCAGATACCGGGTCTCGAAATTGTCCGACCCGTCGAGGATCAGGTCGTAATCGGCGAAAAGCTCGGCGGCGATCTCCGCCGTCAGGCGGCGATTGTAGGGCCGCACGGTCACGAACGGGTTCTGGGCCGTCATCGCCTCCGCGGCGGACTGCACCTTCGGCATACCGATCATCGCGTCGCGGTGGATCACCTGGCGCTGGAGATTGGTGTTGTCGACGGCATCGTCGTCGATGACGCCAATCGTGCCCACCCCCGCGGCGGCGAGATATTGCAACGCGGCGGACCCAAGCCCCCCGGCCCCGATCACCAGCACCCGCGCCCGGCCCAGCGCCGCCTGCCCCGGCCCGCCGATCTCGCGCAGGACGATATGGCGAGCGTAGCGGGCGAGTTCGGCTTCGCTGAAGCCGGTCTTGCCCACCGCCGGGTCCCGCGCCGCCTCTTGCGCGCGGGCCCGGGCGCGGACCCAGCCCAGGCCCTGGGCATAGGCCCAGACCACCGCCGCACCGGCAAGGATCAGGAGCCAGAGCGCCGCCGACCCGCCGGTATTCTGCCGTAGAGGATGCCCGCCGGGCAGCGCCACATGGAGCGCAATCACCGCCACGAGAAGGATGCCGATCATCGTCCAGCGCGCTGCATGGGGCGCCTTCGTGACGATCCCGATGCCCCAGATCGCGGCGGCCATCGACAGGACGAGGATCATCGCCCGGTGGACCCGAAACCGCCCCCGCCGCGCGTCGTGTCATCGAGCCCCTCGACCGCCTCGAACCGCGCCTGCACGACCGGTGCCACCACCATCTGGGCGATCCGGTCGCCATGGCCGATCTCGACGGATTCCGAGCCCGCATTGAGCAGGATCACCCCGAGCGGGCCGCGATAATCGCTGTCGATGGTGCCGGGCGCGTTGGGCAGGGTGATCCCGTAGTTCAGCGCCAGGCCGGAGCGGGGCCGGACCTGCACCTCGTAGCCTTCCGGGATCGCGAGCCGCAGGCCGGTCGGGATCAGCGCCCGCGCGCCGGGTTCCAGCATCCTGACGCCCCGGTCGGGGAAGTTGGCGCAGAGATCGGCCCCGGCGGCGCCTGGCGTGGCATAGGCGGGCAGGCCGAGGCTCCGGTCGGCGTCGGGCAACCATTCAAAGCGGATAATGGTCATGGGCGCCTCCATCGGACGCGGCTCAGGCCAGCGCCGCGGCGATGCGTTGGGCAAGCCGCGCCGCCACCTCAGCCTTCGACATCCGCGGCCAGTCCTCGGCCCCGTCCCCGGTGATCAGCAGCACCTTGTTCTCCGCCCCGCCCATGATCCCGGTTTCCGGCGAGACATCGTTGGCGACGATCCAGTCGCAGCCCTTGCGGGCGCGTTTGGCGGCGGCGTGCTCCGCCACGTTCTCGGTCTCCGCGGCGAAGCCGATGACCAGATTGGGGCGGTTCTCAGAACGGCCTGCAATAGCCGCCAGAATGTCCGGATTTTCCTTCAAGGCAATTTCCGGCAGACCATCCTTGCCTTTTTTGATTTTCTGCGCCCCGGCATTGGCGACGTGCCAGTCCGCCACGGCGGCCGCGAAGATGGCGGCATCGGCGGGAAGCGCCGCCTCCACCACCGCCTGCATCTCGCGCGCGGTCTCCACCGCAATGACCTCGACGCCGGGCGGCGGCGGCACCGTCGCGGGACCGGTGACGAAGCTCACCCGGGCGCCCAGCGCCGTCAGCGCCCCCGCGAGGGCCGCGCCCTGGGCGCCGGAAGAGCGGTTGGCGATGTAGCGCACCGGGTCGATGGGTTCATGGGTCGGACCGGAGGTGACGATGACATGCTTGCCCGAAAGCGGCCCTGCACCGAACGCCGCCTCGATCGCGGCCACGATTTCGAGCGGCTCGGCCATCCGTCCGGGCCCGTATTCGCCGCAGGCCATGTCGCCGTCATTCGGACCCACGACCGCGATCCCGTCGCCGGTGAGCGTGGCGAGGTTGCGCTGCGTCGCCGCGTGCTGCCACATCCGCACATTCATCGCCGGCGCGATCAGCACGGCCGTGTCGGTGGCCAGAAGCAGCGTCGAGGCCAGATCGTCCGCATGCCCCCCGGCTATCTTCGCCATCAGATCGGCGGTGGCCGGCGCGACAACGACGAGATCGGCGGAGCGCGACAGTTCGATATGGCCCATCTCCGCCTCGGCGGTCAGATCGAAGAGCTGCTGATGGACCTTCTCGCCGGCCAGCGCGGAGACTGACAGGGGCGTCACGAACTCCCCTCCGGCCCGGGTCAGGACCGGAGTGACGGCCACGCCGCGCTCCTTCAACCGGCGGATCAGGTCGAGCGCCTTATAGGCCGCGATCCCGCCGCCGATGATCAGAAGGACACGTTTTCCAGACAGCATGGGGGGCTCCGGCCCGGTTTCGGGCCGACCCTAGGCAATCGCGACCGGGGCGGCAACGCCCCGCGCGGCGGCTCAGTTGGTGGCCGTGGCCGGGGTCGCGGCGGGATCGGTCAGGCTCGGAAAGCTGCCGGCGGTCTCCTGCGACACCGCCATGGCCGCGCTGATCGCCAGCATCAGGAAGCCGGGGAGAAGCACGCGGATCATGCCAGGAAATGCAGCACTTCGCGCGACTGCCCTTCAAGGCTCTTGCGCATCTTGCCGAACGCCGCCGCCTCAAGCTGACGCACCCGTTCCTTGCTGAGGCCCAGCTCATTGCCGAGGCTTTCCAGGGTCCGGGGCTCGTCGCGCAGCTTCCGCTCGCGGACAATGAACTGCTCGCGGTCGTTGAGCGACGAGAGCGCGGTCAGGAGCCACTGGCGCAGGGTCTCTGTGTCATGGGCGTTCTCCACCCGCTCGGCGGCCTGCTCGCCATCGTCCTCTAGCGCGTCGATCCACTCGCGACCTTCGTCCTCAGAGGACTGCGTGGCGTTGAGCGAATAGTCGGAGCCTGAAAGCCGGCCCTCCATCATCTCGACATCATGGAGCGGCACGCCCACTTCGGTCGCGATCTTCTGGCGCATCTCGTGCTTGTCGAGCAGCCTGCCCGCCGCCGCCGCCTCCCGCTCCAGCCGGGCCTGGACCCGGCGCATGTTGAAGAAGAGCGATTTCTGCGAGGAGGTGGAGCCGGTCCGCACCATGGACCAGTTGCGCATCACGTAGTCCTGGATCGACGCCTTGATCCACCACACCGCATAGGTCGAAAACCGGACGCCGCGATCCGGGTCGAACTTGTCGGCGGCCTTCATCAGCCCGAGATTGGCCTCCTGAATGAGGTCGTTCATCGGCGCGCCGTAGCGCTTGAACTTCGCCGCCATGGAGATCGCAAGCCGCATATAGGCGGTGATCAGCCGATGCAGGGCGCGCTCATCTCGCCGGTCGCGCCAGGCATAGGCCAGTTCGAGCTCGGTTTCCGCGTCGAGAAGCTCCGCCTGCATCGCGCGGCGCGAGAGTGTCTGGTCTGAGAAGCCGTCAAGTGCCATTCTGATCGAACCCCCTGCGGTCGAAACAACTGTGACTGTGTTGTTTAGGATGGTTACGCGCGAGGGGCGGTTTTGGATCAGTTCTAAGAAAGGCGTGCCATGGCCTTGCAGAAACTCAGCCTTGTGATCGGCGGTGCGGCCTCGGGGAAGACCGGCTTTGCGGAGAGCCTCGTCATCCATGCCGGCCGGGCGCGGACCTATCTCGCCACCGCCGAGGCCGATGATGCGTTCATGCGGCAGCGGATCGACGCCCATCGCGCCAGCCGGGGCAAGTCCTGGACCACGGTAGAGGAGCCCCTGGAGATCGCCCGGGCGCTGGCCGCGGTGGACCCCGAGCACATCGTGCTGCTCGATTGCGCGACACTGTGGCTGGCCAATCACCTGCGCGCCGGCGGCAGGGCCGCTGGGGCGGCAGAGGCGCTGCTCGGTGCGCTGGCGGCGGCGGAGGCCCGGGTGCTCGTCGTGACCAACGAGATCGGCCAGGGCCCGACGCCCGAAGACCCCGAGGCGCGGGCGTTCCGGGATGCCAGCGGCGCGCTGAACCAGGCGCTCGCGGCGGAGGCCTCGCTGGTCGTGTCGGTGACGGCCGGGCTGCCGCAGGTGCTGAAGGGGGCGCTGCCCCAGGGCTTTCAGGCGGGCACGTCGCGGTAGACCTCTGATCACGCACTGGAGCCCGTCTCAATGCTGCCGGGCACCACCTAAGCCGGGCATCGACAGACCGGGGGATGGCGATCTTCCGTTCGAGCGACAGCGCTTTATAGCAGCCAAGCACGTCCCCCGCGCCGAGCTATGCGCCCAACCCAACCAAATCGCCAGCCCGTCACGCCGGAGGCGTGCCGACCCAAAGTGGCGCACCTCCGGTGCGACGGATCGGTCTGTCGTCGTCATTGGTCGCTCGGACCAATGGCGCAACCAATGACAACCCCGGCGCCTTCGGCGCTATTCGGGCGGGGAAGGAGAACAAACGTGCGCGCGGAAAGACGATCTCAACTGAGGCTCATCGCTGACGCTGATCCCCACCATCACCCATTGTCGTTGGACGCGCCTGCCGCCTACATGCTCCGTTCCCCCCATGACCTACGAACTGATGATCGGGCAGCGCAGCTATTCGAGCTGGTCGCTGCGGGGCTGGCTGCCCTTCGCCGTCTGGGACATTCCCGTGACGCTCCGCCATGTCGTCTTCTATACCGACGGGTTCGCCGAGAAGGTGAGTGCCTTCTCCGGCGGCTCCACGGTGCCGGCGGCCAAGACCCCCGACGGCGGGGTGCTGAGCGACAGTCTCGCCATCGCCTGGCATCTGGCCGAGGCGTTCCCGGAGAAGGGCCTGCTTCCCGAGGCGCCCGGGGCGCGGGCGGAGGCGATGAGCCTTGTGGCCGAGATGCATTCGGGCTTCGCCGCGCTCCGCGGCGCCTGCCCGATGAATTTCCGGACCGCCTGGGACGGGTTCGTGCCCGACGCCTCGGTTCGCGCCGATCTGGCGCGGCTCGAGGCGCTCTGGACCCATGCGCTTGACGGCTCCGGCGGGCCGTTTCTCTTCGGGGCCTACAGCCTCGCGGATGTCTTCTTCACCCCCGTCGCGGCGCGGATCGCGGGCTACGGTCTGCCGGTCACGGCGGAGGCGCGGGCCTATGCGGATCGGCTTCTGGCCCTGCCGGAGGTGCAGGACTGGCGCGACGCCGGGCTCGCCACGGACACGGAGGTCCCGCAATACGAGATCGGCCTGCCGCGCCTGCCCTTCCCGATGCCGGAGCGCGGCGCGCCCGTTAACCATTCCTAAACCCGCGGTCAGTACCCGTTAACCGTTCGCTTGCGAAAGGACGCGCGGAGATGACGGCATCGGCCTATACGGTGGCCTTCGAGGGGGTCGAGGCGCGGCCTGTCGAGGTGCAATGCGCGATCACCCCCGGCGTGCCGGCCTTCTCTATCGTGGGCCTCCCCGACAAGGCGGTGAGCGAGGCGCGGGAGCGGGTGCGCGCTGCCCTGACCTCTCTCGCCATCGCGCTGCCGTCGAAGCGGATCACGGTGAACCTCTCGCCCGCGGATCTGCCCAAGGAAGGCTCCCATTTCGATCTGCCGATCGCGATGTCGCTCCTGGCCGCACTCGACGTGTTACCCCCCGACAGCGTGGCCGAGACGGTGGCGCTGGGCGAGCTTTCCCTCGACGGCACGCTGGTGCCGGTGATCGGCGCCCTGCCCTCGGCCATGGCCGCGGCGGAGGAGAGCCGGTCGCTCCTCTGCCCCAAAGCCTGCGGCGCCGAGGCGGCCTGGGTCGGGGCCTGCGATGTCTATGGCGCGGGCTCCCTGGCGGAGGTGATCCGGCACTATAAAGGCCAGTCGGTGTTGCCGCCGGCCGAGCCGGGCGAAGTCACCGGCGATCCGGCGGCGCGCGACCTGCGCGATGTGCGGGGGCAGGAACGCGCCAAGCGCGCCCTGGAAATCGCCGCCGCCGGGCGGCATCACATGATGATGGTCGGCACGCCAGGCTCGGGCAAATCCATGCTCGCCGCGCGCCTGCCCGGTATCCTGCCGCCTTTGGAGGCGTTCGAGGCGCTCGAAACCTCGATGATCCACTCCCTCGCGGGCCTCCTCGACGAGGGCGGGATCAGCCGGGTCCGCCCGTTCCGCGAGCCGCACCATACCGCATCGATGGCCGCCATCGTCGGCGGCGGGCGCGGCGCCAAGCCCGGCGAGATCAGCCTCGCCCATAACGGCGTGCTCTTCATGGACGAGTTCCCGGAATTCCCCCGGCCCGTGCTCGAAACCCTGCGCCAACCCATCGAGACCGGGGAGGTGATCGTGGCCCGCGCCAACGCCCATATCCGCTATCCCTGCCGGTTCATGCTGGTGGCCGCCGCTAATCCCTGCCGTTGCGGGTATCTGAGCGATCCGGCCCGCGCCTGCGCCCGGGCGCCGATCTGCGGCGAGGATTACCTGGGCCGTATCTCGGGGCCGCTGATGGATCGGTTCGACCTGCGGGTCGAGATGCCGCCCGTGGCCTATACCGATCTCGATCAGCCTGCCTCCGGGGAGAGTTCGGCGACCGTCGCGGAACGGGTCGCGGCGGCCCGGGCGCGGCAGGCGGCGCGGTTCGACGGACTGGAGGGGCCGCGGCTCAACGCCGATCTGCAGGGCGAGCGGCTGGAGGAGGTGGCGACGCCCGACGACGGGGGCCGGGCGCTGCTGACCCGGGTGGCGGAGCGGTTCGGGCTCTCGGCGCGGGGCTATCACCGGGTGCTGAGACTTGCGCGGACCATCGCCGATCTCGACGGCTCCGAGGATGTGCGCCAGCCCCATGTGGCCGAGGCGGTCAGCTACCGGCTGGCGCTCTCGAAGGAAGTCTGACGCGCGCCGTAACGGTGCACCGCCCGCGCCCCGGGCTGCCAACCGTCGAGGATCCGGCGGACAGGGGCGCATCATCTGGAGGCCGGGACGGGCATCACGCTGCGGGCAGGCGGCTGGCCAAGCCGCCCTGAATCCGGCGCAGGTGACGCGAATTGTTATGCCGCCCGGCGCCGCTCGATGGCCTCCCAGATCATGCCCGCGACATTGATCCCGTCGAACCGTTCCAGCTCCTGAATACCGGTGGGCGAGGTCAGGTTGATCTCGGTCAGCCAGTCGCCGATCACGTCGATCCCGACGAAAACCTGACCCTTCTCGCGCAGGAACGGGCCGATCCGGGCGCAGATCTCACGGTCGCGCTCGGTGAGCGGCGCAGGCTCGGCGCGGCCACCGACATGGAGGTTGGAGCGGGTCTCGCCCGCCGCCGGGACCCGGTTGATGGCGCCCACCGGCTCGCCGTCGACCAGGATCACCCGCTTGTCGCCCTTGGCCACGGCGGGCAGGAACGCCTGGGCGATCAGCGGTTCGCGGTTCATCGCGGTGAACATCTCGTAGAGCGAGGCCAGGTTGCTGTCGCCGGCCTTCAGCTTGAACACGCCCGAACCGCCATTCCCGTAAAGCGGCTTGACGATGATGTCGCCGTGGCGCGCGCGGAAGGCGCGGAGCGTGTCGAGGTCGCGGGCGATGGTGGTGGGCGGGGTCAGGTCCGGGAATTGCAGGACGAGGAGCTTTTCCGGCGCGTTGCGAACCCAGAACGGATCATTGACGACGAGCGTCTCCGGGTGGACCAGGTCCAGAAGATGGGTCGTCGTGATGTAGGACATGTCGAAGGGCGGGTCCTGGCGGAGCCAGACCACATCGAACTCCGAGAGATCGGCGGTGCGGCGGTCACCAAGCCGGAAATGATCGCCCCGGACGCGCTGCACCTCAAGCGGCCAGCCGGTGGCGGTCACCCGGGTCTCGTCCCAGGCGATCTGGTCCGGCGTGTAGTAGAAGAGCGCGTGGCCCCGCGCCTGGGCCTCTTCGGCGATCCGGAAGGTGCTGTCGGCATCGATGTCGATGGGACCGATCGGGTCCATCTGAAAGGCGATTTTGAGGGACATCTCGGGCAGGCTCCGGCGCTGGCGTCGCCCCTTCAATGGCCCACCGGCCGGAGAGGTTCAATGCCGCGGCTCGGGCACACCTAGAAATGGCCGAAGGCGTTCTCCAGCACCCGGACGCTGCCGGTCTGATCGACGGTGGCCAGATCGAAGCGCACATCCGTCAATTGCCCCCTGGGCTCTCCGGCGAGGAATTCAGACGCCGAGGCGGCGATCCGGTCCATCTGCCGGCTGGTCAGGCGTTCGGCGGCGCGGGCATGGCTCCGGCTCTTCTTGACCTCGATGAAAATCAGCCCCTCGCCGTCGCGCGCCACCAGATCGATCTCGCCCGATTGTCCGCGCCAGCGCCGCGAAATCACCGGACGGCCGCGGCGGGTATAGTCGCGCGCCACGCTGTCTTCGGCCGAAAGGCCGGCATGGTAGGAGACGCAACCGGTCATGTCCCTGACCCTTTCCTCAGATCGAGCGCGGCCTGATAGACCTGCCGGCGCGGCAGGCCGAGGGCGCCGGAGACCGCTGTCACCGCCTCTTTCAGCGGCATGGTTTCGAGGGCCCTCTTCAGTTCCGTCTCCATGTCCTCACTCGGCGCGGCGCGCCCGTCCGTCCGGTCCACGACCAGAACGATCTCTCCCTTGAGGACCCGGTCATCGGCCAGGGCCCGCAAGTCCGATAGCGTGCCGCGCGCCACCTCTTCGAATCGCTTCGTCAGTTCCCGGCAGAGCGCCGCCTGCCGGTCCGCCCCCAAGACCTCGCACAAATCACCTAACACTCCCCTAACCCGCTTCGGGCTTTCATAGAGGACGAGCGTCGCCGGCACCTCACGCAGTTCGGCCAGCGCGGTCCGCCGCGCCGCTCCGGCGGGCGGCAGGAACCCCGCGAAGAGGACCCGGTCGGTCGGCAGCCCTGCCACGTTCAGCGCCGCGAGTAGCGCCGAGGCGCCCGGCACCGCGATGACCTGCCCCCCCGCGGCCACCACCGCCCGGGCGAGCCGGAAGCCGGGATCGGCCAGAAGCGGCGTACCGGCTTCCGACACATAGGCCACCGCCGCGCCCGCCGCGACGGCGGCGACCAGAGCCTCCCGCGCACCCTCCGACGAATGGTCGTGATAGGCGCTGAGCGGCCGGCCGCCGAGCGGAATTCCGTGGATATCCATGAGCTTGCGCGCCGTCCGCGTGTCCTCGGCCGCAATCCGGTCGGCACTGGCCAGCACGTCGAGCGCGCGGAGCGTGATGTCGCGGGCATTGCCGATCGGGGTCGCCACCAGATAGAGCCCGGGGGAGAGCGGCTTGGCTTCGAAAATCATCCCTAGACCCCTCGCCCGCCGCCCCTATGATGGCGCCATTCCTCCGCCCCGGCCCTGGCTGCCGACGGGCCCCGAAGCAGTTCAAGGACCGCGCCGCCCATGTTTGCCCGTCTGCCCGCGCCCCGCAAGGCGCTCGCCCGTCTCGTCGCCCTCCTGTCGCTGATGTGGCTCGCGGCCTGCGATCCGATCGCGATCACCGGCGGCGGAGGCGGCCCGGCGATCAATCCGTCCCAGCCGGTGCGCGTTGCGCTGTTGGTGCCCGGGGGGTCGGCGACGCCATCCGACAACTTCCTGGCCTCGAATCTCGAGAATGCCGCGCGGCTCGCGATCTCGGATCTGAGCGGCGCCCAGATCGACCTGCGGGTCTACAACACCGCCGGTAATGCCGCCCAGGCCGCCGCCGTCGCGCAACAGGCCGTCGCCGACGGCGCCGGGATCATCCTAGGGCCGCTCTATGGCGAGGCCGCCAATGCCGCGGGCGTCGCGGTCGCGGGCAGCGGGGTGAATGTGCTGGCCTTCTCCAACAATCCGACCATCGCCGGCGGCAATGTCTTCATCCTCGGGCCCACCTTCCGCAACACCGCCGACCGGCTGGTGCGCTACGGCCGGTCCCAGGGTCTGAACAGCTATCTCGTGGTCCATGGCAACGACCTGCAAGGGTCGGTCGGCCGCGCCGCGATCGAATCCGCGGTCCTGGCCAATGGCGGGACGCTGAGCGGCATTCAGACCTACGCGATGTCGCAACAGGATATCGTCAACGCCGCGCCCTCCATCGCCTCGGCGGCGCAAAGCTCGGGCGCCGATGCCGTCTTCATGACCGCCGGCGTGAACGCGGACCTGCCGATCCTCGCCACCGCGCTGCCGGAAAGCGGGCTGAGCCCCGCGACGACCCAGTATATCGGCCTGACCCGCTGGAATGCAGCGCCCCAGGCGCTGGCGCTGCCGGGGCTCCAGGGCGGGCTCTTCGCCTTGCCCGACCAGCGCATGACCGCGAATTTCGAGAGCCGCTATGCCGCGGCCTATGGCGGGGCGCCGCATCCGCTCGCCGGGCTCGCCTATGACGGGATCGCCGCTATCGGCGCCCTTGTCGCCTCGGGCAACCGCAACGCGCTGACCCGGGCGGCGCTAACCACCGGCGCCGGCTTCCAGGGCACCAATGGCGTCTTCCGCCTGCGCCCGGACGGCACCAATCAGCGGGCCCTCGCCGTGGCCCGGATCCAGAACAATCAGGTGGTCGTCGTTGACCCAGCTCCGACAGGTTTCGGCGGCGCCGGCTTCTGAGCCGGAGGCCGGCGCAGAGGACCCGGCCAAGGCGGCGGAGCTGATCTGCCCGGTCGAGGACATCCTCGACCGCGCGGCGCTCGATGCCGCCCTGGCCAAGGCCATCGACACTGCCCCCGATGCCGCCCGGGCCCGCGGCGCAGCGGTAGAGGTGCTCGGCGCCGCGCGCAAATCCGGCATGGCCGCGATTGCCGAAGCCTTCGCCACCCGCCCCTTCGACGCCGCCCCGACGGTGCGCGCCTATAGCTGGCTCACCGACCAGATCGTCACGGCGGTCTACGAGGTCGCCCGGGACCGGCTGCATCCGCTGCCGAACCCCACGACCGGGGAGCGGCTCGCGCTGATCGCCGTGGGCGGTTACGGACGCGGCGAGATGGCGCCGCATTCCGATGTCGACCTGCTGTTTCTGACGCCCTGGAAGATCACCCCCTGGGCCGAGAGCCTCATCGAGTCGATGCTCTATATGCTCTGGGACCTGAAGCTGAAGGTCGGCCATGCCAGCCGATCCGAGAAGGATTGCCTGCGGCTCGCGCGGGAGGATTACACGATCCGCACCTCGCTTCTGGAATGCCGCCTGCTGGCCGGGGACGCGGACCTGTCGAACGATCTGGAGACCAAGCTCTGGACCGATCTGTTCCGCAGCACGGCCTCGGATTTCATCGAGGCCAAGCTCGCCGAACGCGGCACCCGGCACCGCAAGCAGGGCGGCCAGCGCTATGTGGTGGAGCCCAATGTGAAGGAGGGCAAGGGGGGCCTGCGCGACCTGCAATCGCTGTTCTGGATCGGCAAATACGTCCACCGGGTGCGCAGCGCCCGGGACCTCGTGGCCCGCGGCGTGTTCCAGCCCGAGGAATATGAGACCTTCGCCCGGGCCGAGAGCTTTCTCTGGGCGGTGCGCTGCCATCTGCACCTGATCACCGGGCGGGCCCAGGACCAGCTCAGCTTCGACCTCCAGGTCGAGGTCGCGGACCGGATGGGCTATGCCGACAAGGGCGGGCGCCGGGCGGTCGAGCATTTCATGCAGGACTATTTTCGCCATGCGACGCGGGTCGGCGAACTCACCCGCATCTTCCTGACCGCGCTCGAGGCCAATCACACCAAGCCCGAACCGATGCTGACCCGGCTGCTGTCCCGCCGGAAGCGGGCCAAGGCGCCCTACGCGATCAAGCAGAACCGGCTGACCGTGGCGGACCGGGACGCGTTTCTGACCGACAAGCTCAACATCCTGCGCATCTTCGAGGAGGCGCTGCGGACCGGGACCCTGCTGCATCCGGACGCGATGCGGCTCCTCGCCGGCAGCCTCGACCTGATCGACGAGGAGATGCGCGCCTCACCGGAAGCCGCGCGGATCTTCTTCGACACGCTCCTGAAGCACGGCAATCCCGAACGCGGGCTCCGGCGGATGAACGAGCTCGGCGTGCTTGCGGCCTACATCCCGGAATTCGAGCCGGTCGTGGCGATGATGCAGTTCAACATGTACCACCATTTCACGGTGGACGAGCATCTCATTCAATGCATCAGCCACCTCGCCCGGATCGAACGCGAGGAACTGATCGAGGAACTCCCCGTCGCCTCCTCGATCCTGAAGCGGGGGGTGAACCGCAAAGTGCTCTATACCGCGCTCTTCCTGCACGACATCGGCAAGGGGCGGGATGAGGATCATTCGATCCTCGGCGCCCGGATCGCGCGGGCGGTGTCGACCCGGCTCGGCCTGAAGAAGCGCGAGGTCGAGACGGTGGAATGGCTGGTGCGCTATCACCTGCTGATGTCCGATATGGCGCAGAAGCGCGACATTGCGGACCCGCGCACGGTTCGGGATTTCGCCAAGGCGGTGAAGACCCAGGAACGCCTCGACCTGCTCACGGTGCTCACGGTCTGCGACATCCGAGGCGTCGGTCCGGGAACCTGGAACAACTGGAAGGCGGCGCTCTTGCGCGCGCTCTACCGGCAGACCCGGCGGGCGCTGGCGGACGGGCTCGAAGCGATCAACCGCGAGGAGCGCGGCACCGAGGCGAAGAGGAAGCTGCGCGAGGCGCTGGCCGAATGGGAACCGAAAGACCTGCGCGCCGAGACCGCGCGGCATTACGACCCCTACTGGCAGGGGCTCCACGTCACCGCCCATGTGGATTTCGCCCGGCTCTTACGCGAGATCGGCGATGACGAGATCCGCATCGGCCTGACCCCGGACGAGGACCGCGATGCGACAAGGGCCTGTTTCGTGATGGCCGACCATCCGGGCATCTTCAGCCGGATGTGCGGCGCGCTGGCGCTGGTCGGGGCCAATGTGGTGGATGCGCGGACCTTCACGACGAAAGACGGCTATGCCACCGCCGCGTTCTGGATCCAGGACAGCGAAGGCAAGCCCTATGAGGAGCGCCGCCTGCCCCGGCTTCGCGCGATGATCGAAAAGACGCTGCACGGCGATGTGGTGCCGCGCGAGGCGTTGAAGGACCGTGACCGGCTCAAGAAGCGGGAAAAGCCGTTCCGGGTGCCGACCCATATCACTTTCGACAACGAGGGCTCGGAGATTTACACGATCATCGAGGTCGATACCCGCGACCGGCCCGGGCTGCTCTACGACCTGACGCGGACGCTGGCGGCGGCCAATGTCTATATCGCTAGCGCGGTGATCGCGACCTATGGCGAGCAGGTCGTCGACACGTTCTACGTGAAGGACATGTTCGGGCTGAAGTACCAGTCGCCGGCGAAGCAGAAATCCCTCGAACGCCGGCTCCGCGAGGCGATCGAAGAGGGCGCGGCCCGGGCCGGGGAATAGCGCTGCATCTATGCGCCGTCGGCCTCCGGCGGGGCAGACCCTTCGAAGGGTCTGGCCAAACTCTTCGAAGAGTTTGGCGCTGTCCGGGACCGGCGGAGCCATCGGGCAATGGCGCGGCGGCGGCGCGGGGCGGACAGACCTTTCGAAAGGTCTGGCAAAACTCTTCGAAGAGTTTTGGCACCCGCCGGAACCGGCAGGCTGTCGGGCAACGAAGCGGCGATGGCACGCCGCGCGGATAGACCCTTCGAAGGGTCTGACGAAACTCTTCGAAGAGTTTCGCGCCACGGAACAGGATCTCCCGCGACAGACGCGGGCACCCCACCGGACGGCTTGCAGAGGCGCTGCACACCCCCTGCTCAGGTGTTGTGACACAACCGCCTGAAGCTTCCCACAACGGCCCAAAGCCGCTAGGGCTGACCGCCAAAGAGCAGGCAAGACATGAAACCCATCCGCCTCATCGCCGGATTCCTCACCGTCGGGCTCTGGACGCTGCTGAGCCGCGTCTTCGGGTTCATCCGCGATATCTTCATCGCGGCAACGCTCGGTGCCGGGCCGGTGGCGGAGGTGTTCCTGATCGCCTTCGCGCTGCCGAACATGTTCCGCCGGTTCTTCGCCGAGGGCGCGTTCAACATGGCCTTCGTCCCGATGTTCTCCAAGAAGCTCGAAAGCGGCGAGGACCCGGGGGGGTTCGCCCGCGACGCCTTTGCCGGGCTCGCCACGATCCTGATCGCCCTCACCGTGATCGCTCTTTTCGCCATGCCCTGGCTGGTTGTCGCCATGGCGAGCGGGTTTCTGGGGGACGCGCGTTTCGACCTCGCGGTGGATTACGGGCGGATCGCCTTTCCCTATATCCTGTTCATCTCGCTCGCCGCCCTGCTTTCGGGCGTGCTGAATGCGACGGGGCGGTTCGTGGCGGCAGCCGCCGCGCCGGTGATCCTCAACGTGATGCTGGTCGGCGCCATGGGACTCGCGATCCGGCTCGGCTGGGATGTGGGCGACGCGCTGATCTGGACGGTGCCCCTGGCCGGGATCGCGCAGCTTGCCTTCGTCTGGGTCGCGGCGGCCCGCGCCGGGTTCCGCCTGATGCCGCGCTGGCCGCGGCTCACACCGGAGCTGAAGCGCCTCGCCATCATCGCCGCCCCGGCAGCCCTGGCCGGCGGGGTGGTACAGGTCAACCTGCTGATCGGGCGGCAGGTCGCCTCGTTCTTCGACGGCGCCATCGCCTGGCTGAGCTATGCCGACCGGCTCTACCAGCTCCCCCTCGGTGTCGTGGGGATCGCCATCGGCGTGGTGCTCCTGCCCGACCTCTCCCGCCGACTGGAGAGCGGTGACACCGCCGGCGGGCGCGATGCCTTCAACCGCGCCACCGAGTTCAGCCTGGCGCTGACCGTCCCGGCCGCGGTGGCGCTCGCAATGGTGCCGGTGCCGCTCGTCTCCGTCCTCTTCGAGCGTGGCGCCTTCGACGCCGACGACACCGCCGCCACGGCGCTGGCGCTGATGGTCTACGGGCTTGGCCTGCCAGCCTTCGTGCTGCAAAAGACGCTCCAGCCGCTCTTCTTCGCCCGGGCCGACACCAAGCGGCCGTTCTACTACGCGCTGGCGGCGATGGTGGTGAATGCGGGGGTGGCCATCGGGCTCGCGCCGGTGATCGGCTTCATCGCGGCGGCGATCGGCACCACCGTGGCGGGCTGGGTGATGGTCTGGCTGCTCTGGTGGGGCAGCCGGGGCATGGGCGAGGCGGCGCGGCTCGACGCGCGGCTCCGGGGGCGGCTCTGGCGGATCGTGCTGGCGGCCCTCCTGATGGGGGTCGCGCTTTGGTGGCTGGCGGTGCTGATCGGGCCGTTCTTCGCCGCGCCGACGCTCCGCTACGCCGCCCTCCTCGGCCTCGTGCTGGCCGGAATCGGCCTCTATTTCACCCTCGCCCAGATGCTCGGCGCCTTCCGGATGTCCGAGGTGCGGGCCGCGCTCCGGCGCTCGGCCTGATCATCGCCGCCGCAGCCGGGCGAGGAACGCGGTCCAGCCGCCGGGAGCCAGCAGCGGCGCGACCGCCAGCCCGACGACGAAGCCCGAGAGCTCGGCGATCCACCACGGGGTCGAGCCGAAGAAGATCGAGTAGATCAGCATCAGCCCCACCAGGATCCCGATCAGGGTGAAGGCGCGGTACTGGTTCTCGCCGATCTGCCCGAGCCGCAGCCAGAGCACATAGGTATAGGCCCCGATCAGCCCGTAGATGCCGGGATAGGAGCCGACGAGCGGTACGTTGCCCGGGGCGAGGGCGCCGTAGATCAGGGCACCGAATACCGTCGCCACAACGAAGACGGTCAGGAAGGCGGGCGAGCCGTAAGCCTCGCCCACGAACTTGCCCAGCGCCAGAATCAGGACCGAGGCCCAGAGCGCATGGGTGAAACTGGCATGGGCAATCGGATAGGTGACGAGCCGCTTGGCCAAATCCACCGTGACGATGCCCCGCTCCACCATGACGTCGAGCACCGAAGGCGCGAAGGCGAAGCGGTCGAAAAGCGCAATGCGCCAGCCCACCCCCTCCTGCCCGCCGACGAAGCCCTGGGCCGCCGCCGAGATTGCCAGTTCGACCCCGAACACCGCCAGAAACAGCAGGAGCGGCGCGGCCGGAATGGCGTTGAACGGGCTTTCCTCGGACATCTTCCGCTCCGGTTGACGCATGCTCTGGCCATGGGTAAGCGAGGTCCGCTTCGGATGCCAGTTGGAACGCTTCCCATGACCGAGACCACCTTCGCGCCCCGCATCTTCTCCGGGATCAAGCCCTCGGGCGGGCTCACGCTCGGCAATTATCTCGGCGCGATCAAACGCTGGGCCGGGATGCAGGGCGGGGAGTGGGACACGACGATCTATTGCGTGGTGGACCTGCATGCGATCACCGTCTGGCAGGACCCGGAGGATTTGCGGAACGGCACAAGGGAAGTGGCGGCAGGGCTGCTCGCATCGGGCATCGACCCGGCGCAATCCGTGCTCTTCAACCAGTCCCAGGTCCATGAGCATGTGGAACTGGCCTGGATCTTCAACTGCGTCGCCCGGCTCGGCTGGATGAACCGGATGACCCAGTTCAAGGAGAAGGCGGGCAAGAATGCGGAGAAGCAGTCCCTCGGGCTCTACGCCTATCCCTCGCTCATGGCCGCGGACATCCTGCTCTACCACGCCACCCATGTGCCGGTGGGCGAGGACCAGAAACAGCATGTGGAGCTGACCCGCGACATCGCGGCGAGGTTCAACCATGACTACGGGACCGACTTCTTCCCGATCACCGAGCCGGTCATCGACGGACCCGCGACGCGGGTGATGAACCTGCGCGACGGGACCAAGAAGATGTCGAAATCCGGCGAGAGCGACATGGAACGCATCAACATGACCGACGATGCGGACACGATCTCGCGGAAGTTCAAGAAGGCGCGGACCGATCCGGCGCCGCTGCCGGACGCGTTCGAAGAGCTGGAAGGGCGCGCGGAGGCGACGAACCTCGTCGATATCTACGCCGCGCTCGCGGACATCACGCCGGAAGAGGTGGTGGCGGAATATGCCGGCGCCGGCTGGGGCCAGTTCAAACCCGCCCTGGCCGATCTGGCCGTGGAGAAGCTCTCGCCCATCGCGGGCGAGATGCGTCGCCTGATGGACGACCCGGCCGAGATCGACCGCCTCCTCGCCCATGGCGCCGAACAGGCCCGCGCGCTCGCGGCGCCGGTCCTGGCCCGGACCTATGAGGTCGTGGGGCTGGTGCGCGGCTGAGCGGCGGTGCCCGCGTCACAAAACGGAATCCGAATCCCCCTACCAAAGGGCGACGACGTGATCCCGGGCGATGGTCTGTCCGTCCCTCGTTCGGGTTCGCCGCCGGCCCACCGCCCCTTGGGCCGCGGCGTCATCGGCCCGTCCCTGCCGGTGATTTTGCGCGTCCGGGTTCCCCACCCGGGCGCGCCTTTTCCCGTCCCCTTCTGGGCGCGCCCTTTGCAATTCCGCACAGGATGCGCGCGGACGGACGGCTTTTGTGCGCCGATGGGTTGGCTATCTTGGCCGGACCAATTTGACGGAGGCCAAGATGCCGGAGACCCTCGCCCCTGCTCAACTCGCCCCTGCCGCCACCCGTGTCGGCCATGTCCATCTCAAGGTCGCCGATCTGGACCGGGCCATCGGGTTCTATCGCGATGTCCTCGGCTTCGAGGTGACGGTGCGCTACGGCGCGCAGGCCGCGTTCCTCGCCGCCGGGGGCTATCACCACCATATCGGGCTCAACACCTGGGAAAGCGCCGGCGCCACCCCGCCGCCGCCGGGTCATACCGGGCTCTATCACACGGCGTTTCTCTATGCGGACCGCAAGAGCCTCGCCGAGGCGGTGCGGCGGGTGATCGACGCCGGCATCCCGATCGATGGCAAGGCCGATCACAATGTGAGCGAGGCGGTCTATCTCCGCGATCCGGATCAGAACGGCGTCGAGCTCTACCGCGACCGGCCCGAGGCGGAATGGCGGCGGGCTGCGGATGGCAACCTAGTGATGGTGAACGATCCCCTTGATCTGGGTGCGTTGCTCGCGGAGGCGCGGTGAAGTCTCCTCGGGTGGCGGCTTGTCTGGCGTGACGCAAGCCGGGCATCGACAGACCGGGGGATGGCGATCCTCCCTCTGAGTTGATGTGATTTATAGTTGCCAAGCACATCCCCCGCTCCGAGCTAAGCACCCAGCCCAAACATATCGCCAGCCCGTCACGCCGGAGGCGTGCCGACTCTATGTGGCGCACCTCCGGTGCGACGGGACGGTCTGTCGATGCCCGGCGCCTTCGGCTTGACTCCGGGCGGGGACATGGAACCACGGGGGCTCCGTAAGACCTTGCCCATAGGTATGGACGCCCCTCTCTCGCCGCCCTAGGGTCCGCCCGTTCGAGGGAGGCACCCATGGCCTATGGCAGCAATATCCGCACCTATGTCGACGGCACCTGGCATGACGGCGACATACCTGTCATGAAGGCCGCCGATCACGGGGCCTGGCTCGGCTCCGGCGTGTTCGACGGGGCGCGGCTGGTCAGCGGGCTGACCCCGGACCTCGACAAGCATTGCGCGCGGGTCAACCGCTCCGCCGAAGCGCTGATGCTCTCCCCCCACATCTCCACCGACCGGATGGTGGAGATCGTGAAGGAGGGCCTCGCGCTCTACCCGGAAGGCGCGGCGGTCTATATCCGGCCAATGTATTGGGGTATCGCCTGCGGCCTTTCCGCGATCCTGCCCGGCGAGGGCGAACCGGGCTTCGCGATCTGCCTCGAAGAGGTGCCGATGCCGGAGCCCGAGTTTTCGGTGACGGTCACCACGACCCGGTTCCGCCGCCCGGTCCTGGAAAACGCCGTCGTCAATGCCAAGGCCGCCTGTCTCTACCCCAACAACGCGCGCATGCTGGCCGAGGCCAGGTCCCGCGGGTTCCAGAATGCGCTCGTAGCCGACGCCATGGGCAATCTCGCCGAGAGCGCTACGGCCAATGTCTTCCTCGTCAAGGACGGCGAGGTCTTCACCCCGATCCCGAACGGCACCTTCCTCGCCGGGATCACCCGCGCGCGGCATATCGAAAACCTGCGCGCCGACGGGGTGACGGTCCACGAAGGGGTCCTGAGTTTCGACGATGCCCGGGAGGCCGACGAGATCTTCCTCTCCGGCAACATGACGAAGGTCACGCCGGTCACCGCCTTCGACGACAGGCACTACCAGATCGGGCCGGTGACGCGGCGGGCGCGGGACCTCTACTGGGACTGGGCGCGGTCGGCGGCATGACTGGGCCCACTCCACGACCGGTCCAGTTTTGGTTCGAATTCGCCAGCACCTATTCCTATCCGGCGGCGATGCGGGTCGAGGCGGCCTGCGCCGAGGCCGGGGTGCCGCTCCTCTGGCGCCCGTTCCTGCTCGGCCCGGTCTTTACGCAGCAGGGCATGACGGACTCGCCCTTCAACATCTATCCCGCGAAAGGCGCCTATATGTGGCGCGACCTGGAGCGGATCTGCGCGGCACAGGGCCTGCCGCTCCGCCGTCCCAGTGCGTTCCCGAGGGGCAGCTTGCTGGCCGCCCGGATTTGCGCTGCCTTCGACGACGCAGCGTGGATCGGCGGTTTCATCCGCGCGGTCTACGGGGCGAACTTCGCCGAGGACCGCGATATCGGGCAGCCGGAGGTCATCGCGAACCTGCTGGCCGGGCTCGGGCAGGACGCCGAAGCCGTGACCGCCGCCGCCCAGGACCCCGGGACCAAGGCCAAACTCCGCGCGCAGACGGAGCGCGCGGTGGCGCTTGGCATCTTCGGGGCGCCGAGCATGGTGGTAGGCGACGAACTCTTCTGGGGCAACGACCGTCTCGACACGTCGATCGCCTGGGCCCGGCGCGGCTGAGATTGCACCGCCCGCCGCATTGCGCCAGACTGACCCCGGAGGTGGACCGATGCGCAAATTCCTGGTCGTCCTCGACGATACCCGCGAATGCCTCAATGCCATGCGCTTCGCGGCGATGCGGGCGGCCCATACCGGCGGCGGCGTGCAGGTGCTGTCGATCATCTCGCCGGACGAGTTCAACCACTGGGTCGGGGTCGGCGATGTCATGCGCGCCGAAAGCCGGGAACGGATCGAGGTCCATTTCGAGGTCTTCGCCAAATGGATGCGCGACAAGCAGGGGGTGCATCCCGAACTGGTGATCCGCGAGGGCGAGCCGGTGCCGGAAATCCTCGCCCAGATCCGCGACGATCCCGAGGTCGGGGTGCTGGTCCTGGGCGCGGGCACCGACAAGAAGGGACCCGGACCGCTGGTCACCCAGTTGACCCGGAGCGCCGGAACCCTGCCGATCCCGATGACAATGGTGCCGGGCGATATCTCCAAGGAGCGGCTGGAGGCGATCACGTGAGCCCTCCCGCAGCCCGGCCAACGGCCCGAAGTCCGAGGCACCGGGCCTGAGATGGACCGGCGGCTGGCCATCCGTTTCCCGATCGCGCTGCCGGTTCTCTGTCTCTCGTTCTTCGCCCCGACCCGGCTGCTGCCGCCTTTGCCGGGGGACTTCGTGGCATTTACACTCTACTGGTTTGCCGTCCTCGTGCCGCTCATCCTGTGGTCCGTCGGCCTGAAAGGCGCATGGCGGATGCTGGCGCCGGTCAGCCCGGGGCGGGCGCTGGAAATCGCCGGGGCGGGCATCGCCCGCTGATGATCGGCGCGGCCTCTCTCGCGCTGACCGAGCGGGGCTGGCCGCCGGGCTGGGTGCTGGCAATCGCGGCGGTGGCGGCGGTGCTGAACGGAGCCCTGGAAGAGCTGTTCTGGCGCGGCGCGCTGCTGGCGACGTCGCCGGATCGCGACGCTGATCTCGCTCGGCCCTTTCGTGCCGTGGCATGTCGCGCTGCTCTTTGCCGCCTGCGTCGCGTTGACCGGCGGGTTGCTCGGCCTGGTCGGCGGTGCGCTGGGGCCCGGCGCTCTCTTCTTGTTGATGCGGCTTTGGAGCGGCACCGCCGGGATCGCGGCACTGACCCATGTCGGGGTAAATCTCTTTGCATTCACCGAACTTGCGGCCCGAAACTGGCAGACGTGCTGACGCATTCCGTTACGGCGCGGAGAGGTGCTGAAACGAAACTGACATTCTCCGTCACGGCACCGAAATCCCGGTGAAACAAATCCGGGTCAAATGAATGTGATCGGGCAAACTTGAAGCCCCGTGATCGGCCTCCCGTGAGCCCTCGGCGCCCGGTTCTGTGCGGGCCGCCACATGTCAGTATCCGCCCGTGCACAGAACCCCGCCCCCGGGTCGATCCGGCCCGGCGTCAAGGCCACCCTCCCCTCACACCGGGCGCATTTTTTCGTGACCGGAGCGCACCTTCCCGAACGGCTCCCGCCGCCCGATCTCTGCCTCATCGAACGCGGCACTGACGCCGTAACGACAAACCAAGACAACCACGTGACACGACCCTGAAAGGAACGTCCCATGTCCAAATTCACCTTCGCCCTCGCCGCCCTTGCCGCTGTCGGCACCGCGACCATCGCCACCGCCGACTCGAGCTATTTCGGCCTCGAGACCGTGCAGGAAGAAAGCTCGCGCCTCGACATCGGCACCGTCCGGGCCAGCTCCGATGCGGTCATCGAAGTCTATGACTTCCACGGCGGTACGGTCGGCAACCTGCTCGGCACCGAGGCCGTCAATGCCGGCGCCAACGCGAATGTCTTCGTCAATCTGGGCCAGACCGCCCGCAATGACGTGATCGCGATCCTGAAGTCCGGCGACCAGGTGCTCGCCACCCAGGAGTTCGAGATCGAAGACTAAGGCGGTTCTCCCCACCGTCTGTCCCTGGATCGCCCCGGCCGTCGCGCCGGGGCGGTTTCGTTCTGTCTCGTGCTTTGGCAGAAGATTTTTAGAACAGTTCTAAATCTTGACTTGGCCCGCATCCGGGCGCATATCTGAAGCCTGACAGAAAGGTTGACGCCGATGTTCATCCAGACCGAAGCCACCCCGAACCCCGCAACGCTGAAATTCCTGCCCGGCCAGACCGTGCTGGAGGCCGGAACCGCGGATTTCGCGAGCCCGGAGGCGGCGCAGAATTCGCCGCTGGCCCAGCGCATCTTCACGGTCGAGGGGATCCGCGGCGTGTTCTTCGGGACAGATTTCGTGACCGTCACCAAGGATGACGGGATCGAATGGGACCATGTGAAGCCGCCGATCCTCGGCGCGATCATGGAGCATTACCAGTCCGGCCAGCCGGTGATGGAGGGCGACCAGGCGGCGTCCGGCCATGCCGAACATGACGGCGAGGATGCCGAGATCGTGGGCCAGATCAAGGAGTTGCTCGACACGAGGGTGCGCCCGGCCGTGGCCCAGGATGGCGGCGACATCACCTTCCACGGCTTCGACCGGGGCATCGTCTATCTGCACATGCAGGGCGCCTGCGCCGGCTGCCCGTCCTCGACGCTGACGCTGAAGATGGGGATCGAGAACCTGCTCAGGCACTATATTCCGGAAGTGGTGGAGGTGCGCCCTGTCGCGGCCTGATCCCACGATCCTCGCTTTCGACACATCGGCCGCGCATTGCGCGGCCGCTTTGCTGTCGGGCGGCGAGATCGTCCTGGCGCGGGCCGAGGCGATGGACCGAGGACAGGCAGAGCGTCTGATGCCGTTTCTGGAGGAGGTCCTGGCCAAGGCGGGCATCGGCTGGGGCGATCTCGATGCGCTGGCCGTGGGCACCGGGCCGGGCAACTTCACCGGCGTGCGGATCGCGGTGGCGGCTGCGCGGGGGCTGGCGCTCGGGCTCGACGTGCCGGCGATTGGCGTCACCGGGCTCGACGCGTTGGCCCATGACGCCCCGCGCCCGGTGACGGTGCGGCTGCCGGCGCCACGGGAGCAGGTCTATGAGCAGGTCTTCGACGGGGGCGGCGCGAACGCGGCCCGGCTCATGCCGGGACGCGCAACCGCGCCGGACCCGGTGGCGCTCGCCAGCGCCTTGGCCCGGGTCGCCGCCGGCCGGTTCGGCGCCGGAGGCGGCGGGTTCGGCCGGCCTGCCCCGCTCTATATCCGCCCCGCCGATGCCGCGCCGCCCCGCGAGGCGCCGCCGGCGATCCTGCCGTGACGCCCGCCGCGCTCGTCGCCGCGCAGGCAAGGGGGATGCCGGAGGCGCGGGGCTGGTCGGCGAAGGAATTCTCTGCTCTTCTGGAGAAACCGACGAGCCTTCTGACCGGGGACGCGACCTGCTGGGCCCTCGGCCAGGTCGGGGCGGACGAGGCCGAGCTGTTGCTCATCGTCACCGACCCCGATCACCGCCGGCAGGGCCACGCGATGGCAACCCTCACCGGTTTCGAGACCGCCGCCCGGGCGCGCGGCGCACGGCGCGCCTTTCTCGACGTGGCCGAGGACAACGACGCGGCCCGTGCCCTCTATGCCGCCGCCGGCTATGCGGAGGCCGCCCGCCGCGCGGGGTATTACCGGCGCTCATGCGGCAGGCAGGTCGCCGCGCTGATCCTCGAAAAGCCGCTCTGACCCTGCGTCAGCGACGCTAAGCGCACGTCCCGCAGACCAAAAAGCGGTTGACGCTCCGCCGCCCGCATTGCCTTATCTGGCCATGATGCAGCCTGTCTGCTCGGCTCACGGGGAGGCCGGGGCATGCCCGGAGCGCCTCCCCCAAGAAACAGACCAACCTGGGAGATAACGATGACATTCCTGCACAAGATGCTCGGCGCCACCGCAGCCCTCGCCATAACGGCGGGTGTGGCCGCGGCGGAACCGGCGCTGATCTACGACCTCGGCGGCAAGTTCGACAAGTCCTTCAACGAGGCCGCGTTCAACGGCGCAGAGCGCTACGCCGAGGAAACCGGCGGCACCTATCGCGACATCGAGATTCAGTCCGAAGCCCAGCGCGAACAGGCGCTCCGCCGCTTCGCCGAGGCCGGGTTCAACCCCGTCGTGACGACCGGCTTCGCCATCGCCGGCATCATGGGCGAGGTCGCGGCGGATTATCCGGACACCAAGTTCGTCAATGTCGACGGGTTCCTGCCCGAAGTGCCGGACAACGTCCTGCTGATCAACTTCCAGGAACACCAGGGCTCCTATCTCGTCGGCATGATGGCCGCGATGGCCTCGGAAACCGGGACCGTCGGCTTCATCGGCGGGATGGACATTCCGCTGATCCGGCATTTCGGCTGCGGCTACGCCCAGGGCGCCAAGGCGGTGAACCCCGATATCGAGATCATCGCCAACATGACCGGCACCACGCCGACCGCCTGGAACGACCCGGTGCGCGGGTCTGAACTGGCCCAGGCGCAGATCGCCCAGGGCGCGGACGTCATCTACGCCGCGGCCGGCGGCACCGGTGTTGGCGTCCTGCAAACGGCGGCGGATTCCGACATTCTGTCGATCGGGGTGGACAGCAACCAGAACCACCTGCATCCCGGGGCGGTTCTGACCTCGATGCTCAAGCGCGTCGATGTCGCGGTCTATGACGCGATGACCGCGGGCGAAGACCTCGAGACCGGCAAGTTCCTGACGCTCGGCCTGGCCGAAGAGGGCGTGGGCTACGCGCTCGACGAGAACAACGCCGAACTGGTCGGCGACGAGATGCAGGCCGCCGTGGACGCCGCGCGTCAGCAGATCATCGACGGTGAGATCAACGTGGTCAGCTACTACGAGAATGACAGCTGCCCGGTGCTGAACTTCTGATCCGCACCGCATGACGTTCTAGGGCCGCGCCGTGACCTGCGGCGCGGCCCCTTTTCGTGGCGAAGCCCGGACAGCGGATCGGGAAACAGGGACCCTTCACCAGCGATGCGCCTGAACCATCTCAATATCGTCGTGGATGACCCGGCCGGGATGCATGATTTTCTTGTCGATGTGTTCGAGTTCGAAAGCCTCGGCGAGGGGTCCCGGACGATGCAGGGCGTGCGTGACGAGACGGGTGCGACGCTTGTTCTGATGCGGTCCAAGGGCGGCGCTGTCCCGGACTATCCGCCGGGCTTTCACATCGGCTTCGTCCAGCCCGGCCGTGCGGATGTCGACCGGCTCCGCGCGCGGCTGATCGACCGGGGCTACGAGATCGACGACCCGGCCTCGGCGAGGGGCGGGTACCAATTCTACTTCACGGGGCCTTCCGAGGTCATGATTGAGGTGTCATGCTGAGCACAGGCACCTCTCACCCCGAGCGCCGGAGACCGACCGAATGACCGCCCCCGCCATCGAACTGAAAGGCATCTCGAAAGCCTTCGGGCCGGTGCAGGCCAACAGAGACATCTCGATTAGGGTGATGCCCGGCACGATCCACGGCATCATCGGCGAGAACGGCGCCGGCAAGTCGACGCTGATGTCGATCCTCTACGGCTTCTACAAGGCCGATGCAGGGGAGATCTTCATCCGCGGCGAGCGAACCGAAATCCCCGACAGCCAGACCGCCATCGCCTCGGGCATCGGCATGGTGTTCCAGCATTTCAAGCTGGTGGAGAACTTTACTGTCCTCGAAAACATCGTGCTCGGCGCGGAGGATAGCGGCCTCCTCAGGCCCTCGCTCGCCCGCGCCCGGGGCGAGTTGAAGCGGCTGGCCGAGGAATATGAGCTCAATGTCGACCCCGACGCGCTGATCGAGGAGATCGGCGTCGGCATGCAGCAGCGGGTGGAAATCCTCAAGGCGCTCTACCGTCACGCCGATATCCTGATCCTCGACGAGCCCACCGGCGTGCTGACCCCGGCCGAGGCCGATCAGCTCTTCCGCATCCTCGCCCGGCTCAAGGAGGAGGGGAAGACGATCATCCTGATCACCCACAAGCTCCGCGAGATCATGGAGATCACCGATACGGTGAGCGTGATGCGGCGCGGTGAGATGACCGCGACGGTGAAGACCGAAGACACCTCGCCGCCGGAACTGGCGGAACTGATGGTGGGCCGCAAGGTGCTGCTCAGGGTCGACAAGAAACCCGCCGAACCCGGCAAGAAGGTCCTTGAGATCAGCGATCTCCGGGTGACCGACGATAAGGGCGTGCAGCGGCTCAAGGGCATCGACCTGGAGGTCCGCGCGGGCGAAATTCTCGGCCTCGCCGGGGTCGCCGGAAACGGGCAGTCAGACCTGCTTCACGTCCTCGGCGGCTATGGCAAGGCGACCGGGACGGTCCGGCTCAACGGCGAGGAGATCGACCTCAGCGGCGCGAAATCCGACGGCCAGTCGCGCCGGGCCCGCGGCATCGCCCATGTCCCCGAGGACCGCCAGCGCGAGGGCCTGATCATGGATTTCTTCGCCTGGGAGAACATGATCTTCGGCTATCACCACGACCCGGCTTACCAGGCGTCGCGGCTCCTGATGGACAATGCCGCGATCCGGGCCGAAACCGAGGCGAAGATGGAGCGGTTCGATGTGCGTCCGCCGACCCCGACGCTTCACGCCAAGAGCTTTTCGGGCGGCAACCAGCAGAAGATCGTGCTGGCGCGCGAGATCGAACGGAATCCGGACCTGCTGCTCGTCGGCCAGCCCACACGCGGCGTCGATATCGGCGCCATCGAGTTCATCCACCAGCGCATCGTGGAGCTACGCGATCAGGGCAAGGCGATCCTGCTGGTTTCGGTGGAGCTCGACGAAATCCTCGGCCTTGCCGACCGGATCGCGGTGATGTTCGACGGCCGGATCATGGGCGAGCGGCTGCCGGCGGAGACCGATGAAACAGAACTGGGTCTGCTGATGGCGGGTATCAGCGGCGAGGCGGCATAGGCGTTAACGTTTGATGAACCAATGCTGAGTCACTATATCTGGAGAGCGAGATGACATCCTTTCTCTACCTGGAGGTCGTTCATGTCAGACTCCACAATCACCGAGTCGACCACGCTGGCCCCAGACGATCAGGTCCCAGACGAGCAGGCCGTTATGGAAACGCGACTGGCCGCAGAGCTGGAAAGGCTGCGGGCCGAGCGCGCGATGCTGAAACAGCTTCAGCACGATATCGAGACCGGGGCCGAAACGAAGCGAACCGTCTTGCTGTTCGTGGCCGGCGCAGTTGCAACAGCCCTTTTTGTCTACAGTATCTCGTTGATTCTGGGCTGACGGGTCGGACCTGCGATGTCCCTGCGCGAGCAACTCGACCAGGAAAAGCTGCGGGCCGAAATCAGCAGGCTCAGCGCAGAGACTCAGAAGTGCTTCTCCGAAATCCGCAAACTGGAGCGCGAGCGGGCGCTTTACCCACTGGTAGTGGGCTCTGGCATCGTGCTGGCGATCGTGGGGGTATTGCGGGCCTTCGCCTGACGCCTCGAGGCGGGGAGGGCTGACGCGATGGAGAAGATGCCGCGCTGGGCCGATGTGATCCTGATCCCGGTGATCTCGCTGCTGCTCGCCGCGATCATCTCCGCGCTCGTGATCCTCGCCATCGGCGAGAACCCGTGGGAGGCCGTGAAACTCATGGTCTCCGGCGCGCTCGGCTCGACCTATGGCTGGGGCTACACGCTCTACTACACCACGAACTTCATCTTCACCGGGCTGGCCTTCGCCATCGCCTTCCATGCCCGGCTCTTCAATATCGGCGCCGAGGGGCAGGCGACGCTGGGCGGGCTCGGCGTGGCGATTGTCTGCCTCTACATCCCCTGGCCGCATTGGACCCTGGCGCTCGTCGGCGCGATGCTCGGCGGGGCGGTCTTCGGGGCGCTCTGGGCCTGGCTCCCGGCCTATCTTCAGGCCAAACGGGGCAGCCATATCGTGATCACCACGATCATGTTCAACTTCATCGCCGCCGCGGTGCTGAACTACATGCTCGTCAATGTCCTGAAGCCCCAGGGTGCCCAGGACCCGGCCACGGGACCCTTCCCGGCGAACACCCATCTGCCGACCTTCCAGGACATGTTTTCCACCGCCGAGACCGCGCTCTTCCGCGGCGCACCGGTGAACGTGACCTTCTTCGTCGCCATCGCCGCCTGTTTCGCGCTCTGGGCGCTGATCTGGCGGACCCGGCTCGGCTACCAGATCCGCGCCCACGGCCATTCCGAGACCGCCGGGCACTATGCCGGCATCTCGGCCACGAAGATGATCGTGGTGGCGATGCTGCTTTCCGGCGGGCTCGCGGGCATGATGGCGATCAACAACGTGATGGGCGAGGCGGAGCGGCTGGTGCTGAACGCGGTCGAGGGCGCGGGCTTCATCGGGATCGCGGTGGCGCTGATGGGGCGCAACCACCCGTTCGGGGTCTTCATCGCGGCGCTGCTCTTCGGCTTTCTCTATCAGGGCGGGGCGGAGCTGGCGCTCTGGACCGATATCCCGCGCGAACTGATCGTGGTGATCCAGGCCCTCGTGATCCTCTTCACCGGGGCGCTCGACAACATGGTGCGGATGCCGCTGGAGAAGTTCTTCGTGGCCCGGGCGAAGCGCCGGGAGGCCGCGTCGGTCAGCCCGGCGGCAGCGGAGTGACGGCGATGACGGAGTTCCTTCCCTTCCTGCCTGGCTTCCTCGCGGCCTACGCGATCCTGGTGCTCGCAGCCTCCTCCCCCGGTCCGGCGGTGGCGATGCTGCTCGGCATCGGGCTCTCCCATGGCCGCGGCCCGGCGATGATGGCGACCTGGGGCATCGCGACCGGGAGTGTCATCCTCAATGTCGGGACGCTGATCGGGGTCGGGCTGCTGCTGAGCCAGGCGGCCTGGGCGATGACAATCCTGCGCCTGATCGGGGCGGCCTATCTCTTGTGGCTCGCCTGGGGCGCATTCCGCCGCGCCGCCGATCCCAGGGAGGTCAAACCGGCCGATGTGCCGCGCCTCTCCGGCCCGCGCTACTTCGCCATGGGCTTCCTGCTTCAGGTCACCAACCCGAAGGCCATCGTCTTCTGGCTCGCCATCGCCGCGGTCGGGGCGACGGAGGGCGGCGGGGCGCTGGTGATTTCCGCCTTCGTCCTCGGCGCCTTCCTGATCTCCTTTGCCTGCCACGGGGCCTGGGCGCTGCTGCTCTCCTCTTCGCCGATCCGGGCCGCCTACGGGCGGGCGCGGCGCTGGATCGAGGGGGTGCTGGGGGTCTTCTTCACGGCGGCCGCGCTGCGGCTGGCGACAGAGCGGGGATAGAGCGATGGACCTGCTGACCGTCTTCCAGATCCTCGACTCGACGGTGCGGCTCGCCACGCCGCTGCTTCTGGCCTGCCTTGCGGGGCTCTTCAGCGAGCGGTCGGGGATTTTCGATATCGGCCTCGAAGGCAAGATGCTCGCCGCCGCCTTCATGTCGGCAGCCATCGCCGCCGTCACCGGCTCGGTCTGGCTGGGCCTCCTGGCCGGGACCGGCGCGTCGCTCCTGATGGCCGGGATCCACGGCGCCGCCTCGATCACCTTCCGGGGCAATCAGCTCATCTCCGGGGTGGCGATCAACTTCCTCGCCGCCGGCCTGACCGTGGTGGTGGCGCAAAGCTGGTTCGGCCAGGGCGGGCGGACGCCGCAGCTCATGGGCGGCGGGCGGTTCGAGCCGATCACCCTGCCCTTTGCCCTCGGCCCCGCCGACGCAGAAGAGGCCGGGCGGCCGCTTTCGGAACTGATCGCCGAGGCCGGGATGTTCCAGCAACTCTATTCCGAGTTGATCTCGGGCCATTCGATCCTGGTCTATGTGGCGCTGCTTGCCGTGCCGCTGTCCTGGTGGGTGCTGTTTCGGACCCGGTTCGGGCTCAGGCTCCGCGCCGTGGGGGAGAACCCGGCGGCGGTGGATACGGCCGGCATCTCGGTGATCCGGCTGCGCTTCGTGGCGGTAGCGATCTGCGGCATGCTCTGCGGCATTGCCGGGGCCTATCTGGCGACCGGGCTCCAGGCCGGGTTCACCAAGGACATGACGGCGGGGCGTGGCTTCATCGCACTCGCCGCCCTGATCTTCGCCAAGTGGCGGCCCTGGGCGGCGCTTGGGGCCTGCCTGCTCTTCGGCTTCCTGCAGGCGGTCGCCCTGCGCTATCAGAATATCGAGCTGGGCGAGTTCGTGGTCCCGGTGCAGTTCATGGACGCCCTGCCCTACATCCTGACCGTGGTGATCCTCGCCGGCTTCGTCGGCAAGGCGATCCCGCCGCGGGCCGGCGGGGAGCCCTATGTCAAGGAGCGCTGAGGACCTGGCCGCGACGATCCGGAGCCGGGCCGGCTCCGAACCGCCGCGGATCGGGCTGATCCTCGGCTCCGGCCTCAGCCATCTGGCCGAGGCCGTCGAGGGCACGGCGATCCCCTATGGCGATCTGGACGGGTTTCCCGGCTCCGGCGTCTCCGGACACAGTGCAAACCTGATCGTCGGGACGCTGGACGGGGTCCGGGTCGCGGTCTTCGGCGGGCGGTCGCATTACTACGAACACGGGCGGTCGGACGCGATGCGGCTGCCGCTCGAAGTGCTGAAGGCGCTTGGCGGCGAGATTCTGATCGCCACGAATGCGGCGGGCTCGATGACCCCGGAGATGCGCACCGGCTCGATCATGTGCCTGAGCGATCACATCAACTTCTCCGGTCTCAATCCGCTGATCGGAGAGCCGAAAGATGCCCGCTTCGTGCCGATGACCGCGGCCTATGATCCGGCGCTGCGCGAGGCCCTGCGGGAGGCCGCAAGCGAGACCGAAACGCCGATGCATGACGGTATCTATGCCTGGTATTCCGGCCCCTCCTTCGAGACACCCGCCGAAATCCGGGCCATCGCCATGCTGGGCGCCGATGCGGTGGGCATGTCGACCGTGCCGGAGGTGATCCTCGCCCGCTTCCTCGGCCTGCGCTGCGCGGCGATTTCGGTCATCACCAACATGGCGGCGGGGATGAGCGACGAGAGCATCGGCCACGACCACACCAAGGCGATGGCGCCGATCGGGGCCGCGAAGCTCGAAACCGTGCTCAGGGCGGCCTTGCCGCGGCTCTGAGGCCACTGTTCCGAATTGTCGCAGCGCTCCATTATGCCCCTGCGGCATTTGAGCGTTGAACCGGAGCGGAGGCAGGGCCTAGAGAAGCCCCATGCAAATCTACCTCCCCATCGCCGAAGTGTCGGTGAACGCCTTTCTCCTTCTGGGGCTCGGCGGGATCGTGGGGGTGCTGTCGGGCATGTTCGGGGTCGGCGGCGGATTTCTGATGACGCCGCTTCTCTTTTTCATCGGCATCCCGCCGGCGGTGGCCGTGGCGACCGAGGCGAACCAGATCGTCGCCTCCTCCTTCTCCGGGGTGCTGGCGCATCTGAGGCGCCGCAACGTGGATTTGCGGATGGGGACGGTGCTGCTGGTGGGCGGTCTGATCGGCGCGGCGCTGGGTGTGGTGATCTTCAATACGCTCAAAGCCATGGGCCAGGTCGATCTGCTGGTGCGGCTCAGCTACGTGGTCTTCCTTGGCGCGGTCGGCGGGCTGATGTTCGTCGAGAGCCTGCGCGCGATCCGCCGCTCGAAATCCGCGCCCGGCGCGCCGCCGCAGAGGCGCAAGCACAGCTGGGTCCACGCCTTGCCCTTCAAGATGAAGTTCCGGGTGTCGGGGCTCTATATCTCGGTGATCCCGCCGATCCTGGTGGGGATCAGCGTCGGCATTCTGGCGGCGATCATGGGGGTCGGCGGCGGCTTCATCATGGTGCCGGCGATGATCTATCTGCTGGGCATGCCCACGAAGGTGGTGGTGGGCACCTCGCTTTTCCAGATCATCTTCGTTACCGCGTTCACGACCCTGCTCCATGCGGTGACGAATTTCACTGTCGATATCGTGCTGGCGGTGCTCCTGCTGATCGGCGGGGTGATCGGGGCCCAGATCGGCACCCGGATCGGGACCCGGCTGAAGGCCGAGCAGCTCCGCATCCTGCTCGCGATCATGGTGCTCGCGGTCTGCGGGCGGCTGGCGCTCGACCTGCTGCTGACGCCGACGGAGCTCTATGAGTTGGGCCGGGAGGGGCACGCATGATCCGGCTCACGCTCCTCCTGATCGCGCTGGCTTTGCCTTTGAAGGCGGAGGAGGTCGTGCTGGGCCTGAGCCAGGACGAGGTGGCGATCACCGCGACCTTCGACGGCTCGGACCTCTTGATCTTCGGGGCGGTCAAGCGCGAGGCACCGATCCCGGCCGATGCCCCGCTCGGCGTGGTGATGGCCATCGCTGGCCCGTCGGAGCCGGTGACGGTGCGGCGCAAGGAGCGGCGCTTCGGCATCTGGGTGAACGCCCAAGCGGTGGAGGTCGATAGCGCACCGTCGTTCTATGCGGTGGCGACGAGCGGGCCGCTTGGCGAGGTGCTCCGCGAGGTCGAGGATTTGCGCCACGAGATCACCGTACCCCGGGCGATCCGCTCCGTCGGGGCGCCGGCGGGGGTCACCGACAGCGAGGCCTTCACCCGGGCGCTGATCCGTATTCGGGCCGGCGACGGGCTCTATCAGGTGCTGGAGGGGGCGGTGGACCTGGAGGAGGAAACACTGTTCCGCGCCTCCGTGCGGCTGCCGGCGAACCTGACCGAGGGCGATTACCGGACGCGGATCTTCCTGACTCGGGACGGGCGGATCGTGGATATCTACGAGACGGCGATCCCGGTGAACAAGGTCGGGCTGGAGCGCTGGCTCTACGAGCTGGCCCATGACCGGCCGCTGATCTACGGGCTGATGTCGCTCTTTATCGCCATCGCGGCGGGCTGGGGGGCGTCGGCGGCGTTCTCGGTGCTGCGGCGGTAGGGAGAAGACGGAAACGGCAAGCGTGTCGCTGGCCGGCCGGATGATCTCACCGGACGGGAGCCGGGCATCGACAGACCGGGGGCTGGCGATCCGACGGCTGAGCTACTGCGATTTATGGCAGCCAGGCACTTCCCCCGCTCCGGGCTCAGCGCCCAGCGTCACCCAATCGCCAGCCCGCGGGACGGTCTGTCGATGCCCGGCGCCTTCGGCGCTAATCGGGTGGGGACTTAGAACAGCCGTTCCGCGGCGCACGAATGTCCTATTCGTTGCCGCATCTGAGTGAGGTCAGACGCCGCTACCCCCGCCCGACATAGGCCATCTTCGTCGCCATCACCGTCTGGAACAGCACGTTGGCTTCGGGCGGCAGCTCGGCCATGGCAAGGACCGCCCGGGCAGCATGGGCCACATCCATCGTCTCGGGTTCCGGCTGGCCAGAGGCCCGCGCCGCAGCGGCGAGACCCTCGACAATCTCGGTCCGGGCATTGCCGATATCGATCTGGCCGCAGGCGATGTCGTAGGGGCGCCCATCGAGGGCGAGCTGGCGCGTGAGGCCGGTGATCGCGTGTTTCGTCACGGTATAGGGCAGTGCGCCTTCGCGCGGGACATGGGCCGAGATCGAGCCGTTATTGATGATCCGCCCGCCCTGCGGCGCCTGCCGGCGCATGATCCCGAAGGCTTCGCGGGCGCAGTAGATCATGCCGTTCAGGTTCACGTCGAGCGCCCGATGCCAGTCCTCCAGGGGGATTTCGTCGGGCGGCGCGGTGGGGGTGAAGAGGCCGGCATTGTTGAAGAGGCAGTCGAGCCGCCCGGCGGCGGCCGCGAACGCGGCGAAAGACGCCGCAACCGCGGCCGGATCGGTGACGTCGCAGGGCAGGACATGGGCCTCCGGGTGACCCTTGGCGACTTCGTTCAGCAACGCCTCGCGACGCGCGAGG
>JANQRL010000015.1 GCA_028284605.1 Paracoccaceae bacterium | reverse complement strand
GTGCGGGCCGAGGTGCGCGCTTTTGCCGATGAGCATGTGGCGCCGGTCGCCTATCGGATCGCCCAGACGCCGGAATCGGTGGAGGCGTTCCCCTGGGATCTGTTCCGCAAGATGGGCGCGGCGGGGCTGTTCCGCATCCCCTTTGCGAAGGAGATTGGCGGGCGCGGGCTGACCCACCGGGTGACGGCCTGCGTCGCGGCGCTGGAGGAGTTGGCTTATCACTCCAACTCCGTGGCTGCGATTTTTGATGTGCATTGCATCCTCGCGGGCCGCACGCTGGAGGCGGCCTCGCCGGAGCTTCAGGAGAAGTACCTCAAGCCGCTGATGGCGGGCGAGATCGTGGGGGCTTTCGCCACCTCCGAGCCGGGCACCAGTTCGGATTTGGCGCCGCAGGCGATGGAAACCCGGGTCGAGGAGGATGGCGACAATCTGATCGTGAGCGGCCGCAAGCGCTGGATCACGAACTCTCCGGTGGCAAGCTTCGTCACAGCGCTGGCGCGGGTCGGCGACAGCACGGTGATGGTGCTGATTGATCTCGGCGCGGGGGGCGTGACTGTCGGGGCGCCGGACAAGAAGCTCGGCAACCATGCGCAGCTGACCGCCGACATCAACTTCGACCAAGTCCGCGTGCCAAAGGCGCATATCATCTCAGGCATGGGCCAGGGGCTGCGCCGGGCCTTGGCGACCCTGACCTATGGCCGCATCGGGATCGGCGCGACCGGCGTGGGCATGGCGCAACGCATCCTCGACGAATGCGCGCGCCACCTGATGACCCGAAAGATGTTCGGCCAATACATGGGGCAGATGCAGCACTGGCAGTTCCGTATGGCCGAACGCGCCACGCAGATCGAGAACGGGCGCAACCTGTATCTGAAAGCGGCGCTGAAAATGGATGAGGGGCATGAATTCCCCGAGCCCGAAGCGGCGATGTGCAAGTTCTATGCGACCGACATGGCCGCGGAGTTTGCCCGTGAGGGCATCCAGATGTTCGGCGGCTACGGGTTCACCAAGGAGCTGGCTGCCGACGGATCGCATTACAAGGTCGAGGAAATCTACCGCGATGTGAAGATCGCCGAGATCTATGAGGGCGCCAACGAGATCCAGAAGTTCCTCGTCGCCCGTGAGATCTTCGGCCGCAACTTCGCGGGGTAAGGAGGGCACCATGTTTGTACCACTCTCGACCACCTGCGTACGGATCGCGCGGGTTCAGGATTGGCGGCATCGTTGCAGGGGGTCCCGCGCCCATGCCGTGGGTCACGCGCAGCAATTGCTCCTCTTGGCACGCCTTGGCGCGCTCTGAAGCGATTAGGCCGGGCAACAGAGAAACTCCATCGGAAAAAGAGGCGAGCGAAGACATGCAAGACGTTGTCATCCTGGGCGCCGCGCGCACGGCCATCGGCACATTTGGCGGTGCCTTGGCGGGCAAGGCCCCGACCGAACTTGGCGCCATCGTGGTGAAAGAGGCGCTGGCGCGCGCCGCCGTCGATCCGGCGGATGTCGGCCATGTGGTGATGGGCCATGTCATCAACACCGAGCCGCGGGACATGTACCTCTCCCGGGTCGCCGCGATCGACGCGGGTGTGTCCGATGGAACGCCATGTTTGACCGTCAACCGGCTCTGCGGCTCGGGTGCCCAGGCCATCGTGTCGGCGGCCCAACACCTCATGCTTGGGGATGCCGAGATCGCGGTGGCTGGTGGTGCGGAGGTCATGTCACGCGGTCCGCATGCGACCCAATCGGTCCGCTGGGGCAGCAAGATGGGGGATGTCACGACCACCGACATGATGGTCGGGGCGCTCACCGACCCGTTCGGCACCGGGCATATGGGCGTGACCGCCGAGAATGTGGCGGCGGAGTACGGGATCGACCGCGAGACCCAGGACGCCTTCGCGCTCGAGAGCCAGCGGCGCGCGGCCAGGGCGCAGTCCGAAGGCCGGTTCCGCGATCAGATTGTGCCCGTCGAGGTGACGCGCCGCCGCGAGACTGTCCGCTTCGACACGGACGAGCACGTGAAGCCGGATGCGAGCGCCGAAGCGCTGGCGGCACTGCGCCCGGTGTTCCGCAAGGAGGGCAGCGTGACCGCAGGCAATGCCAGCGGGATCAATGATGGCGCGGCGGCGATTGTGCTGGCGACAGCCAAGGCCGCCGAGGCCCGGGGGCTCGCCCCCAAGGCCCGGCTTGTCGGCTATGCCCATTCGGGCGTGCGGCCCGACATCATGGGCATCGGTCCGGTTCCGGCGGTTCAGATCTTGCTAGAAAAGACCGGGCTCGAGGTCGATGACTTTGGTCTCATCGAGTCGAACGAGGCTTTCGCGGCCCAGGCCTGCGCGGTCTCGCGCGAACTGGGTCTCGATCCGGCGCGGGTCAACCCGAATGGCGGTGCCATCGCGCTTGGCCACCCCATCGGCGCGACAGGCGCAATCCTCTCGGTCAAAGCCCTCGCCGAACTGGAGCGCATCGGCGGCCGCTACGGCCTTGTCACCATGTGCATCGGCGGCGGTCAGGGCATCGCGCTGGCTCTGGAAAAGCTGTGATGGGGGCACAACACGCATGACCATCGCATCGATTGGCATCATTGGCGCTGGCACCATGGGAACCGGCATCATGATCAATGCCGTGACATCGGGCTTCGATGTCATGCTGGTAGACCGTTCGGACGCGTGCCTCGCAAAGGCGGAGGCGGCGCTTGCGCGCTTTCTTGCCCGGCAAGTTGAGAAGGGCCGCCTGACCGAGACCGCAGCGGCTGAGGCGCGGTACCGGTTGAGCTTGAGCAGGGAGCTTCAGGAACTCGCACCGTCAGATCTTGTCATCGAGGCCGTGTTCGAAGACCTGGCGGTGAAGCGCGGGGTCATGGCTGAGCTTGAAGAGGTGGTGTCTCCCACAACAATCATCGCAAGCAACACAAGCAGCCTGCTCATCGGCGACATTGGCGCCCACATGCAGCATCGCGAACGTCTATGCGGTCTGCACTACTTCAGCCCGGCAGAGATCAACCCGGTTGTGGAGCTTGTGCGGAGTGCGGAGACCCATCCGCGCGTGATCGCGCGTCTGGCACCGTTCCTGTCGGTGACAGGGCGCCAGATCGTTCAGTGCACCGATGCGCCGGGATTTGCCCTGAACCGCTTCTTCTGTCCGTATCTGAACGAGGCCGTTCGTCTCGCCGATGAAGGTATCGGCACAGCCGGCGAAATCGATGCGGTTGCGCGCGTCGGGCTCGGGGTGCCGTTGGGGCCGTTCGCGGTCTCGAACATCATCAAGTCGGTCATCGTGCTGCGCGCCGTCGAAAGCCTTGCCCCGCTTGGAGCCTTCTATGCACCGGCGGCCGGTCTTGTCCGGCAGGGGCGGGACGGCGGGCCGTGGGAGATCGCGCCCGATGCCGCCCATCCCGGTGGTCGCCGGGCGGCGGTGATCGAGGATCGCCTGCGCGGGGCGCTCTACCTGCCGTTATGTGAGTTGCGCGCGGCCCGGATCGCCGATCCCGAAGAGATCGATTGCGCGGCGCAATCTGCGTTCCGCTTCCCCGAAGGTCTCTTTGCGCAAATGGCCCGGCTTGGGCCGGAGGAGGTATCGCGCCTGATCGATAGGGTCGGACCGGCCCAAGCGGCGCCCGCATAGAAAGACAACACAACCTGCCCCCGAAACCGCGATGACCACTCTGGAGGATCTGATGCTGGATGCGACAGGACTGGAGGACAAAATGCTCACGCTTGCTGGTCTGCAGGACCGGGTCGGCGAAGAGATCGCCATCTCCAATTGGGTAGCGATCGACCAGGCGCGGATCGATGCCTTCGCGAATTGCACCAACGACCACCAATGGATCCATACCGATCCTGAGCGCGCGAGGCGCGAAAGCCCGTTTGGAACGACGATCGCCCATGGATTCCTGACACTCGGCCTCCTGACCGAGTTGCAGCGGGACGCGGGCGCCTGGCCCGCCGATGCCGCCTCGACCGTGAATTATGGGCTCGAGGGGGTTCGCTTCGTCAGTCCCGTCGTCTCCGGATCGCGTGTCCGGAACCGGACGGTGTGCCGAAGCGTCGAGCCGCGGAGCGAGACGGCTTGGCTGGTGCGGCTTGAGAATACGCTGGAGATCGAGGGTCAGACAAAACCGGCGCTGGTTGCGACCAGCTTGCTGATGATGTTCACGGCTCCAGCGGAGTAGTCCGATGGCGGAGCATTCGGCGGCAGAGACACTGACACGCGCGGCCACCCTTGGGCAGCGGGCGGCCCGGCTTGCGGCACGTTCGGTGGAGCATGGTCTGTCCAAAGCGTCAGGCGAGGAGTTCTCGATCGTCGATGGGGCGTCGGTGATGGGCGGGTTTGCGGCCGCATGGGCAGAGCTTTTGCAGCATCCCGGGGCGTTGATCGGCT
>JANQRL010000011.1 GCA_028284605.1 Paracoccaceae bacterium | reverse complement strand
CGGCCCCGTCCGCCGGCCAGAAACCAACCGCTCAGAAATCCGTCGGCGCGCCGCCCTCCGCCTTGCGCCGCGCCACGAAAGCGCCGAGTTCCTCGCGGATCGCCATATCCATCGGTGGCGCCTCGAACTCGTCGAGGATGCGCTTGAAGGTCGAATGGGCGCGCTCCGCCGTCCAGATCGCGCCCGCCGCCTCCCAGGCCTCGAAATTGCGCCAGTCGCTCACGAAAGGCTGGTAGAACGCCGTCTCGTAGCGCTCCTGCGTGTGGTCGATCCCGAAATAATGCCCCTGCGCGCCGACCTCGCGGATCGCCTCCAGCGCGATCTCGTCCGGTCCAGTGCCGACCACCTCGGGCTCGAAATAGCGCTGGATCATCTGGAGCACTTCGCAATCCATCACGAACTTCTCCGGGCAGGCGATAAGCCCGCCTTCGAGCCAGCCCGCCGCGTGATAGACGATGTTCGTCCCCGACTGCACCGCCGACCAGAGCGAATTCGACGTTTCCCACATCGCCTGGCCGTCCGGCACATTGGCCGCGCAGACCCCGGAGGCCCGCATCGGCAACCCGTAATGCCGCGCCATCTGCCCGGTCATCTGGGTTGCGCGCATGTATTCCGGCGTGCCGAAGGCCGGGGCGCCAGATTTCATGTCGACATTCGAGGTGAAGGTGCCGATCACGCAGGGGATGCCCGGCGCCACATACTGAAAGAGCGCAATGGCCGAGAGCGCCTCGGCCACCGACAGCGTCACCGCCCCGGCCATGGTCACCGGTGCCATGGCGCCGGCCAAAGTGAAGGGTGTGACGATGATCGCCTGCCCGCGCCGGGCGCAGCGCAGGCAGCCGTCGATCATCGGGATGTCGTGTTTCAGGGGCGAGGTGGAGTTGATATTGGTGTACATCCGCGGGGTGGCGCGAAACTCCTCCTCGCTCAAGCCGCCGGCGATCCGCACCATCTCCAGCACGTCGTCGACCCGCTCGGGTCCCAGCGAATAGGCATGGACCACCTTGTCGGTCAGCGTCAACTTATCGAAGAGCACGTCGAGATGGCGGACGCTCGCGTGGATATCCACCGGCTCCACCGGATAGCCGCCGCAGAAATGGATGCAGTTGAAATACTGACTGAGTTTCAGCAGGTTGGCGCATTGCTCGCGGGTGCCGGGGACCTTCTTGCCGATCTCCAGATCGAAGTAGTTCGGCGGCGAGGAGACGTTGCCGAAAAGGATGTGCTTGCCGCCCACGGTGAGCGTCCGGTCCGGATTGCGCGGGGTCAGGGTGAACTCCGCCGGGGCGTGACCCAGCATCTCCATCACCCAGTCGCGGCCCATCTTCACATTGGTGCCGTCGACTTTGCAGCCGGCCTCCCGGAAGAGGCCGAGTGCCTCCTCGTTCAGGAACTCGATGCCGATCTCCTCCAGGATGCGCATCGCACCGTCATGGATCGCGGCGACACCTGCCTCGTCGAGCGGTTCGGTCGGCGCATCGGTATTGACCGGCACCCGCCACGGGCTCTGGCCAATGGCGGCGGTGGTGCGGCGGGCGGTGTTGGCGGCACGGCCGCCGGAGCGGCGGCGGCGGGGTTGATCTGTCATCGGGCGGTCCTCTCGCCGACCAGTCTGGCCGCGCCGCGGCCCCGGCGGCACGCCGTTCGCGACACGATCCGTCGCGTTCAGGCCACCGCGCGCGCCGAGAGCCAGTCCGGCAGGGCGGCGATGGAAGGCAGGACCGCATCGGCATGGGGCGCCAGCTCCGCCGCCAGCGCCGGGCCGGTCAGAACACCCACCGTGCCCATCCCCGCGGCGCGGCCGGCGAAAAGGTCATGGGTGCTGTCGCCGACCATCAGGCAGGTCTCCGGCGCGAGCCCGGTGGCGGCGCAGAACCCGAGAAGCTGACCCGGACCCGGCTTCGCGCCGTAGCCGCTGTCATAGCCCGCCACGAAATCGAACAGGTCGAGCACGCCGGAGGCGGTCAGATGCGCCCGGGCCGGCGCCTCGCCGTCATTGGTCGCCACGCCGAGCGTCAGACCCAGCGCGCGCAAGGCGCCCAGCACCTCGCGCAGATCGCTGGCCTCGACCTGCGGCGCCGTCGCCGCACGGTCGTTCATTCGCGCCACCAGGCCGGCCTTCGGCTGCGGCGGCAGATGGGGCAGGATCGCCTCCGCGGTCTCCTCGGCGGTATGGGCGATGACCACGCTGCCGGGTCCGAAACGCCGCGTGCCCAGATCATAGTCCAGAGCTCCGGCCAGGGCCGCCATCCGCGCCGGATCGCCGCCGGTCTCCGCCTCGAAGAGCCCGTGCGCCCAGGCGCCCCAGGTCGCGTTGAAATCGTAGAGCGTGCCGTCCTTGTCGAAGACGAGGCCGCGGATCGCCGGCTCGGTCATGGTTGACGCCCCGGTCAGAGAGGTTTCAGGTCCAGTGCATCTGCGCGCCGCCGGGCAGGGCCTGACGGGCCCGCAGAGGCTCGTCGTAGCCATAGCCCGCCGCATCGCAGAACGCCACGACCCAGGCGTCATCCATCGTCACGAAATCGAGCACCGAGGCGAGGAAGCCGGGATCATCGGCCAGGTTTCGCAGGTCTTCCGCCGCGGCGCCGGTCGAGCCCAGGAAGACCGGGGCGAGCTCATTGTTGCCGGCGAGCCAGCCCAAAGCGGCGATGGCGATCCGTTCGGCGCGATCCGGCGTCATTCGTCATCCTTACCAAGGCGGAAACCGTTTCTTAACCTTTCGCCCTCTAAGGTCCGACCGCAACAGGCAAGAACCATGCGAAGGAAGAGGAAGATGCCCGCACGGGTGCTCATCGTGGACTCTGTAGCGACCAACCGGATCGTGCTGAAGGTCAAGCTTCTGGCCGCACGTTACGACGTGCAGCCCTGTGCCAGTATCGCCGAGGCCCGCGCGCTGATCCGCCGCGACCGGCCCGACCTGATCCTGCTCGACATGGTGCAGCGCGATGCCGATCCGCTCGAATTCTGCCGCGATCTGAAGGCCGGCCCGGAAACCGCGACGATCCCGATCATCGTGCTCGGCACCTTTCCCCAGGCCGGGCAGCGGGTCGACGCCCTGAATGCCGGCGCCGACGACGTGCTGGGCAAGCCGGTCCACGATGTGATGCTCCAGGCCCGGATCCGCAGCCTCCTGCGCAGCCGCGACGCGGAGGCCGAGCTGCGCCTGCGCGACGACACCCACCATGCTCTGGGCTTCGCCGAACCCGCTTTGGGGTTCGAGCCGCAGACCCGTCTGACCCTGCTTTCGCCCGAGGGGGACCGCGACGCGCCGTCCCGGCACCGTGCGCTGGAGGCAGCGCTCGGGCAGCGTTGCGCGGCCCTGACCCTGGATGCCGCGCTCGACCATGCCCCGGGCGGGGCGGCGCCGGACGTCCTCGTGCTCGACGGCGCCTCGCTTTCCGACGAGCGCTTCGCCGCCACCGTCTTCCGCCTGGTCTCGGAATTGCGCTCGCGGCCCGAGAGCCGCCACACGGCGCAGCTTGCGATTCTGCCGCCGGGGGCGGAGGCGATGGCGGCGATGGTGCTCGATATCGGGGCCGACGATCTCGCGACCGGCGACGTCACGATGGCCGAACTGGCCATGCGCTGCCGGACCTTGGCGCGGCGCAAGCGGCAATCCGACCGGCTCCGCGACACAGTGCGCGACGGGCTGAAGGCGGCGGTGACCGATCCGCTGACCGGGCTCTACAACCGCCGCTATGCGCTCGCTCATCTGGAACGTCTGGCCAAGGCCGCGCGCGCCGAGCGGCGCCAGTTCGCCATGATGGTCCTCGACATCGACCACTTCAAGGCGTTCAACGACAGCTATGGCCACGCCGTCGGTGACCGGGTTCTGCAAGGCGTCGCCGAGCGGCTGCGCGAGAGCCTGCGGCCACAGGACCTGGTGGCCCGGATCGGTGGCGAGGAGTTCCTGGTCGCGATGCCGGATACCGGCGCCGAAGAGGCCCGGATCGCCGCCGAACGGCTGCGTGAGATCATCGGCAGCACACCGTTTCTGGCCCGGGCCGAGGGGCCGGCGCTCTCGGTGACGATGTCGATCGGGGTCGCGATGGGCGGGGCCGACGCGGTCGAGAGCGAGGCGCTGGAGTTGATCTTCGACCGCGCCGACGCGGCGCTCTACGAGGCCAAGACCGCCGGACGCAACACCGTCAACATGGACCGCACGGCGGCCTGACCGGCCCGGCGCTCAGCGCTCAGCGCTCCGGCCGGCCGCGCAGATCCTGGCTCAGCCGTTCGGCAAAGGCAGCGCGATCCGCCGCGCTCATCTCGGCGAGATGCGCCACGAAGGCGTCATGGGCGGCCTCGGTGAGGCGGGAGAGCTGCCCGCGCTGCGCCTCCAGAAGCTCCGAAACCGCGCCGATGTCGAACGGCTCGGCGGTCAGCGCCGCCATGAAAGCCTCCAGATTGGCGCGGCGCGTGCGCGGGCCGGGCGGGTGGAACTCACCATCCCGGCGCATCTTCTGCGCCACCTCCCGGCGATCCTCGGGATCGAGCGCCCTTGCATAGGGCCCGAGATCGAGGGCGAAGCGCGGTGCCCGGTGGTCGCCGCGCGACAGCAGCGCCCCGGCCACCAGCCCGACGATCAGCAGATTGAACGCCAGGGAGACAAGAAGGAGGAGCCGCATCCGTCGCCGGCCCGACCCGCGTTCTGCGCTATTCCGGTCCGGTTCTGCCACGGCTCAGCCCCCCGCCTCGAAAACGCCCGCTTCGGGGTAGAGCGACACGGTCAGCGCATCGCCGCCGAGACCGGCGACCACGCTGCCCACCGGGTCCGGCACCGCGAGGCCGAGCACCAGACCCAGCGCCGCCATGCCGCCGAGGCCGGCCAGCGCCGCCCGCCCGCCGAGCGTCGCGACGAGCGCGGCCCAGAACCCGACCGGCGGCCGCACGACTTGGCCGACCCGGCGCGGCATTTCGCTCGCCGCATCGGCCATGATCCGCGCCATCAGCGCCTCTCCCGGCGCCGCGCGGTCGGCCTTGAGCTCGGCGAGCCGCGCCTCGATCTCGGTGATCCGGTCGTCGTCAGTCATCCTCGAACCCCAGTTCGTCCTTGCGCCCGGCCAGAATTGCCGCCAGCGCCCGCTTGCCCCGGGCCGTCAGACTTTCGACGGCGCGCGGGCCGATGTCCATGATCTCGGCGATCTCCGGATTTCCGAGACCTTCGATATGGCGCAGCATCACCGCCTGGGCCTGCCGCTCCGGCAACTGGCCGAGCGCGTCGCGCAGCGCCTCGCGCCGGGCCCGGTCCTGCATCGCCTGCGCCACGCTCGGCGCCCGGTCCGGCGGCTCCGCCACATCGTCGAGCGCCACGGCGCGCCGCTTGCGCAGCCGGTCGGTGCAGAGATTGGCGACCACCCGGTAGAGCCAGGTCGCGACCTTGGCCTCGCCGCTGCGCCAGTCCGGCGCCTGGCGCCAGAGCCTGAGCATCGCCTCCTGTACCACGTCCTCGGCCTCGGCGGGATCGCCCAGCGCCCGGCTCGCCTGAGCCATGGCACGCGGCGTCAGGCTCGCGGCAAGGCGGCGCGCGGCGGAGAGATCGCCGGCGACATAGGCCACCAGCAGCGCTGCGTCCTCGTCCGGCACCTCCGCCGCGATCTGCCGTGCCTGAGCCATGTTCGGGTGTCGTAGTCCGATCCATCCCGCCTCGCAATCGGGACCGGCCCCCGGGAACGTGGACGGGGGCCGGTCCCTGTCGGCGCCTAGCCGCGGTCCCGCGGCCCATGGCCGAAGCCGAAACCGCCGCGCCGGTCCTTCATCGCCTCGCGGGCGTCGTCGAACTCCGCCGCGCTGATCATCCCGTCATCGTCGGCATCCATCCGCTCGAAGATGCGCCCGCCGCGCCCGTCCTCCAGCTCCGTCAGTTGCAGGAGACCGTCGCCATTGGCGTCGCGACGCTCCAACGTCCGCTCGGCGCGTTCGGCGATCCGTTGCGCCATGCGCTCGGTGGCGCGGGCCTGCATCTCTTCGACCGAAAGAGCGCCGTCGCCATTGGTGTCGGCCTCGGCAAACCGGGCCTCGGCGGGCGCGCGCAGCTCCTCGGCGCTGAGTTGGCCGTCGCCATTGAGATCAAGCTCGGTGAAGCCGGGGCGGTCCCGGTCGGGTCCAGAGCCGTCCTGGGCCTGAGCTGCGCCGAAATTGAGCGCCAGCCCGGCCACGATACCTGCCATCAGGAGTTGGGTTTTCATATCTGATCGTCCTTCTTTTTCTGATCTGCTCGGGCCCCGTTCGGGCCGTTGCTGGAAACCCAAACGCGGCGGCGGCGCAATTCCGTCGCCGGAGGCAACATCTTTTTTCGCGACATCGCGCCGCACGGGCGTTCTGACACGTTCCCTTGCCCGCAATTTGGGCGCAGAGCATGGGCCTCGACTCAAGCCCCAACAGGCCCGATGACCCCAACCGACCAGATCCAGACCGCCGCCGCGGAGCCCGAACGCTCCACGAAGACGGCGATGTGGCGCGGATTTCGCCGCCGTTGCCCGTCCTGCGGGGAAGGCGAGCTCTTCGACGGCTATCTGAAGGTGAAATCCTCCTGCCCGGTCTGTCGGCAGGAATTGCATCACCACCGCGCCGATGACGGCCCGGCCTATCTGACGATCCTGGTGGTCGGGCACCTGATGGCGCCGCTCCTGCATCTGGCCTTCGTCTGGTTCCGCCCGGACCCGCTCCTGCTCGCCACGATCTTCACGATTGGCTGCGTGGCGCTTTCGCTCTACCTTCTGCCGCGGCTCAAGGGGCTCGTCGTGGGCATCCAATGGGCCAAGCGCATGCACGGGTTCGGCACCGAAGACTGACCCGGCAGGGGGTGTCATGGCCGAAGACAAGACCGCGATCCGCGATGCCGCGACGGTGATCGTGCTGCGCGACCGGGCCACCGCGCCACGCCTCCTGATGGGCCAGCGCGGGGCCGGCGCGGCCTTCATGCCGATGAAATACGTCTTTCCGGGCGGCGCGGTCGATCCCGGGGACGCGAGCATCCCGCTCGCAACCCCGGTGCCGGAGCCCGGCGCGGTTCGGCTCTCCGAGGAGAGCCGGCTCGCGCCCGCCGCCCTCGCCGCCGCCGCGATCCGCGAGCTCTGGGAAGAGACCGGGCAGATCCTCGGTGCCCCCGCCGCCTGGCCCGACCCGCCCCGGGGCTGGCGCGGTTTCGCCGCCACCGGGCACCGGCCCGATGCCGCCGGGCTCGATTTCGTCTTCCGCGCCGTCACCCCGCCCGGACGTCCGCGCCGCTTCGATGCGCGGTTCTTCCTGGTCGACGCGGAGCGGCTCCGGAGCGACCCCGACGATTTCTCCCGCGCCGAGGAGGAGCTGAGCCATCTCCACTGGGTCCCCCTCGCGGAGGCGCGGAGCTACGATCTGCCGTTCATCACCAAGGTGGTGCTGGCGGAGCTTTCCGGGCTGATCGCCCGCGGCGGCCCCCCGGCCCGGGTGCCGTTCTTCCGCAACGACGACGAGGCGCATCTGGTGGCACAGCTCGGCGACGGCTCGCCGCTGGATTGAGATCGCGACGCTACGAGGGCCGCGCCAGGCCAAGAAGGCTAGGGTTCGCTACTTACGCCACCATCACCAGCACCAGGATCGAGCCGCCCAGCACTGCCATGCCCAGAAGCTCCCGCGCCGCCACCTTCTGGCGGAACACCAGGGCGGTCACCATCAGCGAGAAGACCAGCTCGATCTGGCCCAGGGCCTTCACATAGCCCACCGCCTGGAGCGTGAAGGCGGTGAACCAGCAGATCGAGCCGATCATCGAGGTGAGGCCCACGAGCCCCGCCACCCGCCAGGCGGCGAAGACCCGGCCGATCTCGCCGGGCTGCCGCGCCACGAGCCAGGCGCCGAGCGCGGCAGTCTGGAACGCCGTCACGCAGGCCAGCGTCACGGCCGCGCGGAAGAACGCATCGCCCTCCCCCAGCGACAGCGAGGCGCCCCGGTATCCCGCCGCCGAGATCCCGAAGAGCAGCCCGGACAGGAGCCCCAGCGCCGCCGCCCGGTTGACAATCCGCCGCAGGAGCGGCCCGCTGCCCCCCGGCGGGTCGGACAGGATCAGGAGCCCGGCGAAGCCGAGCAGGATCGCGCCGAAAGCCGCCGGGCCGACCCCCTCGCCCAGGAGCACCAGACTGGCCAGTACGGCGAGCAGCACCTCGGTTTTCTTGAAGGTGATGCCGACGGCGAAGTTGCGCTCGGCGAAGATCAGCACGACGCAGATCGTGGCGAGGATCTGCGCCAGACCGCCGGCGATCGCATAGGCCCAGAACCCGGCCGGGACCGGCGGCAGGCCCTGCCCGCTCGCCGCGCCATAGCCCAGCGCGATCAGCGCCACCAGCGGCGCGGAATAGACGAAACGGGCGAAGGTGGCGCCGGCGGCGCTCAGCGTGTCGTCGGCGAGGACCTTTTGCAGCATGAACCGCGCGGTCTGGGCCGCGGCGGCGGCGATGGTGACGAGGATCCAGGCATCCATGGCGCTCTATCGCCCCGCGGGGCGGGGAAGGAAAGCGCCTAACGCTCCGCCCGGCCCCTCCGGCCGGTCCAGAGCGGGTGCGACACCGGATCCTTGGCGCGGAACAGGAACCGGCGGAACACCTCGCCGTAGGAGCCGTAGCGGTAGCCGTCATTGACCTGGAGATAACGATCGGGATTGCGGCCATAGACCTCCGGCAGCCGGTACCAGGGCACCCTCGGGTGCATGTGATGGACGACATGGAGGTTGTTGTTCAGGAAGAGAAAGGCGAGCGGGCCGCGATCCTCGATGATGACCGTCCGGCCCCGGGCGCGCTCATGGGCCTGGTGTTCGAGGAAAGTGCGGATCTTGAGGATCGAGATCGCCATATAGGCCGCAATCCCATAGGCCCAGAGCGGCATCGGCGCGGCGGCGGTCACCGCAAGCACCGCGGCCAGGGCGGGGATGTGCCAGAGCCAGCCGCGCCGCACCGCACTGTCGGTCTGCGCCAGCCGCAGCTCGGTCGCCAAGAAGGCCGCCTGGCTGACCAGGGGGCCGATCAGGATACGGCCGGCGAGGGTGTTGTTGAAGGCCAGCACGGCCTGCACCCGGCGCGGCAGCCGCGCCCAGACCGCCGGGTCGAGATAGTTCGTCTCCGGGTCGTCATAGGGATCGGTCAGGATCGCGTCGCGGTGATGGGCCAGATGGGTGTCGCGGAACCGGGCGAAGGGGATGGCGAGCGTCAGGGGCGGCCAGGCGAGGGCCGCGTTGAGCCGCTGGTCGCGGAACGGATGGCCGTGGATCGCCTCGTGCTGGAGCGAGGCGTGGAGCGCGGTCACCACGCCGGCAACGAGGACGGCCAGGGCGAGGGACAGGTCCGGCAGGACGAAGACCGCGACGGCCCAGACCGCATATGTCAGTATGATCAGGCCCAGCGTCGGCCATTCGACCGCCGCCGCGTTGCCCCGCGATCCCGATATGTCGCGCCGTGCCACTCGGCCTCCGTCGCCGCTGTCCCCGGCTCCCGGATTACAGGCACTGTCAGAGGACGGGGAGACGGAGTCTGCTACACAAAAGTCGACATATGTGATATTTATAAACATATGACAGTTTCACTCGACAAACGGGATAGAGCCCAACGGCTGCGCGAAAGACTCGCCACCGCCATGGCCGAGACCGGAACCAGCCAAGCGGCCCTGGCCCGGGCGGCGGGGGTGGACCGGTCCACGATATCCCAACTGCTCAAATCGCGCGGGCCCCGGCTCCCCAATGCCCAGCTCGTCGCGGAATGCGCCGCCGCGCTCGGGGTCTCCGCCGACTGGCTGCTCGGGCTTTCGGAACGGCCGGAACAGGCCGCCGATCTCGTGGCGCTCTCGATGTCGATGACCGAGGCGCCCCGGGCACTGGTGGACGAGCACATCTTCTCCTGGCACCGGGAGGCCGAGGGCTACAAGATCCGCCATGTGCCGGCGAACCTGCCGGACATGCTAAAGACGACGGAGATGCTGCACTGGGAATACGCGCCCTCGCTCGGCCGCACCACCGAACAGGCGGTCAACGCCTCCCAGGACCGGCTCGACTGGATGCGCGCGGCGCGGTCGGATTACGAGATCGCGATCCCGGTCCACGAACTGGCCTCCTTCGCCCGGGCCGAGGGCTATTATCGGGGGGTGCCGGCCACGCTCAGGCGGGCCCAACTCGACCACCTGGCCCGGCTCCACGACCAGCTCTACCCGTCGCTCCGCATCTATATCTATGATTCCAAACGGCTTTATTCGGCGCCGGTGTCGATCTTCGGTCCGCTCCTTGCGGCGATCTATATCGGGTCGAATTACCTCGTCTTCCACGATATTGACCGGATCACCGCGATCACCCGGCATTTCGACAAGCTGGTGCGCGAGGCGGAGGTCACGTCGCGCGGGCTGCCGGGCTATCTGTCGAGGCTCAAGCAGGAGGTGCTCGACTAAGGCCCGGACGACCCGCGACCCAGGGGGCCGCGAACCGCCCGGGGTTCGGCGCCTGCGCCGGATCCCGGGCGCCTCAGCCCGCCTGCGGCACCGGCGAGCCCGGATGGGCGAATTCGTCCGCCGGCACCGGTTCGCCGCGCACCCTCGGGTCGCAGGCGACCATCGGGCTGCCCTGATCGCGGATGATCAGCCCGCCCGCCGCGCGGCACTCCTCGAAGCTCATCGACGAGCCCAGCACCAGATATTCTCGAAACCCGCCACCCGTCCCGCCCGCCGGCATCCCATCGCAGGCGGCCAGCGGCAGGAGTGCCAGCAAAACCCATCCCCGCATCAGCGCCCCTCCTCCAACCGGCTCAGTTCGTAGCCGTTGAAGGCGAGGATGTCGCGGGCCGCTGCGAGATGGTCCGGCGAAATCTCCGGCGTGCGGCTCAGGATCCACCCGGCCCGGCCGTTCGGCACGCCGACCACGGCGGTCCGGTAATCGGCATCGGTCCAGAGCACCCAGTAATCGCCGGCAATGAACGGCACCGACGGAAACCGCACCCTCAGCCGCCCAGGCCCCACGATCTCGGCGCTGCCGGAGATTGAGCTGCGGACGCTGCCATCGGGATGGCGGCAGGTGTTCAGGACCGAAATCCCCCCGTCCTCCCGCGCCCCGTATTCCGCCGTGACGCCGACGCAACCGGCCTGGAACGGCACCGGGTAGCGGGCGACCTCGTACCAGAGGCCGAGATAGCGGTCGGGCTCGAAAAGCGCCTTCGAGGCGATCGGCACCGAGCGGTCGCGGTAGACCTCGAAGAGCCCGCCCGAAGGCTCCCCGGTCGGGGCGCAGGCGGCGACGAGCGCCAGGGCGAGGGCCGCGCTCCGCATCAATAGGGCATCGGATGGGCGTGGTGTACGGCGTCGATCTCCCGCACCACCTCCGGCGCCAGGGTAGTCTCGGCGCCGGCCAGCATATGATCGAGTTGCGCCAGCGTCGTCGCCCCGAAGATCGCGGCGCGCGGAAACGGCCGGGTCCGCTGCCAGGCCATCGCCATATGCACCGGGTCGAGCCCGTGCCGCGTCGCCACGTCGAGATAGGCGGCCACGGCCTCATGGGCGCGCGGCCGGTTGCGCCCGCCCATTGCGGAGCCGACATCCATCCGGCTCCCCTTCGGCACCTGACCGTCCCGGTACTTGCCGGTCAAAAGGCCCCCGGCGAGCGGCGAGAAACTCAGGAGCGTGACATCCTCGTTATGGCCCAGCTCGGCCAGATCGGTGTCGTAGAGCCGGCAGAGCAGCGAGTATTCGTTCTGGATCGAGGCGATCCGGGGCAGCCCGTTCTCCTCCGCCAGCCGCAGCCATTGCGCGGTGCCCCAGCAGCTTTCGTTGGAGAGCCCGAAGGCCCGCACCTTACCCTCCCCGATCAGCGCATCCATCGCGGTCAGCACATCAAGCATGTGGTCCAGGGTCGCCTGCCGGTCCTGGCCGGAGGGGTCGTAGGTCCAGTTCTGCCGGAACATGTAGGAGCCGCGCTCCGGCCAATGGGTCTGGTAGAGGTCGATCCGGTCGGTCTGCAAGCGCCGGAGCGAGGTCTCGACGGTCTCGCGCAGATTGCCGCCGTCGAAGCCGCGCCCGTCGCGCACGAAGCCGCCATTGGCGCCGGTGACCTTGGTGGCGATCACCCAGCCGTCGCGCTTCGCCCCGGCCTTCGCCACCCAATTGCCGATGATCTCCTCGGTCCGGCCCACCGTCTCGGCCCGGACCGGGTTCACCGGGTACATTTCGGCGGTGTCCATGAAGCTGAGCCCGGCCTCCCCCGCCCGGTCGATCTGGGCATGGGCCACATCCTCGGGCGTCTGGGTGCCGAAGGTCATGGTGCCGAGGCACCAGTCGGTCACCTCGATGCCGCTGCGGCCGAGTTCGATCTTGCGCATGTCTCGCTCCTGCTCGCTTCCGCGCGACCCTAGCGAGACCCGCCGGACATGCAACTGCCCCGACCGTTGCCCCGGGTTGTCAGACCAACTCGCCGATGAGCGCGTCGAGCGTGGCGTAGGTCGTTTCCATGCCATCGGTCATGCCGGTGGCCATGGCGGCGGCGCGGTCCTCGGCGGACGCATAGGTCATGCTTACGGTGAGCCGCGCACCGCGTTCGGAGGGTACGACGGTCTGAACCACGATCATCCCGGATCCCATGTTTCCACCCACTGTTCCGGGCTCATAGTCCTCCGTTACCGCGAAGCTGCGAGGCGGATCGTAGGCCCGCACCTCCCCTGAGAAGCCCATCCACTTGCCGGTGGCGTCCTCGGTGAAGCGCCAGCGGTACCTGTCGCCGATGCCCCAGGACATCTCCTCGACCGTCAGCGTCCAGCCCTCGGGCCCAGCCATCCAGCGCGGCAGGATCTCCGGATCGGTCAGCGCGCGGAACACCGTCTCCGGCGCGGCCGCGAAATCTCGGGTGACCACGAGCTCCGTCTCGCCCTTCGTCTCGGCATGGGCTCTGTCAAACATCGTCCTTTCCCTCCATCTCGCGCAGGACGGCATCGAGCCGCCGGTAATTCGTCTCAAACGTCGCCTCAATCTCGCCCAGCCAGTCCCGCACTTCGCGCAACCGCTCCGGCACGGCGGAGCGTGGGCGGCGCGACCCGTCGATCCTCGTGGCCACCAGACCGGCCTCCTCCAGCACTTTCAGGTGCCGCGAAATCGCCGGCTGGCTCATCCGGAACGGTGCCGAAAGCTCGCTCACCGTCGCCGGTCCCTTCGCCAGACGAGAGAGCAGCGCCCGGCGGGTCGGATCGGCGAGCGCCTGGAAAGCGCGGTCGAGAGCGGCGACTTGCATGATTCGTTATATAACATTCTCATTATATTGAGTCCAGATCGTCTTCGGTTGTTCTCCCTCGCCCGCGCGGTTAGATGCCCCGGACCGCTCAGAGGATAACGGCCATGGCCCGGCATCTCATCACCTCCGCGATCCCCTATATCAACGGGATCAAGCATCTGGGGAACCTGGTGGGCTCCATGCTGCCCGCCGACCTCTATGCCCGCTACCTGCGCGGGCGCGGCCATGAGGTGCTGTTCCTCTGCGCGACCGACGAGCACGGCACCCCTGCCGAACTGGCCGCCGCGAAGGCCGGCAAGCCGGTGGCCGAATACTGCGCCGAGATGTGGGCGGTGCAGAAGGATCTGGGCGACCGGTTCGGCCTTTCCTTCGACCATTTCGGGCGCTCCTCCTCGCCGCAGAACCACGCCCTGACCCAGCATTTCGCGGGCCGGCTCTATGACGCCGGGCTGATCCGGGAAGTGACCGAGCATCAGATGTACTCGCCTGCCGACAACCGCTTCCTCCCCGACCGCTATATCGAGGGCACCTGCCCGAACTGCGGTTTCGAGGAAGCCCGGGGCGATCAATGCGACAATTGCGGCAAGCTGCTCGACCCGACGGATCTCATCGACCCGCATTCGACAATCTCGGGCTCCACCGATCTGGAGTTACGCGAGACCAAGCACCTTTCGCTCCGCCAATCGGCGATGAGGGAGCGGCTGGACGCGTGGATCGACAGCCAGACCGGCTGGCCGGTGCTGACCACCTCGATCGCGAAGAAATGGCTCCATGACGGCGACGGGCTTCAGGACCGTGGGATCACCCGGGACCTCGACTGGGGTGTGCCCGTGAAACGCGGCGGAGAGGACTGGCCGGGCATGGAGGACAAGGTCTTCTATGTCTGGTTCGACGCCCCCATCGAATACATCGCCTGCGCCAGGGAATGGGTCGATGCCGGGAAGGGCGACGATTGGGAACGCTGGTGGCGGACCGATAAGGGGGCGGGCGATGTCCGCTACACCCAGTTCATGGGCAAGGACAACGTGCCGTTTCACACGCTCAGCTTCCCGGTCACCATCATGGGGTCCGGCGAGCCGTGGAAGCTCGTCGACTACATCAAGTCCTTCAACTACCTGAATTACGATGGCGGCCAGTTCTCCACGTCCCGGGGCCGCGGCGTCTTCATGGATCAGGCGCTCGAGATCCTGCCGGCGGATTATTGGCGCTGGTGGCTCTTGGCCCATGTGCCGGAAAGCTCCGACAGCGAGTTCACCTGGGAGCTATTTCAGAGCACCGTGAACAAGGACCTCGCCGACGTGCTGGGCAACTTCGTCAGCCGGGTCACCAAGTTCTGCCGCTCGAAATTCGGCGAGGCGGTGCCCGACAGCCATGACCGTTACGGCAATCTCGAAACCGCCTATCTCTTGCAGGTCCAGACGCGGCTCCGCGCCTATGAGGCGCATATGGATGCCATCGAGATCCGCAAGGCGGCGGGCGAGTTGCGCGCGCTCTGGGTCCTCGGCAACGAATACCTGCAAGAGGCCGCGCCCTGGGCCAGCTTCAAGGAGGCGCCGGAGACCGCAGCAATGCAGGTTCGCTTCGCCCTGAACCTCGTCCGGCTCTACGCTATCGTCTCCGCCCCGTTCCTGCCGGAGACGTCCGCAACGCTCCACAGCGCGCTCGGCACGGCGGGGGGGGCGTGGCCGGAGGATGCTGAAAGCGCGCTCTCGGCCCTCACGTCCGGCCATCCGTTCACAGTCCCGGAGAACCTCTTCGCAAAGATCGGCGACGAGGACCGTGAAGGCTGGGAACAAAGGTTCGCCGGGACCCGGGGCTGAGCAGAGAGCGAGTGGGCCGGGGCCGAACCGGTCGCATCCGGGCCCGCAGACCCTTGCAAGGGTCTGGCAAAACCCTTTGAAGGGTTTGGTCGCGCCAGAGGCGGGTGTGTCGCGCCAGCTCCGGCCCGGCGCGATCCCGGCGCCGGAGCGCAACCAGACCCTTTCAAGGGTCTGGCAAAACTCTTCCAAGAGTTTTGCCGCCCGGATGTCGACCGACGGAGCGGTTGTCATCGCGGGACCCGAGGCGGCCCCTTGATCCGGAGCCGCCCGGCCGCCATCCTCGGCCATGGCCAAACGTCCGCTCGAAACAGCTCCACAGGTCGAGATCGCCGCGCGCGCGGACCTGCGCGACTGGCTGGCCCAGCATCACGGCCGGCCCGATGGTGTCTGGCTGGTGCTCTGGAAGAAGGCGACGCCCGAAAAACACCTGCCCATCGCCGAGGTGATCGACGAGTGCCTGTGCTTCGGCTGGGTCGACAGCCTCGTTCGCCGGAAGGACGAGCAGCGCTCGATGCTTTACATCTCCCCGCGCAAGCCCGGTTCGAACTGGAGCCGGGTGAACAAGGACAAGATCGCCCGGCTCGACGCCGAGGGCCGAATGGCGGAGGCCGGGCGGGCCATGGTGGCGCGGGCCAAGGCGGATGGCACCTGGACCGCCCTCGACGATGTCGAGAACCTCGTCGTGCCGCCCGATCTCGGGGCCGCTTTCGATGACGAACCGGGCAGTCGGGACATCTGGGAGAGCTGGCCGCGCTCGGTCAAGCGCGGCGCGCTGGAAATCCTTCTCAACGCGAAACGCCCGGCCACACGGGACAAGCGGGTCGCCGAGATCCTGCGCTGCGCCCGGGACGGTGAGCGGCCGTTCCAGTTCCCGAAACGCTGAAGGGGGCCGATCTTCGCGAAGATCGGGTCCGAGTTTTCGACGAAAACTCGCCGCTCCGCTGGCCACGGTCGCGCGTCTCGGCCCGCGGCTGCGGCACCCCGGAAAGCCGACCTCGGCACCCGCACACCGAATTGCCCGGACCTTCGCCGAAGGCAACTGGCCGGATCCCGGAAGCCGTGCTAGCGTCCGCGCAACCTGACAGTGCCGCGGAGTGGACTTGATGCGCCCTATCGCCCTTGCCTTTGTTCTCACGTTTCTCACCGGTGCCGCGGCCCTTGCCGCCCAGTGCATCACAGACCGCGGCCAGTTCGGCGCCTATAAGCAGGTCCTGGCCCGGCAGGCCGCCGCCGCCGGTATCGGCGAGCGCGGTCTGGCGGCGCTCCAGGCCGCTCAGCTCTCCAGCCTCACCTGGCGCTTCGAGTCGAACCCGGCGAGCCAGACCGGCACCCGTTACAGCGATCCCGAAGAGTTCCTGACCCGGCGCTTCGCCAGCGTGCCCTCCTTTGTCTCCGGCGCCCAGCGACGGCTCAACGACAACGCCGCCTTCTTCGCCTCCGTGGAGGCCCAATACGGCGTCCCGGGTTCGATCCTCGTGGCGATCTGGGGCTATGAGACGAGCTGGGGCGGCTATACCGGCGAAACGCCCATCGTCGGCGGCGCGGTGACGCTCGCCTCCTATTGCCGACGCCACCCGCGGTTCGAGGATGACGCCATCGCGGCCCTGGCCCTGGTCGACCGCGGGTTGATCACGGTCAATTCCCAGGGCGGTCCGTCTGGCGAACTCGGCCATATGCAGTTTCTCGCCGGCAATTGGCTGCGCTTCGCGGTCGATGCCAATGGCGATGGCCGCGCCGATCCGAACAACAGCGCCGACGCCCTGGCCACCGCCGCCAACATGCTGCGCCAGAACGGCTGGCGGGCCGGGCAGCCCTTTGCCGACGGGACCGCCAATTTTCAAGTGCTGAGCGCGTGGAACGACAGCGGCAACTACCAGCGCGCCATCGCCTATGCGGCCGGGCTGATCGATCGCTGAGACCGCGCAACGCCCGACAGCTCACTGCGCGAGATCGCTCCGGCAGCGCTTCCAAATCGATGCGCGGCTGACCCCGATCCAACCCGAAGACCGCCCGCCGACCGAAGAAGACTCCGGTCTTCTCGGGTGCCCTCCCGAGGTCCGGGCGTAGATCGGCCGGGCGCGGCTCTCCGATATCCCCCAGATCGCACCGCAGACCGCGATGATCGTCCGCGTGCCGACATCGCGGCCGGGCGCGAAACGACCGGGCGGGCGGGACAGGGGCGCAGGGGCGCTCTCGATGCGCCGCCCGCCACAGCCCGCGCGCGGCCTTTCGCCTTCCCGGGCGGCCCGCTAGCCTGCGCCCATGACCCCCGACCGTCCCCTTCTGGGCATCCTGCTGATGCTCGGCTTCTGCGTGCTGGCGCCGATGGGCGATGCCATCGCGAAGTACCTGGGCCCGGCGATCCCGCTTGGCATGCTCCTGGCGGTGCGCTTCGCGATCCAGTCCGCCGTTCTCGTCCCGATCAGCCTCGCCGCGCCCGGGCGCCTGGCGATGTCGGGCCGCGCGCTGCGACTTACGGTTCTGCGCACTGCACTGCACATCACCGGCATCGGCGCGATGTTCACCTCGTTGCGCTACCTGCCGCTCGCCGATGCCGTCGCCATCGCCTTCGTGATGCCGTTCATCATGCTGCTGCTCGGCCATCTCGTGCTTGGCGAGGAGGTCGGCCGGCACCGGATCGCGGCCTGCGTGGTGGGCTTTGCCGGCACACTTCTCGTGGTGCAGCCGAACTTCGTGGCGGTCGGCGCGCCGGCATTGCTGCCGCTCCTGGTCGCGGTCGTCTTCGCGCTCTTCATGCTGGTCACCCGGCAGATCGCCAAGGAGGTCGATGCGGTCCGGCTGCAGTCGGTCTCCGGCCTGATGGCCACGGCTTTCCTGGTTCCGCTGGTGCTCTTCGGCCCGGACTGGCCGGTGCTGGAGGTGGTGCCGACCGGTGCGCGGGAGGCCTGGCTGCTCGTCGCCCTCGGGCTGCTTGGGACGCTCGCGCATCTGATGATGACCTGGTCGCTGCGTTTCGCCCCCTCGGCCACCCTCGCCCCGATGCAGTATCTCGAGATTCCCTTCGCGACGCTGATCGGCTGGCTGGTGTTCCGCGACCTGCCGAACGGGCTCGCCGCGCTCGGCATCTGCATCACCATCGCCGCCGGGCTCTACATCATCCTGCGGGAGCGGGCCATCGCGCGGGCGCCGTCGGCGGCGGGTCCGTGAGGGCGGCGACAAGGGCGGCGAGGCAGGCCCGGGGCAGGATCAGCAGGAGCTTCGGCGCCGCGGGGTCCAGCCGCACCGGGCCTTCCGCGATGTTCGACGTGCCCACCCGCCCGTCGGGGGCGAAGGACAGATGATCGATCGGCCAGCGCAACCCGGTACCGGTGCAGCCGACCGGCGCCATCGGGAAGAGCGAGACGGTGGTGCCGGCCGCGAGATCGAGGTCGAGCCGGGGCGGGATCAGGCAGACCAGGCTCTGCGCCCCGATCACGACACAGCGCCGGTCGGGCCGGCGCACCAGGGTGTTCATCACCGCGAGTTCATGGTCGAACCGCCCGCCGGTGAAGCCCACGGCCAGGGTCAGGGGCGCGGCGATGTTGCGCAGCGCCTTGTCGAAATCGGTACTCTCCTGCTCCCCGATCCGGTGCAGCCGGCCGGAAAGCCGGGCGGCGGCCGAAGAGGACAGGCTGTCCATGTCGCCGATCACCGCCTCCGGCATCCGCCCGGCGGCCAGCGCCACCCCGGCGCCGCCATCGGCCGCCACCAGCCGTTCGCCATGGCTCAAAGCCATGGTAAGATCGCTCGGGTCTGCTGGCGCCGACCCGACCAGTGTCACGACCGAATCGGAGTGTACAATCGTCATGATCGGTCTCGATTGCCCCTGTCTCGGAGACAGTCCTTGAAATTGCCACGAAATAATACCCCGACGTGCCGGGTCCTGTTCCCGATTCCGAACCAATTCATGATAAAAAGGTCGATGCTGGGATCGGGAGAAAGCGAGCACAGACATGGCTGAGACGAGCAAGATTCTGACCGTCTCCTACGGCACGTTTTCGTGCACCTTGGAGGGGTTCGACGACTCCTTCTCCACGATGAAGGCGATTGCCGAGTATTTTCGCGATCTGGCCGCCGACGACCGCTATTTCGGGGCCGAGCCGCCGACCCCGGATGCCGAGATGCTGGCCCGAATCGCCGAGCGCGAGATCGAGCGCCGGGTCGAGGCGCGGCTGAGCGATGACGGCGTGGTGCTGCGCACCGGCGCGGCCCTCGCCGCGCCCGAGGCGATGACCGTCGAGACGCCGGATGGCCCCGCGGCCCCGATCGGGACGCCGGCCGACGAGACCGAAGAGCCAGCGGCGGAGATTGAAGACTCCGCCGCGGAGGAGATCGGCGCCGAGGAGCCCGAGGAGCCGGTTTCCGATGCCGACGATGCCATGCCGTATGCCGACGAACCGCCCGCAGGGCAGTCCGTCGCAGACAAGCTCAAGCGCATCCGCGCTGTCGTCGGCCGGACCGAAACATTCGACGACGAGGACTATACCGAAGATCAGGAAGCACCCGCCGACATGCCGGCGGACACGGCCGATGACGAACCCTTCGAGATGCCGGAGGAGGCCGCACAGGTTGCCGAGGATGCTGACTGGCCGGAACCGGTCGATACGATGGACGGCATCGATCGTCCCGATATGGACGATGCCGCGCTCGACAGTACCGCCGACGAGACCGATGGGACAGACGGGGAGGCGGCCCCGCTCGCTGCCGCCGACCCGGCCGAGACGGCGGGACCGGAGCGTGGCGACGACGCGGGTGCTAGAGCGCCGGTGCGCGCCCGTGTCGTCCGGATGAAGCGCGCCGATTTCGACACCGCCGTCGCGGCGGGCGGGTTCGAAACGACAGCGCCATTCGAGGAGACCTCGGAACAGGACGACGACGCCCGGACCTCGATCAACGCGCCGGAAGAGGACACCCCCGGCTTTGCGGGTCTCGCCGCGCTCGATGGCGCCGAAGAGTTCGACGAGGTCCTCGGCACCGACGAAGACAGCGGCCTGTCGCCCGAAGAGGAGGCTGCTCTGCTCGACGAGTTGGCCGAGGTCGAGGACGAGATGCCCCGGACCGCAGCGGACGACCCCGGCGCCGACAAGGACGTGCCGGCGCCGCGGGACGAGCGCGACGAGACCGTCTCTGCGGTGAGCGCTTTGATGGCCGGTCATGACGAGGCGGCGGACGATCCGCAGGACAGCGTCGACGACGACGACGAACCGGCGGACGACAGGTCGGCACGGATCGGCGCCGAGCAGGGCAGCGATCTCCACGAGGAGCCCGAGGACATCAACATCTTCGGCGGTCTCGATGAGGACCTCGACGACGACGAGGATATCGAGGATCCCGGTGCCACGTCGCGTTTCACCGAAGCCCCGGATGCCGATGAGGCCGATCTCTCGCGCATCCTGGAAAAGACCGATGCCCATCTCAACACCCCCGAAAGCAAGGGGCGTCGCGAGGCGCTGTCGCATCTGAAGGCCGCGGTCGCCGCGACCGAGGCGGCGCGGCAGCTCGGCGAGGACCGCAACGACGGGGACGACGAGGCGGCGGAGAACGCGTTCCGCGACGATCTCGACCATGCCGTGCGCCCGCGCCGGGCCCAGGTCGCCGAGCACCGCACCGAGCGGCCCAAGCCTGCGCCGCTCAAGCTCGTCGCGTCGCAGCGCATCGATCTCGAAGAGGAGCCCGCCGAGGCGGCGCCGGAACCGGCCGCACCGGTGCGCCCGCGCCGGGTCCAGCATACCGACGCGGCGCCGGCGGAAATGGCCGGTGGCGATGACGCCTTCGCGGCCCATGCCGCGTCGGTCGGCGCCAGCTCGCTGACCGATCTGTTGGAGGCCGCAGCCGGTCACGCCGTGGCGACCGGCGGCGGCGAGGTGTTTTCGCGCCCGCAGGTGATGCGGCTGGTGCGCCGCCATATCGGCGAGGAGTTCAGCCGCGAGGACGGGTTGCGGGCCTTCGGCACCCTGCTGCGTCAGGGCCGGATCGAAAAGGTCCGCAACGGCCGCTTCCGTCTCGCCGGCGAGGCGCGCCCGCCCCAGGCCGCCGAGGGCTGAGCCCGGCGGACACATACGGGAACCATCGCGCGGGGCGGGAGCCGGGAGGTCTCCGCCCCGTTCGCGTTTGTAGAGAGCACCCCTGATGGCGCGACGAGGCCGGCGGTCCGGCCGGTCCTACCGATCCTCTGGCGGCGCGTCGGGATCGGCTTGCCCGACACCGAGGAAGACACGCCGGAACGGCAGGAAGCAGAGCAGGCCGAGGGCGACATAGATCAGGAACTCGGCCCAGACCGGCGGCCGCAGACCGGCCGCCATGAGCCAGCTCATCAGGCTGACGACCAGCACCAGATAGACCGGCATCCAGATCAGCAGGATGACAAGCGCCCAGCGTTTGCGTGCCTTGTGGCTCAGTGCCATCGCCGCCTCCGCACCGTTCCGCCGCCCGTCAATCCGCGAACGGATCGGTGACCAGCACCGTATCCTCGCGCTCGGGCGAGGTGGAAAGTAACGCGACCGGGCAGCCGATCAACTCCTCCACCCGGCGCACATACTTGATCGCGTTCGCCGGCAGGTCGGCCCAGCTCCGCGCGCCTTCCGTGGTCTCCGCCCAGCCCGCCATCTCCTCATAGACCGGGCGGCAGCGCGCCTGCCGGTCGGCGGCGGTGGGCAGATGGTCGAGCTGCGCGCCGTCGAGCTCGTAGCCCACGCAGATCTTCAGCCGCTCGAACCCGTCAAGGACATCGAGTTTGGTGAGCGCGATACCCCGGACCCCCGAGGTGATGCAGGTCTGGCGCACCAGGGCAGCGTCGAACCAGCCGCAGCGCCGCTTGCGCCCCGTCGTGGTGCCGAATTCGTGGCCGCGCTCGCCGAGCCGCTGCCCGTCGTCATCGTCCAGTTCGGTCGGGAACGGCCCCTCACCCACGCGGGTCGTGTAGGCTTTCACGATGCCGAGCACGAAATCGATGGCGCCCGGGCCCACGCCGGTGCCGGTGGCAGCCTGCCCGGCAATGACGTTCGAGGAGGTGACATATGGATAGGTCCCGAAATCGATGTCGAGCAGCGCGCCCTGGGCGCCCTCGAAGAGGATGCGCCGCCCGGCGCGGCGGGCCCGGTTGAGCTCCGCCCAGACCGGCGCCGCGAAGGGCAGAATGCGGGGCGCCACATCGCGCAACCGGGTGAGCAGGTCGTCGCGGTCGACCGGCCCGAGCCCGAGCCCCGAACGCAGCGCATTGTGATGCACCAAAGCCCGGTCCACCCGAAGCTCCAGCGTCGCGTCGTCGGCAAGGTCCGCCACCCGGATCACCCGCCGCCCGACCTTGTCCTCGTAGCACGGCCCGATGCCGCGCCCGGTCGTCCCGATCTTGGCCAGCGAATTCTGCGCCTCCCGGGCCCGGTCCAACTCGCCATGGAACGGCAGGATCAGGGCCGTGTTCTCGGCAATCATCAGGGTCTCAGGCGTAATCTCGACCCCCTGCCCTTGCAGGTCGGCGATCTCCTCCATGAGGTGCCAGGGATCGAGGACCACGCCATTGCCGATCACCGAGAGCTTGCCGCCGCGCACCACGCCCGAGGGCAGCGCATGGAGCTTGTAGACCGCGCCGTCGATCACCAGCGTGTGGCCGGCATTATGCCCGCCCTGAAACCGGCAGATCACATCGGCCCGCTCGCTCAGCCAGTCGACGATCTTGCCCTTGCCCTCGTCGCCCCATTGGGCGCCGACGACGACCACATTGGCCATGGCGCTCTTCCCCTCGTGAACCCGGGCGCCCCTATAGGCCAGCCCCGCGCCGCTGCAAACCTTCATTTCCGGGGGAGGAGGCTTGCGCGCGGCCGGGCGCGGCTCTAGATAGCGCCGGTATCGCCGCGGCCGGAGCCCCATGGAAAACGTCGTTCTCATCGTCCATCTGATCCTCGCGCTCAGCCTGATCGGCGTCGTGCTGATGCAGCGGTCGGAGGGCGGCGGGCTCGGCATGGGCGGCGGTGGCGGCGGGCTGGCGTCGAGCCGGGCACCCGGCACCGCGCTCGGCAAGCTGACCTGGGTTCTGGCGGTCGCCTTCATCTGCACCTCGATCGCGCTCACGATCATCGCCGCGCAGAACAGCGCCGGCGGCTCGGTGCTCGACCGGATCATCGACCAGCCGAATGTGCCCGCCACGGAAGTCCCGACGCTCGATGGCGAGAGCCTGCTGCCGCCGGGGGCGGATGCCGGTGCCCCGGACAGCCTGCTGCCGGAGGCGAATTAAGGCGCGACAGGCGAACGACTGGACCTACTCGCTTTGTGCCAAGTACGGCGGAGCGTGTGGTCTTGCGAAGTCCGACGGAACCGGAAGCCGGGCAGCGACAGACCGGGGGCTGGCGATCCTACCCTCGAGCTAATGCGATTGATGCCAGCCAAGCACATCCCCCGCACCGAGCTCCGCGCCCAGCCCAACCCAATCGCCAGCCCGCGGGACGGTCTGTCGATGCCCGGCGCCTTCGGCGCTATTCGGGCGGGGACCAGGAGAAACGTCGCTCCTGGATGTGGGCTGGTGGTATCGCAGTTAGTCTCGCCACTAGCGCTGGCCCCTCGGACAATTCCAGCAACATGATCTTGCGTCAGCCATTGCAGCCCCTCCCCGAATCCTGTTACCCTCAAATCCCGTGATGGTGCGATCCCGTGACCCGGGCGCGCCGCCGCAGGAGGCCCGGAACGGGCCCCATGAAAGACAGGCACACGGGGGTCCCGGCAGGCATGGCGCGTTACGTTTTCATCACCGGCGGGGTGGTGTCCTCGCTTGGCAAGGGGCTGGCCTCCGCCGCGCTCGGGGCGCTTCTCCAGGCCCGCGGCTACACCGTCCGGCTCCGCAAGCTCGACCCCTATCTCAATGTCGATCCCGGCACGATGAGCCCGTTCGAGCATGGCGAGGTCTTCGTCACCGATGACGGGGCGGAGACCGATCTCGACCTCGGCCATTACGAGCGTTTCACCGGGGTCCATGCGCGCGGGACCGACAGCGTCTCCTCCGGCCGCATCTATTCCGACGTGCTGGAGAAGGAACGGCGCGGCGACTACCTCGGCAAGACGATCCAGGTGATCCCGCATGTCACCAATGAAATCAAGGACTTCATCGCCATCGGCGAGACGGAAGTCGATTTCATGCTCTGCGAGATCGGCGGCACGGTGGGCGATATCGAGGGGCTGCCCTTCTTCGAAGCGATCCGGCAATTCGCCCAGGACAAACCGGTGGGCCAGTGCATCTTCATGCATCTGACGCTCTTGCCCTATCTCGCGGCCTCGGGCGAGCTGAAGACCAAGCCGACCCAGCACTCGGTCAAGGAACTCCGCTCCATCGGCATCGCGCCGCAGATCCTCGTCTGCCGCTCGGAACAGCCGATTCCGGAGAAGGAGCGCGAGAAGATCGGGCTCTTCTGTAACGTCCGGCCCGAGGCGGTGATCGCGGCCTATGACCTCAAATCGATCTATGAGGCACCCCTCGCATACCACCGCGAAGGGCTCGACCAGGCGGTCCTCGACGCGTTCCAGATCAGCCCGGCCCCGCGCCCCGACCTGACGGTGTGGGAGGATGTGGCCGACCGCATCGCCAACCCCGAAGGCGAGGTGAATGTCGCCATCGTCGGCAAATACACCCAGCTTGAGGACGCCTATAAATCGATCAAGGAGGCGCTGACCCATGGCGGCATGGCGAACCGGGTGCGGGTCAATGTCGACTGGGTCGATTCGGAGCTGTTCGAGCGCGAGGACGCCGCGCCGCATCTCGAAGGCTATCACGCGATCCTCGTTCCCGGCGGCTTTGGCGAGCGCGGGACGGAGGGCAAGATCCGCGCCGCCGAATTCGCCCGCACCCGCAAGATCCCCTATCTGGGCATCTGCCTCGGCATGCAGATGGCAGTGATCGAAGCGGCGCGGAACGTCGCCGGGGTGGCCAGCGCGGGATCCGAGGAGTTCGACCACGAATCCGGCAAGAAACGTTTCGAGCCGGTGGTTTATCACCTCAAGGAATGGATCCAGGGGAACCATGTCATCGAGCGCAAGAGCGACGACGACAAGGGCGGCACGATGCGGCTCGGCGCCTATGACGCGGTGCTGAAGGACGGCTCGCAGGTGGCGGAGATCTACGGCGGCACCACGATCGAGGAACGCCACCGCCACCGCTATGAGGTCGACATCAAGTACCGCGACCGGCTGGAGAAGGTCGGCCTGCACTTTTCCGGCATGTCCCCGGACGGCCGGCTGCCGGAGATCGTGGAATGGGACGGGCACCCGTGGTTCATCGGCGTGCAGTTCCACCCCGAACTGAAGTCGAAACCCTTCGCCCCGCACCCGCTCTTTGCCGATTTCGTGCGCGCCGCGGTGGAAACCTCGCGGCTTGTGTGACCCCGACCGCGCCACACTCTTTTCCGAATCTCAACATCGCCCTAACCTCCATCCCATGTTTGGTGATCTTCTGTCCCGTCTGTTTTCCCGCCAACCCACGCCATTGCCGGAGCTCGACACGAAGCTGGCGCTTGCCGCGCTGCTCGTGCGGGCGGCGAAAGCCGATGGCAATTACGCAGTCCAGGAGATCGGCAAGATCGACCGGATCCTGGCCAAGACCTTCGAGTTGAACCCGGTCGAGGCGGCGAAGATGCGCGCGACGGCCGAAAAGCTGGAACATGCCGCACCCGACGACGACAAGTTCGCCGATGCGATCTGCGCCTCCGTCGATCAGGAAACCCGGGAGGGCGTGCTCGCCGCGCTCTGGCAGGTGGCGCTGGCGGACGGGCACCGGCGGCCGGAGGAGGAGAGCTTCTTTCAGCTCGCCGCAGCGCATTTCGGGGTCGATGCGGCGGCGATGGCCCGGGCACGGGATGCCGCCCACGGCGGGACCGTGGCCCCGTCCCTGCCCCGCGAAAGCGAGAGCTGAGCCCACCCGCCAACGCATTGTGCCCCGCCCGGCCCGGGCCTATATGGCGCCCATGTTTGCCGATCTCCTGAAGCGCCTGACCGCGCCCGACCCCGACCCCCTCCCCGATCTCGATTGCCGCCTGGCGCTCACCGCCCTTCTGGTGCGGATCGCGCGGACCGATGGCGATTATGCGCCTGAGGAGATCGAGCGGATCGACCAGATCGCCCGGGCGCGCTACGGGCTGAGCCCGTTCGAGGCCACAGCGCTGCGCCGCGAGGCGGAGACGCTGGAGGCCGAGGCCCCCGATACGGTCCGCTTCACCCGCGCGATCAAGGACCATGTTCCGTATGAGGACCGCGAAGCGGTGATCGAGGCGCTCTGGGAGGTGGTTCTGGCCGACGGCAAGCGCGACCATGAGGAGGATGCGCTCCTCCGGCTCGTGGCCCCGATGCTGGGCATCGCCGATCAGGACAGCGCCATGGCCCGCCGGCGGGTGGAGGCGAAGCTGAGCGGCGGGGCGGACCTCGATGCCGGCGCCGGCGAGGGTGACGGCGGCGCATGATCGCCAGCCTGCCGATGTACTGGCAGACACAGACCGCCGGAGCCTGGCAGCGGTTCTGGCATGGGGTTCAGGTCGGCGCCGCGCGGGAGGGGATCACCCTGCCGCCGCTAACGCCACCCGAGGACCTGCCCGCGGACTGGACCGAGCACTGGCTCTCGCCGGACCTCGCGCTGTCGATGACCTGCGGTCTGCCGTTCAGGACCGTGCTCAAGGACCGTGTGACCTATATCGGCACGCTCGATTTCGGCCTGACCGCCCCACCCGGGCATTATTACTCGGAGATCGTGACCCGCAGGGCCGAGGACGGCGGGCCGGACCGCGCGAGCCTCACCGCGTCCCGGCTGGCCTATAACGGCGCCGACAGCCAGTCGGGCTGGGCCGCGGCGCGTGAGTTTCGCGCGACCGCTTCGGACCTCGTCAAAACCGGCTCCCATGCCGCTTCCGTCGCTGCCGTGGCGGAGGGCGCGGCCGATGTGGCGACGATCGATGCGGTGACGTGGCGGCTTCTTAGCCGCTGGGATTCGGCGGCACAGCGGGTGGTGAGCGCGGGCCGCACAGCACCGACCCCGGCCCTGCCGCTGATCGCCGCCAAGGGCACCGATCCCGAACCGCTCCGCACGGCTTTGCGCTACGGGCTCGCGCATCTCTACGAACCGGACCGGGAGCGGCTGGGCGGGCTGCAAGGGCTCACGATCCTGCGCGAGGACGCCTATTACGCCATCCCGATCCCCGCACCGCCGCCCCGATAGGCAGTTTGCCCGCGCGGAGGCAGCGCTTACCCCATGACGCAGAGGCAAGATCAGCCCCGCTGCCCAAACCCGTTGCAATCGCCCAAAATCTGCGCCCTACTCCCCGATCAACAGGGGAAGGCTGCGTGGCGGAACCGGGAAACGTCATCGAAATCCGCAATCTGCACAAGAGCTTCGGCGCGCTCGAGGTCTTGCGCGGCGTCGATATCACCGCGCCCGCGGGCCATGTCGTGTCGATGATCGGCTCGTCGGGGTCCGGCAAATCCACGCTCCTGCGCTGCGCCAACCTGCTTGAGGACAGCCAGCAGGGCGAGGTGATCTTCTGCGGCGAACCGGTGAAATGGTCCGGTCAGGGCGCCGCCCGCCGCCCCGCGGATCGCAAGCAGATGATCCGCATCCGCACCAACCTTTCCATGGTCTTTCAGCAGTTCAACCTCTGGGCCCATATGACGATCCTGCAGAACGTCATGGAGGCCCCGGTTACCGTGCTCGGCCGCGACCGGGCCGAGGCCGAGGACGCCGCGCGCACCTATCTCGACAAGGTCGGGATCGGCGAGAAATGCGATGTCTATCCCGCCCAGCTTTCCGGCGGCCAGCAGCAGCGGGCGGCCATCGCAAGGGCGCTGGCGATGGAGCCCAAGGCGCTGCTCTTCGACGAACCGACCTCGGCCCTCGACCCGGAACTCGAACAGGAGGTGGTCCGGGTGATCCGCGATCTGGCCGAAGAGGGCCGGACGATGATCATCGTCACCCACGACATGCGCATGGCCGCCGATTGCTCCGACCACGTGGTCTTCCTCCACGAAGGCCGGATCGAGGAGGAAGGCCCGCCCGCAAAAATCCTGACCGCGCCCGAAACCGACCGGCTGCGCGGCTTTCTGTCTGCGACAACTCACTAAAACCAACAGGGAGAAAAACGATGAAACTGATGCTGACCACCGCGGCCTTCGCGCTCGCCGGCAGCCTGGCGATGGCCCAGGATGTCGTCCGGATGGGGACCGAGGGCGCCTACCCTCCGTGGAACTTCATCAACGATGACGGCGAGGTTGACGGGTTCGAGCGCGAGCTGGGCGACGAGCTTTGCGCCCGGGCCGAGTTGACCTGCGAATGGGTGACGAATGAGTGGGATTCGATCATCCCCAACCTCGTCTCCGGCAATTACGACACGATCATCGCCGGCATGAGCATCACCGATGAGCGCGACGAGGTGATCGACTTCACTCAGGCCTATACCCCGGCCGACCCATCCGCCTATGCCGCGCTGAGCGCCGATGCGGACCTCGACGGCGGGGTGATCGCCGCCCAGACCGGCACGATCCAGGCGGGTTATATCGCCGAGGGCGGCGCCACGCTGATCGAATTCGCCACGCCCGACGAGACCATCGCCGCGGTGAAGAACGGCGAGGCCGACGCGGTGCTCGCGGACAAGTCGTTCCTCGCCCCGATCGTCGACAGCGACCCGGAACTGTCCTTCGCCGGCCCCGACGTGCCGCTCGGCGGCGGTGTCGGCATGGGCGTGCGCGAGACAGACGGCGAGCTGAAGGCCGCCTTCGACGCTGCGATCCAGTCGATGAAGGACGACGGCACGCTGAACGCGATGATCGAGAAATGGGAGGTCAGCACCACCTGGTAAGCTGACGACCGGGGGCCGGGTTCGCCCGGCCCCGTCCTGCCATCAGAGCCGCATGAGTGCGCGCGCAAGCGCGGCGCGGTCCATCTCCGGCAGCGGTGCCAGCAGTTCGTCCACCACCTCTTTCATGATCCGCCGCAGGTCGTGGACGAGCCGGACGCCCTTTTGGCTCAGGGCGATAAGGCTGATCCGGCCATCCTCCGGCGACCGCTGCCGGGTGACGGCGCCCTTGCCTTCGAGCATCTGAACGAGCCGGGTGATCTGGGATTTGTCGCGGCCCGAGGTCGCGACAAGGGTCTGCACCGGCACCGCGCCGAGATCGGCCAGCGTCAGGAGGAGCATGCCGCCGAGCGGTCCGATCCGATCCGCGTCGATGGCAGACGCCCGCAGATGCACCCCCGCCTCCACCCGCCGCATCAGGCGGTCGAGGGCGCGGGCGAGTTCGTCGCCGCTCGGGCTGCATTTAGTTGACATTATCCATTACCTGATTTTAGTTGACTTTATCAATCGAATTCCCCGTCACACAAGCCGCGAGGCCCGCCATGACCCCGATCCAGTCGACTGCCCTGAAGATCGCCGCCATGCTCTGGGTCGTCTGGGGCCTGGTCCATGCCTTTGCCGGGGTGATCGTTCTGACCTCCGATGCCAGCGCCGGTTTCGCGGCTATTGCCGATGCCGTCGATGCGGAAACCCTGACCATGGACTACGCGCCGGCTGTCGGCGGCATCCTGAACCAGCATGGCTGGAACCTGCTCTGGTTCGGCGCGGCCACGATGATCGGCGCGTATTTCGTGTGGCGCGCGAACGTCACCGCGATCTGGGTGACCGGCATGGTCGGCGGGCTCGCCGATCTCGGCTATCTGCTCTTCGTCGACTTCCCCGGCTACGTGAACTTCTTTCCCGGCACCGTCATGACTTTCATCTCGGGCACCGCGATTGTGCTCAGTTTTTGGGTCTGGCTGAGCAATCGCGGCACTCGGACCGCCTGACAGCCAGGTTGCCGCTGGCATCCCCGCGCCGTTTCGATAAGGTCGGGCGGAGGGTTAGCGGGGACTGACGGGCATCTTCGAGTTTTGCTCAAATCCTGAGACATTGGGAACCGCACGGTGGTTCGCCTGCTACCTGACCACGGGCAAGCATATGGGCTTCTACGTCTCGTTCGGGACGGTCCTTCTGCTGCTCGCCATCACCGCGCCCTCCGCGCTGCTTTTCGGGTTCGCCGGCGCGGCGGCGGCGCGGAGCCAGGTCCTGCCGCTGAGCCTGCTCGGCAAGGGCTACACCGCCATCGTGCGCGGTGTGCCCGACATCGCCTTCTTCCTCTTCTTCGTCATCGCCCTCGATCAGGCTTTCGAGTGGGTCCGACACCGGGTCCTGTGCCCGGATTGGACCGAACCGATCCGCCAGGGCAACGATTTCATCGTCTGCGCCCAGGCGAAGCTGCCGCTCGGCAACGCGCCGCAATGGATCCACGAGACCTACGGGTTCATGCTGGCGGTCCTGACCTTCTCCATCGTCTTCGGCGCCTTTGCCGCCAACGTGCTCTACGGCGCGATGCGGGCGGTGCCGCGCGGGCAGCTCGAGACGGCCGAGGCTTACGGCATGACCGAACGTCAAACCTTCTGGCGCATTCTGGTGCCGCAGATGTGGGTCTATGCCCTGCCCGGCCTCTCGAACCTCTGGATGGTGCTCATCAAGGCGACGCCTTTGCTGTTCCTGCTTGGGGTCGAGGACATCGTCTACTGGGCCCGGGAACTGGGCGGGATCGCCACGCCGCAATTCACCGACTACCCGCACGGGGACTGGCGGATGTGGTATTTTCTGGTGCTGCTGATCTTCTACCTCGCCTTCACCCGGGTCTCCGAGATCGCGCTCGACCGGCTGATGGTCCGGCTCAGCCACGGCCAGGCCACGGCGGCGGGCGAGGCCCAGCGGAAGGCGGCGGCGTGAAGGCGCGATGGTTGAGCCATGTCGCCCGGCGGCACGCCGGGCAGCGCCCGACCTCCCCCCCGGGAGGGCGCCTTGTCAACGTCCCGCACCGAACCATTGGCATACGGAACATCGGCGCCTCGCACTGTAGAGACCTTTCAGGCGCCCACCCGAGGTCGGACGCTGCCCGGCTCTCCTATCGCGTGGAGGCGGCCTGACCATGGACGACTGCCTCCAGACCCTCGCCGATTACGGCCTGCGCTCCATCGGGATCGGCGAGCGGCTGTTGCCGCGCACGGATTTCACCTTCTGCCAGCAGGTCGTGCTGATCGGCTCGGGGATGATCTGGAACGTCTATTTCGCCATCCTCGCCCTCGGCGTCGGGTTCTTCCTCGCCACCGCAGTCGCCCTCGGCAAGGCATCCGATACCTGGCTCATCCGCAAACCTTCGGAATGGTTCATCTTCGTCTTCCGGGGCTCGCCGCTCTTCATCCAGTTCTTCTTCGCCTATTTCTTCTTCCTGTCGCTCAAGGGCCCCTACCCGTTCTTCGACGCCTTCACCTCGGCCTGGCTCGGGGCGCTGGTGGTCCTGTTCCTCAACACCGCGGCCTATTCCGGCGAGATCTTCTACGGCGCGCTGAGATCGATCCCGAAGGGCGATCTGGAGGCGGCGGATGCCTATGGCTTCTCCGGCTGGTCGAAGTTCCGCAAGATCACCTGGCCCACGATGCTGCGGCTCGCCTGGCCGGCCTATACGAACGAGGCGATCTTCCTCTTCCACGCCACCACGCTCGTCTTCTTCACCGGCTTCCCGGCGCTGCAGCAACGGGGCGATGCGCTCTACTACGCCAACTATTTCGCCGACCGGACCTTCAACCCGTTCATCCCCTACCCGATCCTCGCCGTCTATTTCATCCTCTTCACGCTCGCGATCATCGCGCTTTTCGGGGCGATCAACCGGCGCCTCAACCGGCATCTGCCGAACGAGGCGCGGGCCCGGATGCGTCTGAAACCGAACATCATCCGATGAGCGGCGCGCTCAGGATCGCCGCCTGCGACCTGAACGGCCAGGCGCGGGGCAAGCGGTTGCCGGCGGAGTATGCCGAGAAACTGGCGGGAGGCGCCGCGCGGATGCCGCTCTCGGCGCTGAATCTCGACGTCAGTGGCGCCGATATCGAAGCCTCGCCGCTGCTCTTCGAGACCGGGGACGCGGACGGGATGCTCCTGCCCACGGGGCGCGGGCCGGTGCCGATGCCCTGGCTGCCCGGCGAGGCCGTGCTCTACCCGATGGCGATGCATCATGACGCCGAAACCCCGTTCGACGGCGATCCGCGCCATGCCCTCGCCGCCGTGCTCGACCGCTACGCGGCGCGGGGCTGGGAGGTGATCGCGGCGACGGAGTTGGAGTTCTATCTGGTCGCCGACACCCCCAAGGGCCCGGTTCCGGCCACGCCTCCCGGCCGCTCGGCCCCGCCGCCAGGGGACGCGATCCTGTCGCTGGGCGCCCTCGACGCGTTCGACGCCTTCTTCACCGACCTCTATGCCGGCGCCGAGGCCATGGGTATCCCGGCCCAGGCCGCGATCTCGGAGAGCGGGCACGGGCAGTTCGAGATCAACCTGACGCACCGGAGCGCGATGGACGCCGCCGACGATTGCTGGCTCTTCAAGATGCTGGTCCGGGGCATGGCGCGCAAGCACGGGATGGCCGCGACCTTCATGGCCAAGCCCTATCCCGACGAGGCCGGGAACGGGCTGCATCTGCATGTCTCGGTGCTCGATGCCGAGGGCCTCAACGTCTTCGATGACGGCAGCGCCGAGGGGTCCGGCACCTTGCGGCAGGCCGTGGCGGGATGCCTCGCCGCGATGCCGGTCTCGACGCTGATCTTCGCGCCCCATGCGAATTCCTATGCCCGCTTCGTCGATGGCGCCCATGCGCCCACATCCGCAGGCTGGGGCTATGAGAACCGCACCGCCGCGATCCGCATCCCCGGCGGCGCACCGGCGGCCCGCCGGATCGAGCACCGGGTCGCGGGGGGCGATACCTGCCCCTACCTCGTCTTCGCCACGATCCTCGGCGCCGCCCTGACCGGGATCGAGGATCGGGCCACCGCGCCCGCCCCGATCACCGGAAATGCCTATGGCGCTGACCTGCCCCGCCTTGCGCCGGATTGGGAGACCGCCATCGAGCGCTTCGCCTCAGACCCGCTGATCGCCCGCATCTTCGCGCCGCAACTGATCGAGAATCTGGTACTGACCAAGCGTCAGGAACACGCCCGCTTCGGCGGGCTCAACCCTGACGCCCTGAGGCGCCTGACCTGGGAGAGCGTTTGACGGCCCCCGTGGCGCCGGAGTAGCGTCGCGCCCAGCCCTAACCTTCGGTGATTTCATGAAGATCGGCATCCTTCAGACGGGTCACGTGCCGGACGAGATGCGCGCCTCCCAGGGCGATTTCGCGGCCATGTTCATGCGGCTCCTCGCCGGGCGCGGCTTCGACTTCGAGACCTGGAACGTGGTGGATATGGACTTCCCCGACGGGCCCGACGCCGCCGATGGCTGGCTCATCACCGGCTCCAAACACGGGGCCTACGAGGACCATCCCTGGATTGCGCCGCTCGAGGCCCTGATCCGCGCCGCCTATGCGGCGGAGGTGCCCGTCGTGGGCGTCTGTTTCGGCCATCAGATCGTGGCCCAGGCGCTTGGCGGCAGGGTCGAGAAATTCGACGGCGGCTGGTCCGTGGGCCGGCAGGTCTATGACTGGAACGGGACTGAGGTCGCGCTCAATGCCTGGCATCAGGATCAGGTGACCCAGGCGCCTGAGGGGGCGGAGACCATCGCCACCCACCCGAATTGCGCCCATGCGGCCCTGGTCTATGGCGACCGCGCCTTCACCGTGCAGCCGCATCCGGAATTCGACGAGACCTCGGTCGCCAACCTTATCGAACATCGCGGCAGGACGGTCCCGGCGCCGCTCCTCGACGCGGCGCGCGAAGGGCTGAACGCACCGGTCGAACAGGCGCTCCTGGCCGCCCAGATGGCCCGGTTCTTCACCGAACGGCGGATCGCATGACCTGGTCCGAGCAGATCCCCGAGGCGGCGCGGGCCTATCTCGACAGCCATCGTCTCGACGAGGTGGAATGCATCATCGCCGACTTGCCGGGCGTCGCCCGCGGCAAGGCGGTGCCGGCGGCGAAATGGGAGCGGCAGCAGAAATTCCACCTGCCGAACTCGATATTCTTTCAGACCATCACCGGCGATTGGGGCGAGGCCGCGGGCGAAGAAGGCTTCACCGAGCCCGACATGGTGCTGACCCCCGACCTCTCCACCGCCACCGCCGCGCCCTGGGCCGCCGATGGCACACTCCAGGTGATCCACGACGCCTTCGACCAGAAGGGCAACGCGATCCCCTACGCCCCGCGCAATGTCCTGAAACGGGTGGTGGCGCTTTACGAGGCGGAGGGCTGGACCCCCATCGTGGCGCCGGAGATGGAGTTCTTCCTCGTCGCGCGGAACACCGACCCCGCAAAACCCATCGAACCGATGATGGGCCGCACCGGACGCCCCGCCGCGGCGCGGCAGGCCTATTCGATGTCCGCCGTGGATGAATACGGGCCCGTCATCGACGACATCTACGAATATGCCGAGGTTCAGGGCTTCGAGATCGACGGCATCACCCAGGAGGGCGGCGCCGGACAGCTTGAGATCAACCTGCGCCACGGCGACCCGGTGAAGCTCGCCGACGAGGTGTTCTATTTCAAACGGCTCCTGCGCGAGGCGGCGCTGAAACATGATTGCTTCGCCACCTTCATGGCCAAGCCCATCGAAGGCGAGCCGGGCAGCGCGATGCATGTCCACCATTCGGTGCTCGACGAGACCGGGCGCAACATCTTCGCCGGGCCCCAGGGCGGCGAGACGGACGCGTTCTTCCACTTCATCGGCGGCTTGCAGGAATACCTGCCCTCGGTGATCGCGCTGATCGCGCCCTATGTGAACAGCTACCGCCGCTATGTCCGCGACCACGCCGCGCCAATCAATCTCGAATGGGGCCGCGACAACCGCACCACCGGCATCCGCATCCCCGTCTCGGAACCGGAGGCGCGCCGGATCGAAAACCGCCTCGCCGGGATGGATTGCAACCCCTATCTCTGCATCGCGGCGAGCCTCGCCTGCGGCTATCTGGGCCTGAAGAACGAGGTGCGCCCCGACAAACGCTACCGGGGCGACGCCTATGACGGCGACGGCGACCTGCCCCAGGGCCTCTGGACCGCGCTCGACCTCTTCGACGCGGATGAGGCCGTGCGCGAGGTGCTGGGGGCGGAGTTCGCGCGGGTCTATTCCATCGTGAAGCGCGCGGAATATGAGGAGTTCCTCCAGGTCATCAGCCCGTGGGAGCGGGAGCATCTCCTGCTGACGGTGTAAGGTCGATGGAGTTCGGCCCGGACACGTTCGGCGCGCTCTATGCCGCGGAATACGACGCGCGGCACGATCCCGGCACGACGGCGGAGAGTGTCGCGCTGATCTCCGACCTCGCGGGCCCCCAGGCGCGCATCCTCGAGCTTGCTATCGGGACGGGCCGGATGTCCCTGCCGCTCGCGCGGCTCGGCCACCGGATCGAAGGGATCGACGGATCGCCCGATATGGTTGCGGTTCTGAGGAGCAAAGCGGGCGGCGCGGACATCCCGGTCACCATCGGCGATATGGCCGATGTCGGGGTCACGGGTCCCTTCGACTTCGTCTTTCTGGTCTTCAACATGCTGTTCAACCTGACCAGCCAGGAGGCTCAGGTCCGGCTCTTTCGCAATGTCGCCGACCGGCTTGCCCCGGGCGGGCATTTCCTGGTCGAGACCTTTGTGCCTGATGTCGCTGCCTTCAGCGACCACCAGCGGATGAAGGCGCGCGCGGTGAGAATGGACCTGCTGGATTACGAGGCCGTGCTGCACGATCCGGTCGAGCAGGTCCTAACCATGCAACGGGTGCGGATCACGCCGCAGAGCACGACCCTCTCCCCGCTGGTCCTCCGCTATGCCTGGCCTCAGGAACTGGACCTGATGGCCGATATCGCCGGGCTGCGCCGGCTCGAACGATGGGGAAGCTGGGCGCAGGACCCGTTCACCGCCGAGAGCCGGATGCATGTAACGCTCTACGGCAAGCGAGAATGACCAGCCCGCTCTACCGCAACGACCGCCCCGGGCACTATCCGGAGAGCTGGTACGCCGCCACCGCCGATCTTCAGCCGGAGCGGGCGCCGCTCCTGGGTGAGGTGCGGGCCGACGTCTGCGTGATCGGCGCCGGCTTCACCGGGCTCACTGCGGCGTTGCATCTGGCCGAGCGCGGCTTCGATGTCGTCGTGGTGGAGGCCCATCGCGTCGGCTTCGGCGCCTCGGGGCGGAACGGCGGCCAGGTCGGCTCGGGGTTCAACAAGGACCAGATCTGGCTCGCCGAAACACTCGGCCCCGGCCCGGCCCGCCACCTTTGGGACCTCGCCGAAGAGGCCAAGGGCATGGTCCGCGACTTGGCCGCGAAACATGCGCCCGAGGCCCGCTACACGCCCGGGGTGGCCCATGGCGACTGGACCCTCGCCGGCACGCTTGAGCTGCACAACTACGCCGACTGGCTCGGCCGCCATTATGGCTATGAGGTGCAGTCCCTCGACCGCCGCACGTTTCAGGACCTGTGCCGGTCCGAGGTCTATCAGGGCGGCATTCTCGACATGGGCACCGGCCATATCCACCCGCTGCGTTATGTCCTCGGTCTCGCCCGGGCCGCCGAAGCCGCCGGCGCCCGCATCTTCGAGCGCACCGAGGCGCTCGATCTGGAGGATGGCGTCGTCCATACCGGCCAGGGACGCGTCACCGCCTCCCACATCCTCGTCGCCGGCAACGGCTACCTGCCGCACCTGAACCGGGTGCTCACCGCCAAGGTGATGCCGATCAACAGCTTCATCGCCGCGACCGAGCCCTTGGGCGACCGCGCCGAGACCGTACTCAGCCGCGACGTGGCGGTGGCCGACGACCGCTTCGTGGTGAACTATTTCCGCCTCTCCGAGGACCGCCGCCTGCTCTTCGGCGGGCGCGAGAGCTACACGCTTGGGTTCCCGACCGACATCCTGACCGCGCTGAGGAAACGGATGATCCGGCTCTTCCCGCAGCTTGAGGGGGTGCGGATCGACTACCATTGGGGCGGCACCCTGGGCATCACCAGGAGCCGCCTGCCGCTGGTCACCCGCCTCGGGCCGACCACCCTCGCCGCCGGCGGCTTCTCCGGCCACGGTGTGGCGCTCACCGCTATCGCGGGCAAGGTGATGGCCGAGGCGGTCGCGGGCCAGGCCGAGCGGTTCGACACCCTCGCCACCCTGCCGGTGCCCAACTTCCCCGGCGGCGGCTTCGCCCGGGCCCCGCTGCTCGCCCTGGCGATGACCTGGTATTCCCTTCGCGACCGCCTGGGCCATTAACCGCCCAACGGTCCGGTTTGTCATGGACCCGTTACGCAGGGTATGTTAGGTTTTCCCGAAGAGCGTTTTCGGAAAATCCAAAAGCAGGCCCGAAATGTCCGACATTCCCAACGTCTATGACGCCGAACCGATCCCCCAAGCAGCCATGGCGGAGGTCACCCGCCTGCTGACCACCGGCGATCTCTTCCGCTACACCGCCGCCGCCGATGCCCCTGTCTCCCTGCTGGAGGCAGAATTCGCCGCGATGATGGGGACGAAATACGCCCTCGCCGTCTCCTCCTGCTCCGCCGCGCTGTTCCTGTCGCTGAAGGCCCTGGGCCTGCCCCGGGATGCCCGCGTCCTGATCCCCGGCTTCACCTTCGGCGCCGTCCCCTCCTCCGTGGTCCATGCCGATTGCGTGCCGGTGCTCTGCGAATGCGGCGACGATTACCGGATCGACCTCGACGATTTCACGGCGAAACTGCCGGAGGTCTCAGCGGTGATCGTCAGCCATATGCGCGGCCATACCTCGGACATGGACGCAATCATGGCGCTCTGCGAGGCGGCGCAGGTCCCGGTGATCGAGGACGCGGCCCACAGCCTCGGCACCACCTGGGCGGGCCGCAAGATCGGCACGATCGGCCGGGTGGGATGCTTCAGCTTCCAATCCTACAAACTGGTCAATGCCGGCGAGGGCGGCATCCTGATCACCGACGATGCCGATCTGGTGGCCCGCGCGATCATCATGTCCGGTGCCTATGAGCATAACTGGAAAAAGCACCCTGTGCTCCAGGACGCCTTCGCCCGCTGGCAGAACCGTCTGCCGCTCTACAATCTGCGCCTCTCGAACCTCTCGGCCGCGATCATCCGCCCGCAGCTCGCCGAATTGCCCCGCCGGGTCCGCGACGGGCGCCGCAATCACGACCTTGTGGCGGCGCGGCTCAACGCCTCACCCTGGATCACCGTGCCGGAGAAGCTCGGCCCGGAAGAGCGCGCCCCGGATTCGATCCAGTTCAACCTCAACGCCATGATCGAGGCCGAGACCCACGCCTTCGAGGCCGCCGCCGCCGCCCGCGGCGTGAAGGTCCAGGTCTTCGGCCTCTCGACCGACAATGCCCGCGCCTACTGGAACTGGCGCTTCCTCGGCGACATTCCGGACCTGCCGCGGACCCGGGCGATGCTGATGCGGGCCTGCGATGTCCGGCTCCCGGCTCGGCTCACCGAGGCCGAGTGCGACGTGATCGCCGACATCCTCCTCGCCGCCATCGCCGACGTGATGGAGCCCCCACGCGCCTACGGCACCTGATCCCTCCGTCGGATGGACCGGGCTCCAACCGGGGCAACAGGCCAGGTCCTGCGCACCCCACCGGCGCCCCCTTTCTTTGGATCGGAAATATCCCGGGGGAGGCCGCAGGCCGGGGGCGGCGCCCCCACCCCGAGACGGGCCCGCAGGGGCCCGGCGAGACAAACGGCGCGCCGCAGGCGCTCAACTGGATCAGAGCACCCTCAGCCGCCCCACGAGCCAGGGCAGCACCGCCACGGCCGGATCCACGATCATCTCCCGCAGACGCGGCCGCAGACGCCCCGCGATTTCGCCGGGCATCTCGCCCAGCACCTCCCGGCGGGCATTGAGCGAGATCGTCCGGCTCAGCGGCGCGCCGGGTAGCTCCACCACCTCCACCGCCTCCCGGAACCGCTGTGCGCGGAGCCAACCGAGCGGCGTCAGGATCGTCCAGCCCGCCCCGCCCGCGACCATCGCCAGGATCGCGTGATAGCTGTCGAGCTCGAACCGGTGCGGCAGGACCAGGTTCTGGCGCGCCAGATGCGCCGAGACGAGCCGCCCCATATGGTGCCGCGACGTGTATTGGATGAAGGGCATCCGCCGAAGCTGCCGCATCACGTCGCCCGCCTTCAGCGCCCCTTTCGGCGCGGCAACCACGAAGGGCTCTTCGAGGAGCGGATGCACCTCCATCCCCTCCGCCGCCACCTCCATATCGGCCGCCACGATCACATCGAGGGCCCGGGTTTCCAGCAAATCGAAGAGCCGGTGCGAAGCGCCGGTCTCCAGGAGGAACTGGCAGGATTTCAGCTCTTCGGCCATGTCGGACAGGAGCGCCGGGGTCACATCCGCATCGAAATCTTCGATCATGCCGAGCCGGAACCGGGTCAGCCCGCTCAGATCGGCACGGCCCAGCTCGGCCCGGGCCTGATCCGCTTCGTTCAGGATCGCATTGGCCCGGCGCAGGAACATCTCCCCCGCCGGGGTCAGCGTCACCGGCCGCTCGGACCGGTTCAGAAGCGTCGTCCCGATATTGCCTTCAAGATTGGTGAGCTGCTGGCTGACCGTCGCCGGCGAGGTTCCGAGCCGCCGTGCCGCGGCGGAGATCGACGCCTCTTCGGCGGTGGCGACGAAGACCTCGACCCCCCAGAGCGTGATCCGTCCCGACCGTGCCGCCATCGGCCTCCCTCGAGCGCCGCCAGCCCCGGGCCGGGAGGCCCGGTAACGACGGCGCTACTTGCCCATCCGGCTGAGCTTCGATTGCAGCTCGGCGAGCTGGGCCTTGATCTCGTCGAGATCCTCGTCCTCCTCGCTCTCGCGCTCGGGCGCGGAGGCGCCCATCATGCCGCCGGTCATCGCCTTGAGAAACGCCGCCTGCTGCGCCTGCATCGCCTCGAAACCCGGCATCTGCGCCATCGGGTTCACCTTGCCCATATTCTCCATCATCTTCGACTGCCCGTTCTGGAGCATCTCGAAGGACATGGCGAGGAATTGCGGCACCACCGACATCGACTGGCTGGTATAGGACCGCACCAGGTCGGTCAGCACATCCACCGGCAGCACGCTTTCGCCGCGGCTTTCGTGTTCCGCTATGATCTGAAGCAGGTATTGCCGGGTCAGATCGTCGCCGGATTTGAGATCGACGATCTGCACCTCGCGGCCCTCGCGGATGAAGGCGGCGATATCCTCAAGCGTCACGTAATCGCTGGTTTCGGTGTTGTAGAGACGGCGGCTCGCGTAGCGCTTGATCAGGAGAGGCTTGTCTTTGTCGGCCACGGAGGTCCCCCCGCTCGCTAATCCCGGTCTCTTCGCCGGTGCAGAGAAGCCTACGCTGCCCGTGCGAAAAAGAAAAGGGCGAGCCCCGCGGCTCGCCCTCTCAGGTCATGCCCCTCGGACCGAAAGGGAGGAGACCGGTCCTCGGAGCCTTTCCCGATTACTTCGACGTGGCCTTCTTGGCGGCGGCGGTCACTTCGTCGGTCGCCTTCTTGGCGGCCTTGGTCACGTCGTCGGAGATGTCCTTGCCGGCGGCGAGCATCAGTTCCATGGTCTCGGTCTGGACCTTCTTGGCGATCTCTGCGAAGGCGGCCATGTGCTCAGCGGCGCTTTCGGCGGAGGTCGAGGCGAAATCGGTCATCGCCTTGGCGTAGTCGGCCGGATCGGCCTTCGCCTTCGACATCTCGGTGAGCTTCGACAGCGTGTCCTGCATCCACTTCGCGGAAAGCTCGGTCGACTTGCCGGCGGCGTCGATGGAAACGGCGGAGAGCTTCTCGGCCAGGGTGGTCTGGGTCTTGAAGGCTTCTTCCATCGCTTTGGTGTCGACGGGGAAGGCGCCCATGAGGTCTTTCATCATCGCGGTCATGTCCTGGGTCTTGGCGGCCATTGGTGTGTCCTTTCGGGTTCGATCTTGCGGTCGCGGGACCATCCCGCGGCGTTCTGTATCTGCACCGGAATATAGATGCTGCACCGCAGCATTGCAAGAAATTTCTGCACTGCAGCATCGCCGCTTTTGCGAATGCAGCAATTCCAGCGGGTTAGGTCGGGCCTCTAGTCGTGGCCCATGCGCACATAGGTGCCCGGCGCCGGCGCGATGGGGGGATGGGACGAATCTCCGGGCTCCCGCGCGGCGACCTTCTTGCCGGATTTCTTGGCCAGCCACGCCCCCCAGCGCGGCCACCAGGAGCCCTCATGCTCTTCCGCCGCCTCCCGCCACTCCTCGGGCGACAGCGTCAGGTCGGCATGGGTGCAATGGCCGTATTTCTTCTTCGAGGGCGGGTTGATGATCCCGGCGATATGGCCCGATTCCGAGAGGATGAAGGTCCGGTCCTTCGACCCCATCTGCTGGACGCCGCGATAGGAACTCTTCCAGGCCGCGATATGGTCGGTCTCGCAGGCCACCGCGCAGATCGGCACGGTGACGTCTTCGATCCGCGCCACTCCGCCTGCAACCTCGTAGCCGGTGGTGGCGAACTCGTCGCGCTGGCAGAGCCCGCGCAGATATTCCACCGCCATCTTCCCCGGCAGGTTGGTCCCGTCGCCGTTCCAGTAGAGCAGGTCGAAGGCCGGCGGCGCCTCGCCCATCATGTAGCTCTTGATCGCCGGCGCATAGATCAGGTCGTTGGAGCGCAGGAAACTGAAGGTCCGGCTCATGTAGAAACTGTCAAGGATGCCGGCCTCGCCGATTTCATCCTCGATCGCATCGACGAAATCGTCATCGAGGAACACGCCCACCTCCCCCTGATCGGAGAAATCGGTGAGCGTGGTGAAGAAGGTGGCGGAGGCCACGGATTTGTCGCCGCGCTGCTTCATCAGCGCCAGCACCAGCGACAGCGTGGTCCCGGCGATGCAGTAGCCGACGACGTTGAGCGTCTTCACGCCGCAGATCGCCTTCACCTCGCCGATCGCGGTCAGATAACCGTCCTCGACATAATCGGACATGCCGATATCGCGGTAGCTCGGGTCCGGGTTCACCCAGGACACCACGAAGACGGTGAAGCCCTGATCGACCGTCCATTTGATCAGGCTGTTCTGCTCCTTGAGGTCCATGATGTAGAACTTGTTGATCCAGGGCGGGAAGATCAGCAGCGGCCGCTCGTGGACCTTCTCGGTGGCCGGGCTGTACTGGATCAGCTCGAAGAGGTGGTTGCGGTAGACCACCTCGCCCGGGGTTGTGGCGAGGTTCTCGCCGACCTGGAACGCGTCCTGATCGGCCAGCGTCACGACAAGCTCGCCGTCATTGGCCTCCAGATCGTGAACGAGATTTTCGAGGCCCTTCACCAGGCTCTCACCTTCGGTTTCCACCGCCCGCGCAAGCGCCTCCGGATTGGTGCCGAGGAAATTGGCCGGGCTCATCATGTCGACGATCTGCTGGCTGAAATAGCGCAGCCGCCGCTTTTCCCGGGGCTCCAGCCCCTCGATATCCTCCACCGCCTGCTGCACGGCCTCGGCATTCATCAGGTATTGCTGCTTAAGATAGTTGAAGAACGGGTGCGTCTGCCAATGAGCGTCGGAGAACCGGCGGTCCTTCGGGGTCTCGTCTGCGGGGGCCTCGAACCGGCCGGTGGCGAGCGCCTGCTGCGCCTCGGCATAGTGTTTCAGCGTCTTGCCCCAGTAATCGACCTGATGCTCGATGATCTTCGCGGGGTTGCGCATCATCTCGGTCATGTACTGCGTTGCGGCCTTGGCGTAGAGCGACTGGTCGGGGGCCTGCAAGGCCGGCGGTATCGGGCGCTTGTGCGAGAAGGCGCTGGCGAGGCGCTGGCTAAGCTCCTCGATCCGCTCAATATTTTCCTCAAGCTCAGCGAGGGGCTCGGCCACTGCGTCACTCTTTCCGGGCTTTGTCTCGGACTTTTTGATTGTCATGTGTCGCCGCCCCGCCTATTTTGCACCTGCAGCATTTGAGGCCCTCCCGCCTCCGCAGCGTGTGCCCGCCCGAGCACTCTGCGTCAATGCGACGATATGTAAGGACCCCGCCCTGCCGCAAGCGGTGCAGGATATCCGGGGGCCGGTTCGAAGGGGACGACGATGCGCTACATGCTGACCTACGACTTCATGGAAAGCACCCGCAACACCATGCAGTGGATGGGCGCATCGGCGCACGCATTTGCCTCCTACCCCGCGCTGGCGTTCTGGCCGAACCCGGCGATGGAACTGCTGAAGGCCTGGGGCGAGGTGACCGAGCGCAGCTTCGCCCGGATGATCGCCAAGCCCGACTGGAACATCCCCTCTTTCACCTGCGAGGACGGCAAGGACCATGTGGTCGGTATCCGCAAGGTGATCGAGAAGCCGTTCGGCGATCTGATCCATTTCCGCGTCGCGGGCCGGCACGAACGCGCCCGCAAGGTGCTCCTCGTCGCGCCGATGTCCGGGCATTATGCGACGCTGCTGCGCAAGACCGTGCTGTCGCTGCTGCCCGATTGCGAGGTCTATGTCACCGACTGGCACAATGCCCGCGATATCCCGGTCTCGGCGGGCAAGTTCGATGTGGAGGATTATACCCTCTACCTCGTTGAGTTCATGAAGGAGCTCGGCCCCGACACCCATGTCATCGCGATCTGCCAGCCGGCGCCCCTGACGCTCGCCGCGACCGCCTATCTGGCCGAGGACGACCCGGACGCGCAGCCCCGCTCGTTGACGCTCATCGGCGGGCCGATTGACCCGGAGGCGAACCATACCGAGGTTACCGATTTCGGGCGCACCGTCACGATGGGCCAGCTCGAAGAGACGATGATCCAGCGGGTCGGGTTCAAGTATGAGGGCGTGGGCCGGATGGTCTATCCCGGCCTCCTGCAGCTCGCCTCCTTCATCTCGATGAACGCCAGCACCCATACGGAGGCGTTCCAGAACCAGATCCTGCGGGTCGCGAAGGGCGAGGCGCAGGAGCACGACAAGCACAACGTGTTCTACGACGAATACCTCGCCGTGATGGACATGCCGGCGGAGTTCTACCTCTCGACCGTCTGGCGCATCTTCAAGCAGCGCGAGATCGCCCGGAACGAGTTCTACGTCGCCGGGCGCCATGTCGATTTCACCAAGATCACCACCGTTGCGGTCAAGACCGTCGAGGGCGAGGAGGACGATATCTCCGCCCCCGGCCAGTGCCGCGCGGCGCTCGACCTGCTGACCGGCCTGCCGGAGGCAAAGAAGGCCTGGCATGTGGAGCCCGGGGCGGGCCATTACGGCATCTTCGCGGGGAGAAGCTGGCGCAACAACATCCGGCCCCTGGTGCTCGATTTCATCGACGCGAACCAGGGCACGTTCCCGCGCGTGGTGGAGGGCTCCGGCAAGAAGAGGGCCGGATAGCGTCCCCGCGGGCGGAGCCGGATCGCGGCAGGATGTGGGGGCCAGACCCTTCGAAGGGTCTGATAAAACTCTTCGAAGAGTTTTGCCGCGCCGCCGCCGGGCGCGCCCCTACCTCAGCACCAGCGGCTGATGCATCCAGTCGTGGAGCGCGTCGGAGACCGCCCCGGGCGCCTCGAGGGTCGGCAGGTGACCGGCCGCCTCGATCACCCGAAGCTGCGCATAGGGGATCATCTCAGCCATGAACTCGTGCCGCCGGACCGGCGTGATGCGGTCATGGACACCGCAGATCACCATGGTGGGCGCCCTGATCGTCTTGAGTGTGGCCTGCTGGTCCCGCCGCCGTTGCAACGCCCGCGACTGCCGGCGATAGATGTCCGCCCCAAGCGACAGCCCCATCTCCAGAAGCCGCGCCTGCACCGTCATCCGGTCCGGTCCCGGGGCGAAACCGTAGCCGGCGGCGTCTTCGCGCAGCGCATCGTCCAGGCGTCCGGCCCGGGCGGCGACCATGCGGGGTTCCCGCGCTGCCGCCTGCTCCGGGGTCTCGGCCAGGGGCGAGGTTGAGATCAGGCAGGCGCGGGTGACGCGGCTCGGCGCCCGGCGGATTACCTCCATCGCCACGATCCCGCCCATCGAATGGCCCAGAAGCGCAAAGCGCGGCGGCGCCCCGGTCAGAATGTCGGAGGCGATCTCCTCGATCCGGTCGCCCTGGGTCGTCGGCCAGACCATCACCGGCAGACGGCTGGCGAACTCCTCGATCTGCGGCGCAAAGACCCGCGCGTCACACATCAGCCCGGGCAGGAGCATAAGGGGGTCTGCGCTCATCTGGCCTGCTCGTCGACTGCATCCCGCGCCGTCTCGGGGCGCTTCGGCTCACTCTTCCCTCTCCGCGGGTGCGCGGTCAATGCCTACGGAGCCGAGGGACTTTCAGGCGGCGAGGATCCCCCGTGCCCAACGGGTCATGACCGCCACGATGCCCTCGGTCTGTCCGGGCGAGAAGATGTCGCCGGCGATCAGGTGGCACATCGCGTCGTCCTCGGGCCCGCAGGCGACTTCATGGGCCTCCACCGGCCCGCCCCAGCGCGCCATCACGGTCCGCATCGCGGCCGGGCTGACCACCTGGTCCTTGGGCGAGAACACGAAGAGCGCGGGGATCGTGACCTTGGAAAGGTCGGCGCCGCGCGCGGCCCGCATCGCCGCGCCCATCGGGAACGCGGCCACGGTCGGGTAGCGGGTGGTCCAGTAGGCTTCGTGCGCGTCGGAGATGACCTCGAAACTGCGCTCCCGCCCCGCGATCCAGGGCCCCCAGACCCAAGCGCCGGGCGCGTCGAGCACGAATTGCGCGAGCGGCGAGGCGAGGCGGTAGTTCGGTGAGACATGGATCAGACCGGCGATCTCCGCCCCCTCCACCGCCGCGAGGGTTGCGAGCGTGCAGCCGGTGGAGCAGCCCATGACGAGGACCCGCTCGCCCAGGGCATGGCCGATGGCCAGGGCCTCGGCGACATCGGCGCGCCAGGCGCCGAGGGTTGCCGTAGCCAGAGCGGGCCCGTCCTGCCCATGCCCGGTGAAGCGGGTGAAATGGAGGTTCGCGCCCAGCGCCGCGGCGACCCGGTCCGGAACGGGCCGGATCTCCTCCGGCGTGGCCGAGAAGCCGTGCATGAAGACAAGGGCGGTTCCGGTGCGCGCACCGGGCTCGCGCGCCCAGATAACCCGCTTCTCGCAGTTCGGCCTGAGCCCCGGCACCGCTGCCTCCTTCGCCGCGAGCCAGGCGTCGAGGCCGGCGAGATCGGGCAGGTCACGCATGGGCCTGCGCCGCGACGGGGCGGTAGAGCAGGACGAGGCCGAGAATGCCCAGGGCGAAGATCGCGGACGGCACCAGCGTCAGGGCCGATTGCAGAGCATTCAGGGCCTCCGGTGTCTGCGGGATCACGCCCTCCGTGCTCTCCTGCCAGCCGGCGCCGGAGAGGATCAGGCCGAGGATCAGCGGCGCCAACGCATTCGCCACCTTCTGGCCGAAGAGCCAGATTGCGGAGAAGGCGCCCTCGATCGCCTCCCCGCTCTCGTCCCGTGTGATGTCCATGAGGTCGGGATACATCGCCCAGGGAATCTGCTGATAGGCGCCGTTGGTGAAGCCCGCACACAGGAAGAGCGCGGCGATCAGGGTCACATTCGTGGCCGGAAGCTGGGCCCAGACGGCGCTCAGGACCGCGATGTAGAGCGCGATCCCGAGGACCAGGGCCCAGAGCTTGCCCAGGGCGGCGCTGGCCTTCACCCAGACATACTGGCTGAGCACCGAGCCGATGATGAACATCGCGAAGAGCGTGGAGAACATCCCCAGCGCGCCGATCAGACCGGAAAACGGCCCGCCGCCATCGGACATCAGGTAGAGCGCGGCCAGTTGCAGCCCCGCCGCGATCAGCGCCACGGCCAGCGTCAGGAGCCCGTAGAGGATCACCAGAATGGCGAAGGGCCGGTTGCCCATGACAAGGCCGAGGATGGCGCGGAAATCGCCGTTGGCCGCCGCTTCGATCCGTGGCGCGCGCCGTGTGGCGAAGAGCATCCCCCAAATCGTGATCACAATCACGGGCGAGACCATGAGGACGGCGGTGAAATAACCCTCGCGCGTGTCCCCGGCCATGGCAGGCACCACCGCCCCGGCCATCAGCAGGCCGAGGGAGGCGAAGGTCATCCGGAACGCCGTCATCACGGAGCGCTCGCGATGGTCCTGTGTCATCTCGCCGGCCATGGCGCCGTAGGGGATTGTCACGAAGGTGAAGCCGATGGTCGCGACGCCAAAAAAGGCGACGACCCAGAGCATGTTGGCCTGCCAGCTCATCCCTTCCGGCACGGCGAACATGCCGACGATACCGCCCGCCAGAACCAGGGCGCCGATGGCGATCCAGGGCGCGCGGCGGCCGAACCGGCTTCGGGTCCGGTCGCTCAGATAACCGACCAGCGGGTCCGTGATCACATCGAAGGCGAGCACCGCGAACGTCACCCAGCCCGCCACCCCGGCGGGCACGCCGAGATAGGTCGTCAGATAGGCGAAGACCAGCAGTTGCTTGACCACGACGAAGACATTGATGCCCATATCGGCGAGGCCCCAGCCGGCCTTCTGTCCGAGCGTCAATGCCATCCGCGCCTCCCTCCAGCTCTGGCAGCCTAGCCGTGAACGCGCCCCGGGCCAAAGCGAAACCCCGCGTCAGGGGCAGCCGTCGAGCCCCGCGGCGGTGCGCAGGCGATAGGTGAAGAGGACCGCGTCGCCGCCGGAACGCGCGATCGTGACCGATGGCCCGAGATCGGCGAACGGGACCGGTTCCTCCCGGTCGGCCCGTTCGATCAGGACCGCCGGAACGTCGCAAAGCTCGGGCGGCAGCGGTCCGCGAAACAGGTAGCGCTCCGGCTGCGTCACCTGCCAGACCGGCCGGTCGAGGTACCAGGCGAGATGGCCCGTCAACCCGTATTGATTGGTGGCGATCCATTCGGCGCCCAGCGCGTCGAGGATCGCGTTCAGCTCGGCCGCGGTCTCGGTCCAGCCCCGCACCTGATTGGGCGGCGAATGGGTGGTGAAGAGCGGTGTGCCGGGTTTGAAGGCGAGGCCCAGAAACACCGCCCCGAGACCGGCGGCGATCCCCGCCCCGACCTGCCGCCAGCGCCGCGAGAGATCCCGCGCCCCGATCCCGGCGAGGACAGCGAACCCCGCATGGAGCGGGACGAGCCAGTGCGCCGCCACATTGTTCTGCACCGAATGCCACAGGAAGTAACCGACCGCCACGGCCGAGGTGGCCGCGAGCAAACCGCGGATCGGCGGCGCCGGCCGGGCGAGGCCGCGCAGGGCGAACCAGGCCAGAACCGGCGAGAACACCAACGCAGCGGTCAACAGGAACAGACCGGGGCGCAACGGATCGACCTCGCCCCCGTCGATCCGCCCGAATTGCCGCTCCAGCCCGACCCAGCCATTCGCGGCGTTCCACAGGATCAGCGGCAGCACTGCGGCAATGGCCACGACGACCGCCGCCCAAGGCCGCCAGGTCCGCGCCGCCGCCCGACCCTCCGCCGTCGCCGCCAGCCAGAGCAGAATGCCCAGGCACAGGAAAAGATTGGTGAATTTCGACTGTATCCCAAGGCCCGCGCAAAGCCCGGCCAGCAGCCACCACCCCATGCGCCCTGACCGCAGCGCCTCCGCCATGGCCCAGAGCGTCGCCGCCCAGAACAGCGCCGAGGGCGCGTCGGGCGTCGCGAAATTGCCCAGCGCCAGCACCAGGGCGGAGAGCCCCCAGAACAACCCGGCCCAGCTCGCCGTCGCCCTGCAACCTGTTGCAAGGATCGCCATCCGCCACACCATCGGCAGGATCAGGGAGAATCCCAGCACCGGCACGATCCGGACGCCCATCGGCGTCTCGCCGAACACGACCTGTCCCGCCGCAATCATCCAGGCCACCATCGGCGGGTGATCGTAATACCCCCAGGCCGGCGCTGTGGCCCAGAGCGCATAATAGGCCTCGTCCTCGATCAACGGCAGCGCGGCGGCCACGGCGAGATGCAGCGCGGCGAAGATCAGGGTCAGCGGCCAGGGCGAGCGGGTCATGGCGCCTCTGTCCCAAGCCCGGCCGGCCCTGTAAAGTCCCTTGCCTGCCCGCGCGGCCCGGTCCAAGAGCGGGGGCCATGACCGCGCCCGACCTGACCATTGTGATCCCGACCTTCAACGAGCGCGAGAATGTGCGCCCGATGGTGGCCCTGCTCGACGCCGCCCTACCGGGGGTGGCCTGGGAGGCGGTCTTTGTCGACGATGACAGCCCGGACGGCACCGCGGCGGAGGTCCGGGCGGTCGCGCGGGAGGATGCGCGGGTCCGGGTGCTGCACCGGATCGGACGGCGCGGGCTCTCGGGGGCCTGTATTGAGGGCATCCTGTCCTCGGTCGCGCCGCTCTGCGCGGTGATCGATGCCGACCGGCAGCATGACGAGACGGTGCTGCCGGAGATGTTGCGGCGCTTGCAGGAGGATGCGGAGCTGGCCCTGGTGATCGGAACCCGGAACGCGGCGGGCGGATCTTCCGGCGACGGGCTCTCGGCGACGCGACAGCGCGGCAGCGATTTGGCCACGGGGCTGGCCCGCAGGTTCCTGCGAATCGAGGTGAGCGACCCGATGAGCGGGTTCTTCATGGTGCGCCGCACCGCGTTCAACGAGGTTGTGACCGAGTTGCAGAGCGCGGGATTCAAGATCCTCGCCGACATGTTGGCCGCCGCGCGCGGGCGCTGGAAGGTGGCCGAGGTGGGCTACACCTTTCGCGAGCGCGCCGCGGGGGAGAGCAAGATGGACAGCGCGGTGGCGCTGGAGTTCTTCGGCCTGCTCCTGGCGCGGCTGACCGGGGGGCTGGTCTCGATCCGCTTCGTGCTCTTCGTGATGGTCGGGGCCTCGGGGGTGCTGGTGCAACTGGCGGCGGTCTGGCTGGCTTTGCAGGTGATCCCGGAGCGGTTCGCCGTGGCTCAGGGGGTCGGTGTGATCACGGCCATGACGACGAACTTCATCCTGAACAACGTGATCACATATCGCGATCGCAGCCTGCGCGGCGCCGCCTTCCTGCGCGGGCTCCTGAGCTTCTACGGCGTCTGTTCAGTCGGTGCGGTCGCCAATGTCGGCGTGGCGACGGCGCTCTACGCGGTGCTGCCGTGGTGGGCGCTCGCCTCTTTCCTCGGCGCGGTCGTGGGCGCGGTCTGGAACTTCGTCGCCTCCTCGATCTTCACCTGGAAGACGCGCTAGGCCCTTGCAATCACGTCCTCGATGCTCGCCTCGATCAGGGCGAGGCAGTCCGGGTCGGAAAATCGGTGATCGGCGCCATCGACCAGTGTCAGGCGCATATCCGGCCCCTCGGCATGATCGAGGAGCCGCAACGCCACCGCCATCTCCACATCCCGGTCCGCCGTCCCTTGCAGGAACCGCATCGGGAACGGCAGATTGAGCGGTGAGCGCAGCACGAGCCGCCCCCGCCCCTCCTCGATCAGCCGTTTCGTGATCACATAAGGCTCATCATAGTCCGAGGGCAGCAGAATCCGCCCGCTCTCCATCAGCTCGGCGCGCTCTGCCGTCGAGAATCCCGCCCACATTCCGTCCTCGGTGAAATCCGGCGCCGCGGCGATGGTCACGAGCCCCGCGACCTGCTCCGGAATCTCCCGCGCCAGGAGGAGCGAGATCCAGCCGCCCATGGAGGACCCGACCAGCACCACGGGGCCCTCAAGAAGCCCCAACATGGCGCGGGCATCCTCGAACCAATCCCCGATACAGCCCTCCTCAAAGGCGCCGGACGACTGACCATGCCCGGAATAGTCGAAGCGCAGATAGGCGCGGCCCGAATCGCGGGCCCAGCCTTCGAGATGAACCGCCTTGGTGCCGTCCATGTCGGACTTGAACCCGCTGAGAAACACCACGGCCGGGCCCGCGCCGGAAGTCCGAGCATAGGCCAGCTCGCGCCCCTCGGGTGTCGTTAATCTCTCAACCATTTCAATCCTTTGATCGCCATGCCTCCGCCCCGTCCGCATCCTATCCCGAAACGCGGAGCAGCGCATCCCCACGCCCATTTACGTGACTATCTTGTCACGTGACTATATAATCACTTATAAGCCCTCCCATGGACGCGATCTTCAAAGCCCTCAACGACCCTGCCCGCCGGACGCTGCTCGACAGCCTGCGCGCCCGGGACGGCCAGACGCTCACCGAACTGGAAGAGCAGCTCGACATGACCCGGTTCGGGGTGATGAAGCACCTCAAGGTCCTCGAAGACGCCCATCTGATCGTCACCCGCAAGCAGGGGCGATTCAAACACCACTATCTCAACGCCCTGCCCCTGCAGGAAATGCTCGACCGCTGGGTCGCGCCCTTCCTGCGCCCGCAGGTCCAGGCGTTGAGCGACCTGAAAACCCAACTGGAACGAGAGACGAGAATGGGAAAACCCGACTTCATGATGCAGACCTTCATCCGCTGCTCGCAGGATGCGCTTTGGGACGCGTTGACCCAGGCCGATCAGATGGCCGCCTATCACTTCATGTGCAACGAGGTGCGCGGGGACGCAAAGCCCGACAACGTGACCGAGTTCATCCTGCCCGACGGCAATCCGATGCTGCGGCAGGTCACCACCGAGCTTGACCCCAAGACCCGCATCGCGATGACCTTCGAGCCGCTCTTCATGGGGCCCGACGCGCCGGCCTCGCACATGGTCTATCTCATCGAGGACCAGGGCGAAGCCTGCAAGCTGACCATCGAGCATTACGATCTCGCCCCGGGTCAGGAAGGCTTTGCCGAGGGCTGGGCACGCCTCGCCGCGTCGCTCAAATCCTACCTGGAAACCGGAACCGCCCTCAAAGCGGCGATGTGAACGGAGAGAGGACCATGACCCAACCCGATTTCATGATGCAGACCTTTATCCGCTGCACCCGCGACGCCCTGTGGGAGGCGCTGACCGACGCCTCCCGGATGGGGACCTGGCATTTCATGTCGCCCCGGGTCGAGCAGCAGGGCGACACGCTCGTCTACTACACGCCGGACAACGAGGTGATGATGCAGGCCAGGACGCTGGCGCTCGACCCCAAGCGCCGGATCGAGGCGAGCTTCGAGCCGCATTGGGAGGGCGGCGGCGCGCCGTCGCGCAACGTCTTCCTGATCGACGAGGAGGGTCCGCATTGCCGGCTTACGGTCGAACACTATGACCTCACCTTCCCGGTCGTGCCCGGCGAGGGGGTCCATGACGGCTGGCACCGCTGGGCCGCGGGGCTGAAGACCTGGCTCGAAACCGGCGAAGCGGCGCGCTTCAACGAGGCGGGGGCGCTGGCATGACCTCGGAACTCCTGGCTCTGTCGGTCATCGCGGTCTTCGCGGCGTCGATGTGGCTGCCCTTCATCATCGGGGTGAACACCTCGGAACCGGGCAGCGAGGCGGACAAGCAGTCGCAGGATTTCTCCCGCCCCACCGACCCGGCGCTGCAACGGCCCTGGGTGCATCGGGCCTTCCGGGCGCATCTGAACCTCCTTGAGCAGGGGATGCCCTTCGCGGTCCTGATCCTGATCGCCCATGCGGTCGGCGTGTCGAGTATCGTCACGATCTGGGCCGCCTGGCTCTTCGTCGCGCTCCGTCTGGCCCATGCGGTCGGCATGATCACCGGGATCGCCGGCCTGCCGGCGCGGCCGATCATCTTCACCGCGGCCTGGGCCTGCTGCGTGGCGATCTTTGTCGAGATCCTCCGCCTCGGCTGACCGTCGACACAATCGGTAAAAGCACCTGCGGGGCGGCGTTGACAGCGCCGCCCCGTTGGCCCATGTCAGGCGCACATACCCGCAACCGGGCGCTTGGTAGGCGCCAAACCGACGAGGAGACCGGCCATGAGCCTGGATCAATCCCAGATTTCCCTGACTTTCCCGGACGGCAACGCGCGGTCCTACGCCAAAGGCGTGACCCCCGCCGAGGTGGCCGCCGACATTTCGACCTCGCTCGGCAAGAAGGCGATCAGCGCCCAGGTGAACGGCGCGCATTGGGATCTCCAATGGCCCATCGAGGGCGATGCCAGTATCGCCATCAACACGATGAAGGACGATGCCCCGGCGCTCGAACTGATCCGCCATGACCTCGCCCATATCATGGCCCGCGCCGTGCAGGAGCTCTGGCCCGAGGTGCAGGTCACCATCGGTCCGGTGATCGAGAACGGCTGGTACTACGATTTCGACCGCGCCGAGCCCTTCACCCCGGACGATCTCGGCACGATCGAGAAGAAGATGCGCGAGATCATCAACCGGCGCGATCCCGTGCGCACCGAGGTCTGGCCGCGCGACGAGGCGGTGCTGCACTACAAGAAGTATCACGAGCCCTACAAGGTCGAGCTGATCGAGAGCATACCGGGCGACGAGCCGATCCGGATGTACTGGCACGGCGACTGGATGGACCTCTGCCGCGGCCCGCACCTGCAGCATACCGGCCAGGTGCCGGGGGATAGCTGGAAGCTCATGAGCGTTGCCGGCGCCTATTGGCGCGGGGATAGCGACCGCCCGATGCTTCAGCGCATCTACGGCGTGGCCTTCCGCAGCAAGGACGATCTCAAGGCCCATCTGACCTTCCTCGAAGAGGCCGAGAAACGCGACCACCGCCGCCTGGGCCGGGAAATGAACCTCTTTCATTTCGAGGATGTGGCGCCGGGCTCCGTCTTCTGGCACCCCAATGGCTGGCGCCTGTTTCAGACGCTGATCGGCTATATGCGCCGGCGGCAGGAGGCGGCGGGCTATGTCGAGGTGAACTCCCCCGACATCATGGACAAGGCGCTCTGGGAGACCTCCGGTCACTGGCAGAACTACCGCGAGAACATGTTTCTCGCCGACACCCAGGACGACCGGGAATATGCGCTGAAGCCGATGAACTGCCCGGGCCACATGATGATCTACGGGCAGGGCGTGAAGAGCTACCGCGACCTGCCCCTGAAGATCGCCGAATTCGGCAAGGTGCACCGCTATGAGCCGTCCGGCGCGCTGCACGGCCTCTTGCGGGTGCGCAGCTTCACGCAGGATGATGCCCATATCTATTGCACGGAAGAACAGCTCACCGAGGAATGCCTGAAGGTCAACGACCTGATTCTGTCGATCTACAGCGATTTCGGCTTCGACGATGTACATGTGAAGCTCTCGACCCGGCCCGATAACCGGATCGGCAGCGACGAGAGCTGGGACCGGTCCGAGGACGCCCTGCGCACGGCGCTCGACACGGCGGGGATGACCTACTCCATCTTCGAGGGCGAAGGCGCCTTCTACGGGCCGAAGCTGGAATATGTCCTGCGCGACGCCATCGGGCGCGATTGGCAATGCGGCACGCTTCAGGTGGATTTCAACCTGCCGGAGCGGTTCAACACGACCTATGTCGCGGCCTCCGGGGAGCGCCGCGCGCCCGTCATGCTGCACCGCGCGCTCTTCGGCTCGCTCGAACGCTTTACCGGCATCCTGATCGAGAACTGGGAAGGCAAGCTGCCGTTCTGGCTCGCGCCCCGGCAGGTCGTTGTCGCCTCCATCGTGTCGGAGGCCGACGATTACGTGCGCAAGGTCGTGGAGACCCTGCGCAAGGCCGGGCTCCAAGCCGAGGCCGATATCCGCAACGAGAAGATCAACTACAAGGTCCGCGAGCATTCGCTTGGCAAGGTCCCGGTGATCCTCGCCTGCGGCGCGCGCGAGGTCGAAGGCCGCACCGTCAGTGTCCGACGTCTGGGAGAGAAACAGACCTCCGTCCAGGGTCTCGACGATCTGGTCGCCGCGCTCTCCGTCGAGGCGACACCGCCCGATCTCCGCCCCTGAGACCCGCGGCGGCGCCCCGCCCCGGCCACAAACTCTCCCCGCTTCCGCCCGGGCCGCTCCACAGGACCGCCCGGATCGGCGCCCATTAACCATCCCGTCTCGGTCAGCCTGGGGGGCACCGAACGGGAAGGCGGACGATGCCCGATTTCAGATTGATGGCGTGGAAGCTGTCGGATTTCAGCGGCGCGATCGCGGATGCGGCGAACAGCACCGCGACCGTGGGCGATTTCGCCGTCGGCACCTCGACCACCCTCGACGCGGGCGCGGTTCAGGAGGAATTCATCGTCACCGATGACGACGACGCGCTGGAAGATGCCTTCGTCGAGACCGGCGCGCTGACCACGCTGACCAACGATCTGATCCTCGACGGGGTCACCTATCCGGCGGGCTCCAACCTGGAGGCGGAGTTCCTGCTCCAGACCGACGACATCCCGCCGATCACCTTCATCATCGGCCGCATCGGACCCGCGGGGAGCAATTCCGGCGAGAACCTGCTGGTCTTCACCACCTCTCCGATCGCCCCCGGTCAGAGCTTCACCTTCGCCTCGGCAAACGATGGCATCCTCCAGCACTACGATACGATCTGTTTCACCGCGGGAACCCTGATCGAGACGCCGTCGGGCCTGCGCGATGTCGCCGAGCTGTGCGCGGGCGATCTGGTGCGGACGCGCGATCACGGCGTGCAGCCGATCCGCTGGGCGGGCGCGCGTCTGGTCACCGAGTCGGAGCTGTGGGCGATGCCCGACCTGCGCCCGATCCGGGTCTCCGCCGGCGCCTTGGGACCGGACCTCCCGGAGCATGACTTGATCGTTTCACCGCAGCACCGGCTTGTGGTCGGCGGATGGCGGACCCAGCTTCTGTTCGGGGCGGAGGATGTCCTGGTGCCGGCAAAGGCCCTGATCAACGACGACACGATCCAGCCGATGGCGACCTGCGAGGGCGTGAGCTATCATCACATTCTGCTCCCGATGCACGCTCTGGTCCGCGCCAACGGCCATTGGGCGGAAACGCTCCTCGCCGGTCCGGTCGCGCGCGGCGTGATGCCTCCCGAACAGCTCGCAGAGACGTTGCGGCTGTTTCCCGATCTTCACCTGACAGCCGCCACCGCGGCTTTGCCGGCCCTTTCGGTCGTCGAAGGCAGGGCGCTGGCGACCGCGTAGGTCCTCGGGACCGAAACAGGAACCGGATGCGGCGCCGCGGCACCGTTCGTGAAGTCAGGTTTCTGAAATATTTGCACCGCGCCGGGTGTAACAGAGCGCGGCCCAACCCGCCTCACCGCCCTTGTTTTCTTGTCGGCTCGCCTCCGAAACCGGGGGGGCAGCCTCACGCGCACTCACGGCGGCGCGATGCACAGGCTCGTGACTCCCGCCTCAGAGTGTCGGGCGCCTAGGGTCAGGCCGTCACCGCTTCGGGTGATGTCGCTTATCTGACAGCTCAACAAAGGGAAATCCCCCATGTCCAAGACCACCACGACCCTCGCGCTCGCCGCAACCGTCGCCACCGCCGTGGCGGGCCTCGCGACCACGGCCCATGCCCAGGCAAACGAGAAGTGCTTCGGCATCAGCCTCGCCGGCGACAACGACTGTGCCGCCGGTCCCGGCACAACCTGCGCCGGCACCTCCACGGTCGACTATCAGGGCAATGCCTGGACCTTCGTTCCGGCCGGCACCTGCGAGGATCTCACCATCACCGACGCCGCTGACGGCGTGGAGCGGATGGGCTCGCTGGAAGAACTCGACCGCGACATCCCGGCGTCGTAAGCTCCGACTGGGAGGCCGGACCGGCGCGCCGGCCTCCCGCCATCTGTTTGGAGGGTGCGATGTTCGATTTTGTGAAGGATGGCCTGCCCGCACGGCCGGGCGTTGGCTACAAACCGCAGCATTTCAAGAGCCTCCTCGACGATCCCGGCCCGGTGGGCTGGATCGAGATTCATGCCGAGAACTACATGGGCGCCGGCGGACGGCCGCGCGCGCAGTTGAAACACCTCGCAGAGCGCTTCCCTGTCTCGGTTCACGGCGTCGGCCTGTCGATCGGCGGCGAGGGGCGGCTCGACCCCGACCATCTCGCCCGGCTGAAGGACCTGTGCGACTGGGTGGAACCCGCAAGCTTCTCCGAACATCTGGCCTGGTCGAGCCATGAGAGCGCCTTTCTGAACGACCTGCTCCCCCTGCCCTATACCGAGGCCACGCTGACCCGTGTCGCAGACCATATCGACGAGGTGCAGGAGGTTCTGGGCCGCCGGATGCTGCTCGAAAACCCGTCGAGCTACCTCGCCTTCGCCGAGAGCACGATGTCGGAAACCGATTTCCTGCGCGGTGTCGTCGCGCGCACCGGCTGCGGCCTGCTGCTCGACGTCAACAATGTCTTCGTGAGCGCCACCAACCTCCACACCTCGCCGCAGGATTACATCGCGGATTTCCTGATGGACGAGGTCGGCGAGATCCATCTCGGCGGCCATGACGAGGATGAGGACGACCATGGCGCGCCGCTTCTGATCGACAGCCATGGCCGCGAAGTCGCCGATCCGGTCTGGGCCCTCCTCGACCTGACCCTGGTCCGCAGCGGCCCGCGCCCGCTCTTGATCGAATGGGACACCGACGTGCCGGACTGGCCGGTTCTCCGGGCCGAGACGGAGCGCGCCGACGCCGCGCTGCACCTGGTTGCCGCGTGAGCCAGGCCGGGTTCACCGAGGCCCTTCTGCGGGCCGATGCGGCTGTGCCGGAAGGTCTCAAGGGCCCGACCGGCGCCGGCGCGGGAAAGCGCTTCGACGTCTACCGCAACAATGTCGCCGTCAGCCTCACCGAGGCATTGGAGACCGCCTTTCCGGTGATCGAGAAGCTTGTCGGTGAAGAGTTTTACAAGGCGATGGCCGGGGTCTTTCTGCGCCAGCATCCCCCCTCCTCGCCGCTGATGATGTTCTATGGCCGCGAGATGCCGGACTTCCTTACGAGCTTCCCGCCGGTCGCGCATCTGCCCTACCTGCCGGATGTCGCCCGGCTCGAACTCGCCTTGCGCGAGGCCTACCACGCGGCTGACGCTCAGGCCGTCGACCCGGCCGCCCTGCAACAGGTTGCAGCGGACGATCTGCCTGATGTGACCCTGCGCTTCGCGCCCTCCGCCCGGCTGATCCCATCGCGCTTTCCGCTCCACGGTATCTGGGCGGCCAACACCCGCCCGGACGCCCCGGCCCCGGGCAAATCCGCGGAATGGACCCTCGTGACCCGGCCCGATTTCGACCCGATCCCCGATCCGCTCACCCCGGAGGCCGGCGCCTTTGTCGCCGCGCTGATGGAGGGCCAGACCCTCGGCGCCGCGTGGGAAGCGGCGGGCGAGGAGTTCGATCCCGGCCCGACGCTCGGCCTCCTCCTCTCCCGCAAGACCATGACGGACATAGTGACATGAACGCCCTGACTGCCCCCCTCGACCGCGCCGCGCCGGCGGTGCTGACCACGCTCGCCCGGCTGATCTTTGCCGCTGTGCTGCTGCTCTATTTCTGGCAGGCGGGGACGACGAAGCTCGGCGACGGCTTGTTCGGCATCTTCCAGCCGTCCCTCGGGGCCTATGCCCAGATCTTCCCGCGCCAGATGGAGGCGGTGGGCTTCGACGTCTCGCAGATGGGACTCTGGCAATGGGCGGTGGTCGTCGCGGGAACCATCGCGGAATTCGTGCTGCCGCTCCTCGTGGTCATCGGCCTGCTCACGCGGCTCGCGGCGCTCGGCATGATCGGCTTCGTCGTCGTTCAGTCCCTGACCGACATCTACGGCCACAACGTGGACCCGGGCGCCTGGTTCGACCGGATTTCCGACGGCGTGATCATGGACCAGCGCGCATTCTGGGTCTTTATGCTGCTCTATCTGGTGATGCGGGGCGGCGGGCCGCTCTCGCTCGACGCGCTTCTGTTCAGAAATGCGCCTTGGGCTCATCCGGCTTCCCGGCCGCAATAGCCAGAAGGCCGCCCAGCGCGGCAAAGCCGATCGGGAACATGGTCCCGACATTGAACCCGAACCCGGCGTAGAAGAACGCGGCGCCGGCCAGCATCAGAAGGCCGCCCCAAAGCGCCCGGGACCGCGCCATGGCGCCGCCGGCAATGGCCAGAAGCGGCGCGATGAAGCTGGCGAAACGGATGAAACCGGGGTTTTCGAGGAAGCCGAAGACCTCGCCCACCTCCGCATGGCGCTCGGTCAGCTCGGCATAGCCGTAGCCGAAAAGCCCCACGATGATCCCGATCAGGCCCGCGATGAGGCCGAGCGTGGCGGCGGCGTTGCGCATCGATCTGCTCCTTCGTCGTTCCGCCTCACATATGCGGACGAAGGCGCCTAGCCAAGGAGCGCCGCCCGGACCTCCGGCCCCCAGCCGAGATGCCAGCGCCCCCCGGCCTCGATCACCGGCCGCTTCATCAGCGTCGGATGCGCGGCGAGAAGCGCTTCCGGATCAGAGGCTTGCTCCTCCGCCGTCAGACCACGCCAGGTGGTCGAACGGCGGTTGAGCAGGGCGTCGCCCAGGGCGGCCAGCATCGCGGCGCGGTCGGCGGCGGAGACGCCGTTCGCGCGCACATCGATCACCTCCGGCGTGAGCCCCGCCGCCGCCAGCTCTTTCAGCGCCTTGCGGCAGGTATCGCATGTCCTCAGCCCAAAAAACCGCATCCGCGCCCCCGATTTGTGCAGCCCCGCGACCCTGCCCGGCAAATACGGGTTTGTCATTTGCCTTTTGGGCAACTGCCCTAAATCTGGTGTCAAGGCCGACGAACGACCGCCTTTGTCGCGGGGCGCGCGCGCCACTACCTGCGCCGGGCCGGGGATGGGCCCGCAGACAGAGGAGACGAAAGGATGCCCCAGGGCACCGTGAAATGGTTCAACACCACGAAGGGCTACGGATTCATTGCCCCCGATGACGGCGGCAAGGACATCTTCGTACATATCTCCGCCGTGGAGCAGGCCGGGATGACCGGTCTGGCCGATGACCAGAAGGTCGAGTTCGACCTGGTCGAGGGTCGCGACGGACGCCAGATGGCGGGGAACCTCAAGGCCGTCTGACCGGGACCTGACCGGGCCGGACGGAACTCCGGCAGAGCCGGTAACCCGTCCGCGCGGGTCGCGCGTCACGCCGGGCCGTCGCCCATCAGGTCCTGCCAGTGCTGGCCCATGGCCACGATGCAGGACGTGCCCGAGGCATAGGCCACGACCATCGTCCAGCTCTCGCCGTCCCGCGCGGTCCAAAGCTCCATGACCTGTTCCCGGTCGCGCAGACCAACGGCCGCCCGCTCCGCCCCCATCTGGGCGGTCAGCCGCTCCTGCATCTCGCCGGTCGGGGCGCAGACAACCTCCGCAATCGGGCTCGCCTGAGCCGCGCCTGTCATGAGCAGAAAGAGAAATGCCGCCCGCATGTTGCCTGCCTCCGCTTCCGGGGTCTTGCGGCCAAGGTAACAGATTTATGACGGCTGTAAACGGATTCTGTGAATACTTTGTATATACGATGCGGGAGCTGGCGGCTTAGCCGAGCATCCCCTGAAACTCCCGCCATTCCCCCTTCGACATGCCGGAGCTTTCCTGGGTCACCTCCTCCCCCGCCAGCATCCGCTTGATGCAGTCGAGGCCCCTGGCCGAGAGGTTTGCCCCGCCCATCCGGTAATCCTCGAAGGCGCCGTAGGCGGCGGGGACCCAGTCCTTCACGACGTTGCAGAGCGCCTCGGCATAGACCCGGATTTCGTATTGCGCATGGGCGTCGGCGCGGAGCCGCAGGAAGTGGAAGAGGTTGTGCAGGTCCACCTTCCAGTACCATTGCGTATAGACATTGGCCGGCAGGTTCATCCGCGCCAGTTCCCGCGCCAGGCCCTGCTGGCCGTCCTGGGAGATCATCTCTTCGTAATGGTCGTAACAGCGCGCCGCGTCGCCCTTGAGATACTCAAGCACGCGGGCGGCTTCCTCGCCCTCAAGCGGCGCGCCGCGGCCCTGGTTGTTGACCACCGATTGCGCGGCGAGGTCCTGGGGCGCGGGGATGTAGAACTCGCGGTCGAGGATCGAGTAGCGGGCGGAGTATTCGTTCACGTTCGCCGTGCGGTGGCGGATCCATTGCCGGGCAACGAAGACCGGGAGCTTCACATGGAGCTTTACCTCGCACATCTCGAACGGAGTCGAATGCCAGTGCCGCATCAGGTAGCGGATCAGGCCGGCGTCGTTGGAGACCGATTTGGTGCCCTTGCCGTAGCTGACCCGGGCCGCCTGACAGATCGCCGCGTCGTCGCCCATGTAGTCGATGACCCGGACGAAACCGTGATCGAGGACCGGGATCGCGCTGTAGAGATGCGCCTCGATCCCCGGCGCGACCGTTCGCAAGGTGGGCGTCGGGGCGGATCGCTGCGCATCGATCTCGGCTTGCTGTTCGGGTGTCACGGGCATGGGCAGCTCTCCCGGAATGCCTGAAGGTGAGTCGTGGCACCCACACTATCTTTGGTGCCGGAGAAGCGAAACCGCAACATCTCGGTCTGTTGACGTGCGGCGACAGACCTCCAGTTTCGCCGAACTCTCAGGGATTAGCGCTTGACTTCAAACCGGCGCATCGGGACGGTGGCCGCGCCAATCTGAACGAGGATCCCGCCTTGGTTGTGACGCGTCTGACCGCCATTGCCCTGATCTGCCTCCTAACGGCCTGCGGCGACGGTAACCCCTTCGTGCCGGTCGAGGACGACACGCCGACCGATCCGGTCGACGACGGGGACGACGACGGCGACGGGCTGACGGTGGGCGGGATCACGATCCCCCCTGGCACCTCGAACCCGAGTGTCGGCACGCGGATCTTCCGGTTCGAGGACCGCAACGCATCGGGCGGCGGCTACGCGCAGGACTTCGTCTATGACAGCGTCACCGACACCTTCACCGTCGACAATCTCGCCTTTGACGGCGAGAACACCTATCAGCGCGACGATCAGGTGTCGTCGCTCGGCCCGAACGCGGCCTATGCGGTCTATGAGGCCGACATTCAGGTGACCGATTCACTCGACGGCGATCCGGTCGGTCAGATCGTCCCCTACCGGGCCCTGGTCGGGCTGAGCACCAATACCGAGACCGATGCCGACGGCAATCTGGTTCCGCGAACCTCCTTCGCCATCGTCCGGACCGGCGGCTTCGTCCAATACGGGTTCGGCGGCTTCGTCTATGAACGCGAAGGCGGTGTCGTGCTGCCGGAGTCCGGCCAGGCGGTGTTTACCGGGGATTATGCCGGGGTGCGCATCTTCGACGGCGCCGGCGGCCTGGAATACACCCAGGGCGACATGACCATGGAGATCGATTTCGCCGACCCCAACGACGCCTCCGGCGTCAAGGGCCGGGTCTTCAACCGGGTGGCCTTCGGGATCGACGGCACGCCGATCACCCTTGGCAACGATCCGAGTGTCGGCGAGCTGCCGCTGCCGGATATTCGCTTCGTCCTTGATGGCGACAACGGCAATCTCAACCCCAACGGCGAAGCGCTGGGCGAGGTCTTCAGCACCTATGTCGACCCGAGCGGCATTGTGGTCGAGTACGAAACCGGGACCTATTTTGCCATTCTGTCCGGCGATACGACCGATCCCGCCGATGGCGGCGAGATCGTCGGGGTGATGGTTCTCGAATCCACCGATGCCCGGTTCCCCAATGCCGCCACCGCCCAGGAGACCGGCGGGTTCATCCTCTACCGGTGACATGATCGCGCGGCGCGTTCTGGCCGCCGGGGTCCTGATCCTCGCCCTGGCGGCGCAGGCCCAGGCCCAGGCGCGGCTGTCGGCGGATCAGATGCGCGGCGCGGCCTTCGCGGTCTTGCAGGACGGCGATCCGGCCCTCGCCCGCACCATGGCGGAGGCGCTGCTGCATCGCGATCCGGAGGATCGTGTCGCGCTGCGCATCGCCCTCGAAGCGGCCCTCGCCACCGAGGATTTCGACGGCGCCGTCGCCCTCGGCCGCCGGCTGTGGCAGGTCGGCGAGACCCGGCCCGAGCGGCATTTCGCGGCCCGCGCGACCGCCCTGGCCCTGGCCCGGACCGAGCGACATACACGGGCTCAACTCTGGCTCCGCCGCGCCGCCACCGTCGCCCCGGACGATGCCGCCCTGGCCCAGACGCGAAGCGATTTCCGCGGTTTGCGGTCGGTCAATCCCTGGCAGGTCTCGCTCCAGTTCTCCCTGGCGCAATCCGACAACGTGAACGGCGGCAGCGAGGATATCTTCAACATCATCGACGGGCTGCCGCTCGTCGGGGTCCTGTCCGGAGATGCCCGCGCGCTCTCCGGTCTGGTCGGCACCGCCGATCTGAGGTTTTCCCGGCGGCTCGCGGGCACCGCGGACTGGCAGGCGCGCCTTGGCGGGCGGCTCTACCTGCGGCGGGTGCGCCTGTCCTCGGAAGCCGAGGACATCGCGCCGGACAGCCGCAATGCGGATTTCGGGTCGACCCTGGCGGAGATCGACCTGACCCATGCCCGCCGGCTCGGCGAGGGGATCGGCGAGGCGCAGCTCCGTTTCGGCGGCAGCTGGTTCGCCGAAGAGCTCGACTACAGCTTCGCCCGGCTCGCCATCGCCCATCGCGGCCCGCTCGGCCCCGAACTCGGCTATCGGGTCTCGGCCCATGTCGAGCGGCGCTGGCCCGGCGACGACAGCGGGCCCGAGGAGTTTGCCCGCGGAATCGACGGTGCCCTGACCTATGCCCTGGCCTCCGGCGCGCGGTTCAGCGCCAACCTCGCCCTGGCCGAACTCGCCTCCGACGGTCCGAACGCCCGGCTGCGCAATGCGACCGGGCAATTGTCCTGGCAGCCGGCGGAGCCCCTGGGCCCGGCGGATCTGCGGCTGAGCGTCGGCGCCAGCTATGCCGATTACCCCGATTACACGATCATTCTGCCGGTGCCGGGGGGCCGGCAGGACCGGCGGCTCTTCGGCTCCCTGGAGGCGAGCTTTCCGGATATGCAATATGCCGGGTTCGCCCCGGTCCTGACCCTGAGCGCCCAGCGCACCGAGAGCAATGTGAGCCGTTTCGAGCGGTCGGAACTGTCGCTGCGGGTCTCGTTCCGCTCCACCTTCTGAGCACTGGCCCGAATCCGGTGCCGTGCTAGGCTCCTCCCAATCGGGAAGGAGCCGACATGACCCTGAAATACCTGCACACCATGGTCCGGGTGAAGGACCTCGACGCCACGATCCGCTTCTTTGAACTTCTGGGGATGCGCCAGACCCGGCGCATCGACAATGAGGGGGGCCGGTTCACGCTGGTCTTCATGGCCGCGCCGGGGGATGAGGATTGCCCGGTCGAACTGACCTACAACTGGGACGGCGATGACGGGCTGCCGGGCGACAGTCGGCATTTCGGCCACCTCGCCTACCGGACCGACGATATCTACGGCCTCTGCCGGCACCTGATGGAAAGCGGCGTCACCATCAACCGCCCGCCGCGGGACGGGCGCATGGCCTTCATCCGCTCGCCCGACAACATCTCGGTGGAACTGCTTCAGGCCGGCGAGGCGCTGGCGCCCGCGGAGCCCTGGGCCAGCATGGAAAACACCGGGCATTGGTGAGAGCGGTCGCTCTCTGCCTCGCGGCGCTCGCCGGGCCGGCCGCCGCGGCGGAGTGCCGGCTGGCGCTGCTTCTGGCGATAGATGTGTCGTCCTCGGTCGATGCGGCGGAGGACGCGCTGCAACGGCGCGGGCTCGCCGCCGCGCTGATCGCCCCGGAGGTCGAGGCGGCATTGTTCTCCGCACCGCTGCCGGTGGCGCTCGCCGCCTATGAGTGGAGCGGGCGCTACAATCAGGCGCTGCTGCTCGATTGGACCATGCTGCGCAGCCGCGCCGATCTTGTCGCGGCGGCGGAGCGGATCGGCGGGAGCCGGCGCAGCCATAACGATTTTCCCACCGCGATGGGCTATGCGCTGGGCTTCGGCGCCGGGCTGTTTCGGGACGGGCCGGACTGCCTGTCCCGGACCCTCGATATCGCCGGGGACGGGGTGAGCAATGACGGCTTTCCGCCACGCACCGCCTATGCGGAGTTTCCGTTCGACGGTATCACGGTGAATGGGCTCGTCGTGAATGCCGCTGATTTTGAAGGGGAAATCAATCTCATCTCGTTCTTCGAGGAGGAAGTGATCAGGGGCCCCGGCGCGTTCATCGAGATCGCCAACGGCTTTGCCGATTACGAGACGGCGATGCGGCGCAAGCTGGTGCGCGAGCTGTCGGCGATGGCCATCGGGGCCGCGCCAGCGGAACGGGAGGCGCCGGGATGATCCGGGCCGCGGCGCTGGCACTTCTGGCTCTGACCGGTCACGTCGCCGAAGCCGCCTGCCGGCAGGCGCTGGCGCTCGGGCTCGACGTGTCGGGCTCGGTCGATGCCCGGGAATACCGGTTGCAGCTCGAAGGGCTCGCCGGGGCGTTGCAGAACCCGGAGGTGCGGGCGCTGCTTCTGGCCGACACCCATGTCCCGGTGCGGATACTGGTCTTCGAGTGGAGCGGACCGCGGGATCAGACCGTGCTGCTGCCCTGGACCGAGATCGACGGTCCGGCGGCGCTCGACGCGGCGACGGCGCGGATCGGCGCGGTCGAGCGCCGGGTCGCGGCGCCGAGCACCGGGATCGGCGCCGCGCTGCGGCACGGGCTGGCGCTGCTCGAAGAACAGCGCCCGTGCTGGAACCGGACCCTCGATCTTTCCGGAGACGGGCTGTCGAATTCCGGGCCGCGGCCGCAGGATATCCCGGTGGAGGCTCTGTCGCCGGGGGTGATCGTGAACGGCCTGGTGGTCGGGGCCGCCTCCGAGAGCGCCGAGATCAGGCCGGGCATGACCCGGGACCTCGCCGCCTACTACGATACCCATGTGATCCATGGTCCGGGGGCCTTCGTCGAGATCGCAAGGGGGTTTCGCGATTTCGAGGCGGCCATGACCCGCAAACTGATCCGCGAACTGCGCAGCCTCGCCATCGGCACGCCGGGACCTGATCTCCAACCGGATCGGCAGGCACCCCAGCGCGGCTGACGCCGGATGCCTTCGACATTCCGCGCCGGGCAGCCGATCCGCATCGAGGCCGGTCCGTGCGGGATCGCAGAAGACCCGGACCTGGCCAGAACCCGCATCGGCAGGTTTGCCGCCGCGGCCAACCGCGGCACCCGCAGGACGCAACCGCCGCTCCGGGCACCTCAGTGGCGCCCGGAACAGCCTCACTCGTTACGCACCTCTCAGTAGATGTAGCGGATCTGCTCGCTCCAGTACCGCTCCACCCGGCGCAGCGCGCCGGTGATCTCTTCGAGCCCGTCGACATCCATCACCCCGCGTTCGGTCAACCCGGCCGCGTGCCGCTCGAACAGGCCGGCGACGATATCGCGGATATCCCGGCCCTTGGCCGTCAGCCGCACCCGGACCGACCGCCGGTCGATCTCGCAGCGCTGGTGGTGCATGAAGCCCAATTCAACGAGTTTTTTGAGGTTGTAGCTGACATTCGAGCCCTGGTAGTAGCCGCGCGTCTTCAGCTCCCCGGCGGTGACCTCGTTGTCGCCGATATTGAACAGCAAGAGCGCCTGGACCGCGTTGATCTCCAGCACACCGACCCGCTCGAACTCGTCCTTGATGACATCGAGCAGCAGCCGATGCAGACGCTCCACCAGGGTCAGCGCCTCGATATAGGTGGGCATGAAGCCCGGGCGCAGACCGCCGCTCTCGGCCTCTGCAACGGAGGTGTGAAGGCTCATGACGAAAACTCCGACAGACTTTGCAGCGACATGTCTGGAGCAAAAAGCCGAACAATCGGTTAAGTGCGGTGCGATCCCCCGCATCGACCGAATATCATTTCCGATCAGATAGTTAGATCAACCCGCCACAGCGGCATAGGCGCTGCGCCGGATCTCCTTGAGCAACCGATCGTAGCGGTCCGGGGCGCCGTCCGGGCCGACGATCCACGCATAGAGGTCTTGATCGTTCTCGGCCAGCAGCGCCTCATACAGGTCGAGATCGGCCTCCCCCATCCCCGGCAGCGCCACCCGGGAAAAGGCGATCAGGATCAGATCCATCTCCCGCGTGCCGCGCCGGGAGGACCGCATCGTCAGGCGTTTCAGCCGGGTCGCCCGGTCCTCGGCCATCAGGCTTCGCGCATCGCGCTGCGCAGACGTTTCTCCAGCAGGCCGAGCCGGTCCGCCGTGCGGGCGCATTGCGTCTTCAGGCTGCGCATCTCGGCGAGCACCGCGGTCACGTCCTCGGGGATGTCCACCGCTTCGCCCGGCGGCTCGACACCGTCGCCTTCGCCGGTCATCAGCCAGGAGAGCGAGACGGACAGCAGCCCAGAGAGCATCTGCAACTTGTTCGCCCGCGGTTCGGCGAGGTCCTCCTCCCAGTTCCGCAAGGTGGCGAGCTTGACGCCGAGACGTTTGGCAAGGTCCTTCTGGTCCAGACCCTGCGCCTCGCGCGCGGCGGCCAGGCGGTCGCCGAAGGTGGCGTGATCCTCGCTGAACCAGTCATTGGAGTTGTCGGTCCCGTCCATAGCGGCGATCCCTTTCGCTTGCCGGCTGACGGAACCCACCATAAGACACGCCCCGCCAGGAAACCACCGGGGGCCGACCATGAAACTCCTGTCCGCGACACTCGACCGCGTGCAGCCCTCGCCGACCATCGCGATGTCGAATCGGGCGGCGGAGCTGAAAGCCGCGGGCCGCGACGTGATCGCGCTGAGCGCCGGCGAGCCGGATTTCGACACGCCGGAACATATCAAGGAGGCGGCGGTGGCGGCGATCCGGCGCGGCGAGACGAAATACACCGCCGTCGACGGCATCCCGGAGCTGAAGGCGGCGGTGTGCCGGAAATTCGCCCGCGATAACGGGCTCGACTACACGCCCCGCCAGGTCAGCGTATCGACGGGCGGCAAACAGGTGCTCTATAACGCGCTGATCGCCACGCTCGATCCCGGCGACGAGGTTATCGTGCCGGCCCCCTACTGGGTGAGCTACCCGGACATGGTGCGTTTGGCGGGCGCGACGCCGGTGGTCGTTCCGGCCGGGATCGAGTCGGGGTTCAGGCTCACGCCGGAGGCGCTTGAGGCGGCGATTTCTCAGCGGACAAAGTGGCTTATCTTCAATTCCCCCTCGAACCCGACGGGCGCCGGCTATCGTTGGGACGAGCTGAAGGCACTGACCGATGTGCTGCTGTGCCACCCCCATGTCCACGTCCTGACCGACGACATGTACGAACACCTGACCTACGGCGATTTCCGGTTCTGCACCCCGGCCCAGGTGGAGCCCGCCCTCTACGACCGGACGCTCACCGTGAACGGGGTGTCGAAAGCCTATTGCATGACCGGCTGGCGCATCGGCTATGCCGGGGGGCCCGAGCCGCTCATTGCCGCGATGCGCAAGGTGCAGAGCCAGTCGACCTCGAACCCCTGCTCGATCAGCCAATGGGCGGCGCTGGCCGCGCTCGACGGGCCCCATGACTTCATCGCCGAGAACAACCGCGCCTTCGCCCGCCGTCGCGACCTGGTGGTCCAGGCGCTGAACGGGATCGACGGGGTCACCTGCCCGGCACCCGAGGGCGCGTTCTACGTCTATCCGTCCATCGCCGGCCTGATCGGGCGGAAATCCGCCGCCGGCACTCCGATCGACAGCGACGGGGCATTTGCCACCGCGCTCCTCGACGAGGCGGGCGTGGCGGTGGTTTTCGGCGCGGCCTTCGGCCTCTCCCCTGCCTTCCGGGTCAGCTACGCCACCTCCGACGAGATGCTCGAAGACGCCATGGCGCGGATCGCCGCGTTCTGCGCGGGGCTCTTTTGAATGGGCGCTAGCCCTGCCTCCGCGGCCCTGCTAGCCTTGCCGGCGAGGGGTGTGAGACGATGAGCGCGGAGCTTCCAGAGTACTATTTCCGGGTGCGCGAGAACGGCGCCGCGGTGTTCCGTGTCGATACCGAAAACCGTCAGCGCCGCATCGAGATGGACCAGATCGCGGTGGTCAACGTCAAGAAGGGCGAGATCAAGCCCCATGGCGACCGGACCTTGAGCGACCGGGACGTGGCCGAGATCGAGACCTGGATCGCGGAACGGCGGGCGCTGCTGGCGCGGCGCGATATCGACGACATCCACCGGGCCGTGGACTACCTCAACGTCACCACGCAATGGGTGCAGTCGAACGCCACCGATGACGAGCTCGAGGACGTCACCGACGCGCTCCTGCTGGCGATGCACGACCTGCGTTCGGTGCTGGTGCGCAAGAAGGCGGACCGGCTGATGCGGGCGCGGGACAAGGCGAGTTAGGATCGTATCGGCAGTCACCCCAACACGACCCAAGCGCAACCTGAGCCGGGCATCGACAGACCGGGGGCTGGCGGTCCTCGCTCGGACCCGATGCGCTTTATGGCAGCCAGGCACATCCCCAGCACCGAGCAGCGCGCCCAGCCTCACCAAATCGCCAGCCCGCGGGACGGTCTGTCGATGCCCGGCGGGCCTCCGGCCATTGATTCCGGGCGGGGACATAGAGGAACCATGAGGCCCATCTAAGCCGTCTCCGGCCCCTCAACACCGATCCGCACCGAGCCACCCCAGAACCGCCAGCTCAAGAGCACCGCCGCCATGGCCAGCCCCACGACGAGCCCCGCCCAGATGCCGGTACCGCCCCAGCCGAGCACGAAGCCGAAGACGTAGGAGACCGGCAGGCCGATCAGCCAGTAGCTCACCGCCGCCAGCCACATCGGCACCTTCGTGTCCTGCACCCCGCGCAACAGCCCCAGCACCATGACCTGAAGGGCGTCGACGGTCTGGAAGAGCGCCGCCACGGCCAGCAGCGCGATCCCGACCGCCACGATCTGGTCCCGTGCCGGGTCCGTCGGATCGACAAAAAGGCCGACCAGAAAGCCCGGAACCAGCAGGAACAGCGCCACGGTCAGCGTGGCCACGAAGGCCGAGAGCGCCAGCGCCGTGGCGCCCGTGCAGCGCAGCGCCGGCTCGTCCCGGCGGCCCAGGGCCTGACCCGCGCGCACCGTGGCCGCCTGGCTCAGCCCGACATGGACCATGAAGATCAGCGAGGCCAGTTGCAGCGCCACGCCATGGGCCGCGAGCGGGATCGCCCCGAGCCAGCCCATCATGACGGTGGATGCGGTGAAGAGCCCGCCCTCGGCCAGGCTCGTCAGCCCGATCGGCCAGCCGAGGCGGAACACACCGCCCAGAGCCTCGGTATCGACCCGCCAGATGCGCACGAAGAGCTCGTAACTCGGCTCCTTCACTTGGGTGTAGATCAGGAGCGCGATAAGCGAGATCGACGTGGTGATCAGCGAGGCCAAGGCGGCGCCCCGGATCCCCAGCTCCGGAAAACCGAAATTCCCGAAGATCAGCAGATAGTTGAGCGGAATGTTCAGCACCGCGATGCCGAGCGTGACCCAGAGGATGATCTGGGTGCGTTCGAGCGCCGAGAGGAAGGACCGAAGCACGATGACGATCAGCGCGGGCACAAGCTGCCAGCCGGCGATGCGCAGGTAATCCTGAGCAAGCTGGGCGATCTGCGGCTCCTGCCCGATGGCCCGAAAGATCGGCGCCGAGAAGAAGAGCGGCCCCATCATGACCAGCCCGTAGATCACCGACAGCCAGTTCCCCATCCGGGTCACCCGGCGGGCGCGCACCGGCTCTCCGGCCGAGACCGCCTCGGCCACCATCGGCATCACCGCCCAAGCGAAGCCGGCGCCCAACAGGAAGGTCACGAAATAGACATGCGAGGCGAGGGTGACCGCGGCAAGGGCCTCCACATCGTACCAGCCCAGCATCAGCGTATCGGTGATCCCGATCGCGATCTGCGCTAGATTCGATCCGATCAGCGGCAGGCCCAGGACCATGAGCTTCTGGGCTTCGGGGCGATATGTGGAGACGGGCGTCACCCCTGACCTCTAATGCCGGGCGTGCGCCCGGTCCAGAGGGTGCCGGTTTGGCAGGCAGGACGCCGCGATTGTCAGCAGACAGCGGCGTGCGGCAGGGTAAGATCGCCCGGCAGAATGGAGATGTCCGATGGCCCTTGTCCGCGAGGCCCGCACGTTTCTCACCGAACTCGCGGCGAACAACACCAAGCCCTGGTTTGACGCCCACAAGGCGGACTACGAGGCCAAGCTGAAGGCGCCGGCGCTGGCGCTGCTCGACCGGCTGAGCGGGCCTTTGGCAGAGATCGCCGGCGGGCCGGTGGAGACCAAGCTCTGGCGGCCCTACCGGGATGTGCGGTTCTCCAAGGACAAGACGCCCTATCACACCCATCTCCACATGGCCTGGTCGCTCAGCGGCGCCGGTCGGCAGTCCCCGGGTTTTTTCTTTGGTATCTCAACGGATTATGTGACCTGCGGCGCGGGCCTGATGGGCTTCGACAAGGGTGTGCTCGACGATTGGCGCGCCAGCGTCGACCGCGACGGCGCCGCCTGGCAGACGGAGATCGACACCCTTCTTGCAACAGGCTTCACGCTCGACGAGCCCGACCTGAAACGCGTCCCCGCCCCCTATGACAAGGCGCATCCCCACGGCGACCTGCTGCGCCGCAAGGGCCTCACCCTCTGGTCGGATCTCGCCGGGGACGATCCAGAAGCCGGACTGCTGGAGCGGTTCGGCGCGGTCCGCGGTCTGATCGGACGGCTCAGCGCGCTGGTCTGACCCGCCTCAGGAGCCGCAGGTCAGCACCCAGGTGTTCACGAAGGCATCGGCGATCACCGAATGGGTGGCCCCGAACGCCTCCGCCCGGGTCGTGGCATCCGGCGGATAGGCGAAGACGTTGAGCCCGAAGACCGCGACCGAGGCGGCGATGTTGGCCAGCGCACCTTCGCTGATCAGAACCATCTCCTCCGATGCCGGTTCGGCATTGCTCGGCGAGACATAGGAGATCGTCACCGACTCCGCCGACGGCGTGATCGTATAGGTCCTGAGCAGCGCCGCGGCATGCCATTGCTTGTCCGTGGTGCCCTCGAATTGCAGGTCCGAGACGGTACAGGTGAAGCTCTGGGCCTGCGCCGCGGTCGCCGCCGTCGCCAGGACAACGGCTAGGCCGAGGCGCGACATGAATCTCATCAATAAACCCCTTCTCTCCAATCGGCGGCAGCTTCGGCGAGAAAACGCCGTACCGCAAGGGCTCCCGACAAGATTGCGCCGGGCCCGGCTTTTCGCCAGAATGCCCGGCAACCAAGAAAGACGAGCAGAGCATGGCCGACGACCTACTGACCGGGGCCAGCCCCAGCGACTACGACGCCTCCCATATCGAGGTCCTGGAGGGGCTCGAACCGGTCCGCAAACGCCCCGGCATGTATATCGGCGGCACCGATGAGCGGGCGCTGCATCACCTGGTCGCCGAGGTGCTCGACAATTCCATGGACGAGGCGGTGGCGGGCCACGCGACAAGGATCGAGGTCGAGCTGCACGAAGATTACGCCGTCACCGTGCGCGACAACGGCCGGGGCATCCCCACCGGCCCGCACCCGAAATTCCCCGACAAATCCGCCCTCGAAGTGATCTTCTGCACGCTCCATGCCGGCGGCAAGTTCTCCGGCAAGGCCTATCAGACCTCAGGTGGCCTGCACGGCGTCGGCGCCTCGGTGGTCAACGCGCTCTCCGATTCCATGGTCGTCCAGGTCGCCCGCGACCGGGTGCTGAGCGAGCAGCGGTTCTCGCGCGGCCTGCCCCTCGGGCCCTTGGAGGAGATCGGCGCCGCCCCGAACCGCCGCGGCACTACTGTCACCTTCCACGCCGATCCGGAGATTTTCGGCCACCACCGGTTCAAACCCGCGCGGCTGATGAAGATGGTGCGCTCAAAAGCCTATCTCTTCTCCGGCGTCGAAATCCGCTGGAAATCCGAGATCGACGATGGCGAGACCCCCGGAGAAGCCGTCTTCCACTTCCCCGGCGGGCTCTCCGACTACCTCGCCGAAACCCTCGGGCAGGCCACCACCTATGCCGAGGCCCCCTTCGCCGGAACCGTTGATTTCCAAGAGAAATTCGGCGAGCCGGGCAAGGTCGAATGGGCGATCAACTGGACCCCCGCGAAGGACGGTTTCATCCAGTCCTACTGCAACACCGTGCCCACGCCCGAGGGCGGCACCCATGTTGCGGGCTTTTGGGCGGCGATCCTCAAGGGGATCAAGGCCTATGGCGAGTTGGCCGGCAACCGCAAGGCCGCGCAGATCACCCGGGACGACCTGATCTCCGGCGGCTGCGCGCTGGTCTCCTGCTTCATCCGCGACCCGGCCTTCGTCGGCCAGACCAAGGACCGGCTTTCCACCGAGGCCGCCGCGAAGATGACCGAAGGCGCCGTGCGCGACCATTTCGACAACTGGCTCGCGGCGGACACGAAATCCGCCGGCGCGATCCTCGACTTCCTGGTGCTGCGGGCCGAGGAGCGGCTGCGGCGCAAGCAGGAGAAGGAGACGGCGCGCAAATCAGCGACGAAGAAGCTGCGGCTGCCGGGGAAGCTCGTCGATTGCTCGGCCACGTCACGGGACGGCACCGAGATCTTCCTCGTCGAAGGGGATTCGGCGGGCGGCTCGGCGAAGATGGCGCGGGACCGGACGATGCAGGCGCTCCTGCCTTTGCGCGGCAAGATCCTGAACGTGCTCGGCGCCGCGGCCTCAAAACTCGGCTCGAACCAGGAGATCGCGGACCTCGCCCAGGCCCTCGGCGTCGGGCTCGGCACCCGGTTCAACATCGACGATTTGCGCTACGACAAGGTCATCATCATGACCGACGCCGATGTCGACGGCGCCCATATCGCCTCGCTCCTGATGACCTTCTTCTTCGCCCAGATGCGGCCCCTGATCGACCACGGCCATCTGTACCTCGCGCGGCCGCCTTTGTACCGGCTGACCCAAGGCGCGAAGCGGGTCTACTGCCTCGACGAGGCGGAGCGGGACGCCTGGCTGGAGAAGGGTCTGGGGGGCAAAGGCAAGATCGACGTCAGTCGCTTCAAGGGCCTCGGCGAGATGGACGCGAAGGACCTGAAGGAAACGACGATGGACCCCGGGTCGCGGACGCTGATCCGCGTGACGATAGACGAGGACGAACCGGGGGAAACGGGGGACCTGGTGGAACGGCTGATGGGGAAGAAGCCGGAACTGCGGTTTGAGTATATTCAGGAGAATGCGCGGTTTGTTGAGGGGGTGGATGTCTGATGAGGAGAGATCTTCCCGCATGTGAACACGTGAGGATTGAAAAGCACAGAAGCAGAAGCGGCATTGTCAGAGTCCTCAATGAACTCGGAGATTGGCGCCAGTTTCCCTTCAACGGATCTTTGCCCTTCTCGAAGTCAGACCTTTTCGCAGAATACAGCGCGAAGAACAGAAGCGATGGAAACCGCGTCACTTACCTTGAGGAAGTCGTGATCGCCCTCATTCAAGCTATTGGAAGCGATCGGCATCCAATTCGGTTTAAGGACGCGGAGGGCGTCGCCTGGAAAGGTGACAAAGGCGCAGTGCCACGGTTGGTGGAAAGTGGGCGCTTCCGTTTAGAAGGGGACGATATTGTTTGGCTCGACAAACCGGAAGAAGCTAAAGCTGGCTCACTGACTGCTGCCGATGAGTTAACTCCAGTTCGACAAAGAGCCTACTATGAACGTTTGATGCGTCCAGAGCAGGCTAAACTAAGGGCAGAGTTACTGCGGAGATTTGAGAGCTGCTGTCTGTCTGGGTGTAGTACTGAATGGATGCTGGAGGCAGCTCATATCGTACCTGTCAAAGATGGCGGTTACGATACGACTTCGAACGCAATCCTGCTACGAGCAGATTTGCATCGCCTTTTTGACTTGGGGCTGCTTCGGATCAATCCTAGCGACGGCTCACTGAGTTTTTGTTCCCGTGTGAACCAGGATGATGTCGATCCTGAGTGGAGATACGACGCGGCGAACGATCTGCCACCGTTTGCGTCGTTCCGATCAAGGTGGGATGCAGAGTAACAAACCGGCCAGTACCATACAGTGGGATGTTGCCGACCCCGCCAACTTCTCTCGGTTCATACCTGCCTTGCCCCGGGACAATGCTCGTTTGAAACACGATCGCTCCGCTTGGCCAATGACACGACAATGGCGGCCCCGTCCCTGGCCGGGCGACCTTCACTCAGGCGATGCGCCCTCCCCCACGCAAACGTCACTTTGTCCCGGTTTCCCTCCCCGCCCGCACGGCCTACAACCTGCGGTATGCGCCGGGTTCTTCTGTTTCTGCTCCCTCGTTCGTCGCTGAAAGCGCTTCACTGGAGCGCTTTCCTGGCACTCCTCACCCTCGCCGCCTGTGGCCGTCCGCTGACGGACAATGAATCGGCTTTCATGGCCACCCTGACCGGCGATACGCTCGACACCGCGCCGGTGCGGATCGCGCAAGCTGGCATTGTCGGGCTGCGCTCCGCCACCTACCCGGTCCGCCCCCGCACCACCTGCCGCGAGCGGATCCTGCCGCCGCCCGAGGGCGACACCTTCACCGCCCGCACCGCCGGAGTCGTCCTCTTCAACCGGGCCTATATCCGGCCCGACTGGTTCCTCGACGATTACATGGCCGACTGGCCCGAGGGGAAATCCCTCATCGCCTCGATGTTCTTCGCCCATGAGATGATCCATGTCTGGCAATGGCAGAACCGGGAGCTGACCGGCTATCACCCGCTCCGCGCCGCCGCGGAACACGTGCCCGGCGCCGATCCCTACCTGTTCGACGCGGAAGAGAACACGCTCCGCTTCCTCGATTTCGGCTATGAGCAGCAGGCGGCGCTGGTGGAGGAATTCGTCTGCTGCCGGGCGCTCGATCCCCACGGCGCGCGGACCGAGCGGCTCGCCGCGCTGCTCTCCGAGGTCATGCCCGTCACCCGCCTGCCGCAGACGCCGATGGATGTCCGCCTGCCCTGGGACGGGGCGGAAACCGACGGAATCTGTAGCTGAGCCGGGCGCGACGCCCCGGGCCTCAATCCTGCAAGGCTTGCAGAAACGCCGCGAGATCGGCCACTTCCCGGGTGGTGAAGATCGGCTGCCCGGTCTCCGCCTGGAGCGGCGTGTCGGGTCCGTCGAAGAACGGCCCGAAGACCGGCATCGGGCTGCCATGGCTCACCAGAGGGTCGCGACCGTCGATCCGCATCACCACCCGGACCATCGGGAAGACACCCTCATTCCCGGCCTGAAGCGCGGTGAGATCGGGGGGCTGCACGATCAGCGCCCCGGCGAGCGGGCCCGCGCCCTCGGCATCGACCCCGTGACAGGCCGCGCAATGGGTCTGGTAGAGCGCTGCGCCGAGGGCCACATCCTGGGCCGCGAGCGGGCAGGCCAGTGCCAGGGCGGCGCATGTTGCTATCGGTTTCAGTCGGGTCATCGCACCTCGCCTTGTCGCTGGGTCTGATCGCCGGGTCCTACCGCTGGATACTCTCAAGATACTCGGCGAGCGCAAGCAGCCGCACCGGCACCGGGGTGGCGATCCCGGCCTCTTCCACGAGCACGATCTCGCCCATATCGCCGGCGCCGAATTCGGGCATCGCGGCGCTGAAATGGTCGCCCCGGGCGAAACCGTCGATGACCGACATCACCTCGTCGCGCGGGAAGACGCCGCCGTTGCGCGCCGAAATCGTCGTCAGATCAGGGGGTTGCTCGATCAGCTCCGCGCCGAAACTGCCCGCGCCCATCGCGTCGGTGCCGTGACAGGCGGCGCAATCCTGCTGGAAGGCAAAGGCGCCGAATTCGGCGGTGGGCTCCATGGGGGTCTCGACACAGGCGCCCAGCGCCATCGACGCCAGAACCGCCGCTCCGTGAGGTCTCATCCGATTGCCTCCCTTGCTGCTCGGCGCCATGGTGCACCGGCGCGCGGAGCCGCGCAATGACCTGAACGCCCCGCGAAAGGACCGACCATGCCGCATTACGCCCTCCTGATGCTTGCCGCCGGGATCGGCGTTCCGGTGCTCGCCGCGCTCAATGCGGCGCTCGGGCGGCATATCGCCTCGCCGGCGCTGGCGGCCACGGTGCTTTTTGCGGTGGCGCTGGTCATCGCGGCTGTCGTGGCAATGCTCACCTGGGGCGGCGGGGCCGGGCGGCTGGCGACGGCGCCGAGACACCTCTTCCTCGGCGGGGTCTTCGTGGCGTTCTACGTGCTCTCGATCACCTGGGTGGCGCCGCAATTCGGGGTCGGCAACGCGGTGTTCTTCGTGCTGTTGGGGCAACTCATTTCCGCCGCGGCCATCGACCATTTCGGCCTCTTCGGCGCCCAGGAGAGCCCGCTTTCCGCAACGCGGGCGGCGGGGATCGCGCTGATGGCCGCCGGAGTCTTCGTGACCCAGAAAGCCTAGCGCAGGGTCAGCCCGCTCACCTGGGCGCGCACCATGGATCCGGTATCGTCGCTGTCAGACGAGATCGCCATCGCCACCAGGGCCCCCGGCGCGCCGCCGAAGGCGCGGGCATAATCCCTTGCCAGATCAACCTCTTCGGCATGAGATCCAGTGCCGGCCGGGCGGCGGATGATGGTCACACCGCGACCGTCGAGATAGGGCGAGGGCAGAAAGTCGCCGCGGCTATGGGCGCCGCCATAGACATAGACCAGGACCCGGCCCTGGGGGTTGCGCATCAGCCGGCCGACGCTGGCATTGGGGCCGACCGACGCCGCCTCGGAGGCGGGCAGGAACGCGAAGTAAAGCGCGATATTGCGATCGTCGCCGCCGCGCCGGTCGAGGCGGGTGGCGGGGACCGACTGGCTCACCGACCAGGACCACCGCGCGGTCCGGGCGCCGTGGAGCGATTGCGGCAGAACCCGGTAGGCGATCGAGGCGGCATCGTCGGCGGCAATCGACATCCGGTCGCGAGCGCCGGCGAACTGCACCTGCTTGAAGAGCTGGAAGCGCTGGCTGCGCCAATCGTCGAGGCTGACGGCCGTATTGGCACTGGCCGGCAGGGCCAGCATGGAGAGAACGAAAACCAGAACACGCATCAGAAACCTCCCGGCGCTTTCGGTCAGATGTGGCGCAAGAGCGGGGCCGGGGACAGGGGCGTCACGCAGGTGTGATACGGCCTTGATCGAGATGGACGATCCGATCCATGCGGGCGGCGAGGTCCGGGTTGTGGGTGGCGATGAGCGCGGAAAGGCCGGTCTCGCGCACCAGTTCCATCAGCGCATCGAAGACGACGCCCGAGGTCTCGGGGTCGAGATTGCCGGTGGGCTCGTCGGCGAGGAGCAGCTTCGGAGCATTGGCCAGCGCCCGGCAGAACGCGACGCGCTGCTGCTCGCCGCCGGAGAGCGCGGCGGGACGGTGGCTTGCGCGCTCTGAGAGGCCGACCGTGGCCAAGAGGCTCTCGGCGTGATCCCGGGCGGCGCGGTCGGGGGTGCCATTGGCGAGTTGCGGCAGGGTGATGTTTTCGAGCGCCGTGAACTCCGGCAGCAGGTGGTGGAACTGGTAGACGAAGCCGATCTCCGCGCGGCGGGCGGCGGTGCGGCGATTGTCGCTCTTCGCCGTCATATCGGTGCCGGCGATCTGGACGGCGCCGGTATCGGGGGTGTCGAGCAGGCCCGCAATGTGGAGAAGCGTCGACTTGCCGGCACCGGAGGGGGCGACAAGGGCCACGACCTCGCCCGGGGCGAGGGTCAGGTCGGCGCCCTGCAACACCCTGACTTCGCCGGGCTTTCCGGCATTGTAGGTCTTCGTGACGCCGGTCAGCGCCAGCACCGGATCACTCATAGCGCAGCGCCTCGACAGGGTTCATGCGCGCAGCCCGCCGCGCCGGGAAGAGCGTGACGATCCAGCTCAGCGACAACGACAGCACGACCGCCGAGAGGACGTCCGCCAGTTCCAGTTTCGCGGGCAGCGCATAGATCCCCCGGATCGACGGATCCCAGATCCCGCCGCCCATGGCCCAGTTCACGAAGGAGAAGATCGGCTCGATATAGAGCGCGAAAAGGCAGCCGAGGATCACGCCGAAGAGGGTACCCAGCGTCCCGATAGAGGCGCCGCAGAGGAAGAAGACCCTGAGGATCGACCCTTCCGAAAGGCCCATCGTGCGCAGGATTCCGATATCGCGGCCCTTGTTCTTCACCAGCATGATCAGGCCGGAGATGATGTTCATCGAGGCGATCAGCACGAGGATCGACAGGATGATGAACATGATGTTGTCCTCGACCTCGAGCGCGCGGAGGAAGCCGCCGGAGGCATCGCGCCAGGTCCAGGCGAGGGTGGCCGGACCGGCGGCGGCGAGGAGCGCAGAGGCAAGGTCCTCAACGGTATCCGGATCGGTAACCATGACCTCGATCTCGTCGGCGGTACCGTCACGGTTGAAATAGTTCTGGGCCTCGGCAATCGGCAGATAGGCGCGGGTGCGGTCGATGTCGAAGCGCCCGGCGGTGAAGATGTAGACGACCTCGTAGGCATTCACCCGGGGCGACGTTCCGAAGGCGGTGCGAACGCCGTTGGGCGAGATCAGCCGGATCCGGTCGCCCACAGTCACCCCAAGCTCCCGCGCGACGCCGGAGCCGACGGCGATCCCCTCGGTGAAGCGGTCGATCTGGCCCATGCTGACTTCGGGAGCCGCGATGCGGGGAATGGTCAAGAGGTCCCCCTCGGCAATGCCGTAGACCTCGATGCCGCTGTTGAAACTCTGATAGTTCGCCATGACCTGTCCGCGGATCAGCGGCGCTGCGCGGGTGACGCCGGGGACCGCAGCGAGGCGTTCGGCCATCGCCTCATACTCCGCGATGGAGCGGTCGGTCTGGCCGGTCTCGGTCAGCCGCGCCTGCTGGTAGATGGTGACATGGGCATTCGCGCCGAGGATCGTGTCGACGAACTCGGCCCGGAAGCCGGAGCGCACCGCAAGCGTGGCGATCAGGGCAAAGACCGCGAGCGTGATCCCGATCAGGCTGATCCAGGTCATGGTGGAGACCCCGCCCTCGGCCCGCTTGGCGCGGATATAGCGCCAGGCGATCATCCATTCGAAGCGGGCAAACGGGGCAGTGCGGCCGGACATGGGACCTCTGGGCTCGGGCGGGCGGACCGTGGTCGGTTTGCGCCGCGCGGTCAAGCGGGCGGCCCGCTCACCGGAGGCTCGATCCGGGGCGCGGGGCGGCGGCGCCGGAACGGCAGGCGGAGCAGCGCCAGAAGGGCGGCAATCGCGGCCCAGCCGGCAAGGAACCCGGCCCCGGCGGAAACCGCGCCCGGAACGGTCAGCGGTACGGCCGGTTCGTAATCGGCCCAGGTGCCCTGGAAGGTCTCCGCGTCGCTCAGCCGATGGGGCAGCAAGAGTCGCTGCAACGGAGCCGCAGCCTCTAGCGCCGCACGATCGGCCAGGAGCCGTTCGTGGCGCGCGAAGGTGCGGGCCATGTCAGCCTGGCGGGCGGAGAGAAACTCGCTCCCCTCAAGCTCGGTCAGCGCCGCCGCCCGCGTCATCCCGCTCTCCGCGGCGGAGGCATCGAAATCGGCCACCACGACGGTCAGCGCATCGATCTGACCACCCAGCCGCTGGAGATATTGCTGAGAGAATTCAGGATATTGCGACAGAAGAGCTGCGCCTGACACACCGCCGGCCAGCGCCAAAACCCGAACTATCATCTGCCGCTCCTCGACACCCACCCGCCTGCGCGTCGAGACTAGCAGAGCAGGCCGCGCCGGGACAGACCCCGCGACCGGTCAGGCCAACGGCGGCGATCCGATATGGGGCGCGTAGATCTCCGCGATCCGGGCGATGGCGGCCTCGGGCGACATCTCTTCGCTCTCGCCGGTGCGGCGGCTGGTGACTTCGACGACGCCGTTCTTCAGGCCCCGCGGGCCGACGGTCACGCGCCAGGGCAGGCCGATCAGGTCCATCGTGGCGAATTTGCCCCCGGCCCGCTCGTCGCGGTCGTCATAGAGCGGGTCGAGCCCGGCCGCGCGCAGGGCGGCGTAGATCTCTTCGCAAGCCGCGTCGGTGCCGGCATCGCCCTGGCGCAGGTTCACGATGCCGACATGGAACGGCGCCACCGCCTCGGGCCAGATGATGCCATTGTCGTCGTGATTGGCCTCGATCAAGGCCCCCGCGAGGCGCGACACGCCGATCCCGTGGGAGCCCATGTGGAGCGGCACGCGGTCCCCGGCCTCGTTCTGGACATAGGCGCCGATACTCTCCGAATAGGCGGTGCCGAAATAGAAGATCTGGCCCACTTCGATGCCCCGGGCCGAGCGCCGCCGCGCCTCGGGGACCTCGGCGAAGACCGCCGCGTCATGGGTCTCGTCGGTGCGGGCATAGCGGGACGTGAATTCCTCCAGCACCGCCTGACACTGGGCGTGGTCGTCATAGTCGATGGCGCGGTCGCCGAAGGTCAGGTCGGTGATGGCGCTGTCGTAGAACACCTCGGACTCGCCGGTCTCGGCAAGGACCAGGAACTCATGGGTGTAGTCGCCCCCGATGGGCCCCGAATCCGCCCGCATCGGGATCGCCTGGAGGCCCATCCGTTCATAGGTCCTGAGATAGCTCACCAGATGCCGGTTATAGGCGTGGAGCGCATCTTCCTTCGTCAGGTCGAAATTGTATCCGTCCTTCATCAGGAACTCGCGGCCGCGCATGACGCCGAAGCGCGGGCGGACCTCGTCGCGGAACTTCCACTGGATGTGGTAGAGCGTCAGCGGCAGCGCCTTGTAGGAGGTGACGTAGCCCGCGACGATCTCGGTGATCATCTCCTCGTTGGTGGGCCCGTAGAGCATTTCGCGGTCATGCCGGTCCTTCAGCCGCAGCATCTCCGGCCCGTAGGCGTCGTAGCGCCCCGACTGGCGCCAGAGATCGGCCGATTGCAGGGTCGGCATCAGGACCGGGATATGGCCGGCGCGCTGCTGCTCCTCATGGACGATCCGCTCGATCCGGCGCAGCACCCGGTAACCGAGGGGCAGCCAGGAATAGATGCCGGCGCTGGCCTGCCGGATCATGCCGGCCCGCAGCATCAGCCGGTGGCTGACGATCTGCGCCTCGGCGGGCGTTTCCTTGAGCACGGGCAGAAAGTAGCGGCTGAGGCGCATCAGAGGACCCTTCGTGGCGTTCCGGGGTCCGGGCCTACGACAGTTGCGCGGGGCGGGCAAGCGAGCGCTGCGGCGCGGCGCTCCGGACAGGCGCGATCACGAAACCGTGAGATTCTGATCTGTGGAAAAATTTCCCACGTAGATCGGTCGTGCATCACCCGCACGGGAACTCAGACAAAGGGGAAGACCCATGACCACCTCGATCCGCCGCCTCGCCGCGGCCGCCGCGATTGCCACCGGCCTGGCCGGTTCCGCCTCCGCCGCCAATATCGTGGAAATCGCCGCCGGCGATGACCGCTTCTCGACGCTCGTCGCCGCCGTCACCGCCGCCGGCCTCGCCGAAACGCTCTCCGGCCCCGGCCCGTTCACCGTCTACGCGCCGGTCAACGACGCCTTCGCCGCCCTGCCCGAGGGCACCGTCGAAAGCCTGCTGGAGCCGGGCAATATCGACCAGCTCACCTCGATCCTGCTCTACCATGTCGACGACCGGAAGCTGACCGCGTCGGACTTCCCGGCGGGCTCGAACTTCTTCAAGCCCGTGCTGGAGAGCGAGCGGCTCTGCATCACCGCCGGATCGGGCGTCACGATTGCCGACGGCACCGGGGATGTGGCCAATGTCATCATCGCCGATATCGAGGCCGATAACGGCGTCATCCACGTGATCGACAAGGTGCTCCTGCCGGGCACCCGCCCCGACTGCCACTAAGCGGAGCCCCGGACGACCTGTCGCCCGGAGCCAATACTCAGAGCGAGCCCCGCCATTGCCCCGGCGGGGCTCCCTTGTTGCAGGTATGGCGGCGAAGGGCCTCGGTTCTAGATGCGTTGGTGTATCGGACCCGAGGGGCCCGGATTGGACGTGCGGACGTAGCGCATCGAGGGGCCGCGGAGCGGCGATCCCACCTATGTGCGGCGCGCTTTATCCCCGCCACATCCGAACGACCCCCGAGCGACGCGCCAACGTCACCCAATCGCCGGTCCGGCGGGGCGGCCCGTCGATGCGCGGCCGGCTTCGCCTCGATTCCGCGCCGCATTGCTCAAGCATCTCCTCGCCCAATAAGCACCGCACCTTGTGGACGGGGTTTGTGCCTCCTCTCGTCCGGCCTGATCCAAACCTATCCAATGCAGCCGGCACTCTGACCGATTGGCCCGAGCTGTCCGACGGCGATGTCCCGGGCTTGACCCCTCCTGCCGCACCGGTGACACAGGCAGCCAGACCTTGAGAGGAGACCGGAATGGCGCTGCCGGTGCGCGATCAGTTGAAGTATTGGGGCATCGCCATCGTCCTTTTCGTGGCGGTGCTGTGGTTTCTGGGCGATGTGCTCCTGCCCTTCGTCCTCGGCGCCGCCATCGCCTATTGCCTCGATCCGGTCGCCGACAAGCTGGAGGAATGGGGTTTCGGCCGGGCCCTCTCGGTCGTCGTGATCACCATCTTCGCCGTCCTCATCTTCGTCCTGCTGATCCTCCTCGTCATCCCGACCCTGATCAGCCAGACCGCCCAGCTCATCGAGACCGCACCGCAACTCTTCGCCCAGCTCCGCGACGCCCTGACCGCCCGGTTTCCGCAGCTCATGGACGAGACCAGTGTGATCCGGCAACAGCTTGGCGCCCTCGGCCAGACCATTCAGGAAAGCGGCGGCGCGCTGCTGAACCAGGTCCTCAGCGCCGCGGGCGGCATCGTCAACGTCCTCGTCCTCGTCGTGCTGGTGCCCGTCGTCACCTTCTACCTGCTGCTCGACTGGGACCGGATGCTGGCCCGGATCGACGAGCTTCTGCCCCGCGACCACGCCCCGGTGATCCGGCAGTTGGCGCATGAGATGAACCGGACGCTCGCCTCCTTCATCCGCGGCCAGGGCACGGTCTGCCTGATCCTCGGCATCTACTATGCCGCGGCGCTGATGCTGGTCGGGCTGAATTTCGGGCTCGTCATCGGTTCCATCGCCGGGCTGCTGACCTTCATTCCCTATGTCGGCGCCCTGGTCGGCGGGGCCCTGGCCATCGGCATGGCGCTGTTTCAGTTCTGGGGCGACTGGCTCTGGATCATCGTCGTCGCGGTGATCTTCCAGACCGGGCAACTGGTCGAGGGCAACATCCTAACGCCGAAACTTGTCGGCTCCTCGGTCGGGCTGCACCCGGTCTGGCTGCTCTTCGCGCTCACCGCCTTCGGCACGCTTTTCGGCTTCGTCGGCATGCTGGTCGCGGTCCCGGTGGCGGCGATGATCGGCGTCATCGTCCGCTTCGCGATAGATCGCTACAAGGACGGGCGCCTCTATAAAGGGCTCTCGGACTAAGGATGGTGCGGCAGCTTACCTTCCACTGGCCGGCGCGGATCGCGCTGGGGGAGGAAGATTTCTTCGTCACCGACGCCAATCGCGCGGCCTTCGAGATGGTCAGCGCGCCGGAGGGCTGGCCGTCGGGCAAGCTCGCCCTGATCGGCCCGGCGGGCGCGGGGAAAACCCATCTGGCGCGGCTCTTCGCCGAACGATCCGGCGCGCAGATCGTCGAAGCCCCCGAACTGACCGGAGCCGAGCCATTGCCCGACGCATCCGCCCTGCTCGTCGACGATGCCGACCGGCTGCCGCAAGAGGCCGAGGAATGGCTTTTCCACGCCCACAACGCGCTTGCCGCCCGGCCCGACGGGCGCCTGCTCCTGACCGCCGCCGGACCGCCCGCCCGCTGGCCCCTCGCCCTGCCCGATCTGGCGAGCCGGATGCAGGCCACGGCGCTGACCCATATCGACGATCCCGACGACCGGCTCCTCGAAGCGGTGCTGATGAAGCAGTTCGAGGACCGTCAGCTCGCCCCCGGCCCCGACGTGCTCCGCTTTCTCCTCCGCCGCATGGACCGCTCCTTCGCCGCCGCAGGCCGGATCGTCGCCGCCCTCGACGCCGCGTCCCTGACGGAAGGCCGCACCATCGCGGTTCCGCTCGCCGGCAAGGTGCTGGACATGCTGGACGATCCGGCGCCATAGCGTCATGTTCGCGTTACAGCACTTTGTGACAAGGCCCCGATGACAAACGCGGATTTCCTCAAGGCCCCGTTCCCCGATCCGGTCGAGATCCCGGGCGACTTCTCCGGCCCGTCGCGGTTCTATAATCGCGAGCTGAGCTGGATCGGCTTCAACTGGCGGGTGCTGGAGGAGGCAGAGAACACCCGCGTGCCGCTGCTCGAACGGCTGCGCTTCCTGTCGATCTCCGCCACCAATCTCGACGAATTCTACACCGTCCGGGTCGCCGGCCTGCGCGAACTGGCGCGGGAGGGCAACACGATGCCCGCCGCCGACGGGCTCAGCCCCGCCGAACAGCTCGTCCTGATCGACGAAGAGGCCCGGCGGCTGCTCTCCCGGCAGCAGACCGTGCTCGAGGACCTGCGCGCGCTGATGGAGGCCGAGGAGATCAGCATCCTGAGTGCCGGCGACGTGACCAAGGCCGATCTCGCCCATCTCAAGGCGGTGTTCCTGGCGGAGGTGTTTCCGGTCCTCACCCCGCTCGCCATCGACCCGGCGCATCCGTTCCCGTTCCTGCCGAACGAGGGCTTCGCGCTCGCCCTGCAACTGGAACGGCAGGCGGATAAGCGCCCGCTCCAGGCGCTGCTGCCGGTACCGCATCAGATCGACCGGTTCGTGTCGCTCCCCGCCGCCAGCGGCCACCGTTTCCTGCCGCTCGAAGAACTGCTGCTCCTGAACCTCGAAAGCCTCTTTCCCGGCTACAAGCTCAAGGGCCATTGCGCGTTCCGGGTCCTGCGCGACAGCGACCTGGAAGTGGAGGACGAGGCCGAGGACCTGGTGCGCGAATTCGAGACCGCGCTCAAACGCCGCCGCCGCGGCGAGGTCGTGCGGATGAAGATCAGCGCCGGCGCGCCCGGGGCCCTGCGACGGGTCATCATGGAGGAACTGCCGGTCAACGAGGAGGAGGTGGTCGAGGTCGACGGGCTGATCGGCATCGCCGATCTCTCGGAACTGGTGCTCGACAGCCGCCCCGATCTGCTCTGGACCCCGTTCACCCCCCGGGTGCCTGAGCGGGTGCAGGACCATGACGGCGACATGTTCGCCGCGATCCGGCAGAAGGACATGCTGCTGCATCACCCTTACGAGACCTTCGACATGGTCATCCGGTTCCTGCAACAGGCCGCGCGCGACCCCGATGTTGTCGCCATCAAGCAGACGCTCTACCGGACCTCGAAACGCTCTCCCATCGTCGATGCGCTCTGCGAGGCGGCGGAGGACGGCAAGTCGGTGACCGCGCTGGTGGAACTCAAGGCGCGCTTCGACGAGGCCGCCAACATCCTGCAATCCCGGCGGCTGGAACGGTCCGGCGCCCATGTCATCTACGGCTTTCTGAACTACAAGACCCACGCCAAGATCAGCGTCGTGGTCCGGCGCGAGGGCGACCGGCTCGTCACCTATACCCATTACGGGACCGGCAATTACCACCCGATCACGGCGCGGATCTATACCGATCTCAGCCTTTTCACCTGCGATGCGGCGCTGGGGCGGGATGCGACCAAGGTGTTCAACTATGTCGGCGGATATGCGGAGCCGCAGCAGCTTGAGAACCTGTCGATCTCGCCGATCTCGCTGAAACCGACCCTGCTCGAACGGATCGCGGCGGAGGCCGAGGCGGCCCGGGCCGGCAGACCGGCGGCAATCTGGGCCAAGATGAACAGCCTGATCGAGTCCGAGGTGATCGACGCGCTCTATGCCGCCTCCCAGGCCGGCGTGCAGATCAGCCTCGTCGTGCGCGGCATCTGCGGGCTTCGACCCGGGATCAAGGGGCTTTCGGAGAACATCCGGGTCAAATCCATCGTCGGGCGCTTCCTCGAACATTCCCGCATCGTCTGTTTCGCGAACGGCTCCGCCCTGCCGAGCCATAAGGCCCGGGTCTACATGTCCTCGGCGGACTGGATGGGGCGGAACCTCAACCGGCGGGTCGAGACCCTCGTCGAGATCACCAACAAGACAGTGAAGGCACAGATCATGAGCCAGATCATGGCCGCAAACATGGCCGATGTGGCGCAGAGCTGGGTGATGGGCCCGGACGGGCGCTTCACCCGTGCCAAGTGGCCGGAGGGCGAGTTCGCCTTCAACTGCCACCGCTTCTTCATGGAGAACCCGTCGCTTTCGGGCCGCGGGTCCGCCGGTGCGTCGGATGTGCCGCAACTGACCCATACCGAAGTCTGACGGGCGGGCGGGGCGAAATCCTTCGTCGAAGGATTTTGCGCCCGGTGGCCGCCGATGTCGCCTTTTTCTTGAACCCCCCGCCCCTGGCCTGCCACAACGGGCCCATGGACGGGGTGCAGAAGACTAGGGGCGAGGGCACCGACTGGGGACCGTTCGGGCGCCCGCTCTTCGCCGATCCGCAATCGCGGGCGCTGTCGCGCGTCGGCGTGGTGGATGTCGGCTCGAACTCGGTGCGCCTCGTCGTGTTCGACGGCGCCGCGCGGAGCCCGGCCTATTTCTACAATGAGAAGGTCATGTGCGGCCTCGGCGCGGGGCTGAGCGAGACCGGGCGCCTCAACCCGGAGGGCCGGGTCCGGGCGCTCGGCGCGCTCCGCCGTTTCGCCGCCCTGGCCAAGGGCATGGGCATCCCGCCGCTGACCGCCGTCGCCACCGCCGCGGTGCGCGACGCCGCCGATGGTGCCGCGTTCCGGGCCGAGATCGAGGCCGAAACGGGCATCAAGCTCTGGGTCATCGACGGCCAGGAGGAGGCGCGGCTCTCGGCGCAGGGCGTGCTCCTCGGCTGGCCCGGCTCCTACGGCCTCGTCTGCGATATCGGCGGCTCGTCGATGGAACTGGCCCATCTCTCCGATGGCCGGGTCGGCCACCGCGTCACCTCCGCCCTCGGGCCGCTGAAACTGCGCGATCTCAAAGGCGGACGGAAGGCGGTGAAGGCCCATATCCGCGAGGTCATGGCCGATCTCTTCACGGCCATGGGCGAGCCGACCGGCAAGCGCCTCTTCCTCGTCGGCGGCTCCTGGCGGGCGATTGCGAAGATCGACATGCACCGCCGGGCCTATCCGCTGACCGTGCTCCACGAATACCGGATGACCGCGCGGGCGATCTCGAAGACCCGGGATTTTATCGGCTCGGAGGATGTCGCGGGTCTCCGCGCCGCCGTCAGCGTCTCCGAAGCGCGGATGAGTCTGGTGCCGCTGGCCTCTCTGGTGCTCTCGGAACTGATCCGCAGCTTCAAGCCCAAGGACATCACCGTCTCCTCCTACGGCATCCGCGAGGGGCTGCTTTACGAGCAGATGCCCCGCGACCTGCGCGAGCGCGATCCGCTGATCGAGGCCTGCCGGTTCGCCGAGGCCAAGGATGCCCGCCTGCCGGGCTTCGGGCGGCGGCTCTATGATTTCGTCAAACCGCTCTTTCCCCGGGCCGACTGGCAGCGGGTGCGGCTGATCCAGGCGGCCTGTCTGCTGCACGATGTGAGCTGGCGGGCGCATCCCGATTACCGGGCGGAGGTGACCTTCGACAATGCGACCCGGGCCAATCTGGGCGGGCTGAAGCATGGCGAGCGGGTCTTTCTCGGCCGGGCGCTGATGTATCGCTATTCGTCGAAGAGCCCGGGCGGGCGGTTCGATGCGCTCGATGCGCTGCTGGAGCCTCGGCAACTGAAGGATGCGGAAATCCTGGGCCGCGCGATGCGTCTTGGGGCCATGCTCTGGACCGGGTCGGACGAAGCACCGGGGCGGCTCCGCTGGCAGCCGCAGAAGCGCGAGCTGACCCTGCATCTGAGCGCCGCGGCCGAACCGCTCTACGGCGAGGTGGCCGAGGCCCGGTTCATGGCGCTGGCGGGGGTGCTGGAGGCGGCGGCGTCGGTGAAGGTGGGGTAGCGGCGCAGTTCGTTATGGCGCGCGCCGGGCATCGACAGACCGGGGGCTGGCGATCGAACGGCTGAGCTACGGCGCTTCATGGCAGCCAAGCACGTCCCCTGCTCCGAGCTAAGCGCCCACGGCAGCCCAATCGCCAGCCCGCCGGACCGGTCTGTCGATGCCCGGCGCCTTCGGCGCTATTCGGGCGGGGCGTAGACCGACCGTATCGGATGAGTTGGAGGGTGGGGTTTGGGCGCACCAGCCGGACACAGCCCTTCGTTGTCTCAAGAATCCGGCCAAGGCAAGGCTGCCACCTGAGGAACGCTTAAGGGCGCATTTGGCAGTCGGTAGCCACCAAACCGCCCCGCCGTCACAGCTCCGTTTCTTCCCCCGGCGGCGCCACGTAAGGCGGGGCGTCGTCGCGGCGGTGCAGGATGATGTCCCCGTTGGGCAGAACCTCCGGCGCCTCGTAGTAGCGGATCTCGTCCACGACCCGCATCAGCTCGGTCAGCGCCGGCCCCATCTCGGCGGCAAAGGCCCGGAGCGCCGGTTCGATCTCCTTCGCCATATCCTGAAGCTCTTCCAGCGCCGGCTCCATCTCCTCGGCCAGCCCGCGCATCAGGAGCTTGGCCCCCTCCTCCATCAGGCTGAACCCTTCGGCGATCTCGCCGGGGGGCTCCGCCTCGCTCTCCTGGGCGGCAAGGGGCGCAGCAGCGAGTGCCGCGGCGAAACTCAGGGCAATCACATGTCTCATGGCGCCAATATAGGCGCTCCGCCCGGCCGGCCCAAGGTCAGAGCTCGATATCGACCGTCACCGGGAAGTGGTCGGACGCCATGAGCAGCGCCTGCTGCATCTCGCGATCGCGCAAACACTCGGGGTCCTCGAACGGGTTCCAGATGCGCCAGGCCGGGCGGCGCGACATCAGGTCCGGCGACAGCATGATGTAGTCGAGGAGCGCGTGGAGATAGCGCCCCTCGGGCCCGATCCTGAACCGCGCCGTCGTCGGACGCGCCCCGATCCGCGAGGTCACCGCCATGCGGGCATGGGGGTCGTAAAGCTCGATCTCGCCTTCCTCGCCCATCACGATCTCCACGCTCGACCGGCCGAAGAGCTTCTCGTATTCGTCGAGCCCCGGGCCATCGTTGAAATCGCCAAGAACGATCAGCGGTTCCTCGGCCTCCAGATGAGCGGTCACCCGCTGCCGCAACCAGACGCATTGCGCGAGCTGCTTGCGCCGGTTGGCGATGGAAACCCGCATGATCTCGTCGGGCGTGTCGGCGCCATGGGGCGCCTTCGACTTGGCATGGACCCCGATCATTCGGAAGGACGCACCGCTGGCGGTCTCGACCAGGGCTTCGAGGGGAGGTTTCGACCAGCGGATCGCCTCCGGGCTCGCATCGGTGTCGAGATCGAAGCGGAAGACGCCGTCGAAGCGCGGTGCATCGCGCGAGCCCCTCTTGCCGGTCTCCGCGCCATGCGGGTCGTGGCGGGCCCTCAGCGGGTCGGGATCGTAAAGCAGCGCAATCTCCTGCTGGGTGTCGTTGGCAAAGCCCAGCAGGGCTTTGCGGGCGCGCAGACCGGCATGGGCGGCGAAGGCTTCGAGCGCCACCGCCCCGTCCCGGCGGCGGTTGTCGTCGGGCGCCTCGATCACCATCACCGCATCGGCATCGAGCGCGGTGAAGACCCGGGTCAGCGCCGCGATCTGCTCGCCCCGGGTCACATCCTGCCGGCCGGACCATTCGCCGTCGTCGAGGAGATGCCCGTCATCGTCGAAGAGGTTGGTGAACCACTCCACATTGTAGGTCGCGATCCTCACCCGCGGGCCTCGCTGATCTCTTCCCAGGCGCGGTTGGCGGCGATCAGCCGCCTCTCAGCGAGCTTCACCGCCTCTTCCGGCACGCCGCGGGCCATCATCCGGTCGGGATGGCTGTCGCGCACCATCTGGCGCCAGGCGGCGCGGACCTCGCCCAGCGGCGCATCGGCGGCGACGCCGAGGACATCATAGGGGTCGCGCTCGGCACCGGGGACGAAGAGCGCACGGTAGCGGCGGAACCGGCGCTCGTCGAAGCCGAAGATCTCTGCCACCCGGCGCAGGAACTCCTCTTCGCTCGGGTGATAGGTGCCGTCGGCCATGGCGATGTAGAACAGCCCCTCCATGAGATCGGACAGCGCCTCGGACTCACCCTCGAACATGGCGCGGATCCTGGTCGCATATTCCTCGAACCCCGCGATATCTGTGCGAGCGAGGTTGAAGAGCTTGGCGGCGTTCCTCTCCTGTGCCCGGGGGATGTGAAAGACCTCGCGGAAGGCGGTGACCTCGTCGCGGGTGACGAGCCCGTCGGCCTTGGCCATTTTTGCCCCCAGCGCGATGACCGCGATGGCGAAGGCGGCGGAGCGTTCCGGCGGGGTGCGGAAGGCATCGAAGACGGACGCGAGGCCCTGCCCCTCGCGCAGCGCGGCGATGGCGTCTCCGATGCGGCTCCAGATCGACATGGGCGGAGCCTAGGGGCGGCGGAGAGGGCGGACAACTGCGTATGTCGGCGCGCGGCCCTCACCCGGGCGAGGCCAGACCCTTCGAAGGGTCTGACGAAACTCTTCGAAGAGTTTCCGCCGGATTGCCGGACCGGTCCCCGGCATCCGCACTCCGGCTCCGGCCGGCCCCGGGGGGGGCGCCGCAGACCCTTCGAAGGGTCTGGCAAAACTCTTCGAAGAGTTTTGTCGCCGCGCCGTCGACAGGGGCCTCAGAGGCTCCGGCGCATCAGTACGAGATCCATCCAGCGGCCGAACTTGAAACCGACCTCGGGGAGCCGCGCAACATGGTCGAAGCCGAGCCGTTCGTGAAACGCGATACCCTGCGGGTTCTCGGCGCTGATCCCGGCCCAGATCGAGTGCATCCCCGCCGCCCTCGCATGGTCCATCAGCGCCACCATCAGCGCCCGGCCCAGCCCTTTCCCGTGGGCCTCCTCGGCAAGCATGATCGTATGTTCAATCGTGAACCGATAGCCGTCGGCCCGGCGGAACTGGGTGTAGCTGGCAAAGCCGACCACCTCCCCCGCCTCTTCCGCCACGAAGAACGGCCGATCCGCGATCATTTCGGCAATCTCGTCGACGGATTTCACCCGGTCGTTGAAGGTGATGGCCGTCTCGAGGATCGCGGGCGTCGAGATCGCCTCGATCCCCGGCGCGTCGTCGATCCTGGCGGGACGGATCATTCGAGCCTCCTGGCGCCGCCGGGCCCGTCGAACTGGGCGGCGAGGCGTGGCGTCCGGGCGCGGTGAAAGCGGACCTGGGGCAGGTCGACGAGCCTGGCCAGCGCGCGGGCCTCGGGGTGGTGGATGTCGAGGCGGGTCAGGCGCAGGCCGGTGGCCGGCAGGGAACGGCCCGGCGGAACGGGGCTCTGCCACTCGATCAGCGTCGGATAGCCGCCCTGCATCGGCAGCCCGCCATCTTCGGGCACCGCGATGCGCCAGCGCAGGTCGCCGCGTTCCATATCGACCGCGCGGCCGGCCCCCTCCGGCGCATCCGCCAGTGCCGCATCGAGATCGGACACCCGGCAGATCCAGTTGGCGAGCCGCGGCGGCCCGGTGAACCGATCGAGATCGAACCACCGGGGCCGATCCTGCGGCTCCGCCTCCGGATCGATGGCGATGACCTCCAGGTAGAGCCCCTCCGACAGACCCAAGAGGGCGTTGTGGGTCCCGTAGCGCGGATGCCGCCCGCCCGGGGCGATCCGCTGATCCAGGACCTCCTCGGCCCAGGCCACACCCTCGCCCAGATGGCCGGCGCAGACCGCGAGATGGTCGAGTTTCATGGATCAGGCGGCCTCGGCGCGGGCCTCGCGGATCAGGCGCAGGATGTCCTGGGCCGCCTCGGGGATATTGGTGCCGGGGCCGAAGATCGCCTTCACACCGGCCTTCTCCAGGAAGGCGTAGTCCTGCTGCGGGATCACCCCGCCGCAGATCACGATGATGTCGCCCGCCCCCGCCGCCTTCAGCGCCTCGATCAGCTTCGGCGCCAGGGTCTTGTGGCCCGCCGCCTGGGACGAGATGCCGATGACGTGGACATCGTTGTCGATGGCGTCCTGGGCGGCCTCCTCCGGGGTCTGGAACAGCGGCCCGACATCCACGTCGAAGCCGATATCGGCGAAGGCGGTGGCGATGACCTTGGCACCGCGATCGTGCCCGTCCTGGCCCATCTTGACGACGAGCATCCGGGGCCGGCGGCCCTCTTCGTCCGCGAAACGCTCGACGGAATGCTGGATTTCGGCGAAGCCCTCGTCGCCCTCATAGGCCGCGCCATAGACCCCGGCGAGGGTTTTCACCTCGGCCCGGTGGCGGCCGAATTTCTCTTCCATCGCCATGCTGATCTCCCCCACGCTGGCCCGGGCGCGGGCGGCCTCCACCGCCGCTTCGAGCAGGTTGCCGCCCTCCACCGCGCGCCGTTTCAACTCGTCGAGCGCCGCCTGACAGGCCGTGTCGTCCCGTGTGGCCCGGATACGCTCCAGCCGGGCGATCTGGGCCTCCCGCACCTTGTCGTTGTCGATATCGAGGATGTCGATGTCGTCTTCCTTTTCGAGCCGGTACTTGTTGACGCCGACGATGACCTCCTCGCCCCGGTCGATCATCGCCTGACGCCGCGCCGCGGTCTCCTCGATCCGGAGCTTGGGCATGCCGGAGATCACGGCCTTGGTCATGCCCCCCATCTCCTCGACCTCTTCGATCAGCGCCCAGGCCGCGTCCGCAAGTTCCGCCGTCAGGCTCTCGACATAATAGGAGCCGGCGAGCGGATCGACGACCCTAGTCACCCCGGTCTCTTCCTGTAGGATGAGCTGGGTGTTGCGCGCGATCCGGGCGGCGAATTCGGTGGGCAGCGCGATGGCCTCGTCGAGCGCATTGGTATGGAGCGACTGGGTGCCGCCGAGCACCGCGCTCATCGCCTCGTAGGCCGTGCGGACCACGTTGTTGTAAGGATCCTGCTCCTGAAGGCTGACGCCCGAGGTCTGGCAATGGGTGCGCAGCATCGAGGATTTCGGGTTCTTCGGCGCGAACTCGCTCATGATCCGGTGCCAGAGCAGCCGCGCCGCACGCAGCTTCGCGGCCTCCATGAAGAAGTTCATGCCGATCGCGAAGAAGAAGCTGAGCCGCGGGGCGAAACGGTCCACATCCATGCCGCGGGCCAGCGCGGTGCGGACATATTCGCGCCCGTCGGCGAGGGTGAAGGCCAGTTCCTGCACCAGGTTCGCGCCGGCCTCCTGCATGTGATAGCCGGAGATCGAGATCGAGTTGAATTTCGGCATCTCGGCGGCGGTGTATTCGATGATATCCGCGATGATCCGCATCGAGGGGTCGGGCGGATAGACATAGGTGTTGCGGACCATGAACTCCTTGAGGATGTCGTTCTGGATCGTGCCCGAAAGGACCGAGCGGTCATGGCCCTGCTCCTCTCCGGTGACGATGAAATTCGCCAGGACCGGAATCACCGCGCCGTTCATCGTCATCGAGACGGAGATCCTGTCGAGCGGAATGCCGTCGAAGAGGATCTTCATGTCCTCGACGGAATCGATGGCCACGCCGGCCTTGCCGACATCGCCGACGACCCGGGGGTGGTCGCTGTCATAGCCGCGATGGGTGGCGAGATCGAAGGCCACGGAGACCCCCTGCTGCCCGGCGGCCAGGGCCTTGCGGTAGAAAGCGTTCGATTCCTCCGCTGTGGAGAAGCCGGCATATTGCCGGATCGTCCAGGGCCGGCCGGCATACATCGTAGCCTTGACGCCCCGCGTGTAGGGTTCGGCGCCCGGGATCGAGCCGAGATGATCGAGCCCCTCAAGGTCGTCCTCCGTATAGAGCGGCTGGACCGCGATCCCTTCGAGCGTGTCCCAGGTCAGGTCCATGAGCGGACGCCCCCGGAGTTCAGCCTCGGCCAATGCCTCCCAATCAGATCGCGACCCTCGTCGTTTCATTGTCATGTCCTCTGTCTTCGCCGCCGGTTCGGTCTCTGCCGACTCGCCCCGCGGAGTATTCCACATTCCCGTCCGGCCGCGCAGAGGACGTTATGGCGCGCGGTCCGTCGATGAACCGCGCAATCCCGTCGGCGCCCCCGCGCAGCCAATCGAGGTCGCGGCGATACTCGGCGTCGAGCCGGGCGCGCTGCGCGGCATCGAACGGCATCCAGCGCCCGTCCCCGGTCACCTCGCGGAGCCGGCCGGCCTGGCCCGGTCCGAGGCAGGCGACCATCTCGCGCAGTTCTTTCGCCCGCGGCCCCGGATTGCGCCAGTCCCGCGACCCCGCCGCCCGAATCGGAAGACTCACGCCGCCGGTGATGAAGCGGAGCTGCGCATCGGGCTGCGACACATAGCGCTCGAACGGCCATACCACGAGTTCCGCTCCGGGAAAGACCCGCGCGACCTCCCGGACGATATGCCGCCACCGCCGGGACTGGCCGACAAGCTGGGAGATCCGGTCCGGCCCGGGCACAGGATGCCCCCGGGCGATGGCAAAGGACAAGGCGGAGGTCCAGTAGCTCTGATAGTTTCGGATCGATAGGCCGATGCGTAGCCGTTCGCAGGCAAAGACCGGTGCCAGCCGCTCCAGACGCGCATCCAGCGAAGGATAGAATGCCCCCTCGCGCAGGTTGTTGCGCACCGATCCGATCAGATTTTCCTCGCTGATCAGGAGCTGCCGCATGCCGTGGCGGGCGAGTCGGGCGCGCTCCAGGGCGATCCGGCCGCGGGTCCGGAAAGCGCGCCGCTCCACCTCCCAGGTGACCTCCTCGGGACGCCGGACCAGGCCGGACAGAAGCCCGCCGCGGGTTCGCCTCGGCGTCCAGGCGACGACCCCGGCGGCGGCGAGCGCGCCGGAGTTGCGCTCCAGATAGGCCTGAAATGTTGTCGTGCCCGTGCGGTGGGCGCCCAGATGCAACGTGATATCCATGAACCGGCAAGCCTCTTGTCCAGGCCGCGCGGGGCGGACGCGGCGAAATCGACCCCGCCGGCATCATGGTTGGTAAACCCTAACCGAACGCTTAAACGGAAAATTGTTCGCGTCTGGGGCCCGCCGCCCCTTCGCCTCGCCCGAAACTGCGCCTATATCTCGGCCCATGAACACTTTCTTTACCCAGGCCGTCGCGCTCGGCCTTGCCGCGGTTCTCCCCGAGCCGGCGCTGGCCCAGGAAACCATCGCGCCGGTCGTCGGCGAGGCCGAGGAAGTCGCGCCACTGAGCGGCCCGGAGCTTTGGGAAGCCGACCGCACCCGGGTTTTCGACGCCTCGGAGATCGATCTCGACGATTTTGTCTGGATCGCGCGGCCCGTCGTGGTCTTCGCTGACAGCCCGGTGGACCCGAATTTCCGCCGCCAGATGGACCTGCTTCTGGCCGAACCGGAAGAATTGGCGGAACGCGATGTGATCATCGTCACCGATACCGATCCCGACGCCCGCACCGACATCCGCATCCAGCTCCGCCCGCGCGGCTTCATGATGGCGCTGGTGGCCAAGGACGGGCGCGTCTCGCTCCGCAAGCCCCTGCCCTGGGATGTGCGGGAACTGACCCGCTCCATCGACAAGATGCCACTGCGCCAGCAGGAGATCGAGGACCGCCGCGCCGGTTCGATCTGAGCGCGCGGTCTCACTCCACCCCGTCCTCGAAGACGAAGAAGGCGCCCTCCGGCAGGGTCGGCGCCCAGGCGCGCAGGGCCGCGGCGAGGCTCTCGACATGGGCCGGATCTGTGGCGAAATAGGCCACCTCCGCACCGCCGAGATAGCCGCGTCTGATATCGAGGCGCAGCTCGCCCAGCTTGACCCAATCGGGGCCGATCGCCGCTTCGAGCCAGTCCTCGTAGATCATCGCGAGCTGCACCCCGCGCGCCTCGGCGAGCGGATCGGCCCAGCCCGGGGTCGGGTCGAAAATGCGCTTGAACCGGGCCTCGGCGCTGGCCAGCCCCCAGAGGTCGAGCACATAGTTCGGATTGGCCCAACTCGCCGCGCCGAGATCGTTTACCGCGACAGGAACGCGGGCGAACTCCTTGGCGAAACGCGCCGATTGCACGGGCTGGAGGTGGATGCCGCGGATGTTCCAGGGAAAATGCTCCGTCCAGCTCTGCCAATAGGTGGTGGCGCCGGCACCAAGCACGCCGATAACCGCCAGCGCGGGGAGCCGGCGCGGCCCTCCTATGGCGAAGGCTACGATTCCGGCGGCGAGGCCGGCCCAGATATACCCCTCGTAGCGGTCCATCCAGCCGATCTGGCCGAACATCAGATGGGCGATCCCGGCGAGCAGCAGCGCCAGCGCGACACTGCGCGGCAGCACGGCGCGGAGCCGGGGATTGGCGAAGAGCAGCAGCCCCAGGGCGCCACAGCCGAGCAGCAGCAGAAAGCCGCCGCCCTTACCGATATTGACCTGAACCTGCGCGATGGTGCGGGTCACCGGCCCGAAATCGGTGGTGTCCTCGTTGGAGAGCTTCGCCTGGACCGATTCGGGCAGCGGATCGAGACCGAGGGCGGTGAGCGTGCCAACAAAAGCGAGTGCGGGGAGAAGCGTCAGGGTGGCGGCCAATGCCGCGGGGCCGAAACCTCGGACGCGCCAGAGGACCAGGGCGGCGAGAAGGCCCAGCGCCAGCCCTTCGAGCCGCAGCGCCGTTGTGAAGAAGCACCCCGCGAAAAGGATCAGCGGCACCCGCTCTTCCGCCTCCAGCCGCAGCAGACCCAGCACGATGGCCAGCGTGGCGGCGACGTGGAGCGCGTGCTCCATGCCGGTGAAGGCGACCCCGAACATGTTGAGCGCCACCGGGCCGAGCGCCGCGGCGATGAGGCCGACCGGCCGGAGCGCGCCGTCGCCATAGCCGGAAACCACCAGAATCCGGCCCCAGAGCCAGGCGGCGAGGCCGAGCCCGGCGATGTTCCACAGAAGCGGCAGCATCCGCTGGATCTCGGTCCCGGGGAACCACATCAGGAGCAGCGGATAGAGCGGCGAGGAGGCGGCGGAGGCGATCTCGCCCGGGTTCACCCCATAGCCGCCGGCCCGGATCTGCTCGGCCATGGCGAGGTGGATATAGACGTCGTCGAGCGGATATTCGAAGACCCAGCCCGCGCGCGCCATGGCCACCGCCATCAGCGTGGCGAAGGCGGCAAGCGCCGCGGCGACCGACAGCGCCGGCAGCGTCCTAGCCATGGTCGCGATCCCGGAGGTAGAGCAGGACCGCGCCGACAAAGGCGCCCACGACCATCGGCGCGAATGCCACGGGAAGGCTCACGGCCCCGGACCAGGTCGCGGCCATCCCCAGAGCGCCGAGCCCATAGACCAGCGCCACCGCGACAAGCCAGAACCGCGCGCGCAACGCCCTGCCCCGCCCCGGTCCGTAGACCGCGGCGAAGCCCGCGATCCCGGCCAAGGGCGAGAGCCAGGACAGGATCACGCCCGCCCCCGGCGCGGCGCTGAACATGACGGCCCCCGAAAGCCGCAGGGCGCCCAGGAAGAAGCCCAGACCGGCGGCCAGCGCCAGCCCGAAGACCAGCGGGTGCCAGAGACTGCCCATGGGACGGCCGATCGCCGTCATTCGAACTCCATGATCACGTCGTCCACCGCGAGGCTGTCGCCCGGCCCGGCATTGACCCTGGCCACCACCGCCTTGCGCTCGGCGCGCAGGATGTTCTCCATCTTCATCGCCTCGACGGTGCAGAGCGCCTGACCTTCCTCGACCGCGTCGCCGACGGCCACATCGACCTTCACGATGAGACCGGGCATCGGGCAGAGCAGCATCTTCGACGTATCCGGCGGCACCTTCTCCGGCATCAGCGCGGCCAGTTCCGCCTGCCGCGGCGTCCGGACATGAACCTTCAGGTCGGCACCGCGGGATCGGATGCGGAAGCCGCCGGTGATCTTGCCGACCTTCAGAACAAGAGGCTGCCCATCGACGGTGAGCCGAGCGAGGCTATCCCCCGGCGTCCAATCGCTTTCCACCCGCACAGGCGCGACCTCGGAGGGGATGATGTCGCCTTCGCCGGTGCCGAACCGGACATCGGCGCCGGCGCGGTCGGCCTCGATATGGGTCTGGAATTCCTCGCCCGCGATAGAGACCACCCAGTCCGGGCCCACATGGCGCTCATGATTGCCGAGCCGGCCGGAGACCCGGGTGCGGCGAATCTCGGCGACCCGGTGCATGGCCGCTGAGGCCGCCGCGATGCGGCGGATCGAGGCGGTGTCCAGTTCCGCCCCCTGAAACCCGTCCGGGTACTCCTCGGCAATGAAGGCCGTGGTGATCTCGCCGGAGATAAAGCGCGGATGGTCCATCACCGCCGAGAGGAACGGAAGGTTGTGCCCGATCCCCTCCACCTCGAACCCGTCGAGCGCCAGCCGCATCTCCTCTAGCGCCTGCGCGCGGGTCGGCGCCCAGGTGCAGAGCTTCGCGATCATCGGGTCGTAATACATGGAAATCTCGCCGCCCTCATAGACGCCGGTATCGTTGCGCACGGCGCGTTCGGGCGTGGCGATCTCCTCGGGCGGGCGGTAACGGGTCAGCCGGCCGATGGAAGGCAGGAAGTTGCGGTAGGGGTCCTCGGCATAGAGCCGGCTTTCCAGCGCCCAGCCGTTGAGCTGCACCTCGTCCTGCTCGATCTGGAGCACCTGACCGTCGGCCACACGGATCATCTGTTCGACCAGATCGACGCCGGTGATCAGCTCCGTCACCGGGTGTTCGACCTGAAGCCGGGTATTCATTTCGAGGAAGTAGAAGTTCTTGTCCCCATCAACGATGAATTCGACGGTGCCGGCGGAGGTATAGCCCACGGCCTTCGCCAGCGCGACCGCCTGATCGCCCATGGCCTTGCGGGTCTCCGGGTCGAGGAAGGGCGACGGCGCCTCTTCGATCACCTTCTGGTTCCGGCGCTGGATCGAGCATTCCCGCTCGCCCAGATAGATGCCGTTGCCATGGCTGTCGCAAAGGACCTGGATCTCGATATGGCGCGGCTGCGTCACGAATTTCTCGATAAAGATGCGGTCGTCGCCGAAGGAGTTGGCGGCCTCGTTCTTGGACGACTGGAACCCCTCGCGGGTCTCGGTCTCGTCCCAGGCGATCCGCATCCCCTTGCCGCCGCCGCCCGCGCTGGCCTTGATCATGACCGGGTAGCCGATCTCGGCGGCGATCTTCACCGCCTCATCGGCATCCTCGATCAGCCCCATATAGCCCGGCACGGTGGAGACCCCGGCTTCCTGGGCGATCTTCTTGGAGGTGATCTTGTCGCCCATCGCCTCGATGGCGCCTTTCGGCGGGCCGATGAAGGCGACGCCGGCCTTGTCGAGCGCTTCGGCGAATTTCGCGTTCTCCGAGAGAAAGCCATAACCCGGATGGACCGCCTGGGCGCCGGTGTCGTGGATCGCCGCCATGATGTTGTCGATGACGATGTAGGACTGATTGGCCGGCGGCGGGCCGATATGGACCGCCTCGTCGGCCATTTGTACGTGAAGCGCGTGCTGGTCCGCATCGGAATAGACCGCCACGGTCTTGATCCCCATCCGGCGCGCGGTCTTGATGACGCGGCATGCGATCTCGCCCCGGTTGGCGATCAGGATTTTGTCAAACATTCGCCCCTCGGCTTCTTCTTCAAGTCGTCGCCCCGCGGGTCCCGGCCCGGGTGATGCGGCGCAATATCACCTCGAACGGCCCCATGGGGAACCGGCTAAGCCAGAGCGTCAGCACAAACATCAGCAGAAGTGTCACAGTTAGCGCAATCAGGACCACCGTCGCAGGGCCCACGGCATCCCAGAGGCCGAACCCGTAGCCGGCGAAAAGAAACGACAGCACGATGGACTGGCCGAGATAGACGCTGAGGCTGGCGCCCCCGGCCTTCAGGAGCCGCGCCATCCAAGGCCCCGGCGGACGGGCAATCGCGGCGATCAGGCCGAGATAGCCCAAGGTGGCAATCGGCGCGGCAATGGCGACAAGCGCGTCGCCGAACGGGCTGTCGGTCCACTGCCAGACCGCCGAGGCAGCCAGGCTCAGGACCACGCCGGGGATCAGGCAAACCCGCCGCGCCCGGGCCCAGAGCGGATGGGCGGCGTTGTCGATCATCCCCGATTTCACCGCGGCAAGGCCGAGGCAGAACCAGCCCAGTGCCGAGATGCCCTGATAGAGCAGGCCGAAAGGCAGGAAGATCGCAAACGAGATCCCGCGATACTGCGCAACCTCCCAGAAACTGCCGCCGGTCATCACGGCGCGCTCGAACGCCGCCAGATCGTCGGGCATCTCCGGCGTCACGAGCGACAGCGCCCCGGCGATCAGAAGCTGCACGACCAGCAGCACCGCCCCGACCTTGACCAGCCGCCGCACTGGCCAGTCGCGCCAGAAATAGAGCAGCGTGCCGAGGATCGCGTAGATCACCAGGATATCGCCGAAAAAGAAGAACACCCCGTGCAGGATGCCGAGAAGCGTGAGCCCCAGCATCCGGTTCCGATACAGTTTACCGAAACGCAGGCCGCGGCGTTCGGCCGAGCGGATCTGGAAGGCCAGACCGACCCCGAACATGAAGGAAAAGAGCCCGTAGGTCTTGAGCGTCGCGATCCCGTTGACCAGCCAGGTGGCGACCTGATCGGCCGGCATCTGCGAGCTTGCCGAGAAGAACCCGCCATCGCTCGGGAATGCGATGAACTGAACGTTCACCACCACGATCCCGAAAAGCGCCAGGAGGCGCAGATAATCGGGCATGAGCGCGCGGTCGGCCATGGGGTAGCCTTACCCGCCTCCCGCGCGCCCGAAAACTCAGAAAACGCCGGTCAGGTGCATCCCGGAACGTTGGCATCGTCGCACAACACACCGGCCGCGCCGCCGACCGCCGCGCCCACCAGGGCATCGCCGCCCGTGGCCTCCGCCGCGACGGCGCCGATGGCCGCGCCGCTGAGCCCGCGTTCGAGATCGGTATCGCCGCAGGCGGCAAGGGTAAGCGCCGCAGCCGCGGCGAAGATCCAGGTCTTGAACTGCATCGTGAGAAACCTCTGTCTGCTCTTTGTTTGGCGGGGCCTGCGCCCCGCGCGGCCAATATCGGCCAGACCCGCACAAAAGGGAAGGGTGGCCTGCTCCCGAAGGGACCAGACCACCCCGAAGGGGAAGGGTAACGGTTTTGACAGTTCGCATCGGGTAGCTTGCTGGGTCCGCCCGATGCAGGTTGAGGCTGGCACAGGACGATCGCGCTGTCATCCGGCGTCGACAATGGAGACCCGGGATTGGCGGATTCGCGCCAAAAGTGTACTCAGGTCGGCGATTTCGCGCCGATCAGGGGTGAGACCGATCGTCCCGCCTCGTCGGCCGATCACGGCGCCCAATCGGGATCGAAAATGTCCGGGAAAGCGGCGCGGGCGCGGTCCAGATCGACCCGCAGAAGGGCGTCGTAGCTTTCCGGGTCGAAAGGCTCTTCCGCGGGGAGCACCTCGCGCCCGAAGAGCCAGCTCAGCCGTCCGGCATCGAGATTGCCGCGCGCGAAGGGGTCGGCACCGAAATGCTCCTTGAGCGCCCAGAGGAAGCCCGCATCGGCGCGCCGGTCCGCCGGGCGGCGGTCGGCGAAGCGCTCGCGCGGTGTCAGCCGCGTGGGTGTGCCCTTGGCGGCGCGGCGCAGGGTGAACTGGAAATCCGTGCCGGGCAGCCGACCGGGAAAGCCGCGATGCTTCAGCATCCGCGGCAGACCGGGTTTGCACCGGGGCGAGCCAGAACCCGCCCCGTGCCGCGATCAGTTGTACTTGCCGTGGAAGACCGGCTCGGCGGTGACCGGCGCGGGGTCGACGATGACGAATTCCTCGACATCGGAGCTGTCGTTCTGGGCGCAGGCGGCCAGGAAGGCCAGGGCGCAAGCGCCGAGAAGCGCCTTGAGAGGGAAGGACATGGGCGTCTCCTGTATCTGTCCGTCGGGGCGGCGCGGCGCTTCGTCGGCCGGTTTGGCACCCCGTTTGCTCGAGGGGCGGCCTGTGGGCAACCCGGTGGAAAGATACGGGAAAGGCTGTGAAAAAGACATCCAGGCCGGGTCGCGAGCCTGGGCTGTGGCGCGGCGGCACCAACTTGAGCCTTGGTTGAGGTTCGATCCGCAAGATGTTGTGGAGGCATCAGAATTCGTCCCAGATACAGACCCCGTCCGAGAGGCTGAACGCCTCGAAGAACTGGGTCGCATCGGGGGTGATCTCGCCAAACTCCACCGGCCGGTCGGCCATGGAGATCACGACGCGCTCCGCCGCCGCCTCGGCCACGGCGAGCGCGGGGACAATCGCCTGTTCGCAGAGCCAGGGAAAATCGCCCGCCACATCCGGAAAGGTCAGGTCCGCGCCGATCCGGGGGGCGAGAAACCGGAACCGCGCCAGCGCCCCGTCCTCCTCGAAGATCACCTCGGCGAGGGTCACGGTCTGGCCGGACGGGAGGGTGAGGTCCTGGGCGGCGGCCGTCGCTGCGCCCAAGAACAGCAACGGAAGACCAAGGAACCACCTCACCGCATCACCTAGAGGGGGAGGTTGTCGTGCTTCTTCCAGGGCGCATCCGCCCGCTTGCTTCTGAGCGCCGCGAAGGCGCGGCAGATGCGGCGGCGGGTGCTGCGCGGCTGGATCACCTCGTCGATGAATCCCCGTTCCGCGGCCACGAAGGGGTTGGCGAAGCGGTTCTCGTATTCCGCCGTATGGGCCGCGATCTTCTCTGCATCGCCGAGATCGGCACGGTGGATGATCTCCGTCGCCCCCTTGGCCCCCATCACCGCGATCTCGGAGGTCGGCCAGGCATAGTTGAAATCGGCCCGCAGGTGTTTCGACGCCATGACCACATAGGCGCCGCCATAGGCTTTGCGCGTGATCACCGTCACCTTCGGCACCGTGGCCTGGCCATAGGCGAAGAGGAGCTTCGCCCCGTGCTTGATGACCCCGCCATATTCCTGACCCGTGCCAGGCAGAAAGCCCGGCACGTCGACGAAGGTCAGGATCGGGATTTCGAAACAGTCGCAGAAGCGCACAAACCGCGCGGCCTTGCGCGAGCTGTCGATGTCGAGGCAGCCGGCGAGCACCATGGGCTGGTTCGCCACCACCCCCACGGTCTGACCTTCGAGCCGGATGAAGCCGGTGATGATGTTCTTCGCGAACTCCTCCTGAATCTCATAAAAATCTCCTTCGTCGGCGACTTTCAGGATCAGCTCCTTCATGTCGTAGGGCTGGTTCGGGTTCGCGGGGATCAGGGTGTCGAGGCTCTCCTCCACCCGGTCCACATCGTCGAAGAACGGACGCACCGGGGCCTTCTCACGGTTCGAGAGCGGCAGGAAATCGACGAGGCGGCGGATTTCGGCGAGCGCCTCGACATCGTTCTCGAAGGCACCGTCGGCGACGGAGGACTTGCGGGTATGGGTGGTGGCGCCGCCCAGTTCCTCGGCCGTGACCTGTTCGTTGGTGACCGTCTTCACCACATCCGGGCCGGTGACGAACATGTAGCTGGAATCCTTCACCATGAAGATGAAATCGGTCATCGCCGGGGAATAGACCGCGCCGCCAGCGCAGGGGCCCATGATGAGGCTGATCTGGGGGACGACGCCGGAGGCGCGGATATTGCGGTCGAAGACATCGCCATAGCCGGCGAGGCTGTCGACGCCTTCCTGGATGCGGGCACCGCCGGAATCGTTGATGCCGATCACCGGGGCGCCGTTCTGCATCGCCATGTCCATGATCTTGACGATCTTCTGGGCATGGGTGGCGGAGACCGAGCCGCCGAGCACCGTGAAATCCTGAGAGAAGACATAGACCATGCGGCCGTTGATCGTGCCCCAGCCGGTCACGACGCCATCGCCGGAAGGGCGGTTCTTCTCCATCCCGAAATCGGTACAGCGATGGGCGACGAACATGTCGAACTCCTCGAAACTATCCTCGTCCAGGAGGAGTTCGATACGCTCGCGGGCGGTGAGCTTGCCCTTGTCATGCTGCGCGGCGATGCGCTTTTCCCCGCCGCCGAGCCGGGCCGCGTCGCGGCGGTCGTCAAGCTCTCTCAAGATGTCCTTCATGGCGGGCCCTCCCGAAACTGCTGCCGGATGAGCCGGCATTGATTGCGCGCGACCCTACCGACGCGATACGGTCGCGAAAAGCCGGGATGCACGATCCCGCGAGAACCCGCGCCGCCCGGCAGGGCCCGATGGCGGCGGCGCGCAGGCGGCCCGACATGCCGGGCGGATCGGGACGGGAGGCGCCATGAGGACCGAGCGGGCAATCCAAATGGTCTCGGCCCATGCGGAGGGCGAGAACGGCCATGTTATCACCGGCGGCGTCGGCCCGGTCCCCGGAGCAACGCTCTGGGAGCAAAGGGATTTCCTGCACTCGGACGGCATGTTGCGGGATCTGCTGCTCAACGAGCCCCGCGGCCATGTGAGTACCCATGTCAATCTGCTGGTGCCCGCGACGCAGCCCGAGGCGCAGATCGGTTTTCTGATCATGGAGCCCGAGCACACGCCGCCGATGTCCGGCTCCAACGCGATCTGCGTTGCGACGGTTTGTCTCGAAACCGGCATCCTGCCGATGCGGGAGCCCGAGACCAGGATCATGCTGGAAGCGCCGGCGGGCCTGGTGCGGGTGCGGGCGCGCTGCGAGGACGGTAAGGTCACCGCCTGCACCCTGGTCAATGTGCCGAGCTTCGCCGACCGGATCGACGTGCCGCTCGAGGTCGAGGGTCACGGTACGCTGACCGTCAGTACGGCCTGGGGCGGGGACAGCTACTGCATCGTGGATGCCAGCGCCCTCGGCCTCGCCGTTACGCCGGACGAAGGCGCGGAGATGGCCACGCTCGGCGCCCGGATCACCGCCGCCGCCAATGCTCAGATTGGCTTTCATCACCCGGAACTGGACTGGTCGGTGATTTCCTTCTGCCAGTTCGCCGGCCCCCTGAAGCGTGCGGAGGGCGAGGTGACGGGCCGCAATGCGGTGGTGATCGACCCCGGGCGCCTCGACCGCTCGCCCTGCGGTACCGGCGCCTCGGCCCGGCTGGCGCTGATGATCGCCCGGGGCGAGGTCACACCCGAAACCGCCTACCGCGCGCGCAGCATCGTGGGCGGGACCTTCCTGGCCCGCTGCGAGGCGGTCACCGAGATCGCCGGACGCCCCGCCATCGTGCCCTCGATCCGGGGCCAGGCCTGGATCACCGGCACCCACCAAATCTTCCTCGACCCGACCGATCCATGGCCGCGGGGCTACCGGGTGTCCGACACCTGGCCGACCCGTCCGGCATCCTGACCCGTCGGACAGGCGGCGCATTCGGACCGAGACCGTCAGCCGGCCGCGCCGCCCCCCCCGGTATCCGCTCCCACGACGGCCAGAGCGAAAGGGCGTTCCGACCTCGCTCTGCCGCCGGTGACCGTCCTGCCCCCATGGACACCGACCCCGCCCGGGTCTACGTCTCTCCCCATGTCCAGTGCGCCCGAGGTCCGGCTTTTCGACCGGACCACGCCACCCCACATTTTGACGCTGATCCTGATGGCCGGCCTGGCCGCGCTCAACATGGCGGTGTTCCTGCCCAGCTTAAGCGGCATGGCCGAGTATTTCGGCACCGATTACGCGGTCATGCAGATCGCCGTCTCCGGCTATCTGGCGGTGACGGCGGCGCTTCAGATCGTCATCGGACCGGTCTCGGACCGGTTCGGACGGCGCCCGGTCGTGCTCGGCGGCATCGTCATCTTCGTCCTCGCCACGATCGGCGCCATGCTGGCGCAGAGTGTCGAGGTCTTCCTGGCCTTCCGGATGCTGCAAGGCGCGGTGGTCGCCGGCATGGTGCTCTCCCGCGCCGTGGTCCGCGACATGGTCCCCCAGGAGGAAGCCGCCTCGATGATCGGCTATGTCACCATGGGCATGGCGCTGGTCCCGATGGTCGGGCCGGTGATCGGCGGGGCGCTCGACCAGGTCTTCGGCTGGCAGGCGACCTTCGTCTTTCTGGTCCTGATGGGGATCGGTGTCGGGCTGCTCTGCCTCGTCGATCAGGGCGAGACGGTGCGGGGCGAGGGCATGGCCTTCTCCGACCAAGTCCGCACCTATCCCGAGCTACTCGCCTCGCCGCGGTTCTGGGGCTATGTGCTCTGCGCCGCCTTCGCCTCGGGCGCCTTCTTCGCTTTTCTCGGCGGCGCCTCCTTCGTGGCGCAGGATATCTTCGGCCTGACCCCGCTCTGGACCGGCGTGGCGCTCGGCGCGCCGGCCATCGGCTATGCCATCGGCAACGGCATATCGGGGCGCTTCTCGGTCAGGTTCGGCATCAACCGGATGATTCTCGCCGGCGCGATCCTGAGCGGGTCCGGCATGGGGCTTTCGCTCCTGCTCTCCCTCGCCGGCCTCTCGACGGCCTGGATCTTCTTCAGTTTCTGCACCTTCCTCGGCCTCGGCAACGGGATGACCATGCCGAACTCCATGGCCGGCATGCTCTCGGTCCGCCCGCATCTGGCCGGCACGGCGAGCGGGCTCGGCGGCGCGATCATGATCGGCGGCGGCGCGGCGCTCTCCGCGCTTGCCGGCGCGCTTCTGAGCGTCGAGTCCGGCGCCCTGCCGCTTCAGGCGATCATGTTCGTGACCACCGCGCTCTCGGGCGTGGCGATCCTCTTCGTGATGCGGCGCGAGCGCCGGCTCGGGCTCTGACCGCCCGCCCTCAGGCCTCGGCCTTCGAGAGCATCGCCCAGATCTGATCCTTCAGGTGCAGCCGTTCCTTGCGCATCTCCGACATGTGCAGGTCGTCCGTCGGCTCGATATCCGTCTCGGCCCGGTGCACGGCGCGGTTGATCTCGTGGTACTTGTCCATGAGCGAGGCGAAATGCGCATCCGTGGTCTTCAGCTTGTGGATCGTCTCGACATGGTCGGGGAATTCCTCGGCCAGTTCATGGGGCGTGTGGGACATCGCATGGCTCTCCAAATGGTTCGGACGAGGCTAGGCCCGCAGACCGGCCCGCCGCTTTGACCGGGATCAAATGGCACGGGCGCGGCCCCAAGTCGACCTGACATCGGCCAGGGGCGCCCGATCTTTCGTCGAAAGATCGCCCCGCCCCGACCGCGGGGCACCGACCGGGCCGATCCGCTTGCCGCAATGCCGCATTGGGCTATGGTGCGCGGCAAGCGGCAGGGGGCGGTATGGCGGACGAGACGGTCGAGATCGGCGAAGACGGCTACGCACTGCAAAGCGCGCTCTTCACCGATGTCCGCGCCGCGCTCGATACCGACGATGCCGGCGAGATCGACCGCCTCCTCGAACCGCTCCACCCCGCCGATATCGCCGACCTCCTCGAACAGATCGAGGAGCGCGAACGCGAGAAGCTGCTGACCCTGTGGCGCGGCGGGCTCGATGGCGACGTGCTCTCCGAGCTTGAGGATTCGATCCGCGAGGAGATCATCGCGGCGCTGGCCCCGAAGGAACTCGCCGAGGCGGTCCGCGATCTGGAAAGCGACGATGTCGTCGACCTCGTCGAATACATGGACGAGGAGCAGCAGGAGGCGGTCCTCGACGTCCTCGAAGCCCCCGACCGGGTGGTGGTCGAGCGGGCGCTGTCCTATCCCGAGGACAGCGCCGGGCGGCTCATGCAGGTCGAGACCGTGCGCGCGCCCAAGCACTGGTCCGTGGGCGAGACCATCGACTTCCTGCGCGCCCACAAGGACGGCCTGCCCGAACATTTCTACCACGTCATTCTTGTCGATCCGCGGATGAAGCCGGTGGGCAATGTCGCCCTCGGTCGGCTCCTCGGCTCGCGCCGGGAGGTCAAGCTGACCGACATCCAGGAGGAGATGTTCCGCACCATCCCGGTCGATCAGGACGAGGGCGAGGTGGCCTATGCCTTCAACCAGTACCACATCATCTCTGCCCCGGTGGTGGACGCCGATGAGCGGCTCGTGGGCGTGATCACCATCGACGATGCGATGATCGTGCTCGACGAGGAGGCCGAGGAGGACATCCTGCGGCTCGCCGGCGTCGGTGAGGGCAGCCTGACCGACAAGGTGATCGAGACGACGAAGCGGCGATTCCCTTGGCTCGCGGTGAACCTGGTGACGGCGATCCTTGCCTCGCTGGTCATCGCGCTCTTCGACGAGGTGATCGCGGGGCTGGTGGCGCTAGCCGTTCTGATGCCCATCGTGGCCTCCATGGGCGGCAATGCGGGCACGCAGTCGCTGACCGTGGCGGTCCGGGCCATCGCGACGAAGGACCTCAGCGGCTCGAATGTCTGGCGGGTGATCCGGCGCGAGGTGCTGGTTGGGCTGATCAATGGCGTGATCTTCGCCGTGGTGATGGGGATCGTTGGCGCTGTCTGGTTCTCGGCGCCGATGCTCGGCGTGGTGATCGGCGCGGCGATGGTGATCAACCTGGTGATCGCCGGGCTCGCCGGGACGGTGATCCCGGTGCTGCTCGAAAAGCTCGGCATCGACCCGGCGCTCGCCTCCGGCGCTTTCGTGACCACGGTGACGGACGTGGTGGGGTTCTTCGCCTTCCTCGGGCTCGCCGCAATGGTGCTGCTTTGATAGATGCCGCTCTGACCGAAGCGAAGGCCGAGGCCCGCAGGGCCGCCTTTGCCCGGCGCAAGGCGGCGCATGCGGCGGGGATCGGGCCGGGACCCTGTCTCGGCCGGGTTCTCGCCGCCCATCGCGGGCGCCCGCTCGCCGGCTACATGCCGATGCGGACAGAGATAGACCCCCTGCCCGCCATGGCGGAGGCCGCCGCCCATGGCCCGGTCGGCGTCCCGGTGATCCGGGAGCCGGGCCAGCCCCTCGATTTCGCGCTCTGGACCCCGGAAACGGAGATGGTCGCGGGCGCGTTCGGCGCCCTGATCCCCGCCGATCCGCAGCCCATGGTCCCCGAAGTGCTGATCGTCCCCCTTGTCGCCTTCACCCGGGCCGGCGCCCGGCTCGGCTATGGCGGCGGCTTCTACGACCGGACGCTGGAGGCGCTGCGCGCCACCCGCCCCACCCTCGCCATCGGCTTCGCCTATGCCGCCCAGGAGGCCCCTGCCCTGCCGATGGAGCCCACCGACCAGCCCCTCGACCTGATCGTGACCGAGGCCGGGATCATAGAGCCCTGACCGAAAGGACGTCCCATGGACATCGTCATCCACCACAACCCCGAGTGCGGCACCTCGCGGAACGTTCTGCGGATCATCGAGGCGGCGGGCTATGCGCCGGTCGTGATCGAGTACCTGAAGACCGGCTGGACCCGGCCCCAGCTTCTGGCGCTCTTCGCCGCGGCAGACCTGACGCCCCGCACGGCGCTCCGGACCAGCAAGTCTCCCGCCAGGGAGCTGGGCCTGACGGAGGACGGCGTGGCGGAGGAGACGATCCTCGACGCGATGCTGGCGCACCCCGTTCTGGTGAACCGCCCCATCGTGGCCTGCCGCAACGGGGTCCGGCTCTGCCGGCCCTCCGGCGCGGTGCTCGACCTGCTCGACACCTGGCCGCCGGCGCCCTTCGCGAAGGAAGATGGCAACCTTCTGATCGATGCGGAGGGCAACCGGCTGCCGGAGTGAGGCAAGGAATCACTGGAAGCGGTGCCAAAGCGAAGCCGGGCCGTCCGCGGCCGGTTCATGCGGTGTATGGATGCTTGGCTCTGGTCCGGTCGGCGCGATACCTCGTCCACGCGCGCGACCCGGCGCGCCGCCGCTCTCTTGTTCGCTCTTGTGCCGAGGCCCATCTCGGCGCGATGGCGGCATATCTCCCCCTTGTCCGCTACCGGCAAAAGACCCTAGGTCTGGGCGGATGTCCCTTGCCGCCGAGATCGCCGCCTGCCGGATCTGCGCCCCGCGCTTCGCCGTCACCGTCACCGGCCACGAACCGCGCCCGATCGTCTGGTTCCGCCCCGGGGCACGGCTGCTGATCGCAGGCCAGGCCCCCGGGATCCGGGTTCATGAGCTGGGCGAGCCGTTCCGCGACCGTTCCGGCGACAGGCTCAGGGACTGGCTCGGGATCGACGAGGCCACGTTCTATGATCGCGACCGCGTGGCCGTCGTCCCGATGGCGTTCTGCTTTCCGGGCTACGACGCCAAGGGCTCGGACCTGCCGCCTCCGAGGATCTGCGCAGAGACCTGGCACGACCGGGTGATGGCGGCGCTTGAGGCGGTCCGGTTGACCGTACTGGTGGGTGGCCATGCCCATCGCTGGCATCTCGGCACGCGGGCCGGGGTGACCGAGACCGTCGCGGGCTGGCGCGACCACGGGCCGGCGGTCGTCCCCCTGCCCCACCCGTCCTGGCGCAACACCGGCTGGCTGAAACGCAATCCGTGGTTCGAGGCGGAACTGTTGCCCGCGTTGCGGGCGCGGGTGCGGGAGGCGCTCGGGTGACGGAACTCGACGCGGCGCATGGGGCGATGATTGCGGCGGAGGACAATGGCACCGCGCGGCTGGCCTTCTTCGCCCGGCTCGCGGAGACCGAGCTTTTTCTGATGCTCGCGCGGGAGGCGGAAGGCGACGCGGTCGAACCCGAGACCTTCGAGGTGGAGGGTCGGACCTTCGTGCTCGCCTTCGACCGGGCCGAGCGGCTGGCGGATTTCGCCGAACGCGAGGTGCCCTATGCGGCGCTCTCGGGCCGCGCTCTCGCCACGATGCTGGCCGGTCAGGAGATCGGCATCGCGCTGAACCCCGGCGTGGCACCGTCGGAGATGCTGCTGCCGCCCGACGCCGTGACCTGGCTCGCCGAGACCCTGGCCGAAGGCCCGGTCGAGGCGGAGGCCCGGATCGAGACGGTGGCGCCGCCGCGGGCGTTGCCGGAGGCGTTGCTCGCGGCGCTCGACCGCAAGCTGGCCCTCGCGGCGGGACGGGCCCGCTTCGCCTATCTCGCCGAGGCGCGGATGGAAGGCGGGGCGAGTGGCACGCTTCTGGCCTTCATCGACGCCATCCCCGAGGCGGAGGCGGCCCTGGCGCGGGCGGTGAGCCAGGCGCTGACCTTCTCCGGGATCGAGGCCGGGGCGCTCGACGTGGTGTTCCTCAAAGCCTCGGACCCGCTCGCCGGGGCGCTGGCGCGGCACGGGCTCCGGATCGATCTGCCGGAGCCCGAGATGCCGGAGCCGCCCGCCGCCCCCGGCAGCGACCCCGACCGACCGCCGCGGCTGCGGTGATCTGATCCAGATGAGTGCCTGCGGCACGCCGTTTGTCTCGCGACCCGCCGGCGCGGGCCGCTCGGGGATTTGAGTATTTTCGGCCAAATGAAGATCAGTAGCCGCGGGCGCGGTCGACCAGATAGAGGAGCGGCTCTCCGGCCTCGGCGCGGCGGATGTTCTCGGCGATGACCTCGCTCGCCGTATCGGGGCGGGTTTCGGAGGCGATATGCGGGGTGACGGTGACTTTGGGGTCGCTCCAGAACGGGTGGTCGGCGGGGAGCGGTTCGATGCGGAACGTGTCGAGGGTGGCATGGCCGATCTGGCCGGTATCGAGCGCCTCGAGCAAGGCGTCGTCGTCGATCAGAGCGCCACGGCCGGGGTTCAGCAGGACCGCGCCCGGGGCCGGCAGGGCCAGGGTCGCGGCGTTCATCAGGTTTTCGGTTTCCGGCGTCAGCGGCACCAGCAGGACGACGATCCGGGCGCCCGCCAGGGCCGCGCGCAGGCCCTCGAAGCCGTGATGGCAGGTGAGGCCGGGGATGTCCTTCGGGCTGCGGGACCAGCCGGTGACCGGGAAACCGAGCCGAGCGAGGGCCTGCCCGCAGGCGGCGCCCAACTCGCCGATCCCGAGGATCGTCACCGGGCGGTCGCGGGCGAGCGGCGGGGCGACCGGGTCCCAGCACTGATCCGGGTTCGCGATATGGGCATCGATCCCGAGATGGTGGCGCAGCACATGGCCCGCGACCCATTCCACCATCCCGTCGCGCAGGCCGGTGTCAACCATGCGGGTCAGCGGCTGGGTCAGGGTCTCGTTCGCCACCACGTTTTCCACGCCGGCCCAAAGGCACATGACGGCGCGGGCCTTCGTGAACGGCGCGAAATCCGCGATCGGGCCCCCGGGGGCGAGGACGATATAGTCCACCTCCTCGGCGGCATGGGTGAGGGAGACCTCGGCCTCCACGCCCGCGGCGGCGAGCTTCGCGGGGAGGACCTCGCGGTAGCTCTCCCACCGTTCCGGGGTCGAGGAAAACAGGACCTTCAGCATGCTATCTCGGGCGGTGGACATGGGCCGACTGGACCAGCCCGAAGGCCCCCATCAGCACCAGCATCGCCGAGCCGCCATAGCTCACCAGCGGCAGCGGCACGCCGACCACCGGCGCCAGCCCCATCACCATGGCCATATTGACCGCGAAGAAGAGGAAGAAGGCCGCCGCGATCCCCAGGATCAGCAGTGAGGCGAACCGGTCGCGGTTCTGGAGCGCGGAGGCGATCAGGAAGAACAGGATCAACCCGTAGAGCAGCAGAAGCGAGACCGCGCCGACAAAGCCGAATTCCTCGGCCAGGGTGGTGAAGATGAAATCGGTGTGCTTCTCGGGCAGGAAGTTCAGCCGCGATTGCGTCCCTTCCATGAACCCCCGCCCGGTCCAGCCGCCGGAGCCGAGCGCGATCTTGGCCTGGGTGATGTGATAGCCCGCACCGAGCGGGTCGGCGGACGGGTCGAGGAAGGTGTCGATGCGGCGGTACTGGTAATCCTGCAAAATCTGCCAGTCGGTCCCCCGGCTCGCCAGCACCGCCCAGACGGTGCCGATCCCGGCGGCGATGACGGAGACGAAATAGGCCCAGTGGACCCCGGCGAGGAACATCACCGCGCCGCCCCCGGCGACCAGCAGGATCGCGGTGCCGAGATCGGGCTGGCGCAGCACGAGAAAGGTGGGCAGGGCGATGAAGATGAGCGGCACCAGCACCCAGAAGGGCCGGGACGCCTTCTTCAAGGGCAGCCAGTCGTAATAGGCGGCGAGCATCATCACCAGGGTGATCTTGGTCAGTTCCGAGGGTTGCAGCCGCATGAAGCCGAGGTCGATCCAGCGCTGCGCCCCCATGCCGGTGACCCCGAAGAACTCCACCAGCACGAGGAGCAGGACCGACAGCCCATAGGCGAGCGCGGCCACATTGCGCCAGAACCAGATCGGGATCATCGCCACGATCAGCAGGATCGCGAGCCCGGCACCGAAGCGGCGGATCTGCGGCTCGGCCCAGCGCTCCAGATCGCCGCCGGCGACCGAATAGAGCATCAGAAACCCGGTCGCGGCGACGGCGGTCAGGAGCAGGATGATCGGCCAGTTCAGGTAGAGCAGCTTGCGAAAGCCGGTGGGGACGTATTTGGCCTGATACTCCAAATAGGACATGGACTTACGCCCTGTCGCTGGGGCCGGGCCCCTCGATCCGGCGCAGCTCGATCCGGCGCTGCTGCTCGGCAATCCGGCGGCGGTCGGCGCTGGGATAGGCGTCGAGCGGCGGGGTGCCGCCATAGAGCGCCTGGAGCGTGATGTCCCGGGCAATCGGCGCCGCGGCGCGGGAGCCGCCACCGCCATGTTCCACGATCACCGCGACAGCGTAGCGCGGCGCGTCATAGGGCGCGTAATTGACGAAGAGCGCGTGGTCCCGGCGCTCCCACGGCAGGTCCTCGTTGCGGATGATCCCGGCGGCGCGTTCCTCGGGCGTGATCCGGCGGACCTGGCTGGTGCCGGTCTTGCCGGCCAGCCGGTAGCCGTCGGCGATGATCCGCGAGCCGTAGCCGGTGCCGCGGCGGTGGTTGTTCACGTCATACATCGCCTGCCGGATGCGGCGCAGGTGGTTTTCGTTGAGCCCCAGCGCCGGGCCCTCGCCCGTTGCCTGTTCGATTCCGGAAACCGAGCGGACGAGCCGTGGCGTGACCGCGCGGCCCGTCGCCAGCCGCGCGGTCATCACCGCCAATTGCAGCGCCGAGGTCAGCACATAGCCCTGGCCGATCGAGGCGTTGACCGTATCGCCGATCCGCCAGTTCTCTCCACGCACCTCGCGCTTCCAGTCCCGGTTCGGCACCAGCCCGTCGGAGACCGCCGAGAGCGGCACGCCGTGGTCGGAGCCGAGGCCGAACCGGCGCGACATCTCGGCGATCTTGTCGATGCCGACCCGCTGGGCGATCTCGTAGTAGTAGACATCGCAGCTCTGCTTGAGGCTCTCATGGAGGTTCATGTTGCCGTGACCGCCGCGCTTCCAGCAATGGAACCGGACATCGGAGACATCCATGTGCCCGGGGCAATAAACGGTCTCCTCGGGATCGACCACACCCGCCTCCAGAGCGGCGAGCGCGGTGATCATCTTGAAGGTGGAGCCGGGCGGATAGGCGCCCTGGACCGCCTTGGCGGAGAGCGGGCGGTACTTGTTGTCGTTGAGCGCGTTCCAGTCCGGCACCGAGATACCGCGCACGAAAAGATTGGGATCGAAGCTCGGCGCCGAACCGATGGCGTGCAGATCGCCGGTTTCCACATCCATCACCACGGCGCTGGCGCTCTCGCCCTCGAGCCGGGCCTGAAGGTAGTTCTGGAGCCGGGCGTCGACGGTCAGTTGCAAATCGGAGCCGGCCCGGCTCGGCTGCTGGCCCAGTTCGCGCATCACCCGGCCGGCGGAATTGACCTCGACCCGGGCGGTGCCGGCAGAGCCGCGCAGCGACCGTTCGAGGCGCTGCTCGACCCCGGTCTTGCCGATCTGGAAGCGGGGGATTTGCAGGAGCGGGTCTCGGTCGTCAATCCGGTTGAGATCGAAATCGCTCACCGGGCCGACATAACCCACCACATGGGCCATGTCCGCGCCCAGCGGATAGACGCGGGACAGCCCGACCTCCGGGATCACGCCCGGCAGCGCCGGGGCATTGGCGGCGACGCGGGCGAAATCCTCCCACGCCACGCGATCGACGACGGTGACCGGCACGAAGGGGGAGCGCGCGTTCATCTCTTCCAGCGCCCGGGTCAGGGTGTCGGGCTCGAGCGGCATCAGTTCGGTCAGCCGGGCCAGCACCTCGCCCACATCGCCGGCATCCTCGCGCACCATGACGATGCGCAGGTTCTGCTCGTTCTCGGCGAGCGGCACGCCGTTGACATCGAAGATCACGCCACGGGCCGGGGGCAGCAGGCGGATATTGATCCGGTTCTCCTCGGCCAGCAGGCGGAACTCGTCGGCCTGCTCGACTTGCATCGACTGCATCCGCCAGCCGAGCACACCGATGAAGCCGAGCTGCGCGGCGCCCATGATCAGCCCGCGGCGCGAGACACGGCGGGCGCTTTCGGCGGTATCGGCCTCGGTCTTCTTCATGTCCGCCGCCCCAGCGCGTCGATCTCCCCGGGCGCCGGGCGGCGGATCCCGAAGAGCAGATGCGAGAGCAGCACGATGACCGGGTAGATCAGGATCGTCAGCACCATCTGGATCAGGGTCAGCGCCAGCGGCGCCTGGGGCAGCAGCACGGCGGCATTGGTCACCCGGTAGGCCAGCATCAGCGCGACGATGCCGAAGGCCACGGTCGCCCATTCCATCGGAAAGCTCGCGGTGCGCAGCGATTTGGCCTGGGCCCGGAGCACCTCGGTCAGGATGACGATGAGCGCGGCCCAGAGCCCCGGCGGGCGCTGGAACAGGAAATCGGCCAGAAGAAAGACCGCGGCGATCAGCAGGACGGGCAGGTAATCGGGCCGCCGCACCACCCAGGCGAGAGTCACCGCCAGGAGAAGATCCGGCGGGGCCCAGGCGCTCGGCGTCGTGTTCATCGGCAAGAGCTGGATATAGATCAGCCCCAGAGCGATCAGCAGGAACCCACCGCGCGCGAGCCAGAGCCGGGAGGTGCGCAGCTCAGCCATCGGTGGCCTCCGCTGTCGCTTCGGCGGTCGGTAAGGGCAGGTCGGCGGGGGCGACGAGGCCGCCGGGGTCCTCGATCCGCTCGATCCCCTGGCTGCGCAGAACGCGGACGAATTGCAACCGCTCGTAGTCCGCCGAAAGCCGGACCCGCAGCCTTTGGTCGGTGCCGAGCGCCACCTGCCCGACCTGGAGATCGGACGGGAACACCCCGCCATCGCCGGAGGTGACCACCCGGTCGCCGGGACGGACCTGATCGGCATCCTCGACGAAATCGAGCGGTGGATTGAGCGTGTTGTCCCCCGACAGGATCGCCCGCTGGCCGGAGGGCTGGATGGTGACGGGAATACGGCTCGACGTGTCGGTGAGCAGGATCACCCGGGAGGTGTCGGAGCCCACACCGCTGATCCGCCCGACGAGGCCGAGCCCGTCCATCGTCGCCCAGCCGTCCACGATCCCGTCGCGCTGGCCGACATTCAGCAGCACCGATTGCCGGAACGGCGAGCCTGAATCGGCCAGCACCACGCCGGTGACGAAGGTCAGATCCGGGTCGAGCTGCACGTTGTTGAGATCGCGCAGCTTGGCGTTTTCCTGCTCCAGTTGCAGCGCCGCCTCGCGCCAGGCCTTCATCTGCTGCAACTCGCGCCTGAGGTCCTGGTTCTGCTGCGCAAGCCGCTGATAGGACTGGAAATCCGCGATCAGGTCGGCGGTGGCCGTGACCGGCGCCATGGCCCAGTCGAAGGAGGGGACGACGGTGTCGATCACCTCGGCGCGGAGCCGCTCCACCCGCGGGCTGTCGATGCGCCAGATCAGGAAGACGCCGAGAAGCACCAGCACCAACAGCCCGACCAGCAGCCTGCGGATCGGGGCGACATAGTCCTCGCCGCTCTGTCTGTCTCGTGCCAAGGGCCTGAGATCCACTGTCTTTTTCGGTCTGGGCTGCCCCGGCGGGGCGTCAGCTCTCGTAGTCTATCACATGCCGGAGCTGTTTTTCATATTCCAGCGCCTTGCCGGTCCCGAGCGCCACACAATTGAGTGACTCGTCGGCGACAGAGATGGCGAGCCCGGTCTGTTCTCGCAGCGCCAGATCAAGCTCGCCGAGGAGCGCGCCGCCGCCGGTCAGCATCACGCCCCGGTCGACGATATCCGCGGCGAGGTCGGGCGGTGTGGCCTCCAAAGCGGTCATCACCGCCTCGCAGATCTGCTGCACCGGTTCGGCGAGGGCTTCGGCGACCTGGGCCTGGCTGATCTCGGTCTCCTTCGGCACGCCGTTGAGGAGATCCCGGCCCCGGATCGGCATCGATTGGCCGCGGCCATCGTCGGGCATCCGGGCGGTGCCGATGGAGGTCTTGATCCGCTCCGCCGTGCTCTCGCCAATGAGCAGGTTATGCTGGCGGCGCAGGAAGGAGATGATCGCCTCGTCCATCCGGTCGCCCCCGACCCGGACCGAGCGGGCATAGACGATATCGCCGAGGGACAGCACCGCGACCTCGGTGGTCCCGCCGCCGATATCGACGACCATGTTGCCGGTCGGATCGGTGATCGGCATGCCGGCGCCGATGGCCGCGGCAATGGGCTCGGCAATGAGTCCGGCGCGGCGGGCGCCGGCGCTCAGCACGGACTGGCGGATCGCGCGTTTCTCGACCGGGGTCGCGCCATGAGGGACGCAGACGATGATCTTCGGCTTCGAGAAGGTGGTGCGTTTGTGGACCTTGCGGATGAAGTGCTTGATCATCTCCTCGGCCACGTCGAAATCCGCGATCACGCCTTCGCGCATCGGCCGGATCGCCTCGATGGAGCCGGGGGTGCGGCCGAGCATCAGCTTGGCGTCCTCGCCCACCGCCAGGACCTTCTTCTGGCCTTCCTTGACGTGGTAGGCGACGACCGAGGGTTCGCTGAGGATCACCCCGCGCCCCTTGACGTAGACAAGCGTGTTCGCCGTGCCGAGATCGATCGCCATATCCGACGAAAACAGATTTCCGAGACCTGACATGCGCGTGGTGTTCCGTTCCTGAGCCGTCATCCTGCCGCGACTCCCCCATCCGCGGATTGCGCGCTTATAGGGGGCGGTTTCGTGGGGGAAAAGGGTCGCGCCGTGCTGCCGCGGCGTCTTTTTGCTTTGAGGAGGGTCGTCGAGGTCGGCGAAGGGTACATTGAGATGGGTTTTGTGAAATCTCTGTTCGGACTTTCGGTCGATCACGACTGCATAACATCAGAAAAGTGCAGATTCGGGTGGATCGAAGAATTTCTGGAGAACGACTGGAGCAAGCGCCTCGGGGCCTGATCGGATAGGACGGAGTGGGGCCGGCGGCCGGCGCCAGATGAGGCGTCTCCACAGGGCGGTGCGGGGCGTTCAGGCGGCTTCCAGATAGTGCGCGGGCGGCGTCAGACCGGGACCCGCTCGACCCGCGATGCGCATGTCCTGAATGGCGCCCGCCAGAAGCGGCTTTCCGTTCCGAAGATGGCGCTCCACCAGCTTGCGCACCAGACGGTTCCGCGCCGGGATCAGCCGCGCCGGGGGACAGAGCGCCATCTGGTCGGGAAACCGCGCGGCCAGCTCCGCCCGCGCCGCCGGCCCCACCGCCGACAGCGCCTGCGGTCCGGGCAGCAGGCTCTCGGTCGGCGCGCCCTCGGCAAAGATCACCTGGTGCCGGTCGAAGAGAAGATGGTGGTAGGAGACACCCTCGGCGCAGGCCTCCACCCGCTCGATCCCCGGCCAGCCGAGAAGCTGTTTCGCCGGCGCGAGGATGTCGCGCGCGCCGAACATCCTCAGCGCGACAGGGGAGGAGATCAGCATCCGGTGCTGCGGCGAGACCACGAGGTCACGCGCCGGCAATCCATGGCCCAGAACGCCCCGGCGGAACCGGATCGGCCGCACCTCCGGATGCGCGGCCAGGTCGGCCGGGGAGACATCGGTCTTCGCGATCCAGCGGACCGGCCGATACCCGTCATCCAGGGTCCGGACCATCGTCCCCGCCCGCAGATCCTCGACCGGTACCGGCCCGTCACAGGTCTCGATCCGCGTGCCGCCGGCAAAGCAGATCGCCATCGTGCTGGCATCGTTGATGTCGATATTGCTGGCGGCCGAAATCCCGGACATGGCGGTGACCGAGACGATGTTGGTGATCTCGATATCGCCGTAAGTGTTCACCGCGTCGAACATCGGGTTGCCGAAGATCGAGCCGATCAGGAACGTGTCGCCGTTGGTCATCCGCGCGGCGTAGATGATCACATTGCTCGCCAGCACGTTTCCGGGGCCGTCATAGAAGGTCGCGCGGACATTGGCCAAGGTGTCGAGCACCGTGTCGACCTGTCCGGCGCCGAGATCGTAGCTCCACTGCGCGGCATCGGGGAATGCGGGGACGTTGTCCTCCCGCATCACGGCGCCGTGGGATCCGGTGTCGACGGTGATGTCGTTGTTGTTGAGCAGGATGATGTCTTCCTTCTGGAAGACGCGCAGTATCTGGGCCGCGGTGCTGCCCAGGCTGATCGGGTCGCCGGCGCTTCCGGGCCCGGTACTGGTCTCCCACTCGGCGGTCTGGCCGATATAGAATCCGTCAAGACCTGTGCTTCCGCTGAATACCGTCATCGAGAACCGTCCTCACACTAGCGCCGCCCGGTCATAGCGGAGCTTGGTGAATTAACCCTCTCGATCTAGACGAATATGTCGCGCCATTTAGGCAAATTCGAGCCGGTCTTCGGGAGTCTGCCCCTGCCTGTCCGCGCTGGCGAGCGACCCTTGGCCGTCGCCTCAGGCCGTCACCCGGCCAGCTTTCGGAACGTCACCCACTCGGAATAGAGGCCGACCGTCCCGCCATGGCTGTAGGAGGCCACCACGTCGCACCCGGCCTGGTCTGCGATCTCGTTGAGGTTGTTGCGAGGCAGAACGTGCATTTCCATCTGCGCACCGAATTCGGGGCTGTCCAGATAGGTCGCGGCGTCGAACTGGTAGTTGATCGAGGCCAGCGGGATGTGGATCACCGCGACCCCGCCGGGGTTCAGCGCGGCAAGCAGCCCGCGCAGCAGCCGCGCCATCACCGGCGGCGTATTGTGCTGGAGAACCAGAAGCGAGTAGACCGCGTCGACCTTCGGCAGGGCCTCCATGTCGTCCAGCCCGTCGACCGCGATGAACTCCATATTGGTCAGCCCGAGCATCTCGGCATTCACCTTCGCCTCGTCGAGATGCGCGCGGCTGAAATCCACCGCGTGGAGCCGCTCCGCGAGCGGCGCCGCGTTGCAGGCCAGCCGGCCGACGCCGACCCCGAAATCCAGCATCACCGGCTTCCCTTCGGTCATCAACCAACGGTCGAGGATCGACTGCACCCGGTCGATGTCGTGGGCCCCGGTCGACAGAAAAAACGCCCGCATATCGTGGTCGAGCAGCCCGGCGAATTGCGGGTCGGTGATGACGGAGAAGTACATCTCCTCAGGATCGGAGGCCACGTTTCGCCAGTAGGTCGCTGTTTTTTCGTAGAGTGCCGCCAGCACCTCGGGCGCCTCGGTCAGGTCGAGATACTGCAAGGTGTCGAGATGGATGTCGTGAGGATCCGCCGCGCATGCACCCCCGCCCTGACCGGCCTCCGCCGCGCCGGATCCGGCGGTCGCGTCCGCCGGCTCAACCGGCGCCGCCCCGCGGCCGAACATCCGGTCAAGAAGTCCGGCCAGGCCGGCCCTCGTCTTCTGCGCCATGCGATCCCCCTCGTTCCAACGCGACCCGGCGACACCGCCCATAGGGGCGATGTCCGGTTTGGGTCAATCTAGCTGACGTCGCGATAGCTGATCTCCTTGGCGTCCGATCCGGGCCCGAGCTTCTCGCGCCGCAGGATCAGCCGGTTGAGGCAGTTGATATAGGCCCGTACCGAAGCCACCACTGTGTCGGTATCGGCCGACTGGCCGGTGGCGATGCGGCCCTCCTCCTCCATCCGGACGCTGACCGTGGCCTGGGCGTCGGTGCCCTCGGTCACCGCATGGACCTGGTAGAGTTGCAGCCGCGCGCCATGGGGATAGAGCGCCTTCACCGCATTGAAGCTCGCATCGACGGGTCCGTCGCCGGTGGCGGTGACGCTCTTCTCTTCGCCATCCACCGACAGCGTCATCGTCGCCTCCTGCGGCCCGTCGGTGCCGCAGACCACCCGCAGGGAAACGAGCTTCAGCTTATCCTCGGCGCCCTCGCCCACCTGCATCAGCGCGATGAGGTCGTCGTCATAGACCTCCTTCTTGCGGTCGGCGAGTTCCTTGAACCGCACGAAGACGTCGTTGAGCTGATTATCCGCCAGATCGAACCCCAGATCCTCCAGCTTCGCGCGCAGGGCCGCGCGACCGGAATGCTTGCCCATGACCAGCGAGGTCTCGGAAAGCCCCACATCCTCGGGCCGCATGATCTCGAAATTCTCCGGGTTCTTCAGCATCCCGTCCTGGTGGATGCCGCTCTCATGCGCAAAGGCGTTCTTGCCGACGATGGCCTTGTTGAACTGCACCGGAAAGCCCGAGACGGTGGCGACACGGCGCGAGATCGACATGATCTTCGTGGTGTCGATGCCGGTCTGGAACGGCATGATGTCGTTGCGGACCTTCATCGCCATCACGACCTCTTCCAGCGCGGTATTGCCGGCGCGCTCTCCGAGGCCGTTGATCGTGCATTCGATCTGCCGTGCCCCGGCCTCCACGGCGGCCAGGCTGTTGGCCGTCGCCATGCCGAGGTCGTTGTGGCAATGGGTGGCGAAGGTCACCTTGTCGGCGCCGGGCACGGTCTCGATCAGCCGCCGGATCAGGTCGGCGCTCTCCCGCGGCGCGGTATAGCCCACGGTGTCGGGGATGTTGATCGTGCTCGCCCCGGCGTTGATCGCGATCTCGATCACCCGGCAGAGGTAGTCCCATTCGGTCCGGGTCGCGTCCATCGGCGACCATTGCACGTTCTCGCAGAGATTGCGGGCATGGGTGACGGTGTCGTGGATGCGGTCGGCCATTTCGTCCTGGGTGAGGTTCGGGATCGCGCGGTGCAGCGGCGAGGTGCCGATGAAGGTGTGGATGCGCGGCGCCTTGGCGTGTTTCACCGCATCCCAGCAGCGGTCGATATCCTTGAGGTTCGCCCGCGCCAGCCCGCAGATCATCGCGCTCTGCGCGCGCTCCGCGATCTCGCTGACGGCGCGGAAATCGCCCGCCGAGGCGATGGGAAAGCCCGCCTCGATGATGTCCACGCCCATCTCGTCGAGCATCTCGGCGATTTCCAGCTTCTCGTCATGGGTCATCGTCGCGCCCGGGCTCTGCTCGCCGTCGCGCAGGGTCGTGTCGAAGATCAACACGTGATTGGGGTCTTGGGTCATGATGTGGTCCTTAGCCTTTGGGTGTCTCCGGTCCGGCGCTGATCCTCCCCTGAGCGGTCGCGCCGAAAGGCACGCTCAGAGGCGGCTAAGGAGAAGCAGGCCACGAAGGAGCGCCGCGCGGGGCGCGGGCAGACCCAGGATCGGGCCGAGGATATGCACCTTCGTCGTCATGGGCCGCGATGATAGCGATTCGGGGCGAGAGGGGAAGTCCTATCTCGCGCTAGCGCCACCGGCCGCACCGGGTTTGTGCCGGGAAATCCACGCTGTTAGCGTGCCGACGATGCCGCTCTCCCCGCTCCTCCTGTCCCCGGTCCTGATCCCGCAGGCGCTCTGGGTCATGGCCCGGGCGACCCGCCTGCCGGAGGCCGCGGGCCCGCGCCAGGGCCGGTGCGGCAGCGGCCCGGGCCTGCGGCTCCTGATCCTCGGCGACAGTTCCGCCGCCGGGGTCGGGGCGGACCACCAGGACGAGGCCCTGGCCGGGCGGCTGGCCGCGGAACTCGGGCGGTCCTTTGCCGTGGAATGGCGGCTCCTCGCGCGATCGGGCGCGACGACTGCCACGGCCCTGGAGATGCTGGCGGAGGCCCCCCGACCCCCATTCGATGCCGTCCTGACGGTCCTCGGTGTCAACGATGTCAAGAACGGCGTCGCGAAGGCGCGGTGGACCACCAACTACAGCGCTTTGGTGGATCGGCTCGTCGCGGATTTCGGGGCGCGTCGGGTCTATCTCTCCGCGGTGCCGCCCATCGGGGCGTTTCCACTTCTGCCGCGCCCGCTCCGCGACGTACTGGGCCGGCGCGGCCTGGCCTTCGACCGCGTGCTGGAGGACCTCGCAGCCGACCGGGCGGAGGCCGTGCATCTGCGGCCCGACATGGCGCTCGACCCGGACCTCATGGCCTCCGACGGGTTCCACCCCGGCCCGCGCATCTACGCCCGTTGGGCCGAGGAGGCTGCGGAGGCGATCCGCCGCGACCTCGCGCCAACGCCCTGAGCGTTCAGGAGAGCGGGCAGCCCTCCGCCAACGGCAGCGGCGCCACCCCCATTCTCCGAACCCGAACTTCGGTGGAGCTGGGGACTAAGCAACGGATGGATCGTCGATGACGCCGACCAGCGGCATCAGGAACGCCCCGGTCTCGGCATCCGCCGCCTCCGTAAAAATCCGATCGATCTCCGCGAATGCCGCATCCATGCTCGCGCTCGTTCCCTCGAAGAGGCCCATCGCAGCTCTGGCCCCGTCGACCTCCGAGAGACCCTTTATAACCGCGAAATAGACCCCGACCTCCGTCTTGTCGGAAAGATAGTCGCGGTCCGCGAATTGTTGCTCGATAAAGTGCTGCGTGGCGTCCTGCGGCGGCTCCGCCTTGGCTCCGTTCAGCACTTCGAGAATGAACGCATCGCGGCCGACGGCCCCGCTTTCCAATTGGTCGACCCAGAAGTCGAGCCCCTGCTGATCCGGCATTCGCCCGAGCACATTGTCGTAAACGGCGGTCGCCAATTCCAGAACTGTCTGCTGCGCCGAATAGATCGCCGCTGTTTCCTCCTGGTCAAGGAATTGCGATGCGATCTCCTCCAGGCTCATGCCATTCGCAAAGGCGGTGCCCCAGAAATTGAGCCCCATCGCGTCGGGCGCGCGATTGAAATAGGCGATATAAAGCTCCACGACGCGCGCGATCTCGGCCTGCGACAGCTCAGCGAGACGGTCGAACTTCGACAGCTCGAAAGCACCGTCAAGAACGTTCTCGTCGAAATCCAGGAATTCGAGGTCGATCAGCGAATCGACACCATTCCCGAACTCCCGCCGGTCGGTCAGCGTCGCCAGCTGTCCGCCCAGCGTGAGCGTGTAGCTCGCCTGGGTGCCGGAAAACACGCCCGTATCGTTTCCGTCACCGCCGTCGAGGACGTCATCGCCTGAATTTCCCTCCAGAAAATCGTCTCCGGCGAACCCTGTCAGGAGATCGTCGCCATCGGTGCCGGGCAGCTCATTCGCCGTCTCGTCGCCTCTGATATGAAACCCCAGATTGCCATTGTAGAGCAGAGCAGCGGGATAGGAGAGAGCCGGATCGGTCTCGTAGCTGTCCTTGACCCGGATGACCTCTTCCGTCTGCCCGTCCAGAAGCTCGCTGTAGTCGAGCGTCAAAGCGCTCTTTCGTTCATTTATCTTGTCTATCTTCCACTGCGGTTTAAGCGTGAGTTCCGATTTGACAAAGACCTCCGGCGCCACGTCTCTCAGCGCGCCGACGTCATCGCGAGTAACGCCGTACCACTCGAAGATGTAACCGGGATTGGACGAATTCATCGCGACATCGAAAAGAGACTTCGGGAGTTCGTAGTATTCCGAGGCCCCCTGGAAAAGAGGGTACAAATACCGATCCGCCTCTTTGATCAGCTCCGCCTTCGCATCCGGCGCTTCTGCGTCCATCGATTCTCCTCCAAGGGGCGCCATGATCGACGATACCAGAGAGCTCGATCTCGACCATATTGATTTCGGCGAAGAGCTTTCCGAAAGCGGCCTTCGCCGCGCCTTCCGCGTCAAACTCGGTGGTTCTTGCTGACGAGCGGCGGGAGCTGGTGCAGCCCAGGCCCGATGCGACCCTCGACCCGAGACTCATGGCGCCGGACGATTCCGACCCGAATCTCTCGGCCGACACCATCTCTGGGAACCGCGCCGCCCGGACGATCCGCCGTAGAACTGCCACCGCATCAACCGTCAGGAGAGCATGCAATCCGCCCCCGGCGGCAGCGCCTCCGCCCCCTCCGGCAGGGTCGGGCTGTAGTCGAAGGCCGCGATCCGCGCACCCTGATCGAAAGCGATGAAGATCTGATTGGAGCCCGGACGGATCGCGATCCCTTCCGGGTCGAGCCCGTACTCGATCAGCGACGCGGTCGCCAGAAGCCGCCCCGCGGCATCGAACTCATAGAGGCTGTTGGTGCCTTCCAGATCGTCGACGATCAGCAGATGTCCGGTGCGCGGGTCCCGGGCGATGCCCTGGGCCTCGCTGAGCGGTGGATCCAGGGTCAGGGTGTCGATCCGGCGCAGGAGTTGGCCCTCGGGCGAGAACCAGCTCAGCCGCTCGGGGTCGTCCTCCACGGTGATCAGGCTGCCATCGGCATCGACCGCAATCCCCTCGGTATCGGCCCAGGGATCGGCGACGCGGAATGGCGCGCCCAGCGCCGCGCCACTCTTCGAGAGCCGCTGGAAGGCGCCGGTCCCGTCGGCAACGATCAGCCCGTCCCCCTCCACCGACACCGCCTTGATCCGCACCAGATCGGAGCCGAAGCGCCGCAATTCGAGACCGTCGAGGGTAACGAGGATCACCTCCGGGCCCTCATTGGCGATCCAGAGCCCGCAAAAGGCCGGGTCGTAGTCGAGGCTCGCCGGGCGGTCGATCCGGTAGCTGTCGGTGATCCGCAGATCGAGGGCGGCGGCCGGTCCGGCAAAGCGCAGGGCCAAGCACTGGGCCAGGCAAAGGACGAAGATCAGGGCGCGCATCGGACCTCTCCGGAAGTGGATCGCCCGAGAGAACCTAGCGCGGCGCTGGGCACCGCACAGCATGGCTTCATTTGGCCAGAAATACTCAGTCGCGACAGCCCGTACCGGGCGCGACGCTGCCGGTTCTGGACCCGCCCGCCCCCGGCCCTAGCTGGCGGGACCATGAAGAGAGCCCTCATTATCGGCGCCTCGGGCGGGATCGGCGCGGCCATGGCGGCCACGCTCCGCGCAGGCGGCGTGGCGGTCAGCGGTCTGTCGCGCAGGGACGACGGCCTCGACGTGACCGATCCCGCCTCGGTTGCGCGCCTGATGGGCGCGTTCGAGGCGCCCTTCGACCTCGTCCTGATCGCCACCGGCATCCTCGCGCCCGAGGGCAGCGCGCCGGAGAAGTCCCTCGCCGCCATCGACGCCGCCACCATGGCCCGGGTCCTCGCCGTCAACACGATCGGCCCCGCGCTGATCCTGCGCGAATTGCCCCGGCTCCTGCCCCGCGACCGGCGTTCCGTCACCGGCATCCTCACCGCCCGTGTCGGCTCCATCAGCGACAACCGGCTGGGCGGTTGGTACGCCTACCGGGCGTCGAAGGCCGCCGCGAACCAGATCGTCCGCACCGCCGCCATCGAGATCGGCCGGACCCACCCGGAAGCCATTGTCGCCGCCCTCCATCCCGGCACCGTCGCGACCCCCTTCACCGCCGCCTATCCCGGCCATAGCAAGGTCCCGGCGGAGCAGGCCGCGGGCAACCTCCTCTCCGTCATGGCGGGCCTGACCCCGGCGCAATCGGGGGGCTTCTTCGACTATTCCGGCGCCGAGCTACCCTGGTGACCCCGGGCCCGGCCCGCCAAACCCGGCCACGCCGACCCGACCCGAAACCCCTTGCGCCCCCTGCCGCCCCTTGCTCTATCCGGCCCATGCGCATCCTCTTTCTGGGCGACGTCATGGGCCGCGCCGGGCGGGCCTCCGTTATCGAGCATCTGCCGCGGCTCCGCGCCGAGTGGCGGCTCGATTTCGTCGTCGTCAATGCCGAGAACGCGACCAGCGGCGCCGGGCTGACCGAGGCCCATGCAAAAGCCCTGCTTGAGGCCGGCGCCGATGTCCTGACCCTCGGCGATCATGCCTTCGACCAGAAGGAGATGCTCCAGGCCATCGAGCGCGAGCCGCGCATCCTGCGCCCGCTGAACTATGCCAAATCCGCGCCGGGTCAGGGCGCGCGGGTCTATGACGCACCGGGGGGCCGGAAGGTCCTGGTGGCTCAGGTCCTCGGCCAGGTCTTCATGAAGCGGCCCTTCGACGACCCGTTCTCGGCCCTCGACCCGGTGCTCAAGGCGCATCCGCCGGGCGGGCTCGTCCAGGCCAGCCTCATCGACATCCATTGCGAGGCGACCTCCGAAAAGATGGCGCTCGGGCATTACTGCGACGGCCGGGCCAGCATCGCGGTGGGCACCCACACCCATGTGCCCACCGCCGACGTGGTGATCCTGCCGGGCGGGACCGCCTATCAGAGCGATGCCGGCATGTGCGGCGATTACGATTCGATCATCGGCATGGACAGGGCCGAGCCGATGCGCCGGTTCCTGACCGGCATGTCCAGAGGCCGGTTCGAGCCGGCGGGGGGCGAGGCCACGCTCACGGGCCTCTATGTCGAAACCGATGACAAGACCGGCAAGGCGACCCGCGCGGTGCCGGTGCGCCAGAGGGGACGGCTTTCGCCGGCAGGGCCGGTATGAGTGCGGTCCCGTTGAGCGGGCACGATCCAAATGTGCGCTTCCGCGCGCGTTCATTCCGCCTCGTGTCCGCGCAACGCCCCGCCCCCAGCCTCGCGGCGACGGAGGGGACGGGCCGATGAGTATTTGCGGCCAAATGAAGACAGGGGGCGGTTCCGACCGGCGGACCATGAGACGTTCGGGGTTGCGGTCATGGTAGAGACCGTCACGGGCAGGCGCCGCGGCGGAGGCAGTCTCCTGCCCTTCGTTGCGCTGGTGGTTTTCGGTGCCTGCTGGGGGGCGACCCAGACCCTGACCAAGGTGGCGGTCAGCACCGGCTACGAGCCGTTCGGGCTGCTGTTCTGGCAGGGACTGATCGGGGCCGGCCTACTGGCGCTCCTGCTAGCGGTGACCGGACGCGGCCTGCGGCTCGGCGCGCCGGCGCTGCGGATGATCGTCGTGATCGCGCTCGTCGGCGCGGTGATCCCGAACTCGGTCTCCTATCAGGCCATCGTCCATATCCCCGCCGGGGTCTATTCGGTGATGATGTCGCTGGTGCCGATGGTCTCCTTTCCGCTCGCCCTGGCCCTCGGGGTCGAGCGCTTCGCGGCCCGGCGCCTGCTCGGCCTCATGGCCGGGCTCGCCGGCGTGCTGATCCTGATCCTGCCGGAGGCGAGCCTGCCGGCCTCGGTGCCGGTGATCTGGGTGCTGGCGGTGCTGATCCCGGTCCTCTGCTACGGCAGCGAGGGCAATATCGTCGCACGCTGGGGCACCGGCGGGCTCGACCCGGTACAGCTTCTCTGCGGCGCATCGGTCCTGACCGCGGCTCTCGCCCTGCCGCTGGCGCTCGGCACCGGGCAGTTCATCTCGCCGCTGACGACCTGGGGCGCGGCGGAATGGGCCATCCTCGGCAATGCGGTTCTGCATGTGACCGCCTATACGGGCTATGTCTGGCTCGTCGGCCGCGCCGGGCCGGTCTTCGCGGTGCAGATCAGCTATCTCGTCACGCCGTTCGGGGTCGCCATCGCCTTCGCCTTCCTCGGCGAGCGCTATTCCGGCTGGTTCTGGGTCGCCATGGCGCTGGTTCTCGTCGGTCTCGCCCTGGTCCAGCCGCGCCCGCGCGGCCCCCTTGCCCCGGCGGACGGCGTGGCCCAGACTGCCCGACGGACCTGACGCCGGCACTGCGAGAGACCCAAGAGCCCCCGTGATCGAGCTTCTGAACCTGGGCCCCACCGGCGAGGCCGTCTTCGCGCTCTGCATCGTCGCCGCGATGTTCGTGCTGTTCCTGCGAGAGGCCTACCCGACCGAGGTCGTGGCGATCGGCGGCGTGGCGGTGCTACTGATCTCGGGCATCCTGCCCTATGACGCCGCGCTTGGGGTGCTGTCGAACCCGGCGCCCTGGACCATCGCGGCGATGTTCATCGTGATGGGGGCGCTGGTCCGGACCGGCGCGCTGGAGAGCCTGACCGGGCTCGCTGAGCGCCATGCCAAGACCCGGCCCGCCCTTGCCTTGGGCGCGCTGATGGGCGCCGTGGTGGGCGGCTCGGCCATCGTGTCGAACACGCCGGTGGTCGTGGTGATGATCCCGGTCTTCGTGCAGCTTGCCCGGACCCTCGACGTGAGCGCGTCCAAACTGCTGATCCCGCTGAGTTACGGCGCGATCCTCGGGGGCACGCTCACCCTGATCGGCACCTCGACGAACCTCTTGGTGGACGGTGTCGCGCGGGCCGAGGGGCTGGAGGCGTTCACCATCTTCGAGATCACCCCGCTCGGCCTGCTGCTAGTGGCCTGGGGCATGGTCTATCTGCGCTTCATCGCCCCGCGCCTGCTGCCCGACCGGGACAGCATGGCGACACTGCTCTCGGACCGGTCGCGGATGCGGTTCTTCACCGAGGCGGTGATCCCGCCGGAGTCGAACCTGATCGGCCGGGACGTGACCGGGGTGCAGCTCTTCAAGCGCGAGGGCGTCCGGCTGATCGACGTGGTGCGCGGCGACGCGTCGCTGAGGCGCAACCTGCAGGGGGTGACGCTCCAGATCGGCGACCGCGTGGTGCTCCGGACCGCGATGACGGAGCTTCTGAGCCTGCAACGCGACAAGTCTCTGCGCCGGGTCGATCAGGTCTCGGCAGTGGAGACCCAGACCGTCGAGGTCCTCATCACGCCCGGCTGCCGGATGGTGGGCCGGACCCTGGGCTCGCTCCGGCTCCGGCGGCGCTACGGGGTCTATGTGCTGGCGGTGCATCGGCGGAGCCAGAATATCGGCCGGCAGATCGACGATCTGACGGTGCGGGTCGGCGATACCCTGCTGCTGGAAGGGGCGCCGGAGGATATACGGCGGCTGGCGGCGGAGATGGATCTCGTCGATGTCTCGCGCCCCTCTGGCCGGGCCTTCCGGCGGTCCCATGCGCCTGTGGCGGTGACGGCGCTGCTTGGGATCGTGGTGCTGGCCGCACTCGGGGTGGCGCCGATCTTCTTCCTGTCGGTGCTGGCCGTGGCGCTGGTGCTGATCACCCGCTGCATCGACGCGGAAGAGGCGTTTTCTTTCATCGAAGGGCGGCTGCTCGCGCTGATCTTCGCGATGCTGGCGGTGGGCGCCGCTTTGCAGGCCTCCGGTGCGGTCGCGCTGATCGTCGAGGCGGTGGCGCCGCTCCTGACCGGCCTGCCGCCCTTCCTGATCGTCTGGGCGGTCTACCTGCTGACCTCGGTGCTGACCGAACTGGTGTCGAACAACGCGGTGGCTGTGGTGGTCACGCCCATCGCCATCGGGCTCGCCACCGCGATCGGGATCGACCCGCGGCCCCTGGTCGTGGCGGTGATGATCGCGGCCTCGGCCAGTTTCGCGACCCCCATCGGCTACCAGACCAACACGCTGGTCTACGGGCCGGGCGGGTACAAGTTCAGCGACTTCCTGCGCGTGGGCATCCCGCTGAACCTCTCCGTGGGGCTCCTCGCCTCCGCCGCCATTCCGCTGATCTGGCCGCTTTGAGTGGGGCCGATTTCTCATCGAGAAATCGTCGACGATCTTTCTGAATGAAAGATCGGCCCCGCCGAGCCCGCCCGCATCTCCGCTAATGCCAGAGTTCCAGCGGCGCCCGGTCCGCCTTATCCGCGATCCGCCGGGCCAGCGCGCGACCCTTCCGGCCGGGGATCAGCGGCCGGGCGGCAATGGGGCGATCCGCCCCTTCCGCGTGGGCAAGGCTCGGGAACAGGGAGAAGATTTCCGCCCGCGCCGCTGCGCCAACCGATTTCAGCGCTTCCGGTCCGGTATAGAGGCTCTCAGATGGCGCGCCTTCGGCGAAGACGACCTCGTGATGTGCGCAGAGGAAATGCAAATAGGTCACTATCCTCAAATCGTCGGCGATCTCGACCCCGTCGAGCGCCAGAAGGTGCTTGGCGGCGACCCGCACCTCATCTGCGCCAAACATCCTCCGCGCGGCCTTCGAACTCAGAAGCATCCGGTGCTACGGGCTGACAAGCAGATCGCGCCGCGGCAGGCCGCGCCCCAATGCCCCCGTCCTGATCCGGACCGGACGCAGATGCGGCGCGCGGTCCAGCTCTTCGGCGTCGAGATGGCGGCGCCCGACCCATCTGATCCGCTGCGGCCCATGATCCCTCGTGGTCACGATATCCCCGTGCCGCAACGCGCCGGCCGACACCTCGCCGGCGGGCGTCGCAATCCGTGCGTCGGCGGCGAAACAGACGAAGCTGGCATTGTCGATAGACCGTGCACCGTTCTGATACCAAAGGGTCAGGAACGAGTTCTGCCCCGTCGACTCGACTGAGTTGATCTCAATCTCCGAGAAGGTCAGATTGTCCAACTGGTTGTTGGCATTTGCCAGATAGACGTCGCCATTCACCGTCTGAATGCCCAACATGCGCGCGTTGCTCAGAACCGTCGTCGCGTCCAAGCGCACATCGACATAGATTGAGAGGAACGTGTCGATCTCACTCCCGTTGATGGAGTCGCCGCTACCCGGTTGGAAACTGTCGTGGTTGGTATTGATGTAGAAGCTGTTATTCGCGTCATCGAGCGTAACGCTCTGGATCGAATGCGTGGTCCCGGTGAACACCTGACCCACTAGCGCCGCTTCATTGCCGCTGAAATTGGAGGTGTTCCCAATCGTATCGGTGGTGTCGATATCGGGAAAATTGCCCAGGAGAATGAAATTCGGTGGTGGATCGACCAGTGCCATTCCCGTGCTCCGCGTCAGATGGCGTTCATCGCCCCAGCTCGACGGGGCAGCGCCGGCAGATCGCGGTGCGGCCTCTCCGCCCGCCAGTCTTGCCACGAGAGCGTTTGAGTTAAGGTTAATGCGGCTTGCGGGCCTTGCAGGGCGCCGGGAGGTGGCAGTGCCTCAGCCGTAGCGCGCCACGAAGCGCTCGAGCACCTTCTCCGGCACGGTGACATCCGCCGCCCGGCAGAGCGCGATGAGGTCGTCCGCTTCTTCCGGCGGGAAATAGCCGTAGTTCTTGTAGATCCGCACCCTTGTCTCGAAACCCTCGGCATCGCCTTCCGGGTGGAACTGGGTGGCGTAGACGTTTGCCCCGTGCCGGATCATCTGGAACCGGCAGGCCGCGGAGGTGACCAGATCGACACAGCCCTCGGGGAGCTCCTGCACCGCCTCCTTGTGGCCCACGAAGGCATCGAACCGGGCGGGGAAATCGGCGGTGATCGGGTCGGCGCGGCCGGCCTCGGTGAGCGCGCAGGCCGAGGTGCCAACGGGCTCGCTCCAGCGTCCTTTCGAGACCTCCGCCCCGAGATGATGGGCCAGAATGCCGATCCCGTAGCAGCAGCCGAGATAGGGAAAGTCGCGTTCGACGATGGGGACCATGAGCGCGAGGCAGGCCGCCTCCATCTTCGCATCGAGCGGTTTCTTCTTCTCCGGCGGGTCGCTGACGCAGCCCGGGCCGCCGCCGACGATGACCCCGGCATAGTCGGAGAGGTTGAGGTCGGCGGGGACCTCCGCGCGGTCGAGGCGGATGCGGCGGGCGCGGCCCTCGGCGATCCGACCCTTGCGCAGGATCGCGGCGAACTCGTCATCGGCGGCTTCGGTCTCGGGCCGGAGCTGGAGGATCAGGAAGGGTTTCACCGGCGGCTCACTCCGCGCCCGTCGCCGCGCGGTGGACGAGCGACGCGACATCCTCTGCGCCGTAGCCGCCCGCGACGGCTGTCTCCGCGAGCGCCTTCATCCCCGCGACACCCGGCGCCTCGACGCCGAGCCGCGCGGCCTCGGCCAGAAACACCTCCATGTCGCCCACCGCCTGCTCCGCGGCGAAGCCGACGCGGTCGTCCTCGCCCAGAACCGCGGCGGCCCGGGCCTTGAGGAAGCCGCTGGCGGCAGGGCTTTCGAGCAGCACCGCCAGCATCTCCGGCAGGCCGAGACCGGCGCGGGCGCCGACCGCCACCGCGTCATGGAGCGCCCGGACATAGCCCGAGAGCACCATGTTGTTGACGATCTTCATCGAAAGCCCCTGCCCCAGGGTCCCGGAATGGTGCCAGCGGTTCGCGATCGGGGCGGCGATGGGCTGGAAGCGGGCCACTGCATCGACCGGTCCGCCGAGGAAGAACCCGGCGGTCCCGGCGGCGATCATCTCCGGCCCGCCGGAGATCGGAGCGTCGATGATTTCGGCGCCGGCGGCACGAAGGGGAACGGCGAGGCGGCGAGTGGTCTCCGGGCTGATCGTGCTGGTCTCGACGATGAGCTTGCCGGTGAGATCGGTTTGCGCGAGGGCGCCGAGGACCGCCTCAACCGCCGCGTCGTCGGTAAGCGAGGTGACGAGGATGTCCGAGGCCGCCGCGAGCGCCGCCGGATCGGCGGCAACCGCGACGCCCATCGCCTCGGCCTCGGCGGGGTCGAGGCCGCGCCGGGTCCAGCCGGTCAAGGGCAGGCCGTGCCCGGCCCAGGCCCGCGCCAGGGCCGCCCCCATCTTGCCCAACCCGGCGACGCCGATCCGTTCCATACGCTCCGTCATCGGGCCACCCTAGGGCAGGATGATTTCGGGTTGAAGCTGTTTGGCGACTTGGCACTCCGCAGGCCGGGCATCGACAGACCGGGGGCTGGTGATCCTCGGTCCGAGCTGCCGCGCTTTATGCCAGCCAAATACTTCCTCGCTCCAAGCTTCGCGCCAACGACAACCCAATCGCCAGCCCGCGGGACGGTCTGTCGATGCCCGGCGCCTTCGGCGCTATTCGGGCGGGACCTGGACTGGCCGCGATGCAACCGTCCGGTCGATGTTCTGCCTCAAAGCGGCCAGACGATCAGGATCACCGGGACCGACACCGCGATGACGATCACTTCAAGCGGCAGGCCCATGCGCCAGTAATCCCCGAACCGGTAGCCACCCGGGCCCAGGATCAGGGTGTTGTTCTTGTGCCCGATGGGGGTGAGGAACGCCGCCGAGGCCGCGACCGCCACCGCCATCAGGAACGGGTCGGGCGAGACGCCCAGCGCATTGGCCATCTGGATGCCCACCGGCGCCGCGACAATGGCAGTCGCCGTGTTGTTGAGCACATCCGACAGCGTCATCGTCACCACCATCAGTACGGTCAGCACCGCCCAGGCCGGCAGGCCCTCGGTGAGCCCCACCAGCCCGCCGGCGATCAGCTCGGTCCCGCCGGAGGCGTCGAGCGCCGCGCCGAGGGGGATCATCGAGCCCAGGAGCACCACAACCGGCCATTCGATCTGGTCGTAAAGCTCCGAGAGCGGCACGATCCTGAGCAAGGCGTAGGCCACCACGACGATCCCCAGCGCGATGGGCAGGGCCAGGAGCCCGAAGGACGCCCCCGCCACCGCCCCGGCAAAGAGCCCGATGGCGAGCCAGACCTTGCTGTCGGCGGTCACCGTCAGGCCCCGGTCGGCGAGCGGCAGGGCGCCGAGCCAGTCGGCCACGTCGCTCGCGATCTCGGACGGCGAGAGCAGGAGCAGGATGTCGCCGGGCTTCACCAATGTCTTGCGCAGATGCGAGGTGATCCGCCGGCCCTGCCGCGAGATGCCCACGATCACCGTCCGCTGCCGCCAATGCAGCCCGATGGCCTGGGCCGTCTTGCCGGCGATCCGGGCCTCGCGCGGCACCACCACCTCGCTCAGGGTCAAGCCATCCTTGGCGCCCTCCACCAGCTTGCGCCGCTCACTGTCGGTGAAGGCGAGGGACTTGCCGGCGCGGAACTCGTCGAGCGCGTCGGCCCCGGCCTCCAGGATCAGGACGTCGCCCGCCTGCAATTCGGCATTCCGCTGCGGCCCGTAGAGCCGCTTACCGCCGCGAATGAGGCCGAGGATCGCGACCCCGGCCTTGTCCGCCTCCTCATCGAGATCGCCGAGCCGCGTGCCGATCAGCTTGTTTTTCTCGGGCACGGTCAGTTCCGCGATATAGGCCGCCGTCTCCATCAGTTTCTTCGCGGCATCGGCCCCGTCCGGCACCGGGATCAGGCGCCAGCCGAAGAGCGCCACGAAGGCCAGGCCCGCCCCGGCCGCGGCAAGGCCCACCGGCGCGAAGTCGAACATCTGGAAGGCGGAGCCGAGCTGATCCTCGCGGATCGAGGCGATGATGATGTTGGGCGGGGTGCCGATCAGCGTCACCATGCCGCCAAGGATGGTGGCGAAGCTGAGCGGCATGAGCGACAGCCCGGGCGCGCGGCCCGCCTTGCGCGCGGTCTGCATGTCGACGGGCATCAGGAGCGCGAGCGCCGCCACGTTGTTCATGAAGGCCGAAAGCACCCCGCCGATCCCGCCCATGATCGCGATATGGGCGCCCAGCGAGCGCGAGGCGTCGACCAGCGTCCGGGTGATCAGGAAGACCGCGCCGGAGCGCACCAGCCCGGCGGAGACCACCAGCACCAGCGCCACGATCAGCGTCGCCGGATGGCCGAAGCCCGAAAACGCCTCGTCCACCGGCACGACGCCAAGCACCACTCCCGCCATGAGCGCGGAGAAGGCAACCAGATCGTACCGAAACCGGCCCCAGAGCAGCAGTCCGAAGACCGCCGCGAAGAGCACGAAGAGGATGGTCTGATCCTGGGTCATTAGCGTCGAACCTAAACGGCCCCGGCGGTCCGCGCGACCGCCGATCTAGAGATGCGGCCCGATCGGAACAGCCCCTTCGGCCTGAACCGCCTCGATGGTGGCAACGGTCGAGGGCAGAAACCGCCCCTTGGGCTTGCTTTCGATCCACCATGCCCGCGCCCCCGGCGTCGCCAGATGGTCAAGCATCAGGTTGTGGACCGGGTAGCGCAGATCCTGCATCTGGCTCGGCACGGTGCCGCTGTGCTTCTCGAAATTGCCGATGATGTGGATGCCCTGTTCGAGGTAGTTTCCAAAGGTCGTTCGCTCTGCCGCGTTGAGCGCATGGTAGTCCAGATGCCCGCGCGTCACGAGATCGGCCATGTAGGGGTCGTTGGTCACCGCCTTGAAATCGGTCAGCGTCACCAGAAGCTCGCGCCAGTTGTTGAGCCCGGTCTCGCGGTTCTGGTCCCGCAACTGGACGCCGAGGAAGATCAGCGACGCGATGACGCCGGCGGCGGCGAGTAGATCGGCGATATCGGCAAGCGTGCTGAGCATTTCCGGACTGTCCTTGGAATTGATTGCGGGAGCGTGGGTGGTGAGATGTCCTCCGATCCGCCGATCAGGTGACGGGTTCCCCCGCTGCGCCGCCGTCATCCTCGCGCGGGTCCTCTTCCCGCGCCGGCTCCTCCGCCTGCCGGCGACCCCTCCGGATCGCCTGCATCCGCTCATGCAGCCGCGCCTCCCAATCGCCGCGCAGCTCCCGGACCCTGGCCACATAGGCCGGGTTCTCGTGCGGCGGGATCGCCGGGTCGTGGACATCGGCCACCTGCACCATCGCGTCGCGGTCCATCTCGTTGAAGACCGCGATCATCTCATCCGCCGTCTCGCGCGGGGTGCCCATCGCCTCGAAGACCGAGCGGCCCATGCGCAGGGAGCCATCGAAGTTCTCCCGGATGATGTCGCGGCAGCCGGCGAACCAGAGGTCATAGACATGGTCGCGGTCGACGGCCCGGGCGATGACATGGAGGTCGGGGAAGGTCTTGGTGGTGTAACGCACCAGTTCGGTGATCTTCTCGCGGTCGTCGATGGCGATGACGAAGACCCGTGCCTCGGCGATGCCCGCGGCGGCGAGCAGATCGGGCCGGGTCGCGTCGCCGTAATAGGCGCGGATGTCGAAGGCGCGGAGCCGTTCCAGACGCCCGGCATTGTAGTCGATCACCGTGGTGGTGCAGCCGCCGGCGGTGGCGATCCGGTCCACCACCCCGCCCATGCGCCCGAAACCCGCGATCAGCACGTCGCCCTGTTCGTCGATCTCATCGGCCTCGCGGGTCTCCGCCTCGATATAGCGCGGCGCGATGACCCGTTCGTAGAGGATGAAGAGCACCGGCGTCAGCAGCATGGAGAGCGCGATGACGAGGAGGAGCTGGTCGGAGACGCTCTGCGGCAGGACGGCGTTGGCGACGGTGAAAGAGAGCAGGACGAAGCCGAATTCCCCGGCCTGGGCGAGGCCGAGGGCCATGAGCCAGCGGTCGCCGCCGCGCAACCGGAAGACCACGGCAAGGCCATAGAGCACGGCCGCCTTGAGCGCCAGAAGGCCGAGTGTGAGGGCGAGCGTGGGCAGCAGCGCCTCTGCCAGCAGCCCGAAATCGATGCTCGCGCCCACGGTCATGAAGAAGAGCCCGAGAAGTAGGCCCCGGAACGGGTCGATATCGCTTTCCAGTTCGTGGCGGTATTCGCTCGACGCCAGCACCACCCCCGCGAGGAAGGTGCCGAGCGCCGGCGACAGGCCCACGAGCGACATCAGGAGCGCGATGCCGATGACGATCAGCAGCGCCGTGGCGGTGAAAAGCTCGCGCAAGTTCGCGGCGGCAATGAAGCGGAAGAGCGGGCGGGTCAGGAGATTGCCGCCGACCACCACGGCGGCGATGGCCGCGAGGGTGATCAGCGCCGTCTGCCAGCCCGGAAGGCCCTCGACCAGACTGAAACTGGCGCCGTGATCGCCGTGGTCATCGGCACCGTGGGCCTCCCCGCCGTGGTCGCCGGCCGCGTGGGTCTCGACCGCATGGGCCTCCGCCCCATGGGCCGCCCCTGCCCCGTCCATCAGCTCCGGCATCGCGAGCAGCGGCAGCAGCGCCAGCATCGGGATCACCGCGATGTCCTGGGTCAGCAGCACCGAGAAACTCGACTGCCCGCCATCGCTCTTCAGGAGCCCCTTTTCGTTCAGGGTTTGCAGCACGATAGCCGTGGAGGAGAGCGACAGGACGAGGCCGCAGGCCAGCGCCACGGTCCAGGGCTGGCCCAGAGCCAGGGCCACCGCCGCGATCAGCGCCGCCGAAATCCCCACCTGCCCGCCGCCGAGGCCCAAGAGCCGCCCGCGCATCGCCCAGAGCGCCCTCGGCTCCAGCTCCAGCCCGACGAGGAACAGCATCATCACCACGCCGAACTCGGCGAAATGCTGGATCGCGATGACATCGACGCCGAGCACCGTCAGCGCCGGGCTGATCGCGATCCCGGCGATCAGATAGCCCAGCACCGAGCCGAGCCCGAGCCGCGTCGCGATCGGCACCGCGATCACCCCCGCCACCAGGAAGGTGAAGGCAAGCATCAGGAAATCGGTCATCACGGCACCCCGCTGGTATACAGGACCACCTAATCAGGCCCGGCGGGGCTTGGAAAGCGCAGGTGTTGTGCGGCCCCCGGCCCCTGTCCTATAGGGACCGTCAGACAATTCCGACCGCACGAGGCAGCCATGGCCGGCCACTCCAAATGGGCGAACATCCAGCACCGCAAGGGGCGCCAGGACGCGGCGCGCTCCAAGCTCTTCTCCAAGCTCGCCAAGGAGATCACCGTGGCGGCGAAGATGGGCGACCCCGATCCCGAGAAGAACCCGCGGCTACGGCTCGCCGTGAAGGAGGCGAAGTCGCAATCGGTCCCGAAGGACGTGATCGAGCGGGCGATCAAGAAGAGCCAGGGCGGCGAGGGCGAGAACTACGAGGAAATCCGGTATGAGGGCTACGGGCCGGGCGGGGTCGCGGTGATCGTCGAGGCGATGACCGATAATCGCAACCGCACCGCCTCGACCGTCCGCTCCACCTTCGGCAAGAACGGCGGCAATCTGGGTGAGACCGGCTCCGTCGGCTTCATGTTCGAGCGCAAGGGGCAGATCCTCTACGCCGCGGAGGCCGGGGATGCCGACACGGTGATGATGGCCGCCATCGAGGCCGGGGCGGAGGATTGCGAGAGCGCCGAGGACGGCCACGTGATCCTCTGCGCCGATACCGACCTCAACGAGGTGTCAACCGCGCTGGAGGCCGCGCTGGGCGAGAGCGAGAGCGCGAAGCTGATCTGGCAACCCACGACGACGACCGAGCTGGACCTGGAAGGTCTGACGAAGCTGATGAAGCTGGTCGAGGCCCTCGAGGACGACGACGACATCCAGAATGTCACGACGAACTTCGAGGCGACGGAGGAGGTGATGGAGGCTTACTCGGCGGCCTGAGACTGTCCGGAGGGATACGCTTCCGCTACCACGCCCAGTTGCCGGCAGCGTGCTCAACCAGATGATGCTCCGCCGGGGCTGCCGGGCGGCGGCCCGTCGACGGGCCGCGGTTACCCGCTTTCGAAAGCGGGTCTCGAAGCGCCGTCGACGGCGCTTGATCAAGGCGCGTCGACGCGCCTTCCGCGCGGGTCCGCCGGAGGGATGCCCGCCCCCGGCTCCGGAATTGCCCAGCCCGCCGCCGGCCCGATCTTGACAGAGCGAAGTCCGAATTGAGTATTTTCAGCCAAATGAAGGGGTTGACGCTTCAACCGCTCACATAGGGCACCTCGCCCACGGTGTCGGGGCGGTAGAAGACCTTCTGGTTGTGCAGGTGGCCGAGGAGGTCGTGGATCTGCTGCAGCTCGGCATCGATGCGGGCGGTTTCCTCGGGCGCTTCGGAGTTCAGGAGCGCCAGCCGCTCTTCCGACAAGGCCGTCTTCCGCGCCCTCAGCGCCGTCTCGATCAGCTCCACATCGCCGAGCCCGAGCTCGAATGTCCGGTTGTATTTCGCCATGCCGCTCCCTCGCCTTTCCTCCTCATACGCCGAAAGCGACCCATCGGATCACGAAACCGCCGCTTTGCGGGAGGCCGCGACCAGGGCGCGGGTGAGATCGCGTAGGGCGGCGGCGTTCTGGCGCGGGACCTGCCAGACCAGCGGGGTGGCGAGCGTGATGTCCGGGCGCAGAGGCACGAGGTGGCCCGCCGCAAAATGCGGCGCGATGAGCGGTGCCGGGTTCACCGCCCAGCCGAGCCCGGCGCGGGCCGCCTCGGTGATGCCGTGGGTGGAGCCGAGATAGTGGGTCCTGAGCCCCACCTTGCCGCCCGCCGCCCGCTCCGCCCAGGCGCGCTGGAGCCGGTCCTTGCGCGAATAGGTGATGGCGGGGGCGGCGGCGAGGGTGGCGCGGGTGACGCCCTCGGCGAAATGGGTGGCGGCGAAGCCCGGCGATGCGAAGGCGACATAGGTCAGATCGCCCAGCGCCGTGGCATCGCAGCCCGGGACGGTGGTGGTGGAGGCGGTGATCGCCCCGGCCACCTCGCCGGCGCGCAGGAGCTCCGCCGAATGATCCTGATCGTCGATGATCAGGTCGTAGAGCAGCCCCTCGACCGAGGCGAGCGCCGGCAGCACCCAGGTGGCGAGGCTGTCGGCGGTCACCGCGATGCGGAGGGGACTGGCCGGATCGGGCCGGGCACCGGCCAGGTCCCGGGCGAGATCGCGTTCGAGGAGATGCAGCGTCTCGGCATGGGCCAGAAGGCGCCGCCCGGCCTCGGTGGGCGTGGCGGGGCGGGTGCGCCGGATGAGGGCGGTGCCGAGCCGCTCCTCTAGCCCCTTGATGCGGGCCGAGACCGCCGGTTGCGAGAGGTGAAGCTCAGCCGCGGCCCCCTCGAAAGAGCCGGTTTGCAGGACCGCCTGGAAGGCGGCGAGGCTGGCGCGGTCGATCATCAGCGAGTCCCCTTGTTCAGACGTCGTCGGCCCACACAGGTCGGGGCCACCGGCCGGGCGCGGCGGTTCAGGGAGGTACTGGGCCGCCGCCCCAACCCCTCAAAGCGGGCGGAAACGACAGGTCGCACGAGGTGAGGCTGCGTGGCCGCGCCCTCAAAGGAGCCGGCTAGCAGGACCGCCTGGAAGGCGGCGAGGCTGGTAGGGTCGATCATCATCGGGTCCCCCTGTTCAGAAGCCGACGGCCGATCAAGGTCGGGGCCACCGGCCGGGCGCGGCGGTTCGGGGCGGCGCCGAGCCGTCCCTCCGGCCCCCTAAAGCAGGCCGAAACCGCGGGCTGCGAGAGGTGAGGCTGCGTCGCGCGCCCATCGACGGAGCCGGTTTGCAGGATGGCCTGGAAGGCAGGGAGGCCGGCGGGGGCGTTCATTCCGAGGTCCCCTTGTTCAAAGGCCACCGTCCCACGCCGGTCGGGGCCGCCACCTAGGAGCGACGGTTGCGCGTTGTGCCGGGCCGCTCGCCCAGCCCCTTGATGTTGGCGGGAATCACTTGGTTCGAGGGAGAAAGTCAGCCGCCGCACCCCCGAAGGAGCCGGCTTGCGGGAGGGTCTGAAAGGCGGGAAGGCTGGCTGAGTCGATCATCAATCATATCTATACTCCATCCGAGATATCATTTTGACAGATATCTCGAGCCTGCGCTACCCGGCTCCGGTCGTCGCCACGGAGCCGAGATGAGTACCGCCTTCTCCGCCGGGTTCGCCTTGAGCCTCAGCCTGATCCTCGCCATCGGGGCGCAGAATGCCTTCGTCCTACGGCAAGGCATCGCGGGGGCCCATGTCTTCGCGATCTGCCTCCTGTGCGGTGTCTCCGACGCGGTGCTCTTCGGGGTCGGCGTCGCGGGGTTCTCGGCGCTGGCCGAGGCAATCCCCGGTTTCGCCGATATCGTGCGCTGGTTCGGGGCGGCGATGCTGATCCTCTATGGCGGGCTCAGCCTGCGGGCCGCTCTTGCGGGGGGCGGTACGCTCACACCCTCCGCAAACGGCGGCGGCAGCTTGCGCCGGGCGCTACTGACCACGCTCGCGCTGACCTGGCTGAACCCCCATGTCTATCTCGACACGGTTGTGCTCGGCGGCTCTGTCGCAACCCGGTTTCCCGGCGCCGGGCTCGCCTTCTGGGCCGGCGCCTCGCTGGCCTCCTTCCTCTTCTTCTTCGCGCTCGGCTACGGCGCCGCCCTGCTCCGGCCGGTCTTCGCGCGGCCCCGGGCCTGGCAGGTCCTGGATCTGATCATCGCCGGCGTGATGTGGACCATCGCGGCGGGGCTGATCCTCATGCCGTCGCCGGCCTGACCCGCCTTGCCGTTCCCGCCGCGATGGGCGACATCGGCAGCATGGCTTCCCGCCCCCTTCTCGGTATCTTCTGGATGGTCCTTACGGGGCTCAGTTTCGTGGCGGTCACCGCCATCGTGAAGCATCTCGGCGGCGCGGTGCCCGCCCCCCAGGCGGCCTTCCTGCGCTATGTGCTGGGCCTCGTCTTCCTGATCCCGATGCTGAAGCCGATCTTCGCGGCCCGGCTGACCGGGCGCCAGGTGAAGCTCTTCGCCTGGCGCGGCGCGGCCCATACCCTCGCCGTCATCCTGTGGTTCTTCTCGATGACGCAGATCTCGATCGCCGAAGTGACGGCAATGAACTACCTCGCCCCGGTCTATGTCACCATCGGCGCCGCGCTGATCCTCGGCGAGCGCCTGCCGCCACGCCGGCTCGCCGCCGTACTCGCGGCGCTGGTGGGCGCGCTGATCATCCTGCGGCCGGGCATCCGCGAGGTGGAGATCGGCCACATCGCGATGCTCGGGACGGCGGCGTTTTTTGCCGCCGGTTATCTGATCGCCAAGCAGCTCTCGGGCGAGGTCGGCGCGGCGGTGATCGTGGGGATGCTGTCGATCACGGTGACGCTCGGTCTGGCCCCCTTCGCCTATGCGGTCTGGGTACCGGTGGGCTGGACGGAGCTGGCCTGGCTCTTCGGCGTGGCCTGTTTCGCCACCGCCGGGCATTACACGATGACCCTGGCCTTTGCGGCGGCGCCTTTGACCGTGACCCAACCGGTGACCTTCCTGCAACTCGTGTGGGCGGTGGCTTTGGGGGCCCTGGTCTTCGCCGAGCCGGTGGACGGCTTCGTGATCCTGGGGGGCGCGGTGATCCTCGGCTCGGTGACCTTCATCACCTGGCGTGAGGCCAAGGCGCGCCGCGCGATCACCCCGGCGGGGCCGGAGACGAAGGGGTAGTGAGGCATCCAGAGGTCCGGACGACACGGCCTCCCACCGCGCAACGCAAGCCGGGCAACGACAGACCGGGGGCTGGCGATCTGTCGGTTGAGCTCAGTGCTTTATGCCCGCCAGGCACCTCCCCCGCTCCGAGCTCCGCGCTCTGGCCAACCCAATCGCCAGCCCGCCGGACCGGTCTGCCGATGCCCTGCGCCTTCGGCGCTATTCGGGCAGGGAACGAGAACCAACTTGGTATGGGCATCTTGCTCATGGTTGGCCATTTGGAAGCAACGGACCGAAATCCCTTGATCCAAGGCGTCCTTAACCCTTTGTTAAGAATGTGTTCCGGATCTGTTCCATCATCGCGACCCTCTGGCTCGCCGCCCCCGTCGCGGCGGAGGTCTCTGGCCGCATCGTGGTGATCGATGGCGACACGCTGGAGGTCGGCGGCACGCGGGTCCGGCTGCACGGGATCGACGCGCCGGAACTCGGCCAGCCCTGCGAGGCGGAGAGCGGCACGCGCTGGGATTGCGGCGCCTGGGTCGCGGGCGAGGTGGCCAACCGCTATGCCGGCGCCCAGGCGCGCTGCGCCGAACGCGACGTGGACCGCTACGGAAGGATCGTGGCGCGCTGCGGGGTCGGCGGCACCGACATCGCGGAGGACCTCGTGCTTGACGGCCTCGCCTTCGCCTATCGCCGCTACACGATGGAGTACGATCTGGCCGAGAAACGGGCCGCGGTGCGCGGCGCCGGGCTCTGGTCGACGCGGATGGAGGCGCCGGCGGCTTTCCGGCTCGGCCGGGTTGCCGCCGACCCCGCCGCACCGAACGCGGGTTGCATCATCAAGGGCAACATCTCCGGCTCGGGCCGCATCTACCACATGCCCCATAACGCGCATTACGACCGCACCCGGATCGACGAAAGCCGCGGCGAGCGCTGGTTCTGCACCGAGGCAGAGGCCCGGGCGGCGGGCTGGCGGCCGGCCCGGAACTAGGCGCGCTTGCCCTCCATGGCCGCTCCGGCCTACCCATTGGGAATGACCCGGCAACTTCTCCTCGGCCAGATTCTGCGCTTCTCCGGCGATCCCTTCGCGGCGCCGTGGCAGGAGGTGACCCATCACGAACGTCGCGGCGCTGTGCTGATCGAGGACGGGCGGATCGCCGATGTTGGTGCAGCCGACGCGCTGCGCGCCGCCTACCCGGAGGCGGAGGTCACCGATTACGGCGACGGGCTCATGATGGCCGGCTTCGTCGACGCCCATATGCACTATCCCCAGACCGGAATCATCGCGAGCTGGGGCAAGCGCCTGATCGACTGGCTCAACACCTATACCTTCCCCGAGGAGATGCGCTTCGGCGACCCGGCCTATGCCGAAGCGGCCGCCGAGCGGACCCTCGATCTGGCCCTGGCCCACGGCACCACGACGCTCGCGAGTTTCTGCACGATCCATCCCGAGAGCGTCGACGCCTGGTTCGCCGCCGCCGAGGCGCGGGGCATGCGGGTGGTGGGCGGAAAGACCTGCATGGACCGCAACGCGCCCGAGGGGCTGCGCGACACCGCCCGGACCGCCCATGACCAGAGCGCGGCGCTGATCGCGCGCTGGCACGGGCAGGGCCGCGCCGTCTATGCGATCACGCCACGGTTCTCGCCGACCTCGACGCGCGCGCAACTGGAAGCGCTCGGCGCGCTCTGGGCCGACCATCCGACCTGCCTCATGCAGACCCATCTGAGCGAGCAGCATGATGAGGTCGCCTGGGTCCACGAGCTGTTCCCCGAGGCCCGGGACTATCTCGACACCTACGAGGCGGCGGGCCTGCTCGGGCCGCGCGGGCTCTACGGCCATGCGATCCACCTGACCGCGCGCGAGCGGGCGCGGCTGGCGGAGATCGGCGCGGCCTTGGTGCATTGTCCGACCTCCAACACCTTCATCGGCTCCGGCCTCTTCGACATGGCCGGTCTGAAGACCGCCGGTGTCGGTGTCGGCCTGGCCACCGATACCGGCGGCGGGTCGTCGTTCTCGATGCTGCGGACCATGGCGGCGGCCTATGAGGTGGCGCATCTGAGGGGCGTCGTCCTGCACCCCGCGCAACTCCTCTGGCTCGCCACCGAAGGCTCGGCCCGGGCGCTGCATCTCGGCGGAACTGTCGGTCATCTCGGGCCGGGGGCAGAGGCCGATCTGGCGGTGCTCGACCTCGCCTCGACGCGGGCCATTGCCCAGCGCGCCGAGCGGGCCGAGGACATCTGGGAGGCGGTGTTTCCCACGATCATGATGGGCGATGACCGGGCGATCCGGGCGGTCCGGGTGGCGGGACGGGACGCGGTTCGCCCGGACCGGTAGGGCCCCGGGATCGGGCGCCCGCGGTGTCCGGATCACGGCGATCGACGGGGCGCAGACCCTTCGAAGGGTCTGCCCAAAACTCTTCGAAGAGTTTTGTCGCGGCGGAGCGAGGCAGGCGCCGGACACAAGTAGCGGCGGTGATCGGCGGCGCGCGTCGACGCTGCGCGACCAGACCCTTCGAAGGGTCTGGCAAAACTCTTCGAAGAGTTTTACCCCACCCCCGGCGCTCCGTCCCCGAGGCAGCCGATGCGCAACCTCTACCCCGCGATCATCTCTGCCTGCCGCACGATCACCTCGGCCTGCTTGATCGAGGCGATGTCGATCAGCTTGCCCTTGTAGGTCACCGCGCCCTTGCCGTCCTTCTTGGCCTGTTCCATCGCCGCGATGATCGCGCGGGCCTCGGACACCGCCGCTTCGGAGGGCGTGAAGACCTCATTCGAAAGCGCGATCTGGCTCGGATGGATCGCCCATTTGCCGACACAGCCCAAGGTCGCCGCGCGCAGCGCCTGGGCCTTGAACCCGTCCGGGTCGGAAAAGTCCCCGAACGGCCCGTCGACCGGCAGAAGCCCATGGGTCCGGCAGGCCGCGACGATGGCAACGTGCGGGTAGTGCCACGGGTCCGCATAATGCGTCTGCCGCTCGCCCTCCCCCTCGTTCGGCGAGAGCATGTAGTAATTCGACTGGGTGCCGCCGATATGGGTCGTCTGCATCCCCATATAGGCGGCGTAATCCGCGGGCCCGAGATGGAGCGACTGCATCCGTGGGCTCGCCGCCGCGATCTCCTCGACATGGGCCAGTCCCGCCGCGGTCTCGATGATCGCCTCGAAGCCGAGCCGCTTTTCCTTGCCCGACGCGGCCTCGGCCGCGCTGACAAGCGCATCGACCGCATAGATGTCGCCGGCCACCCCGGCCTTCGGGATCATGATCAGGTCGAGCCGACCGCTGGTCTGTTCCAGCAGGTCCACCACATCGCGATACCAGTATGCGGTGTCGAGCCCGTTGATCCGCACGCTCAGCGTCTTGCTGCCCCAGTCGATGTCGTTGATCGCGGCGACCACATTCCTCCGCGCCGCGTCCTTGTCGTCGGGCGCCACGCTGTCCTCGAGGTCCAGATTGATCACATCCGCGGCGCTCGACGCCATCTTCTCAAAGAGTTCGGGCCGCGAGCCGGGACCGAAGAGCTGGCAGCGGTTCGGGCGCGCCGGCGGCGCGGGCGGGACGGTAAAGGACATCGGGACCTCCGCAATATTGTTTCGTCTCGGATCGCCTCCGGGGCTATTGCGTTGCGCCGGGGGCCGCAAGGGCTTTCCGATGCCCTCTGACGCGCCGTGATGGGCAAATCCTGCATCAAAGGGCGGCAGACCGGGCGGATTTCCCGCGCCGCCGACCCGGCCGCGCAAGATCGGCAAAGACTTTCGCCGCGTCCTGACCGATCATTCACCGGACACGGGGGGCCGCATCATGATTCACATGCCGTATCTGCTCTTTCTCGGCGACGCGCCGGACCAACTGGCGGCAAAGGTCGCCCAGGGCATCGCCGACTGGCGCCCCGAAGCGGCGCTCGGCCAGCTCCGTCTGCCCGGCTGCGGCGCCGATCTCGGCCTGCCGGACATGAGTCTCGCCGAGGCGCGCGAGGCCGGCGCGAAGACCCTGGTCATCGGCGTGGCCAACAGAGGCGGCGTGATCTCGAAAAGCTGGAAGGCGGTGCTGCTCGAGGCCCTGGCGCTGGGCTATGACCTGGCCAGCGGGCTCCACAACCTCCTGCGCGACGAGCCCGACCTGGCGGCCGCCGCCAAGGCCGAGGGCCGCATCCTTCACGATGTCCGCGTCCCGCCGGTCCACTATCCCATCGCGAACGGGGTCCGGCGCACCGGCAAGCGCTGCCTGGCCGTCGGCACCGATTGCTCGCTCGGCAAGATGTACACCGCGCTCGCCATGGACGACGCGATGCAGAAGCGCGGGCTCAAATCCGCCTTCCGCGCCACCGGCCAGACCGGCATTCTGATCACCGGCGAGGGCGTGCCGCTCGACGCCGTGGTGGCGGATTTCATGGCCGGCGCGGTGGAATGGCTCACCCCCGACAACGATCCCGACCATTGGGACCATATCGAGGGCCAGGGCAGCCTCTTCCACATCTCCTATTCCGGGGTGACCATGGCGCTGATCCATGGCGGGCAGCCCGACGCGCTGATCCTCGCCCACGAACCGACAAGGACCCATATGCGCGGCCTGCCGGACTACCAACTGCCCTCGCTCGAGACGCTCCGCGACACCGCCTTGCCGCTGGCCCGGGTGGCCAATCCGGCCTGCGCGGTCGTCGGCATCTCGGTCAACACCAAGGCGCTCGACGACGATGCGGCGGCGATGTGCCTCGCGGAAATCGAGGACCGGATGGGCCTGCCCACAATCGATCCGGTGCGCCAGGGCGCCGGGCGGCTGGTGGACGCGCTCCTGGCGCTCTAGGCTGGGGTCGGGTCCCGGGGGAGAGCATTATGTCGATCAGCGTGCAGGCCGACCGCTTCCCGCTCGCCCGGGCCTTCACCATCTCGCGCGGCAGCAAGACCGAGGCCGCGGTGCTCACCGTGCGGGTGCATCGCGAAGGCGTCATGGGCTGCGGCGAATGCGTGCCCTATGCCCGCTACGGCGAAACCCTCGACAGCGTGACCGCCCAGATCGAGGCCCTGCCCCCCGACATCACCCGCCACAACCTGCAGGACGCCCTGCCGCCGGGAGCGGCGCGCAATGCCGTCGATTGCGCGCTCTGGGACTGGCAGGCGAAGTTCACCGGCGCCCCGGTCTGGCAGCTCGCCGGCCTGCCCCGGCCGCGCCCCCAGACCACCGCCTACACGCTCTCCCTCGACACCCCCGACGCCATGGAGGAGGCCGCCCGCGAGGCCGCCCACCGCCCGCTCCTGAAGATCAAGCTCGGCACGCCGGAGGACATGCCCCGGCTGGAGGCGGTGCGGCGCGGCGCCCCGGCATCGCGGCTGATCGTCGATGCCAACGAGGGCTGGACGGCGGAGATCTATGCCGATCTCGCGCCGCATCTCCTGCGCCTTGGCGTCGAGATGGTGGAGCAGCCCCTGCCGGCCGGCGCCGACGACATGCTGGCCGAGATCGAGCGCCCGCTGCCGGTCTGTGCCGACGAGGCGGTCCATGACCGCGCCTCGCTGCCCGGGCTCGCCGCGAAATACGACATGGTTAACCTCAAGCTCGACAAGGCCGGCGGGCTGACCGAGGCGGGGGCAATGCGCGCGGCGGTGCTGGAGGCCGGGCTCGACCTGATGGTCGGCTGCATGGTCGGCACCTCGCTGGCCATGGCGCCGGCGGTCCTGCTGGCGCAAGGAGCCAAGGTCGTGGACCTCGACGGCCCGCTGCTGCTGTCCCGGGACCGCACCCCACCGCTCAGCTACGCCGACGACAAGGTCCACCCGGCGGCACCGGAGCTTTGGGGCTGAGCCGCGATCCGCGCCGCGCCCCTTGACCCCGCGCCGTCCTTGGGAAAGGGAAGGCAGCGTATCGAGGGAGGCGCCGATGAGCCGCATCGTCTATGTGAACGGGGAGTATGTGCCCGAGGAAGAGGCCAAGGTCAGCGTCTTCGACCGGGGCTTTCTCTTCGCCGACGGGGTCTATGAGGTCACCAGCGTGCTCGGCGGCAAGCTGATCGATTTCGCGGGCCACGCGGCGCGGCTGCACCGGTCGCTGGGCGAACTCGACATGCAGAGCCCGGTGACCGACGACGACCTGCTGACCGTCCACCGGACCCTCGTCGAGAAGAACGGCATCGAGGATGGCCTGGTCTATCTCCAGATCACCCGCGGCGCGGCGGACCGCGACTTCGCCTATCCCGAGGGGGCCGCGCCGACGATCGTGCTCTTCACCCAGTCGAAACCCGGCCTCGCCGACAGCCCGGCGGCCGCGAAGGGCATCAAGGTGATCTCGATCCCCGACCGCCGCTGGGGCCGCCGCGACATCAAGACGGTGCAGCTCCTCTACCCCTCCATGGGCAAGATGATGGCCAAGGCGGCGGGCGCCGACGACGCCTGGATGGTCGAGGACGGCCAGGTCACCGAAGGCACCTCGAACAACGCCTATATCGTGAAGGGCAACACCATCGTCACAAGACATCTGGGCGAGGAAATCCTGCACGGCATCACCCGCGCGGCGGTGCTGCGGATGGCGCGGGAGGCGCAGATGAAGGTCGAGGAGCGCGCCTTCACCGTCGAGGAGGCGCAAGGCGCGGACGAAGCCTTCATCACCTCCGCCTCGAGCTTCGTCATGCCCGTGGTCGAGATCGACGGCGCCCCCCTCGGCGACGGCACCCCAGGCCCCGTCGCCCGCCGGATGCGCGAGATCTACCTCGACGAGAGCCGGGCGGCGGCGGTCTAGGCTGAATCGACATTCATCTCATCCATAGCATTGCTGAAGCGATGTGTAGGAAGCTCAGGAAGTAGACCGCCCGTCGGTCGAAGCGGGTCGCGAT